>JAKQNP010000047.1 GCA_029565675.1 bacterium
ATCCGCTGCGATTTGAGGTCAGAGCCGGTAGCGCATTTTTTTCCGGACAGAATTATTACGTGACCGCTACCGACAGCGTCGGCCAAGCAGCCGCACAACTGACCCTTGGAGGAAAACCAGGAAAGATTGAAGTCAGCGCCACTGCCTATTACAACAATAAGAGTCTGATCAATTCCCCGCTTTTTTGGATTGCCTATGCTCAGCAGCGCTTGACCGATCCATCACTCTCCTCAATCACCTGTACTTCACCAGTTCGCGCCAACGGACGCGAAGCGGCACAGATCCAGGCCGTGCTGCGCGACTCCGACAACTATCCCGTAGAGAACGCTGTTGCCGAGTTCCACGTCGCTGGTGCGAAAGCAGTCTTGCACCCGAACACAGTTCCGAGTACCGCAGATGGTACAGCTAAAACAGAATTGCGCTCGACGCGCAGCGGTTGGAAAAAAGTCTGGGCGACCATCGATGGTGTACCTGCCGTTGCGGACACGGCGCAAATCTTGTTCGTTGCCGGCCCTCCTGCACGGCTGGCCTTGCTCGATTCGCTGCAACGAAGTGGTGTTGTCGACAAACCGATCGAACTGCCGATTGTAGCGATGTTGAGCGATTCATTTGCCAACGCTGTGCCGAATCAAACCCTGTCGCTCTCGCTTTATTCCCCTGCAGGTGATTTGCATTCGCTGACCACCGCATCAACCGACTTGGACGGGCGCGCGGTTTTTTCTCCGGTTTTGGGGACTCAGAGCGGCATATACCGGTGTGTGATCGCCTACAAAGAACTCGTACCCCTGGAAATTTCGATCCTGGCCATCCCATCCTCCTCGATCAGACTGATCAAGGTTAGCGGTGATGAACAATTCGGGCAGAGAGGGCAGGAATTACCGGCGCCAATAGTGGTGAAAGCGTTAGATGATCATCAAAATCCCATCGCTGGCACATGGGTGGAATTTAAAGTGAGCAGCGGCGGCGGTTCTATCTCTGGCGAAAATCCGGTTCTCACCAATGGAGCCGGCTACGCCCAGGTGCGCTGGACGCTGGGTGCAGGGAAAATTGGAGAACTCGAAGCGACTCTGGTCGGTGCGCAAGAGAACACTGTGTCGTTTATTGCCTACTTGCTGCCCAATCGAGCCCCGAGTTTTGCTCCCCTGCCCGATACCACCATTACAGAAATGAACCGATTCGAGTGGATGGTGCAAGCCATTGATCTGGACGGTGATTCGCTGAGTTTGACGGTCGAAAATCCGCCGCGAAACGCTCAATTTGAACCACATAACGGACGGTTTTTCTGGCAGCCGCAATTTGATCAGGCCGGCGATTACACGATCCTATTCCACGCTGATGATGGCTTTGACGGGTCGGCAGAAGCTGTTCTCAAGATCAAAGTCCTTAATTTCAATCGACCGCCCGTGGTTTTCGAAGTCTTTCCCGAGGATTCTCTGGTTCATGCACAGCTGAATCAAACGCTGTTGTTCCAGATCCGTTGCCTCGATCCTGACGCGGATTCGCTAAGCTATCACTGGACAGTCAACGATCTGCCGTTTGGCCACGGAACCGAAGTCGCGATTTTGACGCAGTCCAACCTCCCCATGCAATCCCTGATCCGGGTTGTTGTCAAGGATCAAGAGTCGCAAGTCGAACACCATTGGCATCTGGATCTGGTCAGCAATATAGCGGATAAACCAGAGTTGCCTGAACAATTTGCTCTCCAGCAAAATTATCCGAATCCGTTCAATCCACAGACTTTTATACCGTTTCGACTGCCTGTAGCGACACATGTGCGACTGCAGATTGTCAGCACCACCGGACAATGCATCCGGACTCTGGTCGATCAACAAATGCCGGCGGGTATACATAAAGCGGTCTGGGACGGCTGCGATGCCAACGGTTTACCGCTCTCATCTGGATGTTATATCTGTGTGATGATCACGGATCGTTTTGTTTCGCAACGCAAGATGGTTTTGCTCAAGTAGCATTGATTTGCCGCTGCTCATGTTCGATTAAATATAATTAAATATCACTGCTGTCCAAAATAAAAACTAGTTGAATCAAAAAACAGAGATTTAGATGGGATTTTTCCCATTTTTAAATACCAGGTCCATTTTGCTGTCCAACATATCACAATGGCAGGCTTTGTTGGACAAGCCGGGGCCTT
>JAKQNP010000011.1 GCA_029565675.1 bacterium
GGATAGGTCACCTGATCTTCGACCACATTGGGTCCCTGTCCGGGGTACTCGCTGTAGATGATCACCTGCACATCGCTCAGGTCCGGAATTGCATCCACCGGTGTGTGTTGTATGGCTGAAATTCCGGCGGCTATGATCGCGACCGTTCCGATCAGGATCAGCAAGCGATTATTAACTGACCACTCGATAATTTTCTCAATCATGCTCATCTCAAAGTTGAAATCGGGACTTGCAAATTCAATGGTTTAAGGCCCGATGGTGAACGGAGTCTGGTTCGTCGACCGCTGGTTTTGATTCTTCGACGGTTGACGGTTTCTGTTTTGCAGCGCGCAATTTAGCGATTGCTTCGCGGGTTTGGCTTTCGGAATCGAGCAGAAATTGACCCGAAACGACCACCGATTCGTTTTCCATCACTCCAGAAAGCACCTGCACATAGCCGTCATCGTCGGAACTGCCGATCCGGACTTGCCGTGGTTCGAACCTGCCCTCTCCGCGGGCGATAAAAACAAGTTCCCGCCTGCCCGAGTGGATCACTGCCTCGCTGGGAACAGCCAGCACTTGGGAAGCAGCTCGTGCGAAAATACGCACCGTGGCGAACATGTCCGGCTTCAGCCGGCCGTTCGGATTGGGAAAAAGCAAGCGCACGGTCGCGGATTTGCTCTGGCGATCGAGAAAGGGATAAATAAAATCCACCCGCCCGGCCAAATCCGTGCCGGGTGAGTAGTCGAGTTCCAGTTCGGCTCGTTGCCCCTTTTGCACAAACGGCAGCTCGGACTCGAACACTGAAGCCTCGATCCAGACGGTGCTCAGATCGACGATATGAAACAGATCCATTCCCGGCATCACCTTATCCCCTTGCACGATGGTTTTGTGGATTACTACACCATCGGCCGGAGCGCGCAGCGTCAGGGTGCGGCGAGCCTGTCGGGTTTGTACCAGTTGTTCGATTTCAGCGGCCGGAATATCCCAGAGCTCCAGCCGCCGCCGGGCCGATGCGATCAGATCTTCGGCGTTCTGAATGGCAGAAAGATCGCCTCCGTCCAGCCGGTCACGATTCTTTAAAGCGAGCAGAAACTCCTCCTGCGTCGATAACAGCTCCGGCGAATAGATTTCCAGCAGCGGTTGGCCTTTGTACACTGTCTGCCCGAGTGTATTGACAGCAAGCTTTTCGATCCAGCCGCTGAATTTGATGTTCACCGCATATTCCCTATCCTCCGCTGGTTTGACGGTGCCCAGGGCGCGAATAACCCGATCGATATCGCGTCGAACAACTGGCGCGGTGCGCAGGTTCATGTTCTGTTGCACTGTCCCGTCGATGACGAAACTGCCACTCCTGCTAGCCTCCTGGCCCTCGTATACCGGGATTAAATCCATGCCCATTTTGGATTTGCCGGGATGGTCGTAAATCTCGGTCGGGTCCATGGGCGCGCGCCAATAGAGAATCCGGCTCTGAGCCTTTTTAGTGGTTTTCACCTTACTGCTTTTAATCGGAGTTAGTTTCATACCACAAATGGGGCAGTTCCCTGGCTTGTCCGAAATGACTTCGGGATGCATGCCACAGGTGTAGAGCTGCTTTGCCTGCTCATTTTCTACTACGGATCGTTCGCCGTCCCGCGGCAGGAATGCAAAAGTCGCAGCCCCACCGATCAGCCCACCGGCGATAAATCCGATTATCCATTTTCTTTTCATGCGATCTATTCTCCTATTGAAGCTTATGGACTCCGGATGAACTCGTTTCTTTAAGAAAGCGCTTGATCTTGTCGCAATTGCGATTCATTCGGTATTCGCCGATCGGTGACCTATCATTGTCTGTTCAAAAGGTTCCCTTTTTTATCAGCGTTTCTAACTCGTTGATATAATTCCGGTTATCAACTTGAAATCCACGATCGATTGGGCATAATCCGCCAGAGAACGATAATATTGCATCTCTGTGTTCTTCACCATCGTCCAGCTGTTGATCAGGGTTAAAAAATCGACTTTATCGACCCGGTAACCAGCCAGGGCGGATTCCAATGCCTGCCTGGACTGTTGCAGGATGCTCTTTTCATAGAGTTGGATGCGCTTTTGGTTTCGCTCGATCTCCGCCGTGGTACTGAGGCTATCCGCTCGCACCTGATTGAGTAGGTCCAAATATTCGGCCCGCAACGAGGCGGCCGAATACTCGTCCTTTTTTACTTGTGGCTTTTGCCGACTGCCGAACCAAAGCGGAAGGTTTGCCGAAACGGTGGCGGAAAAAAAATCATGCATGATTGCGCCATTCTGTAAATCATCCCGCTGTGTATATCCAACTCCCAGGGTAATATCCGGATAATAAGCTTTTTTGGCGAGTTCCACTGCTGTT
>JAKQNP010000030.1 GCA_029565675.1 bacterium
CGGCGATTCGATGAGAAAAATGAAGAGAAATTCCGGCTGAAAACTGCCACCCTTGTAATTTTATTTTAAAGAATGTTCGAGAAAATAAAGTGGTAAACTTTCAAACGGAATAGGTGGCAAGTTTCACCGGAATATGCAATACCAATATCCTGGCGGTGAACGAAATCGTTTCCAGTTCATATTGTCTGCAATCCTGTCGAATGTACAAGTTGATTCAAGTTCCTTTTATCCTGTAATCTCAGTGATTGAGCTTGTTTTCAATTCAGTTCTGAGAGTTACACGGCGCTGACAAAAGAATTTCCAAGTGCAAGGGTATCAAAGAAACGGAGGTCAACATGTACAATTCATCATCGCGAACTGACGTGTATTACCATTGTGGTATAACGGGCCATTACTTTCTGCTCATGATCGTGCTTTTCGTCCTTCCTCCGGCACAGGCGCAGACACAACGATACAGTTTTGAGTTCGAAGGAGAAACACGCGAGTATCTTGTCTTTCTGCCGCAGAATTTTAAGGCCAATATGCCGGTCGTATTCAATTTACATGGTTACACCGACAACGCTCAATGGCAGATGGACTATTCCTTGATGAATGAAGTGGCCGATACAGCGGGATTCATTCTGGTTTACCCGGAGGCTATCTATCCTGGATTTAATACCGGACTTGTCGAACCTAACTGGATTATGGTCCCACCCGATGTAAATGATGTTGGATTGATATCTGCCATCATTGATACCCTGAAGATCCATTATGATATCGACATGAAGCGCATTTACTGTTGTGGCTATTCAAACGGTGGCATTATGACGAATAAATTGGCCTGTCAGTTAAGGCATCGTTTTGCAGCTATAGCACCGGTTTCCGCCACTCTGATCGATACCATTGCGAATACCAGTCGCCTGTTTAGCTCCTTGCCCATTCTAATGTGCAATGGTACAAAAGATGACAAAGTCACATACAATGGTAATATTGTAAAATGGTCTGTGGAAAAAACCTTGAATTTTTGGATTGAGAACAACAGCTGTATCTTGCCGGCCGATAGTGTGGCTTTACCCGATACCTGTTCGAGCGACAGTTGTCGGGTTGAAAAGTTTACCTATTCAGACGCGTTGGGAGAACCAGTATTGGTATTTTACAAGATTATCGACGGCGGACATGCCTGGCCGTCAAGTGGCTTTACCGGCGAGTGGGCGGGAAATACCAACCGCGACATCAATGCGAGTGTCGAAATCTGGAATTTCTTCAAGGATAAAGAAAATCCGTATGCTGAACTTGCCTGGGGGCAGAGGCTGGAAATTCAGATGGGCTATCTTGTGCCAGCAGGTGATACCCTGCAGCTGACCGCAATAGTGCGCAACCCGGCCAACCATCCGGTCAGCGTCCAGGGCATTATACAACAAGAGGAATCGGCATTTAAGGATTCACTGCAATTGTTTGATGACGGGGCACATGGAGATGGCGAGGCCCTCGATAATGTTTGGGGCGGCTTGAAATGGCTGGCGGGACTCGAAGAGACGACCTATCGAGTTAACCTGAACGTAAACGATCTGGCCGTCGATATCATTACAGACCTATGCGATCCCGATTATTTCTCCACGATCGGCCCAGTTGAGCTACGCGGTTATCAGATCGGATCCTACAATTCACGGTTTAGAAGACAGAGTTTCACCGTCGAATTGGAAAACAAAAGCGCCTCGGTGGTCGCAGAAGAAATATCCGCTACCCTATCAACCACCGATACCCGCATTCAATCCATTCCCAACGCAACTGTCGAATTTGGAGACATCGGCCCCGGGCAAAAGATCACTTGCGAAAACTCATTTGCATTTTGCTATACTCCGGAAGCTGCAGAAAAAAGAGATTCGCTCCGCATCCCCTTTACCCTTGCTATCAACAGCCGGGGACACGATTTTTGGACGAGTCAGATTGACTTTGCTCTTGTCGAAACCATTATTCATCAAAAGGGGCCATCTGCTCTGCCCGCCCGGGTTGTCCTCAATCAAAATTACCCCAATCCCTTCAATGTCACCACCACGATATCATTTGATCTGCCAACCGAAGAGCATGTCAGACTCGATATTTTTGATGTGCGGGGAAGTTTACTTTCCACTCTTATTAATGAAAAAATGGCAGCGGGGCATCATGCGGTGAACTTTTCATGTCAAGATTATGCAAGCGGCTTATTTTATTACAAGCTTATGACCGGAGAAAATATACAGGTGGGTAAGGCTTTACTGCTTAAGTAACGGTGGATTTATTTTTAGTCGAACATTTTGTACCGTGAAGCAATTTGGGGGGAGGGATAGACAAATCCCCTACGGTAATTTTAGAATACCTGCAAATACTACACTTCTTCCAGCATATCAAAGGTGTCCATCATCTTGATCATGTTGTCTTGCCTTTGCACCTGCAGGGTCCGGATTTTATACGGCCCTGTCCCGATTATTTTTATCGGGGCTCCACGCGTTCCCTAAACCGCAACAGCAGTAGACTCGGCGATCGTGCTCCGCTGGATTTGGTCCATTTTTCTGTTTGCAAATAGATTGTTTTATCCGTATATACTTTTACCCTAATGGGGGATTTTATTGTCTAGCCGGGACGAGAATCATGTGTGATGGAGGCCGCAATGCACTTGCACCCAGGCTCGAATGGCCGGCCGCCTCCAGTCAAGCGCGTTTTGCTTTTTTCAACGCCAGGTCAGCACAACCCAATCGAATAAAGGTAATCAATCATGGGTGTCCGGGCCGAACACGATCGACTACAAGATTGGCGAGATCTTTGGCGATATCAAGTACAAGATCCAGAGCGGCTACAACCTGCGCGAGATCATCGATAACATCGACGAACTGCTTTATCGTTCCCAGGCAGAAAAACACGAATTGTCCGCGCTCTATGCGGAAAAGATCAAGCGTATGGGCAATGCCGGCCACAAAGGCGGCGAATATTACACACCGCGGCCGCTGATCCGCGCCATCGTCCGGGCCGCTCGCGCCCGAGTCTCGATCGACAGCGAATTCACCGCCAAACAGCGGGCTTTTCTCGATTTTGTCTTGCAGCACTATGTCCGCGTAGGAGTGGAGGAGTTGGACCGGGAAAAGTTGTCGCCTTTGCTGCGGCTGATGTAGCACAACTCGATTGCCAATCTTGGAAGACCCGAAGAAATCGGCGCGCTGTTTGCGGGGTTCCAAAAATGTCTCTTTCAGGTTGTTGCGGCCTGAGGTGTCTTATTTTTTTAACGTTCCTTTATTGCAGATTTTAGCCACTTTTTTATCGCTGTTTACAGGCTTGAATACATTACGGGATTTTAGCCATGCGATATTCGCTCATCCTGCTTGCTGTTTTGTTGCCTACAATCCCCGTCATTACTCAGCAACTGCCGCAGATGCACCTGATCGGCGAACCGGAACTGGCTCAGGACGAGCTGGTCGGGGTGCGCGACGTCAACGGCCGTGACTGCGCTGCCGTGCAGGTTCTGACTGATCTCAGGAGCCTGGCATATGATGCCTACAACGGTGTAGTACGCGTCGACCATGCACCAGGCAGGGATATGGTTTTTTTATCTCCGGATGAGCGCGTACTCGAGATCCTGCATGCAGATCATGAACGTCTCAAACTGATCCTGTCGGAGATCGGTATCCAACTCAAGCCGCGGCAGGTATGGCGCATCCGTCTGACCGGCGAGCAGAAACCCGGAAGGATTCCTGTGGTCATTCTGAGCGATCCGCCAGGAGCAGAGATTTCGATAGACAGCAAGCGTATGGGCGCCGACAAACAGCAAACGCTTTCTTCCGGCTCCCACGAGTTGCGGCTTGCCAAGGACGGTTACCAGCCGGTCATTCAGCGGATTCAAGTGGATGAGAATAACAATCTCTTTGAGATCAAGCTGGAAAAAGAGCAGGACGTGCTGGTACAGATCGACAGCAAGCCAAGTGGTGCTGCAGTCTTTCTGGGTGAGATAAAACTCGGCGAGACGCCGGTCAGCCAGTTCTTTCCAGCGGGACGCTATCGGCTGCGGCTGGTGAAAGAATGGTATGTGACGTATGAGGATCTCGTCGACATTCAGCCTCCCAAAGTTGGCCAAACGGTTACCCTGCAGGAAGATTTTGCTTCTCTGACCGTGAATTCAGCACCCGAATCCAGGCTTACTATCTATCTTGATGGGATTAAACAGGAAGAACAAACACCCCACACGTTTGCCCGCTTGCGGCCTGGCATCTATCGGGTGCATGCGCAATCGGAAGGATACGAGACTGCAGAAGAGAATCTGGAGCTCAAACGAGGCGAAAAAAGGAGCCTGCAATTGGCCAGCACGGCTAACTTTGCCGAGTTGACCATTAAAACCCATGCCAACGCCAAAGTGACGATAGACGGGCGCGAGGTCAAGCAATTGCAGAACATTCGCATGGCGCCGTCCGTGGTGCTGGTGCGCGCCGAACTTCCAAAGGCGAAACCGGTTGAAGAACGGGTTGTGTTGCATAAGGGAGAGAGGCGGACAATTGATCTCTATCCCCAGGTGCCGACCGGCACGATTCAGGTGGCGGTGGTGCCGTTTGATGCTCAAATTGAACTGCAAGGCGATATGGGTGAATATTATACCGCGATGGGTGGTAGAAGTTTTTCAGATATTCCTATAGGTCGATATGTACTCAAGGTCAGCAAAATCGGCTATGAAGAAGCCGAGGAGAACCTGGAGCTTAAAAATGGAGAAAAGTTGACCCAAAACATTATATTACGGAATCAAGAAAGTAAAACTAAAAGAGATTCGGGTTCTATTGGTGTTCGATACAAATCTGGTCATAGCCCAAGTATTTCGGGCGAAAAACTTTTACGTAAAAGTAAGACTGATTTAGATCCTCTAACCAGAGCAAGTGCCAACACCGTAACAGATATTGATGGTAATGTATATAAAACTGTTCAGATCGGTAATCAAATATGGATGGCAGAAAATTTAAAAGTGTCTCGTTACCGCAATGGAGATTCCATTACTAAATCGAGTGATAGCGGAAATTGGACTTTTTTGCAGAATGGTGCTTATTGTTATTACAGCAACCAGCTGTCCAATTTGACAACCTATGGTTGTTTGTATAACTGGTTTTCGGTAAACGACCCCAGGGGACTGGCTCCGGAAGGCTGGCATGTGCCGAATAATGCTGAATGGCAAAAATTGATAGATCATCTGGGAGGATATTCTATTGCCGGCAGCAAGCTTAAAGAGAAAGGAACGGCTCACTGGAGAAATAGCAACGATGGTACAGATGAATTCGGATTTTGCGCGTTACCTGGCGGATATCGCCGAATTCAATTCGCGAATTTAGGCGAATATGCCTACTTTTGGTCTTCTTCGGAAAACGATAGATTTAAAGCATGGTTGCTGATATTGAATTCTTACCAGACAGCAATTGGTTCCAGCTGTGAAGATAAAAGACACGGATTCTCAGTTCGTTGTGTGAAGGATTAGGTGTTCCGATGACTAACATTGATGAACAGAGGTAAACAGAAATTGCAGGACCATCCTTGAGTAACACCTAAAGTGATGACCTAAATGGCCACGGCGACCTACTTGACCAGAAGGATAAAGATGAAAACCTTAAAAATTCTTTGGCAGCGCCTCGTGGACGAGCACGGACAAACCTGTGCCCGTTGCGGTGTAACAGAAACAGCGGTGGAGGAAACAGTCAAGAAGCTCAAGCGTTGCCTGAAAGAACTGGATATCGATGTTGATCTTGAAAAGAAGGTACTCAGTTCCTCTGCATTCCTCAATAATCCGCTTGAGTCGAATCGTATTTGGATCGGCGGAGAACCAATCGAGACGTGGCTGTCGGCAACAAGCGGGCAAAGCAAGTGTTGTTCTGCTTGTGGAGATTCAGATTGCCGAACTCTAACAGTTGACGGCAGAACTTATGAAGCCATTCCGCCCGAACTGATCGTCAAAGCGGCTTTGCTTGCAGCTGCTCAACTGCTTCAGGGCGAATCCTGCAGCTCATGTTGTCCGCCTGTGGAATCGCCAAACAAAAGTGGCGGATGTTGTCCATCATGCAAGCAATGAAAACATTATCCAACGGGCCAGTGGAGTCGACCTGTTTTTTTTATTCCAAGCAAAAAAATGTTGCGCTTTATCGACATAATCGCTATTTTCGAATCAGTGAAATGAACGGTGTTCAAGTGCTGTTGCGATTCCCTGGCACACTGACTCGCTGCGCCGCCGATACGGGCAATTAGTGCTCTTCCACAGGACCGATATGCCGACGCGACTGACACCGCTTGCCAGCCCAAACCTTCATTTCACCTGCGCACAAACTCATGCCCGTGAAACGGATTCAACGGAGACGATCTGTGGTTCCGAACGGCTATTTAGCGGAAACGACGCGAAGCTTGGCGACGGTTTGTGGAAATGTTTGGGCGATCTATCCCACCCCGATTTTGGCCAATATCCAAAAATCACCTTGTTTAAAACTTTGAGAACAAAAGAGCACACCGCGCCGATACAGATCAGCGCAGTTGGTGTTGCTTGCAGGTGATTTTATACGCTTTCGCAAGGATTGTCAAACAGGCAGATTGTGCTCCCATTTTCTCTGCTGAAAGCCGAAACAGAGAGTCGGTTGCTCGGTTTCCACAAGTTCCTTGCAATTTTTCGACTTCCGGCTCGGTAATCCTGCCGGCCTTTCAGAGATAGCCAACTCCGGTATCTTCGCGACTCTGCGGGTTGCGGATAAGGTTTGTGCTCTAACCCAGGAGGAAGGTTATGATCGTGAAAGCCGATGATCTGTTCGCTTTTCTCACGCGCTGCGCCAAACAAGAACTGCCGTACTATTCCCGTGTTTTTTTCCCTCAGCGACCTTTTACCCATCCCGACACTCTGGTGTTGGGAAACAATCCCGATCTCGGAATCCTGGAAATCGACTCATACCGGCCGGTTGATCCGGTCAAGCTGTTGCTCTACGGCGTGAGGGAGCGCGTTTATCCCGAACCGCGCAAGATCGCGGACCAATTGGTGATCGGCGTCAAGGCTTGTGATCTGCACGCCATTGAACTGTTGGATCGCGCGATGATCAACGAACAATTTGTGGATGCCGCCTATGAAGCTTGGCGAAAAGCGACCACCATCATCAGCTGTGATTGCACGGCAACCGCGCCGACCTGCCATTGCACGTTGGTCGGTGGCAATCCGTACTCTGAAAGCGGATACGACGCCAATTTGGCAAGGATAGGCGACGATTATCTGCTGATGGTTGCAACCGCCAAAGGCAAAAAGTTTGCCCAGGCATTGCAAGAACACGCACATACAACCGCAGCCTCGCTGGACGATCGCAAGAGATTGGCGCAATTTCGCAAAAAGATGACCCAAAAGGTGGAAAAAAAGAATACCAAATTCCGTCGCTCAGAGGATTACAGCGGTCTGCGCAAATCCGGGATGGAACCGTGGCAAATCGAGTCCAAAGAATGCGTCGGATGTGGAGCATGCACCCATATCTGTCCAACCTGTTATTGTTTAATTCTCAACGATGAAAGCAAAGGCAAGCGTTTTGTCAAGGTGCGCAGCTACGATTCATGTCAATGGCACGGTTATGCGCGGGTTGCCGGCGGCGGCACTCCGCGACCGCACATGACCGATCGATTTCGCAATCGCTATCTGTGCAAATTTGACTACATGCCGAGCAATTTCGATAGACTCGGCTGCACAGGTTGTGGCCGTTGCACCGATGCCTGTCCGGCCAAAATCGATTTTCGCAGTGCCGTGCATTCGATCCTCAAAAGCGAAAAAACGGTCCAGATCGAAATTCAGAGAAAATAGGGAGGAGGGAGTCTCTGATGAGCAATCCCTACCGCGTCATTCCGGCAACGATCACCGAAGTGATTCAAGAATCGCCGATGATTCGAACCCTAAAATTGTTGCCGGAGGAACCGATCGTCTTTAAAACCGGGCAATTTGTTGAACTCTCCATTCCATCGGTTGGCGAAGGCCCCTTTACTCCATCCTCATCGCATTACATCAGCGATTGGATGGATATCACGATCATGAAAACCGGATTTGTGACCGAAGCTGTTCATCGCGCCCAGGTCGGCGATCGCGTCGGGTTGCGAGGGCCCTATGGCAGCCATTATCCGCTGGATAAATTCGCCGGCAAAGACGTGTTGATTTTGGGCGGCGGCTGCGGTCTGGCTCCTCTCCGTTCGCTGTTCACGACCATGCTGCATGATGTCGAACGCTACAACAGCATCACTTTCTTTGCCGGCGCCAAGAGCCCCAAAGATTGCATCTACAAGGATCAGGTAACCGGATGGCGGCAATTTGCCAACGTGCGGTTTGTCCGCTCTGTCGATGTGGTACCTGAGGGTGATCAGTGGAACGAGGACGTTGGTCTGGTCACCAAATTGTTGGCCAAACTCGACATCGATCCAAAAACCAATCCAGCGGTTGTCTGTGGCCCGCCGTTGATGATGAAATTCGGCACCTGGGAATTGCTCAAGATCGGTTTTCAGGAATCCAATATCTATCTCTCGATGGAAAAAAAGATGTATTGCGGTTTCGGCCAGTGCCGGCATTGTGTGATGGGTAAATATTATGCCTGTAAAGATGGCCCGGTCTTTACCTATGATCAGATCAAAAACGAGGAGGGCATTTGGGAATGAAACGGCTGTTTATCGACATTCCGCAGCTGCTCCGCGCCGGAGACTCGATCAAATCGATTTCATGTGAATATCTGTTTCACCGCACCAATGACGGCCATTTTTCCCTGCTGGAAGTGGCAGAGTTTGCATCCTACTGCCGGCAGTGCCTGGACGCATTTTGTGTCCTCGCCTGTCCAGTCGAGGCTCTGGAACGAACCCCCTCCGGAACAATCAAACGCTTCAACATGCGCTGCGTTGGCTGCAAGAGTTGCATTCTGGCTTGCCCCTTTGGCACCATATTCCCGCAGGTGATCAATTATGTGACCACGCACTGCGATTACTGTCTCAATCAACTGGCAGACAACCCGGATTATGTGCCTCTGTGCGCCAAGACGGCACCTCCCAACACCTTCCAGATGCTTGAAATCGAAGCAGATAATCCCAAAAAACAAATCTTTTTGGTCGGCGACCATCTGGCGATCAAGAGCCCGAACTGGCGAAAAAAGGAGGGGCGGATATGAGTCTGCAAATGGTGTTCTACCTGCTCGTCTTTCCGGGATTGCTCTTCACCGCCGTGCTGGGGTTGTCGATCGGTTGGCTGGATCGCAAATTGTCAGCGCGTTTTCAGTATCGGGTTGGACCGCCGTTTTTGCAAAATTTTTATGATTTTATCAAACTGCTGGGCAAAGAGACGATTGTCGTGCGCGACTCGGTGCATTCGCTCTTTATCGCCGCCCCATTTGTCGCTTTTGCCATGCTGGTCTGTATCTCCACATTGATCGGGGTCGCACTTTTTTATAAACAAGGTTTTCTCGGCGATCTCTTTGTGCTCATGTACCTGCTGATGATCTATTCGATTGCGCTTATCCTGGGCGGTTCCGCAACCGGCAACGTCTACTCAAGCCTGGGTGCAGGACGCGAAATCAAGATGCTGCTGGCCGACGAACTCGCCTTTATTCTGATCTGCCTGGTAGCGATTGTCAAGGCAGGCTATGAAATCGGGTTGGCCGAAATTGCTGCGGTGCAACAGGCGCGAGGCGCTTTCATCGCCTCGCCGTCGGGAATCATCGCTTTTTTAATCGGGTTGATCTGCATTCAGGCAAAAATGGCCCTGCCGCCATTCAATATAGCGGAAGCTGAGACCGAGATCGTCGAAGGACCGTTGATGGAATACAGCGGACCGCCGCTGGCATTTTGGTATCTCAACCATTTCATGATGTTCACCATCTATCCGTTTCTCTTGATCTTGTTGTTCTGGGGCGGTTTTTCGGCAAACGGTCTGGGAATTTTGTGGTTCTCGCTCAAGTATCTGTTGATTGTGGTGGTCATGATTATCCTGAAAAACACCAATCCACGCGTGCGCATCGATTCCGCGCTGCGATTTTTTTGGCGAATAGCCTTTCCCATCAGTTTTATCGCCTTGGTCCTAGCCGTATTAGGAGTATAGAATATGGGATGGTACAACAAACGCCTGGCCAAATCAATCTGGGTTTTCCATATGAGCGGGTCGCCGTGCAACAATTGCGACATCGAAATCCTGGATTTGTTGACCCCGCGCTATGATTTGGAACGCCTGGGCATCAAGCTGGTCGGTTCGATCCGGCATGCCGATGTTTTGCTGGTCACCGGCATATTCAATCAGAAAGTCGCACCCAAACTCAAACGCATTTATGAACAAGCGCCCAAACCAATTTTTGTCGTAGCCATTGGCACATGCCCGGCTTCCGGCTGTTGCTTCAAGGACAGCTATAACGCAGTTGCCAAGAGAGAAGATATCTTGCCGATTGACCTCTATATCCCGGGTTGCCCGCCAAAACCAGAAGCGATGATCGAGGGAGTTGCCAAGCTGGTGGAGGTGCTCAATGGCTAAAATGGACCAGTTTTTCGCTGAAATGGGAGGTCTGATCGGCAAGACCATCCGCAAACCCAAACGCATCTACTTCGATGTGGATAAAAACAATTTAACTCAGGTTGTCGAATATCTCTTCAACCGGATGCACTGCCGATTATCGACCGCAACCGCCACCGAAACCTATCACAATCTGGAGGTGCTCTACCATTTTTCGCATGATGCAAGCGGCGATTACTATTGTCCCCGCGTTTTGATCACGGACAAGCAAAAACCCGCTATCCCATCGATCACCCCCATCGTCAGAGGCGCCGAATGGATTGAACGCGAAATGTTTGATTTTTGGGGGATCGAATTTATCGGCCATCCCAATCTTATCCGGTTGCTGGCCAGGGATCATCCACAAGGGCTTGACAAGCCGCTGCGATTCAGGAGGGATAAATGAACAAAAACCAGATTCCGGTCGGCCCTTTCCATCCGCTTTTGGAAGAAGCGGAATATTTTAATATCACGGTCGAAGGAGAGACGGTGACCGATATCGAAATGGATATCGGTTGGATGCACCGCGGCCACGAGTTCATTTCTGAACAAAAGACCTTTACGCAATCCATTTTTTTGGTGGAGAGAATCTGCGGCATCTGTTCCACTTCGCATCCGATTGCATGTGTGCACGCTATCGAAGATATCGATAATGTCGAAATTCCATTGCGCGCGCGCTACATCCGTACATTGGTCGCCGAATTGGAGCGCATCCACAGCCATTTGCTTTGGCTGGGTTTGGCCGGCCATTTTATCGGTTATGACACTCTGTGGATGTGGGCGTGGAAATACCGCGAACCGATTTTGCAAATGTTTGAAATCATCTCCGGCAATCGCAATCACTACGGCATGATGCGGGTGGGGGGAGTCGCCCGAGACGTCGATGTCGACAAAATTGCTGCGTTGTCGAAAATACTCGATCAAGTCGATGAGAAAATGGAAATGATCGCCAAGGCAGCCAATGACGATCCAGTGCTGAAAAGCCGCTTGCAAGGCGTCGGCATTCTCAAGCACCAGGATGCCGTCAATTTTTGTGCGGTTGGCCCGACCGCCCGCGCTTCGGGAGTCAAAATCGATGTGCGCAAAGACGAGCCGACAGATGCCTATGATCTGGTCGATTTCAAGGTTATCGTCCTCAAAAACGGCGATGTTTACGACAAAACCGTGGTGCGCCTGCTGGAAATTTTCGAATCGAGCAAAATCATTCGCCAATGTATGAAAAAGCTGCGCACGGCAAACGGCCCGATACTCAATTCGGTCAAGGAAATCCCGCCAGGAGAGGGGATCGGCCGCTATGAAGCACCGCGCGGCGAAGTTTTTCATTACATGCGCTCGGATGGCTCGAATCGGCCCATTCGCCACAAAGTCCGCGCTCCCAGTTTCAACAATATTCCGACTTATATCGCGTCGTGCAAAGGTATCCCTTTGGCTGATGCATTGATCACTCTGGCGGCGGTGGATCCCTGCTACTGCTGCACCGAACGGGCGATTCGCATCAACCACTCTGCGGAAGGGGCTCAGCCAATCGATCTGTTGCGTCTATCCCGTGAAAAGACAGAACGAATCAGGAGAACAATCCATGGAGCCTAGTGCGCTGCTCACCTTTTTGTTCTTGCCAGCTGCCGTTGCGGTGATCAACCTGTTTCTGCCGGTCCGGGCGGCAAAAGCGCTGACCCTCTTGACGCTGCTCTATCTGCTGTACTGCGCCATCACACTGTGGCCATCTGCGTCCCTGGGATCGAGTTCAGTCTATCTGGGAGTCGACAGACTGGCTGCTTTTGTGCTGCTCTTCGCGCAGATTCTTTCAACCGTCATTCTGTTGTTTTCTCTCAAGGGAGTTCGGCGCGATATCGAGAGATTCTTTTTCGTCCTGTTTCCCTTGACTGTCGCCTTTTGCAACGGCGTTCTGCTCAGTCGCCATGCATTGCTGTTTCTCATCTTTTGGGGTCTGTCTGGAGTCAGCCTTTACCTATTTGCTCTGCTCGGCAAAGACGCAGAAGCCTCAGCGGCAGCCAAAAAGACTTTTATCATCATCGGCGGCAGCGACGTCTTTTTGATTCTGGGGCTGGTCTTGCTCATCGGATCGCGGCCGGTCGACCTTTGGTGGCTGGACAAACTCAACCTGCGGCCGGAAGCGCCGCTCTATTGGTTGGCATTTGTCTCGCTTTTGATCGCCAGTCTGGCCAAAGCCGGCGGTTTTCCGCTGCACACCTGGGTGCCTGATTTCAGCAAAAGCTCACCTATCGAGTCTGTGGCTTTGTTGCCGGCCTCGCTGGACAAATTGCTGGGCATTTTTTTGCTGGCTCGCATGATGACGTCATTGTTTGTCGTCGGTTTGACCGTCAAGATGATCGTCGTCAGCATCGGCGCATTTACCATCATCAGCGCTGTCATGATGGCTCTGAGCCAGCACAATGGAAGGCGCATGCTGGGTTATCACGCGGTGAGCCAGGTGGGATATATGATCATGGGGGTGGGCAGTGGGAATCCTCTTGCCTTTGCCGGCGGGCTTTTTCACATGATCAATCACACTATTTACAAATCCAACCTCTTTCTATCCCTGGGGTCAGTCGAAAAACAAACCGGCAGCAGCGAATTTGATGATCTGGGTGGACTCGCCAAATCGATGCCTTTGACGTTTATCATGGCATTGGTCGGGGCATTGGCGATCTCCGGCATTCCGCCCTTTAACGGCTTCTTTTCCAAATGGATGATCTATCAAGGGTTGCTGGAAACTGCAAAAACACTGCCGGTCGGTTACCAGCTGTGGATGTTGATCTGTTTGATCCTCGCCATCTTTGGCAGCGCCTTGACTTTGGCCAGTTTCGTCAAATTTCTCCATGCGGTTTTTCTCGGCCGCAATCCCGGCACCCATAAAGTCCGCGAAGCACCGATCAATCAATGGCTGGCAACCGGTATTCTGGCAATTCTTTGCGCGATTTTTGGTCTCTTTGCTGTGGCCTTACCGCTTAAAAAGCTGATCGTACCGGTCATGGTCGATCTGGGGATGCCAGAGGCCATGCAGTTTATCGGTTTCTTTCATCCGCTGCTGCTGTTGGGTCTGTTTGCTGTTGTTTTTGGCCTTGGAATATTGCTCTATTTTCTGGTACGAACAGTACGCTATGACGATGTTTATCTCGGCGGTCAGCCGGCGGATCCGCGTTTTCGCATCACAGGCAGCGATTTTTACCGCGAAGTGCGGGAAATGCCGGTGCTCAACAAAATATTTGCCGCGGCAGATAAAAAATACTGCGATGTCTATGAAATGGGGAGCAAAGGTACCTTTGCTTTTTCCGGTTGGCTGCAAAAGTTGCATCCGGGTCTTTTACCGCTCTATATTTTATATATTTTCCTCGGTCTGCTGATTTTGGGACTCGTGATCAATATCGGAGGGTGAGATGCCGATAGAAAGCTGGTTGATCTATACACTGGGAATCATGTTGCTCGGTTCGATTGTGGCTCTGGAAATCCGCGATATTCTCTCGGCGATCATCGCCATTGGCATCGTCGGACTCGCGGTTTCCGCCGCTTTTCTCTTCCTGCAGGCGCCTGACCTGGCAATTGTGCAATTCTTGTTCGAAATCTTTGCCCTGGTCATCCTGGTGCGCGCCTTTATTGGCAAAAAGGCGCATGCCGATACTTTATCGATTCACAAGGTTTATGCCTTTCTGGTTGCTCTGGCGCTGGTGGCGTTTTTTTTCCTCTTCACACCCGTTTTTCGATCTTTGCCGCCGTTTGGTGAACCTCTGCTGACCACCAGCAGCCATTATCTCACGCATGGCCCGCAGGAGACAGGGGCAGCCAATATCGTCGCATCGATCGTCCTCGATTACCGCGCTTACGATACGATGGGAGAGGTGACGGTCCTGTTTACCGCCATTCTTGGGGCCCTGACCGTCTTGCGCATGTCGCGCCAGACCCAAAAGGGGAGGGAGCCAAAATGAAGGATTCACATGGCATGACACCCATCGTCAAAACCGTTACCAGGGTAAGCGTTTGGCTGATTCTTCTCTATGGTTGTTACATCATATTGCATGGCCATCTGACGCCGGGCGGAGGTTTTGCCGGCGGCGTCGTGATCGCCTTGGCCTTTTTGAACGTCATGCTCGCTTACGGCAAATCTTTCACGGCTGAATGGCTCAATATTCGGCTGCTCAAGGATATTGAAGCCGCCAGCATTACCCTTTTTCTCGTCCTGGGCTTGCTGGGCATCGCTTTTGGCAATGCCTTTCTGGCCAATTTTCTCGGCAAAGGTGAAATGTTCTCCCTCTTTAGCTCCGGCACCATTCCTCTCTTCAATATTATTATCGGCATCAAAGTGGCTCTTTCGCTTTTTCTGGTCGTCTGGGTATTGGCCGATATCGACTCAGCAAAAGGAGGGGATTTATGATTCTCTACCTGATGTGTTTTGCACTGTTTTTGGTCGGACTGTATGGTTTGCTGACGAAACGAGACCTGATCAAAATCATCCTCTCCAGCGCCATCATGGGCTATTCCACCAACCTTTTCTTGGTGCTTTTCGGCTACCGACGCGATGCGACCTATGCGATTCTGACGCCGAACAACAGCGGTCAAGCTATGGTTGATCCACTGCCGCAAGCTCTGGTTCTGACATCGATCGTGATTGAACTGGGAATTACCGCGCTTCTGGTCGCGCTGGCGATTCGCTTGTATCAAAAGTATGGCACTTTTGATATCACAAAAATGAGGAGCTTGAAAGGATGATTCTTCCTTATTTTGTCCTTCTGCCGCTGCTCGCCGCATTCTTGATCGCTTTGCTCGCTGGAAAGAAAGACGATTGGGCCATCGCACTCTCTTTTATGGCAACCCTGTCGATCCTGGCGCTTTCGGTTTTCGGTTTTATAACCATGCGCGAACAGACTTTCACCTATGCCATGAGCGGCTGGAATATCCCAATTGGTATCTGCCTTGTCCAGGATGCTCTCAGCCTGTTTATGCTCTTTATGATCAGTTTGATCGCCCTGACGTCCCTCTGTTTTTCGGTGCAGTATATCCGACATCTGGCACAGGACTGGAAATATTACGCTCTTTTTATGCTTTTGCTGACCGGCATGAACGGAGTTGTGGTTACCGGTGATCTTTTTAATCTCTACGTTTTTATGGAGATCGCATTGATCGCCGCTTTTGCCCTGGTGGCCTATGGTTGCCGCGCCGAGGAATATGAAGCCTCCTTCAAGTATGCCATTATGGGCGGCTTTTCATCTTCCGTGATCCTGATAGCCATTGCCCTGACCTACAGTTCCACTTCAACTTTAACTCTTGCCGGTATTGCTCAAGCGTTGCCGGGCCTGGATCAGCGGTTGGTGATGTGGATTGCGGCTCTTTTTCTGGTTGGATTTGGCTTGAAAGCCGCGGCCATACCTTTTCACACCTGGTTGCCGGATGCCCATTCATCTGCGCCAGCGCCAATTTCGTCGATGCTTTCGGGTGTGTTGATCAAGGCTCTCGGCATTTATGTGCTGATCAGGTTATTTTACAATGTCTTCAACGCACCACCCCTGTTCATGAATCTTTTGCTGATCATCGGATCGGTGTCGATCATGCTGGGTGTCTTCCTGGCCATTGGCCAATGGGATCTCAAACGCTTGTTGGCTTATCACAGCATCAGTCAGATCGGCTATATTTTGCTCGGTTTGGGGTTGGCGACTCCGTTGGGAATCCTGGGTGCTGTTTTTCATCTTTTCAATCATGCGATTTTCAAATCGTTGCTCTTTTACGGCGCCGGAGCGGTGGAAATGGTTTTGGGAACCCGCAATCTCAAAAAAATGGGCAAACTTGCCCATCTTTTACCAATCACCGCCGGCACCAACATGGTGGCTTCCCTGTCGATTTCCGGCATTCCGCCATTCAATGGGTTTTTCAGCAAATTGATCTTGATCATTGCGGCCATTCAAGCTGGCCACCCGGTCTATGCCTTTTGGGCGATTCTCGGCAGCCTGTTGACGCTGGCTTCGTTTATGAAGGTGCAGCGCTACGGTTTTTATGGTGAAGTCGAACACCAAAAGCCGAACATCATGCCTGGCAAACTGATTCACGCTGCAATGCTGATCCTGGCGGTGATCTGTCTCTTGTCGAGCCTTTTTATAGTGCCGGGTATTCGCGAACACACATTGGATCCCGTGGTTGATGTGATTAACAACAAGATCCACTATATCGAGTTGGTTTACGGGAGGGCGCTATGACCACGCAAACCAAAAGCCGTCTGATTGTCTTTGTGTTGTCTGCCCTGGTGTGGTGGGCTTTGACCGATATCGGCAAGATCGAGGAAGCTTTGATCGGAGTCATCGTAGCAGCGATTGTCAGTTTGTTGGCCGGCAAGTTTCTTCTCACTGCCGAAAAACCAGGCCGCTGGCTTCGACGGCTGAAATATGCACTGATTTATTTTTTCCACTTCCTGTGGGAAATGGTCAAGGCCAATTTTCATGTCGCCTATCTGGTCATTCATCCCATGACACCGATTAAACCTGGAATTGTGCGTATCAAAACCAAACTGACAGGCGAAATCGCCCAAACCGTGCTGGCCAATTCCATCACCTTGACTCCCGGCACGTTGACCGTCGACATCGATCCGCAAAAGCAACTGCTCTACATCCACTGGATCGATATGAAAAGCACGGCACTGGAAGAGTCGACTGAGCAAATCGCCGGCCGTTTCCAGAATCTATTGCTGGAGGTGTTTGAATGAAACTCGTCCGTTGGATTCTCGGCCTGATCATTTTGATGGCATTCTTTATTGCCAACTTTTTTGTCTATGATGGTGCCATCTATGCCAAATTGATCAATGTCTATCTGTTCAGCTGCCTCTTTGTTCTATACCGGGTTTTGGCCGGCCCGTCAGCCGCCGACCGCTTGGTTGCGGTCGATATTTTCGGCATTTTGATTATCGGCATGCTCAGCATCATCGGTTTGGCGTATCAAAATGACTTTTTTATGGATATCGGATTGATCTGGGCACTCTTGAGTTTTGTCGCGTCGTTGGCTTTTGCCAAAATATTGGAAGGGAGATCGCTCGATGATTAGAGAAACCATCGGCCTGATCCTCATTTTTGTGGGAACGGCGTTCGATTTTTTGGGGGTGCTGGGGCTGGTTCGTCTCCCAGATGTCTATAACCGATTGCAGGCTGCCACCAAATGCGTCACTTTCGGCTCCGCCGGCATTTTGTGCGGTGTGTTTATCCTGCAAGGCTTCAACACCTTCGGATTCAAGGCTTTGCTCGGCATTGCATTTATTTTCATGGCTTCACCGGTCGCTGCGCACGTTATTGCACGCGCTGCGCATCGAAGCAAAATCGCACTGGCACCGGGAACCAAAACCGATCAATATGCCGAGGACAAGGAACTGCGCTAAACAGTGATCTGCCCTGCGAATGGCTGCAGATTTTATCAGGAGGTTGCCATGATTCTTCCGAAAATTCGGGAAATCAAAGAAGCTTTGACCGCGCTTTTTTCCGCACCCTACACCACACGATTTCCCTCCCAACCTTTTGAGGCGGTAAAAGAATATCGCGGCATACCGCGATACCATGCGGAATATTGTATCGGCTGCGGAGCTTGTGCACAGGTCTGCCCGGCAAAAGCGATTACGATGCAGGACGACCTGAAAAGAAACATGCGGGTTCTGACCGTCGATCTTGCCTCCTGTATGAATTGCGGACAATGTGAAGAGAAATGCATCACCATAAAAGGCATCCAGCTTTCCAACGAACATTCCCTGTTCTATGCCCAGCGCACGGAACCCCAGGTATTTGAGAGAGTGGAAAAACCGCTGATTTGCTGTGAGAGCTGCGGAGCGCCTATTGCGTGTGTCGACCATCTCGAATGGATCAAGCTGCGCCTGGGTGCCAAGGCTTATGCGCACCCAAACTTTTTGTTGTTGCTGCAAACCAAGCGCGGGGAAGTGGAACCCGGCAAGATTAAAGAGCAGCTGCGCCGTGAAGACCAGATTAAATGGACCTGCGCTCGTTGTCGCCAAATGATAGTCACGATCGATGAATTTTGAAGATTTTTACAATCACCTCTCTGGGTACAACCCGGGGAGCATCGTGTTTATCGCGCTGGGCAATGAAAACCGTGCCGATGATGCTTCTGCCTATCATTTTATCGACAAACTCAAAAAACAACACCCTTTTGCTGCCGCTCATTACATCAGTGCGGGCAGGAATCCCGAAAACGTTCTGCAACAAATTCTCGACCGCCATCCAAAAGCGGTGATTTTGATCGATGCAGCCGAATTTGCTGCGCAACCAGGCGAAATTGCTTTTTTGCCCACGCATCACATGCAGAACAGCCTCAGCACCCACGGCTATTCTTTGGCGCTGATCAAAAAATACCTGCAGAGCACCATACCTGTTGACGTTTACTATCTGGGAATTCAACCCCAAACGCTGGAATTCCATCACCCTCTTTCTGCCGCTGTTCGCCAAGGGATTAAGCGATTTTTTGCCAGTTCGACTGCATCAAGCTAGTTCCCGGATTCGGTGCGCAGCGCCGGATCTCACAGAAAATCAATCTGATAGCCATACACAAATGATGAAAATTGCCCTTTTCGCAACCGTTTAAAGAATAATCGAGTGAATGTTTTTTAATTCGATTAACACCGAATCCGGGTAATTAAACGCCAAATTTGGACCTGCTCTCTGGACCAGGGGATATCCAAAGATGTTGTCCCAGTGGAAAATCGTCATGCCCTTCCATACCATGGAAACACTGCGCACGCGATTGAGCTGGTATGTCAATTTGCGCTGGCTGGCGATCTTTGCCATTCTCGCTGCGGTGCCGTTGGGACAGCGCGTTTTAAACTTTACCCTCGCTTATCCGCAAATCGTGCTGGTAGCTTCAATTCTATTGCTGCTCAATTTGTGCTATTTTATTCTTTGCCGTTATTTGCCCATCAAGAGCATGGTTCAGGAATTGGTCTTTTCACAAGTTCAGATAGTCGGTGATTTGCTGCTGGTTTCTCTGTTGATTCATTTTTCCGGCGGCATCGAAAATCCATTTTTCTTTCTCTATATCGTCCAGGTGATCCTTTCAGCCATCATGCTGCCAGGAAATCAGCTCCCCTTGTTCAACGGTTTGCTCGCCGCTTTGTTGATTACAGGCTGGACAGTTGCAGAGTACAATGGCGTGGTGCCCGGCTATACTCTGGGAACAGGACGACTCAGCTTGCCGTACATCTTTACCGCATTATGCGCGTTCTATGTCACCAATTTCACCGGGCTCTATATCATTCAAAATTTTATGGTTCGTTATCGCCATCTCAAAGAGATGATCGATAATAAAAACCGTCTGTTGCACAAATCAATTCGTCAGCGCAAGACCATATTTCGCTATGCCGCGCATGAATTGAAATCGCCGCTGGTCATGGTTAAAAGCACTTTGCAGGCGGTGCGCGTGTTGAGCGGTGATATCCTGCCACCCGAAGTTGCCGATATGGTGGAACGCGGGGAAAACCGTTCCTCGCAAGTGTTGGAAATGGTCAACGAAATGATCGCCATCACCCGTTATAATCAGGGGGCTGAAAAGCACGTTCTGGAAACCATCGACTTGCAGGAATGGTTGCAGCAGGTGGTTGACTTGCAGCGCGATTACGCATTGACCAAACGCATCGATTTGCAGATGGTGCGCAAACTTGAGTCAATTCATGTGGTCGTCGATCGCATCGATATGGAACGCGTCGCCAGGAATCTGGTCAACAACGCTTTGCGCTATACACCGGAAGGGGGCAAGGTGGTCGTCGAGCCGTTTTTGTTGAGTACCCACTATGGTTTTTCAGTGCGTGACAGCGGCATCGGCATCGCCAGAAAAGATCTCGACAAAATATTCAACGAGTTTTATCGAGCCCCGAATGCCAAAGAAATGGAACGGGTCGGGACAGGCCTGGGCTTGATACTGGTCAAAGAGATCATGCGCCGCAACGGCGGCCATATCCGGGTTCGCAGCGCCATCGGCCGTGGTTCGACTTTTACCGCTGAATTTCCCCTCGATGTCCATGCACCGTTTACCGCCAGCACCGAAGTCGTCAAAATCGAGAAATGAGTTCAGGCGCTCGCTGATACTTTCGTCCAAACAGCCAGAAATGCACAAAAACGCACGTTCGCTGATGGCGGAAAAATCAACAGATTCGCGGCAGCTGTTCACCGCTGAGCAGATCGAGAATCCGTTGCCCACCATAGCTGTTCAACAGACGGACTTGTCCATGGCTTTTTTTCTCACCCACGGTGCCGATCTTTCTGACCGGACCCGGGCTTTCCTGTTCCAATATCGACAGAGCCCGTGCCGTGTCTTGCGGGTGAACAAATGCGACAAATCGTCCTTCATTGGCCACCGACAGCGGGTCGAGGCCAAATAGATCACAAGCGCTCTGCACCGGAGGAATGACCTCGATCGCCTCTTCCTGCAAATCGATTCCGACTTGCGCGCACTGCGCCAATTCGACCATCGCTGAGGTCAAGCCTCCGCGGGTCAAATCGCGCATACAATGGATCCGGCAGCCGGACCGCAAAAGAGCTTCGGTCTGTCGGTGCAGCGGTGCGCAGTCGCTTTCAATTTCCGGCGAAAATTGCAGATTTTCGCGCAAGGCCATGATGCAAGTGCCGTGGCGGCCGATATCGCCGTTCAGCAATACCGCATCGCCGGTACTTATGGCAAAAGGCGACAAAGGCGGATCGATTGTGATTTCGCCGATTCCGCTGGTGTTGATATAGAGGCCAGGATTTGCGCCTCCTTCGATGACCTTGGTGTCGCCGGTTACGATGCAGACGTCGGCCTGTTCTGCTGCACGGCGGATGCTGTGCAAAATCCGCTGCAGCGTTTGCATTTCCAGACCTTCCTGCAGAATGAACGACAGACTCAGATATTTTGCTGATGCTCCAGCCATGCTCAAATCGTTCACGGTCCCATAGACCGCCAAAGAACCGATGTCTCCGCCGGGGAAAAAAAGCGGCCAGATCACATAAGAGTCGGTGGTGAACGCCAGCTTTTTGCTTGACAATTCGATGGCAGCGCTGTCGTGTTGCTGATCGAGAATTGGATTGCGCAGCTCCGGGCGGATGATCTGGTCGATAAGATCGCGCATCAACCGGCCGCCGCCGCCATGCCCCGTCACAATCCGGGTATAGTGGTCCGCAGGCAGCGGACAACTCAGATCCATCACTTCACTTTCAGCACTCATTCATTCCTCCGATAGCGGTAATAGGCCGCACAGGCGCCTTCTGAGGAAACCATTGGCGCACCGAGCGGATGTTCCGGCGAACACCTTGTGGCAAAGTATGGGCATTGATCCGGTTTCATCAATCCCTGCAACACTTTGCCGCCCATGCACAGATCATCGGCGGCAACCGAAACAGGGGAGAGGTGGCTGAAACGCCGCAACGCGTCGAATTGGCCGTATTCTTCCCGAATTTGAAAACCTCCCAGGGGAATCAGACCCAAGCCGCGCCAATTGCGATCGACCACCTGGAAAACCTGCTGCAAGATCTGTTGCGCCGTCGCGTTGCCCTGCTCACGGGTAACCCGCGCATAGGCGTTCTCGACTCCAGGTTGCTTGTCTTCCAGGCGAACGATACAGCGATAAACACCATAGAGAATATCGAGCGGTTCAAAACCCGTGATCACAATCGGAACGGAGAATTTTTTCGCGATTTCATAATATTCATTGCTGCCCATTACCGTACACACATGTCCGGCGGCCAAAAAGCCATCGATGCGATGCGCAGGATTGCTGAGCAGCGCTGTCATGGCCGGCGGAACACGGACATGCGCACATAGAACAGAAAAGTTGCTGATCTGGTTTCTCTGTGCATTGACGATGGTCAAGGCGATCGCCGGAGCGGTTGTTTCAAAGCCAACGGCAAAGAAAACCACCTGGCGTTTGGGCTCTTTTTGCGCAATTTCGAGCGCATCGAGAGGCGAATAGACCATCTGTACTGCAGCGCCCTCTGCTCTGGCCGACAGCAGATCCAAACAGCTTCCAGGTACACGCAGCATATCGCCGAACGACACCACCAGGGTATCGGGCTGTCGGGCGATTTGGATCGCCATATCGATGAATTCCGCGGCGGTCACGCAGACCGGACAGCCCGGCCCATGCAGCAAATCGATTTGCGACGGCAACAGCTTGTCCAGACCATACTTGAGAAAAACATGAGTCTGACCACCGCAGATCTCCATGATCGACCAGTTTTTGCTGGTTTTTTGGGCGATGGCATCGAGCAGGTGTCTAACTTTTTCCGGATCGCGGAAATCGCCTTGCGTTTTCATCGAGTTTTTGTTGATTTTGTTGTCCAATCTGCTCAAGGTGTTCAAGAACAAGACGGGCTTCTTCGGAATCCATGATCGACAAACCAAAGCCCACATGCACAGTCACATAGTCGCCGACTTGCGCTTCAGGAAGAAAAGTCAAGTTAATGGATTTGCGGATACCGCCAAAATCGACAATTCCCAGGCGGTTTTCAGGATCCAAATGGGTGAGTTCGATGATTTTTCCAGGTACAGCCAGGCACATTGTTTTTTTACCTTTGGTCTGAGTGGACATGCTTTTTTATGGTGTCGCAATCCTTGTGGAATGGCAGATAGGAAAGCGCCGCCAGTTGGCCGACACTGATGCCACCGTCATTGGGCGGAATGCAGTGATGAACAATTGGCGTAAAGCCCGCCTGCGCAAGCCGCGCGATTGCGGCTTCCACCAACAGCTTGTTCTGAAAACAACCCCCGCTCAATACCACTTGCTGACATGCCGCCCGCGTGGCAATTGCCAGCAAAATTTCTATTAAAGTATTGTGGAATCTTTTACAAATGATTTCTTTATAGTGCTTTGAATGTTTTATATCAAGTATTGCTTTAATTATGGATTCAATTTCGATTTTTATAGGGGTATGATTTGCAAGAGAAAAGGGGAATGACTGGTTATCGGTTGTTCTTTGCATGGCACAAAATTCGACCTTTTGGGCAGCTTGGCCTTCAAAGAGATTGATTTGCTGCAGATCGGTCAATGAGGCGATGGCGTCGAATAGACGGCCGACGCTGGTGCAGTGGAATTGATGCCTGCCGCTGCAATAGAGTTTAAAAAGATTGTTGGCTTGTGCTTTGGTTAACCCCGTGCTTGCGAAAAAATCCCGCTGTAACGCTTTTTCACC
Source organism: bacterium (assembly GCA_029565675.1). GTDB lineage: Bacteria > Zhuqueibacterota > Zhuqueibacteria > Residuimicrobiales > Oceaniaggregativiventaceae > Sulfursilanivivens. Next base: position 23,653 of record JAKQNP010000030.1, read on the forward strand.
TTCCATTTGGAAGAGAAGCGCTGCGGCGCATCGCCGCGGTTCTCTAATGGCTTGTTCACCGCCAAGCAGCGGAAAAGACGGGAAATGAGCGAAACGCAGCCAATGGTTGGATTTAATGCTGAAAAATTCGCCACCCCAAAGCGCGCCATCAAGGCCATAGCCAATACCATCCCAGGCAACACCGAGAACGGGAGGGGCGATATTGTTTTCTGCCATGCAGGCAAAAACATGTGCGAGATGGTGTTGAACAGGAACAGGATGAGCTGTCCTGGACAGCGCAAAATGGGTCGAGCGGTAGTCCGGGTGGAAATCGCAAGTTATGGTCCTGGGGACAGTGCTCAACAATTTGCTCAAGTCTCGTTCAATTCGTTGAAAAGTTTGCCAGGCCGGCAGTGAATCGAGATCGCCAATGTGTTGACTGACGAATATCTGTTTTTTTTTGCTGACCGCCAAAGTGGATTTGAGTTGTCCACCGACCGCCAATGCATCCGGGAGTTCCTTGGCAAGAGAAATCGGCATCGGCACATAGCCGCGGGCTCGACGCAAGAGCATGTGTTGGCCGGCCATCATCCTGCCAATCGAATCGTCTACATGGCGCACAATCCTGCGATTGTGCAACAAAAATGCATCAGCGATGGTACCGAGACGTTCAATCGCTTCCTCGTTGTCGATGCAAATGGTCTCTTCTGCCACATTTCCGCTGGTGGCGATCAACGGAAAGCCGCAAAAATGCATGAGCAAATGGTGCAAAGGCGAATAGGGGAGCAGCACCCCCAGAAAAGGATTATCCGGTGCGATTGAAGGCGCCAGCTGATCGGCAAAGCAGGATTTTTGTTTCTTTTCGAGCAATAAAAGAGGAGCTTGCGACGATTGTAGCCACTCTGCTTCGAGGTTTGTCACGCGACAATAGCGCTTGACCTGTGCAATCTCCGAAAACATGACAGCCAAAGGTTTGTTTTCACGTTGTTTGCGAAATCGCAAACGTTTGACGCTCTCGTCATTTCGGGCATCAGTCATCAGGTGAAAACCACCGATCCCTTTGACTGCGATGATTGCGCCTTCCCGCAACGCTTCCGCAGTTTTATCCAAAACCAGTTGATCCGATTTGCTGCAAGTCGTATTTGGACTGTAGAAAGAGAGATGCGGACCGCAGACAGGACAAGCGTTTGGCTGGGCATGAAAACGCCGGTCACCCGGATCATTGAACTCGCGATGGCATTCAGGGCAAAGGGAAAAATCCGCCATCGAAGTGTTTTCCCGGTCATACGGCAATGCAGTGAGAATGGAAAAACGCGGACCACAGTGAGTGCAGTTGATAAACGGGTATAAATACCTTCTATTCTGTGGATCAAACAGTTCTTTTAAACAATCACTGCAAATGGATAAATCGGGGAGAATCCAGGCCTGTGATTTCATATTCGACAGACTGCGGAGAATTTCAAACGTTGCAGCTCCTGCAGGCGGGCGCCAGGAAATTTCCAGGGTATAGATTGTTGCGTGCGACGGTTTTTGCGTCTGCATGGCGTGCAAAAACTGCTCAAGTTTATCGGCTTGACCTTCAACTTCGATGTGGACCCCCTGGGCAGTGTTGCGAACCCATCCGGCAAGCTGCAGCCGGTTGGCCAGCCGGAAGAGAAAAGGGCGAAATCCCACTCCCTGTACAGCGCCTTGCACCGTGACGATCATCCGCTTTTTGCTCTGGTTCAGCATGGTTGGGTCTTGTTTGTTTGCATCGCTGTTTGTTGGATCCAGCTCAGCCAATCGTTCATGCCCTCTCCGGTTTTGGCAGAAATCTCGATTACCTTCAGATCGGCATGCACGGACTGAATATGCGAGTAAAAAGCACGGCGGTCAAAGTCAAGCACAGAGACAAGATCGATTTTATTGAGCAGGCAAAGCGATGCTTCGCGAAAAACGCGGGGGTATTTGATCGGTTTATCCTCGCCTTCGGTGGTGCTGGCGATCACCACTTTGCAGTCCTCGCCCAAATCAAAGGCCGCGGGACAAACCAGATTGCCGACATTTTCGATGAACAGGAGGCGGCACTCTGGCAATAGAAGAGAATTCAAAGCATCGCGAACCAGGGCGGCATCCAGATGGCAGCCGCCCTGAGTGATGATCTGCACCGCCTGAAATCCGATCGCCGAAATGCGCTGCGCGTCGCGGTCGGTTTGCACATCGCCTTCAATCACCGCAACATGAAGCGGATCCAGATGCAGCAAGGTTTTTTCGAGCAAAGTGGTTTTTCCAGCACCTGGCGAACTGAGCAGATTGACGGTAAATGTATGGTTTGTTTGCAATAATCGGCGATTCTGTGCCGCAATCTCGTCATTTTTTTCCAATATTCGTTTTTCGATTGTGATCACTGACATGTGTCCGTCTCCAGATCAGAAATCAACAGCTCATCGCCGCTCAGGATAACCAATTGGGTGGATTGACAGTGCGGACAGAACAGATGGAGCTCATCGAGATCGAATTCCCTACCACATTTTCGGCAACGCGCTTGTGCCGGAACACGTTCGATGTGAAGGCAAGACCCGGCCAGCCGGGTGTTTTCGATGAGGATTTGATAACAGCTTTGCAATTGTTCTTCGATCAAAGGCTGCAATTCGCCGATTTTGCAATGCACGATTTTAAGCGATTTCATGGCATGTTCCTGCAGCGCAGCATCGACAAGATCGAAAATTTCTCTGGCCAGTTTCAACTCGTGCACCAACCATCCTCCAAGCGAAAAGACTTTCCAAGTAAAGTAACCGACTTGTGGATAAAACGCAATAAAAAAGGTGAGCAGCGGTCAGAAGCATTCAGGGTGTTTTTTGATTTCAGAGCCGACGTTTGAGTTGGGTTGCGAAAAAGGCACTTTTCTCAACCGCATCAAGAATAAGCGATTGAATGTTTTTTGATTCGGTTAACACCGAATCTGGCTACAATTTTAGCTTGTTTTAGTGCATTGGTTTTGATACATTTCCTGTTAATACAATGCAATGTTTTTGATCGCAAACCTGTACAAGGATCTGCATGGAGAAAGAATATCAAGCCGCGCCAGTCGAAGCCAAATGGCAAAAGCAGTGGGATGAATCCGGTCTCTACCGGGTCGATATCCGCAACAGCGAGCGCAAACTATATTGTCTGGTGATGTTTATCTATCCATCTGGCGATAAAATGCATATCGGCCATTGGTACAATTACGCTCCAACCGACACCTGGGCTCGTTTTAAACGCATGCAGGGATACACCGTCTTTGAACCCATGGGGTATGATGCCTTTGGGCTGCCAGCGGAAAACTATGCCATAAAAAAGGGATTGCACCCGAGAATCAGCACGCAGAACAATATCCGTGTGATCCGCGAACAGCTGAAGAAAATCGGCGCCATGTATGACTGGGAAAAAGAGATCGATACCAGCGATCCCGAGTACTATAAATGGACGCAGTGGATGTTCTTGCAGATGTACAAAAACAATCTGGCTTATCGCAAAAAAGCAGCCGTCAACTGGTGTCCGTCCTGCGCTACCGTTTTGGCCAGAGAACAAGTGATCAACGGCCATTGTGAACGATGTGACACTGAGGTGAGCACCCGCGACCTAGAACAGTGGTTTTTCAAGATCACCGATTATGCGGAACGGTTGCTGGAAGGGCATGACCGCATCGATTGGCCGGAAAAAACCATTGTGCAACAAAAGTACTGGATTGGCAAAAGCATCGGTGCCGCGATTCGGTTTCCTCTGAGCAAGGGTGGGGAGACCATTGAAGTTTTTACAACCCGCCCGGATACGGTCTACGGGGTGACCTATATGGTGTTGGCACCCGAACACCCGTTGGTCGACAGCCTGACCACGCCGGATCACCGGCAACAGGTAGAGGCCTATATCGACCAGACCCGGCGCATGAAAGAGATCGATCGAATGTCCCTGGAACGGGAAAAAACCGGTGTCTTTACCGGGAGCACCTGCATCAACCCGGTCAACAACAAGGAAATTCAAATCTGGATCGCCGATTATGTATTGGTGACCTATGGAACAGGTGCCGTGATGGCAGTTCCGGCTCATGATCAGCGCGATTTTGAATTTGCCAAGCGCTATGGACTGGAAATCCTGGAGGTGATCGCGGCCGATGGTCAATCGGCGCAGCACGAAATGGATCGCGCTTATGAAGATCCTGGTATCATGATCCATTCCGGGCCCTTCAACGGCACGCCGTCGACAGAAGGTATCCAGGCGGTGATCGATTTTCTCACTGAAAAGGGCTGGGGAGAGGCAAAAGTCAATTATCGTCTGCGCGACTGGTTGATTTCGCGGCAGCGCTATTGGGGAGCGCCGATTCCGATCGTCTATTGCGACCGGTGCGGCCAGGTACCGGTACCAGAAAAGGACCTGCCGGTTTTATTGCCGGAAAACGTTGAATTTAGCGGTAAAGGTCAATCGCCGTTGGCCAACAGTCCTGGATTTGTCAACGCCGCCTGTCCAAAATGCGGCGCACCTGCCCGGCGCGAAGTCGATACAATGGACACCTTTGTCTGTTCATCCTGGTATTTCTTGCGATTTCCCAACCCGCACCTCAGCGATCGCCCCTTCGATGCCGATATCGTCCAAAAATGGCTGCCAGTCGATCAATACGTCGGCGGCTCTGAACACACGAATATGCATTTGCTCTATGCGCGGTTTTTCACCAAAGCTCTGCATGATTTCGGATTGATCGAGTTTGACGAGCCATTTAAACGCCTGGTGCATCAAGGAATTATCACTCATTCAGGCGCAAAAATGTCCAAATCGCACGGCAATGTTGTCAATCCGGATTCTTATGTGCAAAAATATGGTGCCGACACATTTCGCGTTTATATGATGTTTATGGGATCGTATGCAGATGGAGGCGACTGGAACGACGAGGGTATCGTTGGGGTTTCCAAATGGCTCAAGCGAGTTTGGCGCTTGATCTATCAGATCAAGGATAATCCCCCTCAAGGCAATGAAAAAAATGAAATTAAAAAAGTTTCAAAGCAAATGCACCATGCCATAAAGATGATCAGCCTGGATATCGAGCGATTTCATTTCAATACCTGTATAAGCCGCCTGATGGAATTGGTCAATGAGATGTATCTTTACATCCAGAATGTTCCGGCCACCTCACAAAATCAAAAAGAATTGACGATGGTCGTCGAAAATCTGGTGCGTTTATTGGCGCCGTTTACGCCGCATTTTGCCGAGGAATTATGGCATGAATTGGGGCATCGCAACAGCGTTTGCAATGAAACATGGCCATTATACGACGAATCACAGCTGGGTCTGGAAACCGTGCAGTTGGGCATACAAATCAACGGTAAAATTCGCGGACAAATTGTGATTCAGGTCGACGCTGCAGATGAAGAAATTATTCAGAAAGCGGTTGAGGATGAAAAAATGAGCCGATATTTGACCGGCAAAGAAATCGTCAAATCGTTTGTCATTCAGAGGAAATTGATCGTTTTGGTTGTCAAATAACACAAAGTGGGCAATCGAGCGAAAAAAAAATGAGCGGCGTCTATTAAAATAGAGCCGCTTTTTTTAACCAATAAAGAGATAAAGAACGGGAAAAAAGAACGGGAAAAAAGAACAGCACCAAGCATGATTTGCAGCAGAATGGTTAAACAGATCAAATGGGGAGGGGGGAAAACAGCAACATCGAAAAGGATCATTGCAGCATCGTTTTAGATCTTCATGTTAACATAACTAATATTATGCACAAATAAGTGCGCAAATTTACCGCTAATCCTTGCTCAGCTTCTCAAGCGCCTGCCGAGCCTTTTCCTTTAGCGGCGAATCGATCTTGTTCCACAAAATCTCTTCTAAATTCTGCTTGCCAGCGTCCGCTTGACCCAACGCAATCAACAACTCTGCAAAATGATATCGCGCATTCAAATTGTTCGGATTCTGCCGAATCGACTCCTGCAAATATTTTAAACCTTCCTGCGATTTGCCCTGTGCAGCCAGATTCCTGCCCAGCAGAAAGAATGTCATGCTGTCCGATTTCCCCAAATCTATCGCCTTTTGCGCTGCGGCTGCCGCTTCCTGTGGATTTTCTCGTATGTCGTGGATCATCGACAATTGCTTGTATAGACTGCCTTGATTCGGCGACAGAGCGATCGCTCGCTTGATCGATTGCATCGCTTCATTCAACAACCCCAACCGCAATTCACAGGACGATAGCGTTGACCACACTTCAGCATCTTTGCCGTCAATCGCCAAATATTTTTTGTATGCGACGCGCGCTGCTTGCAGGTCTCCATGGATAAATGACTGATAACCAATACGATATAGCTCCTGAGTGTCAGTAATCCCGGCGATGAAATCGCTGCCAGCACTTGTTGTGTTGCTTTCAGTCGTCTCGGTTTGGATCGATTGCCTCGCCAGATGACCCAGTTTGCCGTCCGGATCCAATTTCACCACCGCATTGAAACATCGATTGGCGTTGTCGCTGTCCCCTTGCGCAGTATAAATCTTGCCCAGACCAAAATAGGCGCGCGCTTCCTTTGGCGATTGGCTGATGGCCTTTTCGAAGCAGCGCACTGCATCCTCATAACGCCGTATAATGCTCATCACCGCGCCCAAATTGATCAGCGCATTGATGTTGTTTCGATCCAGCTGCAAACACGCCTTCAAATAGCTTTCCGCTTGCTCAAATTGGCGAAGTTTGCTGTAGACGCTGCCCAGTACCAAATAGGCCCGCTTGTAAACAGGACAAATGCGCACGGTTTCGAGCAACTGTTCGATCCCCTTTTGGCTTTCGCGCAACTCCAGGTAGGTCAATCCTAGGTTGTAATGCATATCGGGATCGATGCTATAAATTGAGAGCGCCGTCTGCCATCTTTCGATAGCCTGGCGATATTCTTTGCGTTTGAGATGAACCAGCGCAGCGCGATTTTCGGTGTCTGCCTCGACACCGGCTGAGGGGATATTCCAGGTGAGACGAACTTGAGGGCCGGAAAAAACGATCTGAAAATCGGTTGCAGCGCCGCGGTAACGCTCCGTCAGCAGCTGCCGCAACCGTGTTTGCTTCTCCCGTTCATCAATTGCATCGGTTGGAGATAGTTCGCCAATGAGATCAGCCAGATCGATATCGACCTGTATCGACTTGTGCAGCATTTGTTCTGCAGTCATTCAAGCACCACCGCAGTTCCATTGGCATAATCAGTTTGTGCGCCAGGCGGGAATCGAACCCACAACCTTTGGCTCCGGAGGCCAACGCTCTATCCTATTGAGCTACTGGCGCGCTTGGTGATCAGGTAAGCGAATTTTCTGCCGCCCGCACGGTATTCATCAACAGCATGGCTATTGTCATTGGGCCCACACCGCCGGGGACCGGGGTGATCGCCGCCGCTTTTTGCGAAACTCCGGCAAAATCGACGTCGCCGATTAAACGATAGCCGCGTTCGGCAGATGGATCTTCAACACGATTGACTCCAACATCAATGACCACAACCCCTTCGCGAACCATATCGGCAGTGATCGTATTGGGTCGGCCGGAAGCTGCCACCAAGATATCCGCGCTGCGGGTGTGATCAGCCAAATTCTTGGTGCCGGTATGGCAAATTGTCACCGTGGCGTTGGCATGCTCTTTTTTTAACACCATCATAATGGCAAATGGCAGACCGACAATCAAACTTCGGCCAACCACGACCACATGCTTGTTTTCCGGTGAATACCCATATCGCGCCAGCAGCTGTTGCATGCCAGCCGGTGTACAAGGCAAAAAACAATCCTGGCCGGCGACCAAACGGCCGCGATTGATCGGATGAAACCCATCGACGTCTTTTTCCGGCAGAATCTGTTCGATTACGCGCTGTGTGGAAATTCCTTTTGGCAATGGCAATTGCACGAGTATGCCGTGCACCTGCGGATTTTTGTTGAGCTTGTCGAGCAGATCAAGCACTTGTTTTTCTGGGGTTTCAGCCGGCAACCTGAGCGTTTCCGAACCGAGTCCGTACTTTTCACAGGTTTTCTGTTTGGTGCGGACGTAGACTTGCGATGCCGGATCATCTCCAACCAAAACAACCGACAAATGCGGAATGATTCCTTTGGCACTGAGGGCTGCAAGGCGCATTTGCAATTCGGTATAGATCTGCGCAGCAATTTCTTTTCCGTCGATCAATTTTGCCTGCATAAAGTTCACCTCAAGGTAGAAATAAACGCTCGATCTCCCGAGCTCGGCCGCTTTCCTTCTCGATTCGCACCACCACACCGCATAACCGGTTGTTGCCATGCCCCACACGGTACCGCTCAGGCAATTGAGTGATAAATCTTTTAATTGCCACGTCGGTATCCATGCCGATGACCGAATCATGCGGACCGGTCATGCCTGCATCGGTGATATAGGCGGTTCCGCCTGGCAGAATTCGTTCATCTGCAGTTTGCACATGTGTATGGGTGCCGATGACGGCACTGACCTGTCCATCGAGAAACCAGGCAAATGCCATTTTTTCCGCCGTCGCTTCGGCGTGAAAGTCGATGAGCAGGATAGGAGTCTCTTGTTTGAGCTTTTCGATTTCGTGTTTGGTGCGTAAAAACGGGCAGTCAATCGCATACATAAATGTTCGCCCCTGCGCATTGAGAACCGCTATTTTTCCTTTGCGGGTCTCCACCACAATTGAGCCTTTTCCCGGAACTGCTTCGGGATAATTCAGAGGGCGCAAAACCCGGCTCTCATTGCGCAGATAGTTGCGAAACTCAGGTTGATTCCATGTGTGATTGCCGCCAGTTATGACATCGATGCCGAGATTGCGATATTGGGTTGCCAATTGTTCGGTCAGTCCCAGACCATTGTATCCGTTTTCACCATTGGCGATGCAAAAATCGATATCATGTTTTTTACGCAGCCCAGGAAGAAAAAACTGCACCAACTCCAAACCCGGGCGTCCGATGATGTCGGCGATAAATAAAACATTGATTAAATCGCTCACACAATTTCCATTCTACATAAAAAATAGATCAATTCAAACACTTTTTTAACGAGCATACTCGATTGCCCGATACTCCCGGATTACAGTCACTTTGATTTGCCCAGGATATTCCATGGTGCCCTGAATTTTTTCGGCAATCTCATTGGCTAGAGTCTCAGACATGGCGTCGTCTATCTTTTCATGTTCAACGATCACCCGGATCTCTCTGCCGGCCTGAATCGCAAAGGCTTTTCCGACGCCGGCAAAAGAAGTGGCTATAGTCTCCAGATTGGACAGCCGCTTGATATAACTTTCCAAGGTTTCGCGCCGCGCTCCCGGCCTGGATCCGCTCACCGCATCGGCTGCCTGCACCAGAATGGCAATCGGTGAAATCGGCTCCACATCCTCATGGTGTGCCAGGATAGAATTGACGACAATGGGATGTTCACCGTATTTTTGTGCCATTTCTGCGCCGATCTGTGTGTGGGTGCCATCGGCGTAGCGGTCTATCGCTTTGCCGATATCGTGCAACAATCCGGCGCGCTTGGCCAGATTGCCATCCAGTCCCAAACTGGCGGCCATGAGGCCTGTCAGATAACTGACTTCGATGGCATGCAGCAGGACATTTTGTCCATAGCTGGTTCGGTATTTGAGTTTGCCCAGTAGTTTGACCAATTCAGGATGAAGGCTGGCGATGCCGGTTTCCAAAAGAGCCCTCTCCCCTTCTTCGACCACTTTTTCTTCCATCTCTTGCTGGACTTTGGTGACGACCTCCTCGATGCGACTTGGATGAATTCGGCCGTCGGCGATCAATCTTTCCAACGAGATGCGCGCGATTTCGCGGCGCAAAGGATCGAATCCGGACAACACCACGGCTTCAGGGGTATCATCGACAATCACTTCGACTCCGGTCGCCTGTTCAAAGGAACGAATATTGCGCCCTTCGCGTCCGATAATTCGACCTTTCATTTCGTCGTTTGGCAAGTTAACCACCGATACGGTGGTTTCAGTTGAATGGTCGGCCGCGGTCCGCTGTATGGCCTGAATGATGATCTCTTTGGCCTCCCGGTTGGCTGTTTGTCGTGCGCGGTCTTTGATCTCTTTGACGATTTGTGCAGCCTCTTGCTTGGCTTTTTCGGTCATATTTTGCAGGAGAAGTCGTTTGGCGTCCTCGCTGGTCATGCCGCTCAGCTTTTCCAGGCGGCTGTTCTGTTCTTCCATCGACTGCTGCAGCTCGTCGCTCAATTTCTTGAGCTCTTCTTGCTGGGAACGAAACTTCTTTTCGGTTTCATTGAGTTCGTTTTCTTTTTTGGTGATAAAATCATGACGTCGATCGAGGTTCAGATCACGGGCATTGAGCTTGTTTTCCAGCTTGCTCAATTCGTTGCGCCGTGATTTGATTTCATTATCGAGATTCTGCTTCAGGTGCAGCCACTCGTCCTTTGCCTCCAAAAGCTTTTCTTTTTTCAGAGTTTCGGCTTTTTTCTCCGCTTCTGCGAGAATGACCTCGGCTGATTTTTCTGCATGGCCAATTTTTTTCTTGGCAACACTCTTGGAAACAAACCATCCAATAACAAAAGAACATATGGCAACAACCACCGCCAAAGGAATGGCGACAAGAAGATTCATGTGCCCTCCATAACTAAAAAACCCGGTTCATGCAATGAATTGGTCCAAACAAAGATCGCCGCGCGCTGCTGTGACCGTTGCGCGATCGACTGCCTTTGTTTGGCAACCAGACAATTCCGGCATTCCGGGTTGCAAAAAAATGAAACTAATGTGCCGACAGGATCTAGAGCTGGCGCTCCTCCGTCAAATCGTTGAACCCTTTTTCGAGTCTTCTGGTCAGCTCGTTAACTTTTTCTTGTAGTTGAGCGACCCGCTTTCTCTCGATCTCGCGCTGTTGCAACAACTCATCAGTGATATTCATCGCCGCCAAAATGGCGATTTGATGCAAAGGACGATTCGGTTTGCTGCGTTGGACTTCATGCATTTTGGCGTCCACATAATCCGCTACCTTGCGTATGTAATGCGCGTTGGCATTTGACTTGAGCGGATATTCGTAACCAAATATCTGCACCTTGAGTATATTGTCGTCACTTGTCATCATCAGACCTGATGCTAATCAAGCTGGTCGAGATCATTCAAACGAGAAAGCATGCTCTGGATACGCTGCTTTATCTGTTCGACTTTTTGTCGATATCGTTTTAATTCGCTTAGATCCGTACTTGTCTGCAATTCTTCAATATTTTTTTGCAACCCCGCAATGCGGTACTCCAGTTCAGAACAAAACGCCTCGCGTTCTTCTTTCTCCTCCAAAATTAGGCTATACTTTCTCTTAAGCTCTGCATAGCGATCTATCGCTCGACCAATCAGATCGTCGAGGCGGCCGATGATATCCTCATCGCTATCTGTCATTTTCGGCCCAATCGTGCTAACCCATTACCAAATGGCTCTTTGACAGTAAATGTAATACCTTTTAGACAAAAGAGCAATATAAATGTTCCAACCCTTTCGGTAAAACGCTGCAACTTTAGCCGTGAGAATAACTTTATCAGCGAAGCCATGAACAAGCATGTCTATCCTCTGCTTCTCGTCAGGCCTGACATGACTTAGCAATCAGCTTTAAGTGAATAATGAAATCCACTGTATGCCAACGGGTTCTTGTGAACTAAAAAAGTCGGTTGCGATGGAAAAAGGCAGCCGACTTTTTACAATAGCAAGAGCTTTTTGTACAGGTTTAATTCTGGACATTCGCGACCAGTTCGCCGAAAGCTTTGTTGTCTTTGACGGCGAGGTCAGCAAGCATCTTGCGATCGATGGCGATGTTTTTCTTGTTCATCGCGTCGATCAAGGTCGAATAGTTCATACCGTGCAAACGCGCCGCTGCATTGATTCTGGCGATCCACAGAGCGCGAATCGCTCTTCGGCCGTTGCGGCGGTCGCGATAGGCGTATTGCCAGCCTGTTTCAACCTGTTCTTTTGCCGCCTTGAATTGACTGTGTTTGCCGCCGAAGTAACCTTTTGCGGCTTTAAGATATTTATTTCGTCGGTGTCGGGTCGGCACCGACGAATGGGCTCTGGGCATATGAAACCTCCAATGCATTCATATTTGGACATCACGCGAATTGTTGCGGAACCGCTCAACTCAGGATCATGCGATTGACGCGTCTGGCGTCACTATCGGCAACAATCGCGCTCTTGCGCAAATTGCGTTTCCGTTTTTGTGATTTTTTGGTCAAAATATGTCGTCCATGTGACTTGTAGCGCCGTATACGCCCGCTGCCGGTGACGTGAAAACGCTTTGCTGCGGCACGATTTGATTTCATCTTTGGCATTGCACTTCCTCGCACAGTTATTTTTTAGTTAAAAACATGATAATTTGATTGCCTTCTAATTTGGGCTCGCGTTCGATCTTGGCGACCTCAATGGTATCTTCCATAAAACGGTTCATAATAGCGAACCCGAGATCGCGATGAACCATCTCGCGGCCGCGGAAAAAAAGCGATACTTTCACACGGCAGCCGCTTTCTAAAAATTTGCGCGCATTGCGCACCTTGAATTGAAAGTCGTGCTCCTCTATTTTTGGCCGTAATCGCACTTCTTTTGTGACGACAACGTGCTGCTTTTTCTTGGTTTCTTTCTCTTTCTTGCTCTGTTCGTATTTGAATTTGCCAAAATCCATGATTTTGCAGACTGGCGGTTTTGATGTCGGAGCGATTTCCACCAGGTCCAATCCCGCTTTTTCGGCGTTTTCCAGAGCCTCTTGTATTGTGACAACTCCTATCTGTTGACCGTCCGCGCCGATGAGCCGCACTTGTGGGACTCGGATTTCGCTGTTGATCCGAACAGTTTCTTGTTTAATGGCAGCCTCCTTTTGCCTAATCCACCAAACGCCATCGCCCTTTCCAGAGCCCAGCACTTCTTTTGCGCTAAAAGCGCAATAACTTAACAATTTTATTGCTGATTATCAATTCTTTTTTTCCGCAACCTGCAGTTCGATCTCTTTGATGACTTCAGCAAGAGATCCGCTGCCAACATCCCCTACCCCACGCTTGCGGATTGCAACCGTTTGTTCCTGCACTTCTCTGGGCCCGATCACCAGCATGATTGGTATTTTTTGCGTCGATGCTTCGCGGATTTTATAACCGACTTTTTCGTTGCGGTCGTCCAGTTCGGCGCGAATTCCAGCTTCTTCCAGTTGGTGAAAGACTTCTGCCGCATAACTCTGTTCTTTTTCGGTGATCGGGATCACGCACACCTGCACCGGGGCGAGCCAAAGTGGAAAAGCGCCGCTATAGTGTTCGATCAAAACGCCAAAAAAGCGCTCCAAAGAGCCGAGCAAAGCCCGGTGGATCATGATCGGCCGATGGCGCTCGCCATCCTGGCCGATGAAACTGAGATCAAAACGCTCCGGTTCGTTGAAATCCACTTGAATCGTGGAACACTGCCAACTGCGGCCGATGGCGTCGCGGATTTTAATATCAATTTTGGGTCCATAAAAGACGCCTTCACCTGGATCGACCTGATAGGGAATGGACAATCGTTCCAGGCTGTTTTTCAACGCCTGGGTAGCCGTCTCCCAGTTTTCCACGCTGCCCACGGCATTTTGGGGGCGCGTGGAGACATAGACATCATAGCCGCTGAAACCAAAGCTGTCCAACATGCTCATGGAAAATTTAACCGTGCGTTCGGTCTCAGCATCCAGTTGGTCTGGTCGGCAAAAGATGTGGGCGTCGTCTTGGGTGAAACCTCGTACCCGCATGAGGCCATGCATGACACCGGAACGCTCATATCGGTAGACGGTTCCGAGTTCAGCCCAGCGAATCGGCAAGTCTCGGTAGCTCCGCGTCGCGCTCTTGTAGATGTGAAGGTGAAAGGGGCAGTTCATCGGTTTGATCTGGTACTGCATCTCTTCCACTTTCATCGGCGAAAACATGTTTTCCTTAAAAAAGTCGACATGGCCGCTGGTTTTCCATAAATCGAGTTTGGCCACGTGCGGTGTGTTGACAAATTGGTAACCGCCTTTAAGATGTTGCTCTTTCCAGAATTCTTCAATTTTATGGCGGATAAATGCGCCTTTCGGGTGCCACAAAACCAGTCCCGGGCCGATCTCGTCGTTTATGGAAAAAAGATCCAGTTCGCGACCGAGCTTGCGGTGGTCGCGCTTTTTGGCTTCTTCCAGACGAATGAGATAATCATCCAATTGTGATTTTTTAGGAAACGAGATCCCATATACCCTTTGCAGCATGGCGTTTTTCTCATCGCCAAGCCAATAGGCACCCGCTATACTCAGCAGTTTGAAATGCCGCACCAGACCGGTTGAAGCCAGGTGCGGACCGCGACAGAGATCGACAAAGTCGCCATCGGTATAGATGCTCGGCGGTTCGCCGAGTCTTTCGATCTGCTCGACCTTGTAGCTTTCATTGCGGGCGCGAAATAGCGCCAGCGCTTTTTCCGTGGTCATTTCCTGACGAACAAAAGAGAGGTCGGCAGAGACAATCTCCTGCATTTTAGCTTCGATTTTTTCGAGATCGCCGACCGTCAATGGTGTGGTCAGCTCAAAGTCGTAATAAAAGCCGTTCTCGACTGGTGGGCCAAAGGCAAACTTGGCTTCCGGATAAAGCGCTTTAATGGCATGCGCCAGGATATGGGCGGAACTGTGCCAAAAAGCATCCCGGCCGTCTTCATCAGCAAAAGTCAGGAATACCAATTTCCCGTCCACGCTCAATGGACGGCTCAGGTCGATGAACTGATCGTTAAAGCGCGCAATAAGAGCTTCCTTGGCGATGCGGCCGCCGATTTCCTGTAAAATCTGTTGTGGCACCGTGCCAATGGGATAGCTTTTCTGCTCGCCGTTCGGAAATTCTATTTTAATTTTTGCCGCCATTTTGCCTCTGATTTTTGCGATCCGGCGCCGTCCCCTGCTCTTCGGATCCTGTAAAAAGAAAACCGCCTGTTCGGGAGGCGGTTTTTCATTGCTGTTGAAAGATCACAAGCGACACGAACTGACCTTCGGAGTGGGCGGTACTGGAATTGAACCAGTGACCCCTTGCATGTCAAGCAAGTACTCTAACCAGCTGAGCTAACCGCCCGGTAACATTGCCACATTATAAAAAAAGCGCAATCAAATTACGCTTCTTTCATTTCGCTCACGTGCCGAGGGCCGGAATCGAACCGGCACGGATCCTTGGATCCGAGGGATTTTAAGTCCCTTGCGTCTACCATTTCCGCCACCCCGGCGTAGCTCTATGGCCTGTAGAGGCGGCGATCGGAATCGAACCGATGAATAGAGGTTTTGCAGACCTCCGCCTTGGCCACTTGGCTACGCCGCCCTTACGGATGTGAGCGGGAGACGAGACTTGAACTCGCGACCCCAACCTTGGCAAGGTTGTGTTCTACCACTGAACTACTCCCGCTTTTTGGTTATATAATATATCAACTAAATTAAAGTTATGCAAGCATTTTTTTATTTGATTGACTTTTTTTTAACCGATTCGGACACTTTTGCTGTCTTTTCCTTCCGCAACCACGATCTTATACGGTATAGTTAAGTGTGTTCATCTAAAAACAATATCAACTCTCACCATTCAGCTGCTGCGGAGGTCTATACGAATTTCCCGGACGAAAAACTCGTACAACAGCAGGAGATCATTTTCACCTGCGAAAGCTGTGGTGAAGTCATCCACATGAAGATCGAATGCGACGAAGAAATCGAAACCATCTTGCGTTCACATCACTGCAAAAACAATTGCAAAGCGGAATTCCGCAGTTACATCATCATCGGCAAACTCAACCTCGATTAACAAGAAGCCGCTGGCAAATCAGATTAATGCAATTTCCGGCAATGAAATCTTGCAAGCATCAAATCCGCTGGGATGGCAAAGAAGAAATGGGATCAGCGGTTGGAATGATTCATGCAAGAAAACAGCGGAGCAACTTTGGTCTCGCTGAGTAAAATTTTGCTTATTCTACCAATATCATCTTTTTCACAGCGCAATAGTCCGCAGTTTTAATCCGGTAAAGATAAATCCCGCTTGGCAATCCACTCCCGTCGAACTCGATCTGATGATAGCCGGGTTCAAAATGGCGATCGGCCAACTGGGCAACCTGCCGTCCGAGCAAATCAAAAACCGAGAGCATAACAACACCCGCCCGCTCAAGGTGAAAACCGAGGGTCGTCTGCGGATTGAACGGATTGGGATAGGCCGGATCAAGAAATAATGCCCCAGGTGTATCCGCCTTCTCCGACTCAACGGCAACCGCTTGTTCCGTGAACAAAGCGCCCATGTCAGCTAATGTTCCATCTGGATCGAGCGGCGAGCTTGGATCACCGGCATCGATACAGGGCGATCCCGCAGCCAGGTGATAATCGGCCGGCGTGCCACCGACGAAAAGCGGATCGCTGTATAGATCGCCCGTGCCTGGTTCAGGTGTCCAGGCGGTTCCATAGAAATTGAAATCGATCACATTGTTGAAGTAATCGTTGTACTGCAGGAAGGGGCTGCCCAAAGAATGGGCGGTGTTTCGATTGATTCCTGACTCTGTATTCATGCAGATGATGTTGTTGAAAATCTTCGGTGCCGGATTGATCTGCATATAAATGCCGCCGTGGTTGGCAACGATGGTGTTGTTGGAAATGACCGCTTGCGAGCTGTTGTCCAAATAGATGCCTATTCGATTGTTCTGCACGATGCAATTCGAGATGATTGCATTATCGCCGTCAGACAGGATCCCGTTGCCGGCTTTGTTTTCGCCGTTGTAGTTGTCCGCAATGGTAAAACCGTTGATCACCGCATCTTTTGCCGTTTTGATCAAGGTGTTGACGCCATTGGATGAGATAATGGTTTCCAGTGGACCTGTTCGGCTAAGCAATTTGACACCTGGTTTCATTAAAAAGTATTCATGATAGGTTCCAGCGGCAACAGAGATCGTGTACCCGGAATCTGCTGCAGTCATTGCTTCGACAATGGTTGCGTAATCTTCAGGAACCAGTAGAGTTGGAGGGGTTTCGCAAGTCGCCAAGGTCAATTCACCTAGCGACGCGGCGCTGCTCCAAAGCGAGCCCAAGGGCCATTCAGCGGCATAACCATAGTGATAACTGTAAAAAGTGCTTGGATCGATGAGCACGATCGCCAAACCGATGGTGCTGCCAGGTAAAACATTCAGAGGACTGGTTTCCAAATCGAATGCCGCCTCCCAACGATAACTTTCTTCATCCCTTTTCGCATATTGGGCGACCCCAGAGGCCGAGATTGGTTCGTCAAAATGCAAGTCATTTGGATAATCGCCCCAATAGCCGCAAAACAACTCACCTGAATTGATCTCGATAAGCCCCTCGTCGCTGGGGTGGTCAGCGTCCCAACTCTTGTTGTTGTCCTTATCAAAAATCCATGTCATTCGATCTTCTGTTTCGAGTATCTCATCGTTAGGATTATCGATCGCAAAATAGAGATAGTCAGCATCGTTTTTGACATACAGCGTGATCGGCGAACCGGCACCAGGATTGGCGATATCCAGCACAGTCGCATCATCCCATTCGCCAGCCGAGAATTCGCCGTCGATTCTGACCATCGTCGAGCTCCAGCCCGATACGATTGCATGTCCGGCACTCGAAGGAGTGGCACTTACCGCGGTTGAACGCTGTCCCTCAACTGAGGAAACGACAGCGCTGATCTGGTAGAAATAAGTGGTCCCGTTAACGACATCGGTGTCGATAAAATCCCGCATTTGTCTTCCATTGGTGCCGCGTGCCGAAAGATCGACAGTGGCCAGCAGGTTGTATGGACCGTCAGCTGTCAGGCTGCGATATATTTTATAGACATCAATGTTTGAATAGGCATAGATGGGATCCCAGGAAAGCGGCACGAGGTCGCGATAGCCTGATCCGGCAGTCGGATTGAGCGGCGCCAGTGGCACCACTGCATATGCGTAAATATCTTTATCGGTTCCGCGACTATCTTCCCAGACCGCCACTGCCACCCTGCGATCGTCGATCGCCAGGGCAGGAGCGGTCTGATCGCCGGGCATATCGCTTACCCGAAAACTGGCCGCAACCGGTGTCCCTGTATTGGTAAAATTTCGCGCAAAGATATCAAAAGTTCCATTTCGATCTGAACTCCAAACTGCGGTAAAACCGCCATTGGGATGGGCGGCTAAGGCCGGCCGGTTGTTGTTACAGGCTCCCCCCCACTCTGGTATTTCCAAATAATCGATCAAAGAGGAGCCGTCGCTGTCATAGAGATGTGCATAGAGGACATCTTTCGTGTCACGAACGGTATAGGCTATCATCATTTTGCCGTCTTTTTGCAGCGCGATCGACGCGAATTTGTGAGTTTTGCTGGTTATGGGGTCCAGGTTGACCACAAAATCATCGCCGAGGGCGTTGCCATCGCTGTCATATTGACGAGCATAAATGTAATAGTTAGGTGATGTGCGCTCCTGTTCCCAGGCAATGACAAATCCTCCCTCTTCATCAGAAACGATATCGGGCAAGTAGCTGACTCCAGAAGGATCCGAGTTCACCAGGAAATTTTCGCCAATTTTTCTGCCATCGGCCTGGTAGCGCTGCGCATAAATCGCTGGGGTGAAATTGCGATAGTCGGTCCAGCAGATCACAAAATTGCCTTGTGAATCCATGGCAATGGATGGATAATATTGTTCTCTGCCTGACCCATCATCATTGACTCGAAAAGGGTTGTAAAAATTAAATGGCATCAAATTGGCTTTGAAAATTTGGAAATAGATGTCCATATCGCCGGTCTGATCCTCCGCCCAAACCACGACAAAGGTGCCGAAATCATCGATGGCCACGTCCGGGTCTCTCTGTACCACACCTTCGAGCGCCGGCCAGACCTCCCTGTTGCTTCCTTTTAAAAATCCGGTGTTGCCGACAAGCTGATACAGGATTCGGGATTCACCGCCGCGCTGATCTTCCCAGGCAATGATGCCAGAGCCATAGCGGTTGAGGGCCAGGGCTGGAGCACTTTGTTCGGCATCACCGGTGTCATCGGAGATCTTGAGATCATTGATCATACTTTCTGTGTTCTCGGCAAAAATTCCAGGTGCAATCATTGGTTGATTGGGCAGGGCAAACAAGAAATGAAATCCCATGAGAAAAGCTGCTAACAAGACCAGTAAAAGACTTTTGTTCTCTTGCATCTCAAACCTCCATACTCATCGTATTGTTCATTTGTCCCATCCCGATAAAGATGATGGCGAACAAAGGTGCGATAAAGGATTTTGACAGGCGATTCATGGCAATCTCCGGCATTTGTTGGTGTTGAAATTTTTCGTTCAAAATAAAAGGCCTATCCTGGAAAGCAGACTGTTGTACTGAAAGATAGTCAAACCGGAATAGGACAAATTGCGTATTTGTGTCATTTATTTGCTGTTTTGTTGCAGTTTTACCGCTTTTCACGAAAAGAGAAGGAATTGGCAGAAAGGTTTGTGCACAAAACAGGAGAAGAAAAAGAGGCTGTGTTTTTTGGCAGAATGGATGCAAAATGGCAATATTGGCGGGAGACCGGTCGACTTTGGAGCATCAGCGAAAAAAAAAGGGCTTGTGCATCATCGCGCAAGCCCTTGCAAGCAAATTCATTGTGGAGCTAAGGAGGATCGAACTCCTGACCTCTTGACTGCCAGTCAAGCGCTCTCCCAGCATTATCAACGACTTAGGTGTTTTGTGTGATGCCCCTGTGCTGATACCATCCGATTGATTTGCTTGTTGTTAAGAAACAAACTGTGCTATTTTAGCACACTTTAACATAAGCAAATCAGCAACACGAAGCAAATAGAAATTACAAGGATAGTGCATTTAGAGGTAGTGAATCAAGCAATAAAACCAGGGGTAGATTGGGGACTTGAGATCTGCAACAATTTATAGAGGGATCACTGTGGTAGGCAGGTCGCTTCCCTGCCCTTCATTACCCTTCACCCATAACCAGGGGGCCAACCCGGCTATGAGTGAGGGAATGTGTTCAGCATGCTGATATTCTGGCCTCCACCCGAGCCCCCTGAAACCGGCCGAGTCTCAGGGGTTCAGATGGTCTTTCTCACCGCACGTCTACCCGATGGGGGTGCGTCATGGATGCCTGACTGATGTTGCTGATAAGGGGTTCAGATCCGCGCAGACAGTCCACTCAGGGGTGTTGTCTGCTTTGCTCTTCTCTGAACCGGGAATTCCCTGTTGCTGTGATAATGTAATTCTATGACTATACGATTGTCAACAGAATAATTGATTGATTGGCCCAAACGGGCAGGTGAGGTGCTTGTCTGTTTGATAACGACTTGCGATAATTTCAGCAACCCGCGTCCAAGGAAATGGCAAGTTGGGTAGGTCCGAATTTTCTGGTTTTTATCGGAAACATATTGACTATGTTAAAGACTTTTTCTATGTTGTCTTTATAAAATCTCTAAAGAAAAACAGCAGTAAAATTGGGAGTACAACTTTTCATGCAAAGATAACACGATTACAATAATTCGCCAAGGGGACCCTGCCATGAAAAAGTATGTATCAACAATACTGGTATTCTTTAATTGTTTGTATCTAATGCTTCCTTCCATATCCTTCTCAAATCCTGATACTAATTTGTCCATGACGATATTGGCAATCAAGGATAATAATATCGTTGCCAATAAAGGTGTACAACATGGCATTTCAGAGAAAATGACATTCTATATTGTTAGAGTTGTAAACGAACGAGAAATAAAAATAGGGGCTGCCGAAGTTGCTTTAACCAGAAGTACAAAATCCGGATTGAGAATAATATATTTAGTTTCTGGTGAACAGGCAAAAATTGGTGATATATTGGTACAAAGAGAGGTTGAAGATATCCTTTCTATTTTAGATGATACACAAAAGCCAGAAAACTACTATCAAGATGATAAATATGTCAGACTTTTAGAGAATCAGATACAGGAAGAAAAAGTTGAAGATTCTCATAACAGCGGAATAGTTGCTGGAATGGCCATTTGCTGTGGATTGGTTCTTCTTTTAGACATGTTAGCAGCAGCTTCTGAGTGATTGATGAAAATAATTACAACAACAGTTTTTATGGTCATCACAACAACTGGATTGAGTTTTTCTGCCAGCAGTGGTTCAAAAATTGAGAAGCCGATTGAAGCTACATGCATAAACCTGATAAAATTGTATCAAAAAATTGGCCGCTTAATACCAGTTGAGATGTGTGTATTTGAGCCATCGTGCTCAAACTTTGCCATTGAATCAATCCAAATGTATGGTCCATTTAAAGGTATACAAGTTTCTGCCAACAGGTTAATAAGATGCAATCCGAGCAGAATATTTGAAAAAGATAGTCAATATATCCCAATAGGCGGTAAATTGTATGATCCTCCTTCTGACTATGCAAATAAAATTAATGACTTTGCCCCAAGCTTCCTGGTCCCTGGTTTGGTTCAATTTAAGAAAAAGAAAATGATGGATGGTATACTCGCGATTGCATTTACATCAATTCCAATCTACGGAATGGCTAATAATGATTATAAGTTGGATGTGCTAACCTGCATTATTCATAAAAAAAGCTGTTTCGTCTAACAAGTTTTTGATTTATATTGATTTGACGATCAGTATAAACCAAAACTAAATTAGAGAAACAGCTATGACTGAATATACGAATCAATTGATGCTTTTTAAAGAACTTTTTCATAAAAAAGTCCAGATTGATTTTCAAGGCGGTCAGATTACCTCGGATGCGGGCATTCTTTTTTTGAGAGAAATTGAAAGCCGAATCCGACTGATTGCGCGAGTCGCTTCCAGTCTGACCGATAAAAGACATCCGGGATATGTCAAACACAAAATCACTCAACTTTTAACCCAACGTGTTTTTCAAATCGCCTGTGGCTATGAAGATGCCAATGACAGCAACGATCTCAGAAAAGATGGTGCATTCAAAATATGTTGTGATGAATTTCCGGATTCAGAAAATTTCCTGGCCAGCCAACCGACAATCAGCCGGTTTGAAAATGCACCATCAAGAACAGATTTATATCGCATCGCACATTCTCTTGTAGACGCTTTTCTCGCTTCTTATGCCAAACCGCCGGAAGCAATACTAATCGATATCGACGACACAGATGATCCAACCTATGGATCACAACAACTGAGTTTTTTCAATGCCTATTACGATTGCTACTGTTACCAGCCCATGCACATATTTGAGGGTACCAGCGGCAAATTGATCACATCCATCCTCAGACCCGGCAAAAGACCGAAAGGTGATGAAATAGCAATGATCCTTTCCAGA
>JAKQNP010000038.1 GCA_029565675.1 bacterium
AGAGATGGTGATGCCGGGTGACAATATTCGAGTCAACGGGGCGTTGATCACCGAGATAGCGATGGAAGAGGGTCTGCGGTTTGCGATTCGCGAGGGCGGACGCACGGTAGGCGCAGGCGTGGTGACAAAAATCATCGAATAGAGCAAGAGCAGATTCTTTTTTTGATAGAAAAGAGTTGTCCTTCGCGCCGTCTGGCAAAGCGAATGCGGCAAACCAGCATGTGAACCGAGAGTTGGCAGAGCAATGAGAGATCTCATCATTTTAGAATGTACAGAGTGCAAGCGCCGCAACTATTCGACCGACAAGAACAAGCGCAAGCAAACCGGTCGTGTCGAGTACAAAAAATATTGCAAATGGTGTGACAAGCGCACGTTGCACAAAGAGACGCGTTAAGCGGATAGGCCTGTAGCACAATTGGCTAGTGCGCCGGACTCCAAATCCGGAGGTTGGGGGTTCGAGTCCCTCCAGGCCTGCGCTACTGTGTTGGTCAATTGGTCTGCGCTGGAGGGAATGGCGCAGAGAACTATCTAAACCCGTTTATGGGCTAGGCCGTCATGTTTCAAAAAGCTGTCAAGTTTTTACACGATGTGAATACGGAAATGTCCAAGGTCAGTTGGCCGACGCGAGGCGAATTGAAGGGTCAGACGATAATCGTTATCGCTGTATCGGTGTTTTTTGCTCTTTTTATTTTTATCGTCGACCATATTTTATCGCGGCTGATGACCCTGATCTACTAGATCGCGTCAATTTTCGAAAAGGATGTTTCCTGTGGGCGAAGAAGAGCTCAAATGGTATGCGATACACGTGTTGTCTGGCCATGAAAACAAGGTCAAGGCTTATCTTGAAAACGAGATCAAACACGCCAATCTAGAAGCCAAGATCGACAAGATTCTGGTGCCTTCGGAGAAGATCACCGAGATGAAGGAAGGCAAAAAGCGTGTGCGGAACAAGATCATGTTTCCAGGCTACATGTTGTTGCACATGATGGTCGACAAAGAGACGCGCCATCTGATTCAGAATGCGCCGGGGGTGACGAGTTTTGTCGGCAAGAGAAATGAGCCGGTGCCCTTGCAGGCGGATGAAGCGGAGCGGATTATCGGCAAATCGGAAGGCGTCGACAAAGATCGCGAACACGTGCCTTTTCGCCTTGGCGATCCGATCAAGGTGGTGGATGGGCCGTTTACCGATTTTACCGGTTTTATAGAAGAGATCAATGAGGAAAAGAGCAAGGTCAAGGTGATGGTCAGTATTTTTGGCCGCTCAACCCCGGTCGAACTGGATTTTTTGCAAATAGAACTGGAACAATAGGACAGCAAAATTATGGCTAAAAAGGTTGTCGGTACGATCAAGCTGCAGATTCCAGCCGGTAACGCCAATCCGTCACCGCCGGTTGGTCCGGCATTGGGACAGCATGGCGTCAACTTGATGGAATTTTGCAAGGCGTTTAACGCCCGCACGCAAGACAAACAGGGTCTGATCATCCCGGTCATCATTACGGTCTATCAGGACCATTCGTTTACCTTTATCACCAAGACGCCGCCGGCAGCGGTGTTGTTGCGGAAAGCGGCGGGATTGGAGAAGGGGTCAGGCGAGCCCAACCGCACCAAGGTGGGCAAAGTGACTCGTGATCAAGTGCGAAACATTGCCGAAACCAAGATGGCGGACTTGAATGCCAATGATATCGAGGCTGCGATTCGCATGGTGGAGGGGACAGCCCGCAGTATGGGAATCGACGTCGAGCAATAGGCAATCGAGCAGTTAGTCACGAAGGAGCGACTGAGACAAAATGAAGCACAGCAAACGATATATCGAAGCTGCCAAAAAGGTCAAGGGAAGAAGTCTCTACTCTCTGGATGAAGGGTTGAATATTTTGGCGGAAACCGCAACGGCCAAATTCGACGAATCGATCGATGTGGCGATTCGCCTGGGAGTCGACCCGCGCAAGGCTGACCAGATGGTACGAGGCACCGTTATTTTGCCCAAGGGCACTGGCAAGGTGACCCGGGTGGTGGTTTTGGCCAACGGCAGCAAAGAAGAAGAGGCTAAATCGGCCGGCGCCGACGAGGTGGGATTTGCCGAGGTGATCGAAAAAATTCAGGGTGGTTGGGTGGACTTTGATGTTCTGATCGCCACCCCGGATGTCATGGGGCAGCTCGGCAAGCTCGGCAAGATACTCGGTCCGCGGGGTCTGATGCCGAATGCGAAAAGCGGCACGGTAACTTTTGAAGTCGGTCAAGCGGTTCGTGATGCCAAATCGGGAAAGATCGCTTTTCGCGTTGATCGCAATGGCATTGTTCACGCTGCGGTTGGCAAAAAATCTTTTTCTGTTCCAGATTTGAAAGAGAATGTTGTCTCTTTTATCGATACAGTGAACCGCCTCAAACCGGCGTCGGCAAAAGGTGTCTATGTCAAGAGCATCACTCTTTCGAGTACCATGGGCCCTGGGATCCGGATCGATAAAAATCAAATGAGCGAAGCCGAATAACCGCTGGTTCAGGGAAAAGCACAGAATTAAGGAATCGCGTCATGCCACAACCCATAAAGATAACTAAAGTTGAACAGCTCAATGCGGTTCTGAAAGGTGCCACCAGCATCTTTATGACCGATTTCAGCGGTTTGACGGTTGAGCAAATAACCACCTTGCGGCGAGAATTTCGCAAGAATCAAGTGGATTATGTGGTGGTCAAAAACACCTTGGCTCGTCTGGCAGCCAAACAGACCGGCATTGAAGAGATCGTGCAATACCTCGAAGGTCCGACCGGGTTGGCGGTTGCCAAAGAAGATCCGTTGGCTCCGGTGCGCGTGATCTTTGATTTTCGCAAAAAACTGGAGAAACCGTCGATCAAGGGCGCTTTTGTCGAAGGGCAATTGCTCAACCAGGCAGATGCAGAAGAGCTCCGCACGATTCCGTCGCGCGAGGTGCTGCTGGGCCAGGTTGTTTCTGCGGTTGCTGCTCCGTTGTCCGGATTGATCGGCGGCTTGAACAGCTTGATCTCGCAGCTTGCGTATGCTGTAAATGCGATCAAAGAACAAAAAGAACGAACAGAACAATAAATCATTCTCACCCCAATATTTGATAACTGTAACGGGAGGGTAAAATGCCCGAAAAAGCCGCTGTTGAAAAGGATGTCCAGGCTACCGACCCAATGGTTGAAAAAGTCCTGAAGTCGATAGAAGAGATGACTGTTTTGCAGTTGTCCAAGCTGGTCAAAGCTATGGAAAGTCATTTTGGTGTCAGTGCCGCAGCTCCGGTTGCGGTTGCCGCTGCTGCACCGGCTGCCGGGGCAGCTGCTGAAGCGGTGGAAGAAAAGACCGAGTTTGATGTCATTCTCAAAAGCGCCGGCGCCAACAAGATCAACGTGATCAAAGTGGTTCGCACCCTGGTTGACGGCCTCGGTTTGAAAGAAGCCAAAGACTTGGTCGATGGTGCTCCCAACAAGCTGAAGGAAGGCATCGGCAAGGAAGAGGCCAGCGAGATAAAGAAAAAGCTTGAAGAAGCGGGTGCAGAGGTCGAAATCAAGTAAACTGATGGTTTACAAGAGTTCTTTGAACTCGGTTTTTTTGTTCGCACGTGTCCGGCGCCTGCCGGACACACCCGTTTTGATAAAACTTGGTCTTTGCCGTTGACCAGAGGCGCAATTTGCCTCTCATGAATGGCAACAAGCCGTGGAAATGTAGAAGGAGAGAGGATCTCTTGTCGATTCCCACCATAAGAGAGCGAAAATCCTTTTCGAAAATTCATTCGCCAGCTGTTTTGCCAGATCTTTTGGATATACAGCTCAAATCTTTTCGCGATTTCTTACAGCCTGATGTCGAACCCAGCGAGAGATTGCCGCAGGGCCTTCAGGCTGTTTTTGAAAGCGTATTTCCCATCATCGACAGCCGCGAAAATTTTCGATTGGATTTCATCGAGTATTACATCGATCAACCCAAGTATTCAGTGGAAGAGTGCCATGAACGCGGCATGACCTATTTGGGTGCGTTGAAAGCAAAATTGCGCCTTTCGATCAAGGATGAGCAGGACGCCAATGACCCGCTTGCCGGATCGATTGAACAGGTGGTCTATCTGGGCAATCTGCCCTATATGACTGACCGCGGGACCTTTATCATCAACGGCGCCGAGAGGATCATCGTCAGCCAATTGCATCGCTCTCCTGGCGTCTTTTTTGATGAGTTGGAGCATCCGAACGGCACGCAGATCTATTCGGCTCGGATTATCCCGTTGCGCGGTTCGTGGCTGGAATTTACGACCGACATCAACGATGTCATGCACGTTTACATCGACCGGCGCAAGAAATTTCTGGTGACCACTCTGTTGCGCGCCATCGGCTATTCGAGTGACACGGATATTTTGCAGCGTCTGGATCTGATCGAGGAAGTCGACCTCAAGCATGCATCCGAAGATGATCTGGTCGGTTATCGAGTTGCAGAGGATCTGTTTGACAAAACGACCGGCGAAGTCTTGCTCGACAAATACGAAGACATCGTGCCGGGTCATATCGAACGATTCAAGCAGCTCGATCTCAAAATGATCAAAATCCTCAGGGTCGATCGGCTTTTCGGGCCGGAGATCATCTCCAATACTCTGAAAAAAGACCCCACCCACAGCGAGGCCGAAGCGCTTGATCTGATCTACCAGCAGATGCGCAGCGGCGAACCGCCGGACATCGATACCGCGCGGCAGCTGATCGAGCGGCTGTTTTTCAATCCCAAACGCTACGATCTCGGCGAAGTCGGCCGACACCGGCTGAACAAGAAGCTCAATCTGCAGGTCGAAGAAAATTATACCGCACTGACCAAAGACGACATTGTCGGCATTATCAAGTACTTGCTTGATTTGCGCATCGCCAAAAAGTCTTCCGATGATATCGATCACCTGGGCAACCGCCGGGTGCGCACAGTCGGAGAGCAGCTGGCCGCCCAAATGAGTGTGGGGCTGGCGCGTATGGCGCGCACGATCAAGGAACGGATGAATTTGCGTGAAAGCGAAAATCCGACTCCGCAAGATCTGGTCAATGCGCGGACGATTTTGTCGGTGATCAATACCTTTTTCGGCACCAGTCAGCTTTCGCAATTCATGGACCAAACCAACCCGTTGGCCGAGTTGACCCACAAGCGCCGTTTGAGCGCTCTGGGACCTGGCGGGTTGACACGCGAAAGAGCCGGTTTCGAGGTGCGCGACGTGCATTATACTCATTACGGTCGCTTGTGCCCGATCGAGACGCCGGAAGGTCCAAATATTGGTTTAATCTCCTCGTTGACCACTTTTGCGCGCATCAACGATTTTGGTTTCATAGAAACTCCCTATCGTTTGGTAAAAAACGGCAAAGTGACCAATGAAATTCATTACCTGGCTGCTGACGATGAAGAGGAAATGATCGTTGCGCAGGCCAACGCGGTGCTCGACAGCAAAGGGTTCTTTGCCGAAGAACGCGTCAAATCGCGTTTGCGCGGCGAATTTCCCCTGGCAGAGCCCAAGGACGTGGCTTATATGGATGTGTCGCCGAACCAGATCGTTTCGGCGGCCGCGGCGCTGATTCCTTTTCTCGAACACGACGACGCCAACCGGGCTTTGATGGGTTCCAACATGCAGCGCCAGGCAGTGCCTTTGCTCTGTCCTGAAACTCCGTATGTGGGCACCGGGATGGAAGAAAAAGTGGCGCGCGATTCCCGTGCAGTGATGGTGAGCGGTTACAACGGTGAAGTGGTTTCGGTGGATTCGCGCCGCATCGTGGTGCGCAAGGACAAGCCGGAAAAGCCTGACCTCAAGGACTTGCTCAATTTCAACGAGACCGATTCTGTGACCTATGTTCTGGTCAAATTTCGCCGTACCAATCAGGACACCTGCATCAATCAGAAACCGATCGTCAAAGTTGGCGATCGCGTCAAAGCGGGTCAGATTATCGCCGACGGAGCCGGTACAGAAAACGGTGAGCTGGCGCTTGGCCGCAATGTGCTGGTGGCATTTATGCCGTGGCGGGGTTACAATTTTGAGGATGCCATCGTTATCTCTGAGCGCATTGTCCAAAAAGATATTTTCACTTCTATTCATATTGAAGAATTCGATTTGCAGGTTCGCGACACCAAACGCGGTGAAGAGGAGTTGACGCGGGAAATCCCCAATATCAGCGAAGAGGCGACCAAGGATCTCGATGAGAACGGTATCATCCGGATAGGCGCCGAGGTATCGGGGACCGACATCCTGGTCGGCAAAGTGACGCCCAAGGGCGAAACCGATCCGACACCGGAAGAGAAGCTGCTCAAAGCGATATTTGGCGAAAAAGCCGGCGATGTCAAAGACGCCTCGCTGAAAGCAACTCCGGGTTTAAAGGGGATTGTAATCGGCACCAATTTGTTCTCCCGCAAGAAAAAAGATCCAGCGACCAAAAAGAAAGACAAAAAAGCGCTGGAAGAGCTGGATCTTTGGCTGGAGCAGGAACGCGCCAAGCTGAAAAAAATGCGCGATGAAAAAATGATGACGGTAATGGTCGGCCAGGTTGTCCACGAGATGCGCGACACCGAGAGCGGTCGGGTGATCATCAAGGCCAATACCAAGCTGAATGAATCGAATCTCGGCAAGATCGATTTTGATCTGCTCGACACCACGCTGGAGATTGTCTCCGATCAAACGACCAACAGTTTGCTGCGCAAGATTTATTCGCGTTATCGCAACAAGTTGCAGCAGATTGGAGAAGAATATGAGATGCACAAGTTCAAGGTCACGGTAGGTGATGAGCTGCAGCCGGGTATTGTGCAGATGGCCAAGGTCTACGTGGCCAAAAAGCGCAAATTGATGGTCGGCGACAAGATGGCTGGCCGCCATGGCAACAAAGGCGTGGTCGCCAAAATCGTGCCCACCGAGGATATGCCCTATCTGCCGGACGGCACACCGGTCGATGTCGTGCTCAATCCGTTGGGTGTGCCTTCCCGTATGAACCTCGGCCAGATTCTTGAAACCAATCTTGGCTGGGCTGCGCATCATTTGGGCATCAATTATGCGACACCGGTATTTGACGGCGCTTCTTTGGATGAAGTCAAAAATGAGATGAAAAGAGCGGGTGTTCCCCTTAGCGGCAAATCGCCGATCTATGATGGCCGCACCGGGGAATTGATCGACGAAGAGGTGACGGTCGGCTGGATCTATATGATGAAATTGTCCCATTTGGTCGAGGACAAGATCCATGCGCGTTCGATCGGACCTTATTCGCTCATTACCCAGCAACCTCTGGGCGGGAAGGCGCAGTTCGGTGGCCAGCGTTTCGGCGAGATGGAAGTCTGGGCACTGGAAGCCTATGGTGCGGCTTACACTCTGCAGGAAATTTTGACGGTCAAGAGTGATGATGTGAAAGGGCGCTCCCGTGCCTATGAGGCAATTGTGAAAGGTGAAACCATTCCGGAACCTGGACTTCCCGAATCGTTCAATGTACTGATTCGCGAATTGCAGGGGTTGGGACTGGACGTTGAGCTGATGAGCGAAACAAAATAAAACTGACTGCATCTGTTTGCTGTCAACTGACGGACCAGGCTCTGTCACTGAGTTTGGAGGACAAGGTTGAACTATATGATTTCACATGATATTCAGACGCAAATGCCGAATATCAATTCGATTTATATCGGTCTGGCCTCACCGGACAAAATTTTGGAGCGCTCGCATGGCGAAGTGACCAAACCGGAGACGATCAATTACCGCAGTTTCAAACCGGAAAAAGATGGTCTGTTCTGCGAAAAGATCTTTGGGCCGGTGCGAGATTGGGAGTGCCATTGTGGCAAATACAAGCGCATCCGTTATCGCGGAATCGTTTGCGATCGCTGCGGTGTCGAGGTGACGCAAAAGAGCGTGCGGCGTGAGCGCATGGGGCACATCACTTTGGCGGTACCGGTGGTGCACATCTGGTATTGGAAATCTTTGCCGTCCAAAATCGGCTATATTCTGGGTTTGTCGATGAAAGAGCTCGAGCGCATTATCTATTACGAGTCTTTCGTCGTCATCCGTCCGGGGCAGAGCAATTTGGCGGAAAAAGAGATGCTCAGCGAAGATGAGTATCTCGAGATCAGCGCTGAGATGGCGGCCAAGGAGACCGATGTGCCCGAGGAAGAGCGATTTCATGCCTCCATGGGCGGTTTGGCGGTTCTTGAATTGCTCAAGCGCGTGAATATCGACAAATTGTCGCGTGAATTGCGCTACCAGGCGAACACCGAGACGTCGATCCAGCGGAAAGCCGATGCCCTGAAGCGGCTGCGCGTGGTCGAAGCTTTTCGCCGCGCCAACCGCTCCCGGGAGAATCGTCCCGAATGGATGATCATGAACGTCATTCCCGTCATTCCGCCCGAGCTTCGACCCCTGGTGCCGCTGGAAGGCGGGCGTTTTGCGACTTCGGATCTGAACGATCTCTATCGACGGGTGATCATTCGCAACAATCGGTTGAAGAAACTGCTGGAAATCAAGGCACCGGAAGTCATTCTGCGCAATGAAAAGCGCATGCTGCAAGAAGCGGTGGATTCGTTGTTCGACAACGGCCGCAAATCGGCGGCCGTGCGCGGCGATGGCAATCGCGCCCTCAAGAGTTTGTCGGATATGTTGCGCGGCAAACAGGGGCGCTTTCGGCAAAACTTGCTTGGCAAGCGCATCGATTATTCCGGTCGTTCTGTGATCGTGGTCGGGCCGGAGCTCAAGTTGCACGAATGCGGCCTGCCGAAAGAGATGGCCCTTGAATTGTTCACTCCGTTCGTCATCCGCAAATTGGTGGAACGCGGTTACGTCAAGACGGTCAAGAGCGCGAAGAAATTGGTCCAACGCCGGGGTATGGAGGTTTGGGATATTCTCGAAGAAATCATCGACGATCATCCGGTGATGCTCAACCGCGCTCCGACCCTGCACCGCCTGGGTATTCAGGCGTTTCAGCCGCTGCTGGTCGAAGGCAAAGCCATCCAGATTCACCCGTTGGTCTGTGCGGCATTCAACGCCGACTTTGACGGCGATCAGATGGCGGTGCATGTGCCGTTGTCCAGCTATGCGCAAGTCGAAACCAAGATTCTGATGCTTTCCAGTCACAATATTTTATCCCCAGCCAACGGTCGCCCGCTGGCCATTCCGAGCCAGGATATTGTGCTGGGTATCTATTATTTGACCAAGCGCAAAAGCGGTGTTCGCGGCGAAGGCATGATCTTTTCATCGCTGCGGGAAGTTTCGATCGCCTATGATGATGGGCGGATCGATTTGCATGCCCCGATCAAGGTGCGCATCGACGGCAAATTGGTCGAAACCACTGTTGGACGGGTGCTTTTCAACCAGCTTTTGCCCCTTGATACTCCTTTTGAGAACAGGCTGTTGACCAAAAAAGGCATAGAAGAGTTGGTGGCCAACGCCTACAGCCGGTTGGGCAATTACCGGACCGCCTTGTTGCTCGATATTCTCAAAGAGACCGGTTTTACTTATGCGATGAAGTCTGGTGTCACCGTTGGTATCGATGACGTGATTGTTCCGCTGGAAAAGGGCGAATTGATCGATTCCGCTTACAGCAAAGTGGATGCGATTCAGAGCCGTTACGAACGCGGCATCATCACCGATGGTGAGCGCTACAACCAGATCATCGATATCTGGACGCATACCACAAGCAGCGTGGCGGAAAAAATGTTCGAGCGTTTGCGCCAGGATCGGCAAGGATTCAATCCCATCTTTATGATGGCCGATTCGGGGGCGCGCGGTTCCAAGGAACAGATCCGCCAGTTGGCCGGTATGCGCGGATTGATGGCCAAACCGCAGAAAAAGATGACCGGGTCGATGGGTGAAATCATCGAAAACCCGATCACAGCCAACTTTCGCGAAGGCTTGACGGTGCTGGAATATTTCATCTCCACGCACGGCGCCCGAAAAGGCTTGGCGGATACCGCTCTTAAAACAGCTGATGCGGGTTATTTGACCCGCCGGCTGGTCGATGTGGCGCAGGACGTGATCATCACCATGAACGACTGCGGCACGATTCTGGGCTTGCGCGTCAGCGATCTGAAAGAAGGCGAAGAGGTCATTGAATCGATGCACGATCGCATCGTCGGACGGGTGGCGGCGGAAGATGTATTTGACGCGGCATCCGGCGACATCATTGTCTCTGCCGGCGATTTGATCGATGAAACCAAGGCGAAACTCGTCGCCGATACAGGGATCGAGTCTGTGATGATCCGTTCGGTTTTGACCTGTGAAGCGCTGCGCGGTGTCTGTGCGGCTTGTTATGGCCGCAACCTGGCCACCGGAAAATTGGTCAATATCGGTGAAGCGGTTGGCGTGATGGCAGCCCAGTCGATCGGCGAACCAGGCACCCAGCTCACCCTGCGGACTTTTCATATTGGTGGTACCGCCGCGCGCATCGCCGCCCAATCGCAGGTCATTTCCAAGCATGATGGCCGCGTCTCTTATGACAACCTCAAAGTTGTGGAACGCCAAGACAGCGAGCACATTACCGTCGGCCGGAATGGCCGGATCAATTTGCTCGATGATGACAATCGCGTCATTGAACGCTTGAGCGTACCTTACGGTGCATCGATTCTGATCGCCGATAAAGAGCATATCAAGGCCGGCGAACTGATTTTTCGCTGGGATCCCTACTCGGCCGTGATCATCACAACAACCGATGGAACGATCAAGTATTCCGATATCGTCGAGAATGTGACCTACCGCGAAGAGCTCGATGAAGCCACCGGCATGAAGCAGCGGGTGATCATCGAATCGCGGAATCGCCATCTCAGCCCGACGATCCAGATTCTAGACGATAACGAAAATGCGACCTCGACCTATTTGTTGCCGACGCGCTCGTTTCTGGCGGTCAGAGAAGGAGATCGTGTATCGGCGGGTGATGTTCTTTCCAAAATACCACGGGAAATCGCCAAAACTCGCGACATCACCGGCGGTTTGCCGAGGGTTGCTGAATTGTTCGAAGCTCGGCGTCCGAAAGAACCAGCGGTGGTCAGTGAAATCGACGGCATCGTGCGGTTCGGCGAGATCAAACGCGGTGTGCGAAAGCTGATCGTGACCTCCGAGGATGGCAACGAAGAAAAGATCTACATGATCGGCTACGGAAAGCATATTCTCGTGCATGACGGGGATTTCGTTCATGCCGGCGAAAAGCTCTCGGAAGGCGCGGTGGCACCGCACGATATTCTGGCGATCATGGGTTCGAACAAGGTGCAGGAATATCTGGTCAATGAGATTCAGGAAGTCTACCGTTTGCAGGGCGTGCGCATCAACGACAAACACATCGAAGTGATCGTTCGCCAGATGCTGCAAAAAGTCAAGATCGAAGAGCCAGGTGACACGGACTATCTGGAAGGCGATCAGGTTGATCGGCTCCACTTTTTGCGCATCAACGAGAAAATTCGCAATATGGTGGTGATTACCGACAAGGGTGATTCGGATTACAGCGAGGAGCAGTTGGTGGAGGCAGAAGCTTTCCGCACGATCGAAAGCGAACTGAATGACGCCAAGCGCAAACCGCCGCAAGCCAGAGCGGCGCAACCGGCCACTTTTCAACCGTTGCTGCTCGGAATCACCAAGGCATCTCTTACCACCGAGAGCTTCATTTCGGCAGCCTCCTTCCAGGAGACCACGCGGGTATTGACCGATGCGTCGGTCGAGGGAAAAATCGACCAATTGCTCGGTTTGAAAGAAAACGTGGTTATGGGGCATCTGATTCCAGCCGGCACCGGCATTGCTTCGCGCAAAGAGATCGATGTGATCGGTCCGGAACTGGAACCAGCGGAAACCGCCGATGTCGATGTGCAAGATAAGCAATAAAATTGCGTTTTATTGAATAAAAAACTTGAAAAATAAAAATTAATTCTCTATATTGACAGGCTTTCGAATTTAGGAGGATCAGTGCCCACGCTCAATCAACTTGTCCGCAATGGACGCACCAGAGGTGATAAGAAAATCAAGACTCCGGCATTAGGTCGGTGTCCGCAGCGCCGCGGTGTTTGTACGCGAGTTTATACGACCACGCCCAAGAAGCCCAACTCGGCTTTGCGCAAGGTGGCTCGTGTTCGTCTGGTCAACGGCTTTGAGGTTACCGCCTACATTCCGGGCGAGGGTCACAATTTACAGGAGCATTCGATCGTGATGATCCGCGGCGGTCGTATCAAGGATTTACCTGGTGTTCGCTATCACATCATTCGTGGGGTATTGGATACCAGCGGTGTGCAGGATCGCAAAAACGGTCGTTCAAAATACGGAACCAAGCTGAAAAAATAAAGTATCGAGAGACTTTCATGCCACGCAGAAAGAGAGCCACAAAACGTCGAGTGTTGCCGGATCCGGTCTACAAGAGCGTACTGGTGACCAAGTTTATAAATGGAATGATGCATGACGGCAAGAAAAGCGTTGCCGAGAAAAGTTTTTATCAAGCCCTTGAGCTTATTACGGAAAAAAGCGGGTCAAAAGGGATTGAGGTGTTTGAGAAGGCCATGAGCAACGTCAAGCCAATTCTCGAAGTGCGGTCACGCCGGGTCGGCGGCGCCAATTATCAGGTGCCAGTCGAGGTTCGCTCGGATAGGCAGCAGGCATTGGCGATCCGCTGGCTGGTGCAATACTCGCGCGATCGTTCAGAGAAGACCATGGCCCAAAAGTTGGCCAATGAGTTGTTGGCAGCCTACAAGAACGAAGGCTCTTCAGTCAAGAAGCGTGAGGATACCCATCGAATGGCTGATGCCAACAAAGCTTTTGCTCATTTTCGCTGGTAGTTTACAGACAAATTTGCCAGTCTTACACGCCAACTCCTCCCGACTGCGATGATGCTGAATTTCTGGAGCGGGACCGATATTGAGGGAAGGAAAGTAGCTGTAAAGACGTGGCGTTTTCAAGCTTCTTTAATTGCCGATCCACTTGTTTTGCGAAGCAGAAAGCGTCAGTCCTTTACAGTGCTGTTTTGGCCGTGGTATGGACTCGTTTTCTAACAACAAGTGGTTTTTTTATGTCCCAACGCGATGCGCTGGAAAATATTCGCAACATCGGTATCATGGCACATATCGATGCCGGCAAAACGACAACGACAGAGCGAATTCTGTTTTATACCGGCAAAGTGCATCGCATTGGTGAGGTCGATGACGGTCTGGCGACAATGGACTGGATGCAGCAGGAGCGAGAGCGCGGCATCACCATCACCTCGGCTGCAATAACCTGTTATTGGAAAAAAAACCGCATCAACATCATCGACACTCCTGGTCATGTCGATTTTACCGTCGAGGTCGAACGATCGTTGCGGGTGCTCGATGGTGCGGTTGCTATCTTTTGTGCGGTTGGCGGTGTCCAGCCGCAAAGCGAGACGGTTTGGCGTCAGGCTGATCGCTACCGAATCCCGCGAATTGCGTTCATTAACAAAATGGATCGAATCGGCGCCGACTTTGATCGCGTTGTACAGATGATGCGCGACAAACTGGGCAGCAATCCGGTTCCTCTGCAGATTCCAATAGGCGCTTCGGATACATTTTCTGGGCTGATCGATTTGATCACCATGCGCGCCGTCATTTACGACGACGAGAGTTTGGGGGTCAAATATGAAGAGACCGACATTCCGTCGGCCTATCGCGAAAAAGCCGAAGCCATGCGCGTGCGCCTTATTGAGGCAGCGGCTGAAGTCGATGATGCACTGCTGGAAAAATATCTTGGCAGCAGCGAGCTGACAGAAGAGGAACTTTATCAGGCCCTGCGCAAGGGCACTCTGCAAGCACGGCTGGTGCCGGTGTTGTGCGGCGCGTCGCTGCGCAACAAAGGGGTGCAGCGATTGCTGGATGCGGTTGTTCGCTACCTGCCCAGCCCGCTGGATCTGCCGCCGGTCGAGGGAAAGAATCCCTATACCGACAAGATCGAAGAGCGCCACGCGTCGCTCGAAGAACCGTTTGCCGCTTTGGCATTCAAGATTGTCACCGATTCATTTGTTGGGCGGTTGGTTTATCTTCGCATCTATTCGGGCAGTGTGCAAGTGGGCGAGACGGTTCTCAATCCGGCAACCGGTAAAAAAGAGCGGCTCAACCGGATTTTGCTCATGTCCTCGAACAAGCGCGAGGAGCTTCAGGAAACCCGCGTCGGCGAAATTGTCGCAGCCGTCGGTTTGCGCAACACCCGAACCGGAGACACGCTGGCTGACCCCAAGCATCCCATCGAGCTGGAGCACATGCAGTTTCCGGTGCCGGTCATCTTTACAGCGATCGAGCCGCGCACCAAAGCCGATGAAGAAAAGCTTCTTCCAGCCCTTGAGAACCTGGAGAGCGAGGATCCGACTTTCAATTATCGGGTCGATCCGGAAACCGGACAAATGGTTATCTCTGGTATGGGCGAGCTGCATTTGGAAATATTGCTCGACCGGCTCGCGCGGGAATTTAAAACCGAGCTTAACGTCGGCAAACCACAGGTTGCCTATCGAGAGACGATTACCGATACCGTGACGACCGAGATGGTGTTCGAGCGCCAGGCTGCCGGCAAAGGTCAGTATGCCAAAGTCAAGCTGCGTTTGGCGCCGACCGAGATGGGCAAGGTTTTTGAATTTGAAAATCTAGCTCCTGAACTCGAAATTCCCAGACAGTTTGTCAAGCCGATTGAAGATGGCATCCGGGAGTCGATGTTGAGCGGAGTGATCGCCGGCTTTCCGGTGATGGATATCCGGGTTCTGTTGCTCGGTGGCGCTTTTGATCAGGAATTGTCAACCGAATTGTCGTTCAAGATCGCCGCTTCGATGGCTCTGCAAGATGCCATGCGCAATGGCAAACCGATTCTGATGGAACCGATGATGGCGCTTGAAGTGATTACTCCGGACGATTATTTTGGCACAATATTAGGCGATCTGGCGACCCGCCGCGCCAAGATCGAACAGCACAGACAGAACAACGACGTGCAGGTCATCCAGGCCGTCGTACCCTTGGCGGAGATGTTCGGCTATGCAACCGCATTGCGCAATATGTCACAAGGCCGGGCGCTGTTTACAATGCAATTTTCAAGGTATGAAAGAGTCGCGCCCGAAGTCGAGAAAAAGCTGCGCGAAAAAATGGGTCTGGCTGCATAAGCGTTTTAAATTTTATTGAACGGAAGTTAAGGAGACGGAAGAATGGCGAAAGAAAAGTTTGCACGCACAAAGCCGCATGTGAATATAGGCACGATAGGCCATGTGGATCACGGCAAGACGACGTTGACGGCGGCGATCACGCAGACGTTGGCATTGTCTGGCCTGGCCAAGGCGCGGACGTA
>JAKQNP010000061.1 GCA_029565675.1 bacterium
CGAGAAGTCAGCGGCGAACCAGGTCATGACCAGTCAAAAACCTGCCCAGATCATCATCGTTACCGATACCGATTTACTGGCAGACCGGATGTGGGTCATTGAACAGAATATTTTCGGATCCCAGGTGTTCGACGATATCGCCAATAATGGCGACTTCGCGATCAACCTGGTGGACAATCTTGCAGGTGATCCCAACCTGATATCGCTGCGTACCCGGACGGTATCGTCCAGGCCGTTCGCCAGAATCGAAAAAATCCAGCGCAGCGCCGAGTTGCGCTATCACGACAAGCAAAACCAGTTGCAATCAGATCTGGAGGCGTTAAACCAGAAATTGTTGCAACTGCAGGCCAGAAACCAGGCGGGAGCGGGCAGTGTGAACGCATTGGAGAAAAACGAGATTGCCCGCTATCAAAAACAAAAAATAGCGATACGCAGCGAGCTGCGACAAGTGCAGCGGCAATTGAATACCGACATTGAGAATTTAATCAGTCGCCTGAAGCTGATCAATATTTTTCTGGTGCCGGGAATCGTCGTCCTGTTTTCCTTCGCACTCGGGTTTCGCCTTTTGTTGCGCAGGCGCGCAATTGCCAATTCTTGAGCAGGAATCACCTTCGATGAAGACCGGCTGGCAACGCTTTTATTCCGCAATTTCCGCTCTGGTATGCGCTCTCTCGGTCGCGATGTCGGCCTATGCCAGCCATGGTCTGGAAGGGGATTCGCAACAGCGAATGCTGATGGCGAGTTATTTCGCGTTTGCACACGGCTTGTCCCTGATCGTGCTGGTTCGCCGGTCGGCTTCAAGATCCCGTTTGCTTGCCTGCAGCTTGATGTTGTGCGGACTAATCCTGTTCAGTGGAAGTTTGGCCCTGGCCGCGATTTGGCATACGAGTACCGCATTGGCACCGATGGGGGGGATGGCCCTGATTCTGGCGTGGTGCTGGACGGCGCTTAATTTTTTCAGAGACGGGGATGCATGATGGCAAAGCATGAGCGCGGTTTTGATATACATGCTGCGGTGACTCATCTGTCGAAGCGGGATAAAAAGCTGGGTCGCTGGATCGAGAAAATCGGCATGCTGGAAGTGGATGGCTGGCACAGGAATTTCGATACGGTGGATTCATTGGCGCGTTCGATTCTTTATCAGCAATTGTCCGGCAAGGCCGCCGCGACGATAGTTGGAAGAGTCGAGAAAGCCATCGGCTCGAAAAAAATTACCGCCAGATCGCTGGCGAAAGTCCAGGATGAGCATCTGCGTGCCTGCGGAGTTTCCGGCAACAAGACGCTCGCCCTGCGTGATCTGGCGGCGCGATCAGAGCGTGGCGAAATACCCAGTGCCGCCAGATTTGCTTCGCTGGCCAACGAGGAAATTATCGAAAAACTGGTAGCCGTGCGCGGCATCGGTCGTTGGACGGTCGAGATGATGCTGATGTTTCGATTGGGCCGGCCCGATGTATTGCCGGTTGATGATCTTGGCGTGCGAAAAGGGGCCCAGAAAATCGACAAGCTCGGCGCGATGCCGACACCGAAAGAGTTGATTTTGCGTGGCGAGAAATGGGCGCCATATCGGACCTTGGCGGCAATGTACTGTTGGCGGATTGCCGATTTTGCGGCGGAAGC
>JAKQNP010000002.1 GCA_029565675.1 bacterium
GAGCTTCGGCCGCGGCCTGCTGGAGACCCGGGCCGGCCAGTTGTTCATCGGCATCGGGGCGGATCTGTATGAGGTTTTAAGAGCAGTGAGGCGAGACCACTAATCTGTCACGGCTCTTGATCGCGAACCAGACGAACAAGCTTTTTTACAGGCGAAGCACAATCGGTGTCGGGGTCGCTATCGGAATCGGTATCGAAATCGAAAGGACAGCGAATGGGCTTTGGGCATGAAAAACTGGATGTATATCGCGCGGCGATCGAATACGTGGGTTGGGCGTATGCGTTTTGCGAGAATCTGAAAGGCCACCGCAACGCCAAGGATCAGCTCCTTCGTGCGTCTCAGGCAATCCCGCTGAACATCGCCGAAGGCAATGGCAAGGCAACGGTCGGAGACCGACGACGCTATTTTGAGATTGCCCGTGGTTCCGCGTTGGAATGCGGCGCCGTGCAGGATGTCCTGCATGTGTGTGGTGCACTGTCCGGGGAGGACAACAAAAGCCGAAAGGCCCTGCTCGATCGCATCGTGGCGATGTTGACAAAACTGGGGCAACGAGGATACACGGTTCATGAGGAACAAACGCAATACATAGCGGGAATCGATTCCGATAGCGATTGCGACCCCGACACCGATGGAAACCGGGAACAGAGTAAGAAAAAGCATACCCCATTGCTTTGATTTATCGTGTACCACTCGAGTTTGCGGCAAATCGATTCCGATAGCGATTGCGACCCCGACACCGATTGGAACCGGAAACAGGGTAAGAAAAAGCATACCCCATTGCTTTGATTTGTCGTGTACCACTCGAGTTTGCGGCAAATCGATTCCGATAGCGATTGCGACCCCGACACCGATGGAAACCGGAAACAGGGTAAGAAAAAGTATTCCCCATTGCTTTGGTTTGTCGTGTACCACTCGAGTTTGCGACAAATCGAACACCAAGATGGAGGTTGTCATGGTTCGGTCCAGGGCTTTAGCGCTGTTGGCGGCTGGCTTGTTGGTTGCCCTTTCCTGTTCGCCGCCGCCGTTGGCGATCGATTCCGGCTGGCAGATCATCGTCGACTGTGCAACCTTCTCTTCGCCGCAGGAAGCAGCCCAGGCTGAAGCGCAGATCGACTGGAGCAGCAACGACCTCGACCGAATGAATGCCTGCACGGAAGGCTTTGCCGCCCAGGAGTTGCACACCTATCTCGGCAGGCTCAGTGGTCTCGAACCGAGCGATTCGGCCTTTGCCGTGATCTGCCTTGCTGAAAACTTGCCGCCGCATGCGATCGTGCTGACTGATTTGAGCCAGCCGGCAAACCATCCAGCCGTTGCGGCAGCAATTGCAGAACAAAGACTGCAAGAGTCTTTGACTGCAGCGGAAAGTTATGCGATTTTTCTCCATCACGGCCGACTGTTTATCGTCGGCCGCGACCGTGTTGGCACTCTCTATGGAGTCTACCATTTCCTCGAAACGCTGGGTGTGCACTGGTATGCACCGGCCGCCGATGGTGAACACATCCCGTCAAGGAAGCAGCTGGTTTTCCCCCCGCGCAAGAAGATAATTTCAGCTCCTCAATTTATCACCCGCGGATTCTGGGCATGGGAAGATCGCGGCAATCCGGATTTCTATTTGTGGATGGCGCGCAATCGGCTCAATTATTGGACCACCGCCGAACCCGATCGTCCATTTTTGCGCAAACTGGGCATGCATCTGACCTATGGCGGCCACGAACATTTTCATCGGTTCCTCAATCCGGACGGCGATTACCCCTATAATCACCCGCTCTTTCGCGGCGATGAGCGAAAACCGGCGGACCCCTATCGCATCAGCGCCAGCGAATACCGCGGCGACACGAATCTCGACGGCCATCTGACTTATTTCGAAGCCCATCCGGAATGGTACGGTCTGATCGCCGGCAAACGCACGCCCTTCGAGCGGGAGTTCGGCACAAATATCTGCACGTCCAATTCCGACGCGATCGACCATCTGTTGAAGGGTTTGGTCGCCGAGCTGGCCGAAGGGGAGTGGCGGGATGCCGGATCAATCAATTTCTGGCCGATCGATGGCGGCAAGTGGTGCGAGTGCGAAAACTGTACACCGCTGGGCAATCCGACCGATCGCTTGTTGCTTCTGGTTCATCAGCTGCAAGAGGCGATCGAAGCGGCGCGCGCAAACGGCCGCATCAAACGGCCGATCGGCATCGTTTTCCCGATCTATCACGAAACATTGGTTCCGCCATCTCGTCCTCTGCCGGAGGGCTTTGATTACCACACCTGCATCGGCACCTATTTCCCGATTCTGCGCTGCTACGTCCATTCTATCGACGACACCACCTGTACCGAATACAATGTGCCCTTATGGAATGCCCTTCTCGATTGGACGCAAGGCGAGCCGCGCTATTATCAGGGCCAATTTTTTGTCGGCGAGTACTACAATGTGTCGAAGATCAAGTCTTTGCCGGTCTTGTATACCCGCATCCTTGCGCACGAGATTCCGCTTTATTTTAGCCAGGGTGTGCGCCATTTTCATTATATGCATGTCAATACCCGTTTGTGGGGCATGAAGCGATTGAACAATTATCTCCTGGCAAAGTTGCTGTGGGATCCACAAGCGGATGTGGAACGGCTGACAAGCGCCTATTTCGATGATTTTTACGCGCCGGTTGCCGAAGAGATGCGTCGGCTCACTGCACAGTTGGAAACAGCGCTTTCGAATGTACGGCAGGTCCGCGACTGGCAACATCTGCCCGATCGCATCAATCAGGACCTCGATCCGCTGTTTCACCGCCAGCATCTGCAGCTCGAGGAAACGCATTCAGCGATGAACGACGGCGTGGACCTGGCCGAAAGCGTTGCTGCCATGCACGCCTGCCGGGAAATCATGGATTCTCTGCTGCAGAAGGACCTGCCGCCGCTGTTGCGCGATCGGCTGCTGGAAGACGACCAGAACCTGCGCTACGGCGCCAATACGGTGTTCTTTTACGACGCGGTTATCCGCGCCATTTTGGCTGAGCGGGCAGGGGATTTGGCATCGGCGCGGCACCAACTCGAGCGCAGCATTCCCTATGCCCGCGCTCTGAGAGCGGAAACGGCGATTGTCCAGACCGCTTCGTCGCACGCCAACGCCGCGGACGGGCTGGCAGCGACCGGCATCGAAGAGACCTATCGCAAAATGATCGGGCGTGTGCTGCCGGGGTTTGTGCCCGAATAGGTAAAATGTGAGGGTGCGGATTTTGCGCTTGCCTGGAATTCTTAATCAGCCCTTAAACAGGGCGAACGCAGAACACGCACCATTGTGACAACACGCCGATGTGCAGTGCTGGTGTAATTTTTCTTCAAGCACATGGGAATCTAACCCTTTACGAGCCAAAGGCTTGACATGAGGGGTTTAAAAGTAAAAGAACAACCCTTTGAATGGATCATGGCCATCGCTACTGGGGTTGTTGTGCTCTGCTCTTCTCTCCTGGCTCCGGCTGCCGCTTCTGCTGGCAGCCGAACATCCCCCTCCATCGTCTTTAATCACCTGACCACCCTGGATGGACTCTCCAACAACAACGTGAACGACCTTTTACAGGACCGGTCGGGATTCTTGTGGTTCGCCACCGATGACGGACTGAATCGCTTCGATGGATATGAGTTTCAAAACTTTCGCCATGTGCCGGGCAATGAAAATTCGCTAACAGACAATTGCATCTGGACGATCACCGAGGGCAGCGATGGCCGCATCTGGGTCGGCACAAAAAGTGGGGTACTGAATTGTTATGATCCATTAACCGATCGATGGCTGACCTGGGAATTGGATTCCGACATAACCAGAGAGAATTCGATCACCTCTATTTATGAAGACAGCAATCGCCTTATCTGGATAGGGACCTACCGAAGCGGCTTGTACAAACTCAATCCGTTTAAAGACACAATCGAGCATTGGCAATCAAATCCCGAGGATGGTGCTTCTCTCAGCAGCAATTATGTGACATCGATCGTTGAGGATAACAAGGGAAACATCTGGATCGCAACCTATTCTGGATTGAACAAGCTGTCCCTTAAACCAGGGAGCTTTTCTGCAGAATTTATCCGCTATTTTAAAGAATCCAGCAATCCCAACAGCATCAGCGATAACCTGGTATGGAATCTTACGAGATCGGAGAACGAGCTGGCCAAAATCTATGTGGGAACCGCCGATGGCTTGACAATTTACGATTCAGAGGATGATGGGTTTACCCAAATTCAAATACCGAATCCGGACAGTCTGCAATTTGGCTCCTCGGCCGGGTCGGTTATCGAGGAAAGGATCGGCGGCGAGAAAATTC
Source organism: bacterium (assembly GCA_029565675.1). GTDB lineage: Bacteria > Zhuqueibacterota > Zhuqueibacteria > Residuimicrobiales > Oceaniaggregativiventaceae > Sulfursilanivivens. The sequence continues at coordinate 4,293 of JAKQNP010000002.1, forward strand.
TGTGGATCGATTCTTTTGCTGGATTGCTCCGTTTTAATGTTGATCAAAGAAAATTTGAAAGATATACCTCTGATCGGGAAGATCATCAAAGTCTGATTCATAATCATATCAATGGAATGGTCAGGGACAAATCCGGAGTTTTATGGCTGGCTACCGAAAACGGACTGGCCTGGTTTTCTTCGAAAAGCACCAAATTTAACAACTCTTTGTCCGGGAAATTCCGGTTCAACCAGGGGAAGGACCTCGAGAAAAATATCAGAGCCATAACCAGGAGCAGTGACGGCAGAATGTGGTTCGGCAGCGAGGAAGGTTTGTTTTATTCCGACCCAATCGGCGTGGATTTTGCCGAAAAAAGTCTAGCGATACATAAGCATGCCGATTCGGATGGAATAAACATCTGGTCGCTGGCGCCCGGTACATCGAATGACCTCTGGATTGGCACGTACGGTGCGGGATTGTTTCGGCTTGATCTGGATACTGGTCATTTGCGATCCATAAAAGCGCATGAAAAGTCCATCACCATTCCTTCGATCCAGTATAACAAGACAGTCTATTGCGATAGTCAAAACCAGATATGGATCGGTTTTTGGGGATATGGGTTGGCGCGCCTGGACCCGATTACAGGAAAATACGAGAGCTGGCATCATGATACCGATCGTCCAAACAGCCTCGGTCATAACGATGTGTGGGTGATATTTCAGGACAGCAAAGGCCGACTCTGGATCGGGACAAACGGCGGCGGCTTGAATCTTTTTGTGGAACAGGATGGGGGGAGATTTATCCGCTGGTATGCCGGAGAATCTCCCCAATTCGCTATCGACAACGAGAATTGGACAGCAATCGGGAGCCTCAGCAGCAACAGCATCTATTCGATGTGTGAATCCACTGCCAGGCGTGGCGGGACATCGTCGCCGGACACGACGGTGCTGTGGATTGGTACAAATAATGGTTTGAACAAGTTGGTTGTGCAAAATCGCACCGATGCGCTTTTGCCTTTTCAGAATATAGCCATCTCTTTTTTCACAACCCAAGACGGTCTGGCGGACAATTCGATAAAAACGATTCTTGAAGATGAGAACGGCAATCTTTGGCTTGGCACGAGTGCGGGTATTTCTTTTTTCGACACCCAAAACAACACTTTTGCCAACTACAATGCCGCCGATGGGGTTATCGGCGGTGATTTTAATTTTACTTCCGCCTTCCGCGATGAGTCGGGCATCATGTTTATGGGCAGCACGAGAGGATTGAACTTTTTCGAGCCTGCTGCCATCGATCGTTCTTGTTATCGCCCCCCTCTCTTGATAACCGATTTACAAATTTTTAATCAATCCGCCACGGCTCGGGATCCGGCTTTAGGTGGGGATACAAGCATTCCCTATGCGGATCAGATCACTCTTTCGCACCGGCAAAATGTCTTCTCGTTCCAGCTCGCGGCGCTGGATTACAACTCGCCCTCTGCAATTGAATATGCCTATATGATGGGAGGTTTCGATGCCAACTGGATTTATGGGAAATCGAGGCGTTTCATCACCTATACCAACCTGAATCCTGGCCAGTATCGCTTTAAAGCCAAATCGACCAACAGCGATGGGATATGGAATGATCAGGTTACCGAGATCAGCGTCATCATTAATCCCCCATGGTGGCAGACCGGGTGGGCGATGTTACTCTATCTCACGTTATTTTTCAGTGGTATTTATGGCATCATCAGATTTCAGGCCAATCGCTCCAGGACACAGGCGATTATAAAGATGCAAGAGTTTGAATTCAAGCATCTCCGTGAAGTTGAGAATATGAAATCGCGGTTTTTTGCCAATTTGTCGCACGAGTTCCGCACTCCATTGACGTTGATCAAAGGACCGCTCGAACAACTGATCAGCGGCAGAATAAAAAAAAACAAAGTTGAATATTATCGAATGCTTTACCGAAACGCCGAGAAATTGCAGCACCTGATCGACCAGCTGCTTGAACTCTCGCAACTGGAAGCGGAAAAGATTCCGCTGCAAACTGAAGAGCTCGATTTGATTCATTTGTTGCAGGGATTCGTCCATTCGTTTAGACCATTGGCCGAACAAAAGGATATTGCGTTTGCTTTTCATTCAAATGCCAGCTCGGTCAAGGCTCTGATCGACAAAGACAAGCTCGAAAAAATAATCAACAATTTGCTGAGCAATGCATTCAAGTTTACACCTGTCGGTGGAAGCGTCAGCGTGCAAGTGCGCTGCGAAGCCGAAAATGGTGGTAAAAATCAAACGGGTTCAAAAGTCGCTGTCGTGTCCGTTCGCGACAGCGGGATCGGCATTTCTGAAAAAAACAAGCAAGTTATCTTTAATCGATTTTTTCAGGTCGATGACTCGGCAAAAAGAAATTATGGCGGTTCGGGAATTGGTTTGGCCCTGGTTAAAGAATTGGCGACCTTGCACAACTGGGAACTCGATGTCAGCAGTCAGGAGGGCAAAGGATCGGTTTTTAGCTTAAAGATACCGAATTATGAATATTCCCCCATTATCCTTGCTCACGCGGATGAGATCTCCGGCACCTCTGTTGAAGGAGAAAAGAGAGAAGCGACCTTCTCGGAAAAAGAGAGGGAAGCCAGCGAACCGGTATCAGGCTTTGGAGGGGAAATCTCTTCTCTCGATTGCAGTTCTGCGAGCAAGAGACAGGTCGATCGACGAGATTTGCCGCCCACCAAGAACAAAAAAACTCAGCTGAAACCCTTCGTTCTTATCGTTGAAGATTCTGCCGATTTTCGCTTTTTTCTGACCAATTTGTTAGAGGCTGAGTATCAAATTGCAGAGGCCGAGAATGGTGAAGAGGCGATTGCTCTGGCAAAAGAAAAGATGCCCGATCTCGTCCTGAGCGATATTATGATGCCAGGAATGGATGGTATCGAATTTTGTCATCGTTTAAAAACCGATTGGCAGACCAGCCACATCCCGATCATATTGTTGACCGCCAAAGCATTGTCGGATGATAAAGTTGCCGGACTGGAAACCGGTGCTGATGATTATATCACCAAACCTTTTAATTTTGCAGAACTCGTTGCACGGATCAAGAATCTCATCGAGCAGCGGAGGCGGTTGCGCGAAAAATTCAAGCAGGAATTGAATCTGCAGCCGGAAACACTGGCGACCAATTCAATTGATAAAGAATTTATGCAAAAGCTGATGGATGCAACAGAGGGGAATCTGCATGATGAGGATTTCGACACTGAGGTGCTTGCCCAAAAATTATTCGTAAGCAGGAGCCAGCTCTATCGCAAATTGGAGGCGATTGCGGGTCAGACACCTGGTGAGTTTATCCGCATGGTCAAGCTCAAGCGCGCCGCGCAAATGATTGTGGAAAACAAATTCAGCATAACCCAAATTGCCTACGAAGTCGGTTTTGCCAGTCCCGCCCAATTCACCCGCGCTTTCAAAAAAGCCTTTTCCTGTCTGCCCTCTGAATTTGCCAGCCGAACAGCAATGTAAATCCGAACATTTTGCCACAAAACAGCAAGAGATTGACACAAATCAGCAATTTGTGGCCTTGCCAAATCGATAACTTGTAATTGTATCCCCTGATGGACGTTCAGGTGTCTTGGGCCAGCTCGAGTCGCAAGACAAATCAGGAAAGCAACGCCGATATGCAAATCAAAAGGCGAGATAAAAGAGTGCGGAAAACAACAGCAGCAGCTGCTGAAAAGTTGGATTTTGCAAAAATCTACCAGAAAGATCGGTTGTTCGCCATCGGTATTTACGCCCTAATGATCGTTGTAGCCATTTCTCTGATGATGCTTTTATTCAATGTGCTCATCAGGATGCAGTGATGGTGCTACCCTTAAAGCTTGCATCATACTGCTTCCATTCATTCCAAATGGCTGCTCCGATTTTTGGGCAGGAGGACTTATGAAAGCGATGTCTCAGATTTTGAGCAGAACCGTCATCAATCTGGTCGCTCTATTCGCCATGATTGGTTTTATATTTCCGGTTTTTGTTTTTGCCCAATGTGTGGCGAATTTCACCGCCAAGCCGTCTTCGGGCTGTGTGCCGTTGGAGGTAGCGTATAGCGATGCTTCCAGCGGCGCCAGTTCCTGGAATTGGGTTTTCGCGGGAGGAACTCCGTCTTCCGCAACAGGAAAAGGGCCGCATAAAGTTGTCTATCATTCTCCCGGCAGTTATGATGCCGCATTGGTGATCCAATGCAAAGCAGGAACAGATGAAGAATACAAGAAGGGTTTTATCCAGGCCACCGATTGCGGCTGCACAGCCAATTTTACCGCCAGTCCGACATCCGGGTGTGAAGGGTTGGAGGTGACGTTTACCGATGCCTCAGTCGGAGCGGTCTCCTGGGTCTGGCATTTCACCGGTGGCACACCTGACTATCTGGAAGGGAAAGGGCCGCACAAGGTCTTGTACAAGACAGCCGGCATTTATGATGTCGAGTTGGAGACCAAATGTTATAGCGGCGGTGACAACGAATACAAGAAGGGTCTGATCCAGGTACAGGATTGCGGCTGCGAGGCTGATTTTACCGCCAGCCCGACATCGGGATGCGAAGGTCTTGAAGTGACCTTTACCGACGCTTCCTCAGGGGCGGTCTCCTGGAGCTGGCATTTCAACGGCGGCACGCCAGACTATCTGGAAGGAAAAGGTCCGCACAAGGTGGTCTATAAAGCAGCTGGAACCTATGATGTGATATTGGAGATCAAATGCGATGATGTAGGAGACAAAGAAGAGAAAAAGGGATTGATCCAGGTGAAGGATTGCACCTGTGAAGCCGATTTTTCCGGGAATCCAACTTCAGGCTATGCTCCCTTGACGGTTGTTTTTACCGACCATTCCACCCATGCCGTCAATTGGTTCTGGTCTTTTCCGGGCGGCACGCCTTCTTCCATGCAGGGCCAGGGGCCACATACGGTGGTGTACAACGATCCGGGCGATTATGATGTCTCGCTGCAGATCAACTGCAGCGACGGCGAAGATTTGCTGGTGCGCGACGACTATGTCAGAGTCGAAGCGCTGCCTTTGCCTTATGATTACGGCGATGCACCGGAAGGCGTGATCGCTTATCCCGCAACCGGAGTGATCGGTGCATTTCCGACTTGTCGAACATCCGGGGCCGGAGGATTCATCCGCCACCGCGGGGATATGGGCACATTTCTTGGCAACAAGGTGGATTACGAGACCGATGGCAATGCCGGGATGTGCTCGGGCGGCGGATTGTTCGATCAGGATGAACTCTGCACTGAATACGATTCCGGCTTGTGGGCACCGGATCCTTTTACGATTAAGGACAGTGCCGGTGTCTTGCAGGTGAAGCCGCTGTGCGATGAATTTGCCGGCACATCGCTGGGTGAGCCGTGCGAAACGGCCGATTGGATTCACAATATCAGTCTCTACTATTATACGGATCATGTAGACGGAGGGGCATATGTCAATGTCTTGATCGACTGGGATCAGGATGGCAGCTGGGGCGGCTCGAGTGTGTGCGAGAGCGCAGCGACGCCGCGCACTACCGATGAGCACGTTTTGAAGAATTTCCCGGTACCGGGCGGTACCGCCGGTCACCTCGGAACCCTGGATCCACCCAACTTTTTGATCGGTCCGAATCCCGGCTACGTGTGGGCGCGGATGACCATAACCGAAACCCCAATTCCGTTGCCGTGGGACGGCTCTGGAAGTTTCGATGAAGGGGAGACCGAGGATGTTCTGCTCAAGATCGCGCCTGAATACCGGTTGTTCGATTTCGGCGACGCGCCGTTTTTAAGCCTGCTGGCCGATGACGGTGCACGGCATCGCTTTTTCCAGAACATCTGTCTCGGTTCTGTTATCGATCCGGAAGAAGACGGTCAGCCTGATGATGAGGCGATGGGGGATGATCGACATGGTCAGGATGACGAAGATGGTGTGGAGTTTCTGCAGACCGAATGGCTTGCCGGCGATACCATCCAGGTGGCTGTCACTGCTTCGGTCGGTGGAATGCTGAAAGCCTGGGTTGATTTCAACCAGGATCGGGATTGGAACGATGCCGGTGAAATAGTGCTCAACACGCAGCTGGCCGCCGGCAGGAATATTTTAAATATAGGGATTCCGGCCGATGCCAAAGAAGATTCGACCTATGCGCGATTTCGCTTCAGTCTGCAACCGATCGCCGGTCCCGGCGGATTGGTCTTGGATGGCGAAGTCGAGGATTATCGAGTCTTTGTTCGCGTTCCGCACCACGATTACGGCGACGCACCAGTGCCGTTTCCGACTCGTCAGGCGGATGCGGGAGCCCGCCACTTGATCTCTGATCTTTATTTCGGCAAGTCAGTGGACTGGGAAGCGGACGGCGTACCTTCGGCAAACGCGGATGCGGATGATATAATCGGAATGGACGACGAAGATGGCATCGAGGTTATCCCGCCATTGATCCCCGGTTATTATTTTGACTATACAATTTTTGTCTCTGCACCAGGCTATGTAACCGCATGGATCGATTTCAACGGCGATGGCAATTGGGAGTTTCAAGAACAAGTCAAACTGGGAAGAACGCTCTATGAACCGCGCACCGATCATCCGGAAATGCCGCACCGCTTTTCAACACGATTACCGGAATCTGCGGTGGTGGGCGATGTAATGGCACGTTTCCGCATCAGTTCAACGCCGGAACTGCCTTGTTTCGGACCAGCCGATGATGGAGAAGTAGAAGATTATCTCGTCCCGATCGGCGCGGGCATGGATTCGCTGGATTGGGGTGATGCCCCGGATCCGCCCTATCCGACTCTCGCTGCCAACAATGGCGCGCGTCACATTATCAGCGACTGGCGGGTCAGTTTTGGGACTGTCGATAACGAGCCGGACGGGCAGCCTACGACATTGGCTGACGGTGATGATCAAAATGGATTAAATGATGAATTGAATCACTATTTCTTTCTTACGCCCCTTATCACCGGCGAAACCGCTTCGATCGAGTTTTTATCGATAGAAAATAGCTACATCAATGGCTGGATCGATTTCAACGCCGACGGCGATTGGGATGACCCGTTGGAGCACTGTCTGGTGGACCATGCCTCTTCCGGTCTTCTGGAGATGGACACCGCTGTCGTCAGGGTGCCGATAGATGCGATCACCGGCTATTCCTATGGCCGTTTTCGCATGAGCGCGGATGCGGGAATCGGGTATTCGGGTTTGGCGGTTTTCGGCGATGTCGAAGATCATCGCATCTTTTTGGGCGATCCGTCAACCTGTTTAAACGACTCGCTGGCCCTGGTCGCGCTGTATCACAGCACCAACGGCGACGAGTGGACGGATCACAGCAACTGGCTGACCGGCCCGCTTTCGAGTTGGTATGGAATCGAGTTGGACGGTTGTCGGGTCGTCAGGGTGATTTTGGGGAACAACAACCTGACCGGCACCCTGCCGCCGGAAATCGGTGATCTCACAGCCATGCAAATGCTCTATTTGCGCGACAATGAAATGGGCGGGACGCTTCCTCCTGAGCTCGGCCTGTGCACCTCTTGCGTTGAAATGGATTTGTCGAATAGCCTGATCAGTGGACCGATTCCGCCAGAGTTGGGAAACATGAGCTCACTTGAAAAATTGATCATCGAGAACTGCAGGCTTACCGGCACCCTTCCACCTGAAATCGGCAATCTCATTCATTTGTATCATCTGAGTTTGGATATGAATGACCTTGAAGGAGAAATTCCTTCTACCTTCTATGATTTAATCGATTTGCAAGTCTTGCATCTGGGGAGCAACCGTTTGAATGGAACGATCCCGCCGGATCTCGGCGATCTGGCGAATCTGCGCTACCTGAATCTGAGCAACAACCTTTTGCAGGGGACTTTGCCGGAAGAGCTGTTCAACCTGACCCAATTGACCACTCTGAGTCTGTCAGGCAACGAGTTCAGCGGCATGCTTTCTGCAAACATCGGCAATCTCAACCATATGATGAACTTGGATCTATACAGCAACCAGCTGGAAGGCGAACTGCCGGCGGAATTGTACCATTTAACCAAAATGAGATATCTGAATCTGGTTCGCAATCGATTCAACGGTAAGATCTCTTCGTCAATTGGTGCGCTAACCGATCTCGAGGAGCTCTTTCTGGCCGGCAATGGTTTCGGCGGTGAATTCCCCGAAGAGGTCGCCGGTTTAAACAGTCTCAACTATATTGAGGTGACGAGCAATCGATTTACCCATTTTCCGGATGTTTCAGCTCTGCCGTTGTTGGCCACTCTGCGCGTTGGGATAAATCGCCTGACTTTTGGCGATATCGAGCCGAATATGGGCGTGGCTATTTTTGATTATGCTCCGCAAGACAGCCTCGGTGTTCAGCGGGACACGACGCTGGCGCCCGGCATGCCGCTCGAGTTGCAAGTCTCTGTGGATGGAACTGCGAATGTTTATCAGTGGCAACACAATGATGTTGATCTGCCCGGCGCCAACAGTGCAGTGTTGTTCCTTCCGGCAGTGTCAGAGGCCGACACGGGCAATTATATCTGCCGGATCACCAATACCATTGCGGTTCGTCTGACCCTCTATACCCGGCCCGTGCATCTGTTTGTCAACGGTGGGACAGCAGTTCAGGATCAGAGCGATGACATCCCGGAGCGCTATTGCCTCGAACAGAATTACCCCAACCCGTTCAATCCGGACACCTATATCGAGTATCACCTGCCACAGCCATCACAGGTTATGCTGGCGATTTATAACCTGCAGGGACAGCGGATCCGCTTGCTGGCGGATGGAAACCAGGATGCGGGCATCAAGCATGCTGTTTGGGACGGATGTGACGACTACGGCAAGAAGTTGAGTTCAGGTCTTTATTTCTATCGTTTGCAGGCCGGCGATTATCACGCGGTCAGAAAAATGGTTTTGCTGCAGTAGAAAAAAGACGTGGCACGGCAAACACTTGCCGTGCCACGTTCGGCTATCCTCGCTCGTTGAACGCCGACATTATGCGGTCCACAGACGCTGGGGGCATCGTCGGCAGCTGAGTTCTACTCCACCACCACCGCTGTATGGATCTCCAGCCGCGGCAAATCGATTTCCAGCCGGCCGTCAATAGTCCGATATTCGCAATCGCCGCCATCCGGTGCCAGCCAGACGCGTGCCGGTTTTTCAGCTGCCGCGATGGACAGATGCAACGGCCCCAAGGGCGGGATCTGGTCATGGACAAAGACCTCGTCGTTGTCGTGCGGTCCGCTGGTGTTGACCAGGTTGACGATGAGCTTGCCGTCCAGCCGGTTGACCGACACATCGACGTCGTGTGAACCGGTGACCTTGACCACCGGATCGGAAAAAAGCTCGCGCACCAGGCCGTTGAGGAAATCGCGCGCCACCGTGGTGCGGGCATGATAGTAACGCTCGCCCAGGTCGAGAAAGACCGCGGCGATGCGGCCTTTGCCGTAGGGGAGAATCGCTGCCGCCGGGTCGGATGGACCGTCAAAGCTGTTGTCGGAATAGATTTGCCCAAAACCGCGCACTGTATCGGAAAGCACGACTCTCTGAAAAGCCGAGTTGACACCGGCTATCCAACCTTCCCAGCCCAGACCATTGACCTGCACCACCGGCTCGCCTTCAAATTCGAACTGCAGCACATCGTTGAAATTGCGCACCGCTTGTGGACCGATGATCAGCAGGTTGCCGCCTTTTTTCGCATAGTTCAACAGATAATCTTTCATTACTGAATCAAGGGTTGCCCATTCCGGATAGACCAGAACGGGATAATGGTGTCCTTCGTCGAGCAGCTGGTGGGTCATCAGGATATCGACGGAATTCTGGCCATTGAGCAAACAGTTGAGCACGCCTTGCAGCGGGTCGAGTTCCTGAAATCGGGCGGCGAACAGCCGGATGTTGGCGCGATAAAAGGCATCGGTATCGTAGATCAGCCCGATTTGCGGCACCGGTTGGGCGCGGTGGCAGATCGCCTGCCGGGCGCGGCAGAATTTGGCCGTCTCTTTCATCAGTTGCATCTGCCAGAGACGCACCGATCCATCTGGCCGCTGCGGGAAATAGGCCTGAAACCCGCCGCCCAGCGCCAGCACCAGCGCGGCTTCCCGCTGCAGTTGCGGCAGGGTCTTGGTGCTGAACAGGCCATCGGTCCAGCTGAAACTCCAGGCCATCAGATCCCAGGGTTTGCCCTGTTTCTGGATGCACCGTCCTTCCAGCCGGGCGCTGTTGACGCTGTTGTAGGCGGAATAATCACCTGAGATGAAATCCACATCGATTGAAACAGGCTCCGGCATCATCGAAGAAAACGCCCAATTGCTCGCCACCTGGAATTCGGGATGGAGGTTGTGCATCTCGTCGACCCAGTGCCGCAAATAGTCGCGATAAGCCTGGCGGCAGAATTCCGAATATTCGTACCAGTAGGGATCTTGCGGTGAGCGGGGAATCTGCTCGATGCCGGTCAGGGCTGAAAAGCGATCGATCACGGTGTCAGCGAAATCATGTTCGGTTGCCCAGCAATCGCCGTCTACCCAGACGCCGTCCATGCCATAGTCGGCGGCCAGTTCGCTGAGTTGGGGGATCAGCAGTTCATCGACATAAGGGCCAAAGGTCGAGACCAGACGGTCGTCCGGCTTGCCGTTTTCGTCGATGCGGGCCCATTCGGGATGCAGCTCGACCGCTTTGTTCTCCCAGATACCGGAATAATGCAGATAGAGGGAGACTCCGTGTTCAGCGGTTACCTCGCGCCAGATTTTGAGCACATCCTTGTCGATGCATGGCGCCGGATTGCCGACGCGGGTGGGGTAACTGGAGATGCCGCTGTGGCCCTTGCAATCGGTTTGCAGATAGTCGGGCTGCACCTGATCGATGATGAACTCGACCATCTGGCGGTCGACGTTTTTGCCGATGGCGATACACGAGTCGCGCGCATGAAAATCAAAATGGACACCGAGAAAGCTTTCCGACCGTTTGAGGCGCTTGGGCAGATCGGCGGCGAATAGAAACCGCGGCAACAGCAAGAGCAATAAAAACAGCAATAAAAGCAGATAAACATAGGATTTCATAAGACCTCCCAAAAAAGGCGAAAATTGTGGATTGGGTTAAGGAAATATAGCATAATCACGGAAACATTATAGGATTTTTTCATCTTTTATTGGCTGCTTTCAGGCCAAATTGCAATGGCAATGGCTTGTCCTGCACATTGCCTCGTCGAGACTGAGTCATGCGGTCAGGTGCCCGTCCAAGGTCGCCGATGTCAGGAAGAGGTGATTTCCCCGATCATCACCCGGGTTCAATGCCCTCTGTCGATTTGAGCAATAGGGATTGGATGTTTGAGTTGAAAGATTTAGATTACGGAAAGGTGATGCTCCAATGAAAAAGATCACTCAACCTGGCCGAAATAATCCCTGATGACAGAAACAGAATCCCTACAGATTTGTTGATTAAATTCAGACTATGAAACTATTGCTGGTTGAAGACAATCTCATTCTGGCTGCGGATCTGCAGCGGTTTTTGCAGGAAAACCGTTTTGTGGTCGAACACGCGGCCACTCTAGCCGCTGCGAGCGAAAAACTCGGCGTCTACGAATACGATGTGGCGATCATCGATATCGGTTTGCCGGACGGCAATGGTCTGGATCTGATCAGCGAGATCAAACAGCAACAATTGCGCACGGCGATTTTGATTCTGACCGCCCGCGATGCGCTAGAGGACAAGGTTGCCGGCCTGGAGCTCGGTGCTGACGATTATCTGACCAAACCCTTTCACCTGGCTGAACTCAACGCGCGCATCCGCTCGATCGTCCGCCGCGATCACTTTAACCGCAGCAATCTTATAAAAGCTGGCGAACTCTACATCGACACGCTTGCCTCAGAGGCATATGTCGGAAAGACCAAACTCATTCTGACGCGCAAGGAATACGATCTGTTGCTCTACCTCATGGTCAACCAAAACCGTTTGTTGACGCGCGAGAGCATCGCCGAGCATCTGTGGGGCGATCATATCGATGACGCCGACAGCTTTGATTTTCTCTACAACCATATCAAAAACCTGCGAAAAAAAATCGTCCAGGCCGGCGGCCGCAACCCGATCCGGGCAATGTACGGTATGGGATACAAATTTTTAGGCGATGAGTGATCCATGAAACATCGACACACCTTTAAACTCTTGTCCAAAACCACACTAATCTATCTGCTGTTTACCTTTTTCGCTTTTTTTGCCAGTGCGCTTTTGCTCATGCGCAACACTGACCGGTTTATCGATAACGAACTGGAAGGCTATTTCCGCTACTATGAACATCGGGTGCAGCGATTCATCAAGAGCGATCGAAAGCTTGAGGAGGTCAAGCGCTATCCCTTTATTCTGTCGATCGAACCGACGGCGCAAGCCGATCTGACCCCGGTCTATTCGGATACGCTGGTTGTCAATGCCGATACCGAAGCCAAACAGCCGTTTCGCATCAAAACCCTGGTGATGCAGATCGATGAGCAGGCCTATCTGGTCTCTTTGATGCGCAACAGCGAGGATTTCTACAAGTTAAAAGAGATGATTTTTCGCGCCTTGATTCAGGTGTTTGTGGTTTTGGCGCTGGTCATTGTTCTGTTCAACACCCTGCTCTCCGGCCATTTTTTCCGACCTTTTAACAGGATTCTGCAACAGATGAAGAACTATAAGGTCGGAAGCGGCGCAACGCTGCAGCACGTGAATACCAATACCGTCGAATTTGTCCGCATGCAACAGCTCTTTTCCACCATGGTCGAACGCATCGAAAACGACTATCAAAATCTCAAAGAATATACCGAAGACATGGCGCATGAATTGCAGACGCCTCTGGCGGTCCTGCGCAGCAAGACCGAGACGCTGATGGCTGACGAGCAGGTGATGCGGCGACACCGCACCGCCGTCAAGACCCTGGCCGACGAAATCAGCCATCTGTCCAAATTGGGCAATACGCTCAATTTGCTGACCAAAATCGAAAACAAGGAATTTGACAATCGTGAACGGCTCGTGACTCGTCCAATCATCGAACGCCACATCGAGGCCATAGCGGAGTTGGTGACGCTCAAATCGATGACAATCGAAGCGCAATTGGCGGATGATCATTCTCTCGTGATCGACCCATTTTTGTTCGATATCGTTCTGAAAAACTTGTTCCGCAACGCCATCTCTTACGGCTCTGCTGCAGGGCCGATTCGCGTGATTTCATCTGACCGCATTCTCCGGGTAAGCAATTTTGGCCCACCCCTGGCATTCCCTGCCGACAAACTTTTTGTGCGTTTTTCCAACCGCAATGGACAACACACTTCCCTGGGGCTTGGCTTGTCCCTGGTTAAAAAGATTTGCGAAGTGAGCGGCATCGAAATCGATTATGCCTATCGGGAAGGACAGCACATTTTTTCCCTCCAGAGTTTGTAAAAGGGCACCTGCTGATCATCTCGACGCTTTTTAACCGGTCTGCTCGCCAGTCGAACGGCGGCACAGCGCTATGCGCTTGGGTCCAATCACTGCCACAACTCAAAAATCGATTTTGCACAACGGCTCGCAAATGGATGAAAAAGGGTGCCCGGGTAATCGTTCAGCTGCGTGAATCGGGGGATTGGGGTGAGGTGAGCAGAGCAGAATTTCTACAGTTTTATTCCGTATCTTGATCAGGAATTTTTGAACCGCAATGACTGTCTAAGAGAAAATATTTATCGCCAATCGTGTACCGACAAAAGACAGGGCATGACTGATTGATCGCCTAAACTCAATTTGCCTTGGCCGATGCAGGGAACAGCGAACTGAGAACTGGCGAGTTAAATTTCAACTGAATGGAGCTTTAATGAAAAGGATCTGTGTCTTTCTCTTTTTTATTTTATCGGTGGTCACGTCAGCTGTTGCAGCTCTGCCTGCTGAGGGAGCGGCGCCGCGCGGCACGACATTGACCGGCACGGTGACCGACTCTTTGCTCGACCGGCCGGTGGAATATGCCAATGTGGTTTTGTTCCAACAGAGCACGCGCAAGCAAGTGACCGGCACCGTGACCAATCCCAGCGGACGCTTTGAATTGCCGCGTGTTCAGCCGGGCGAATATATTCTGACCGTTAAATTTATCGGGTATGAGAGAAGCGTCTTGCAGGGCGTGGTCGTGCGCGAGGGGCAGCCCTTGCTGGATGTGGGCGAAATTTTCCTGCAACAGGCCGTGATCATGCTGGATGGCGTACAGACGACGGCGGAACGAGCCGCGATCGAGTACCAAATCGACCGCAAGGTGATCAATGTCAGCAAACAATACACCGCAGCCTCAGGCTCGGCGGTCGATGTACTGGAGAATGTTCCGGCGGTGACCGTGGACATCGAGGGAAACGTGACCTTGCGCGGCAGTTCGAGCTTTACCGTCCTGATCGATGGCCGTCCGAGTGTGCTCGACGCCAATGATGCTCTGCGCCAGATACCCGCCAGCAGCATCGAGAACATCGAAATCATTACCAATCCATCTGCCAAATACGACCCCGAGGGCACGGCTGGAATTATCAACATTATTTCGAAAAAGAACAGCCTCAACGGCGTTAATGGCCTGATCAGCGCCAATGTCGGCGATAAAAACCGCTACGGCGCCGATGTGCTGCTCAACTATCGCACTTCGAGTTTCAATATCTACGGAGGCATGGATTACAACAAGTACGGCCATCCCGGCAGTTCCAGGCAGGAGAGCCGCACATTCCATCAGGACACCACCAACTATATCCTGTCACAGGGTCAAAGCGAGCGTTCGTTTGACAGCTGGAGTCTCCGCGGAGGTTTTGACTGGAACGTGAGCAAGAGCGATCTCCTGGGCCTGGGCTTGCGTTACGGCAATCGCGACGGCGGCGGCGACAGCCGGATGGCTTATGAAGAATGGCGCGTACCTGGAGATCCACTGCGTCAGCGTTTTACCAGCCTCAACAGTTCCGAACGCGGTGGCAAATTTGGTTCAGCGAATTTGAATTTTAAACACGATTTTGCGGACAAGGGCCACCAAATGCTGGCAGAGGTCCATTATCGGCATAACGGCGGAGAAGAAAACGCTTCCGATGAGCTGTTGGATGAGCTGGGAGCGCTGCAAAGCGGCAGACGAACCGAGGCAGAGGGGCCGGGCAACCATGTGCGCCTAAAACTCGATTACACCCGTCCTTTTTCCAAAGAGAGCAAACTCGAAGCCGGTTACCAGAGTGAACTCGGCCGCTCCAGCGATGAAACGCGAATGCAGGAATACAATCCGAAAACAGGGTTGTATGAAGATCAACCTCTCTTTTCGCACAAAATCGACTATCAGAACAATATCCACGCCATATACGCCACCTACGCCGGCAAGATCGGTGAACTCGGTTTTCAAGGCGGTTTGCGCAACGAGTACAATTACCGCACTGTCGAGCTGAGCGGTGAGCGGGGGAAATATACCCTCGATCGCTGGGATTTTTTCCCGACCGCCCACTTTTCCTATCATTTCAATGCAGAAAATCAGGCGATGGCCAGCTATACCCGCCGTATCGTTCGGCCGCGCGGATGGTCTCTGGAGCCGTTCATCACCTGGGTCGATGCCTACAATGTGCGGCAGGGCAACCCGGACCTCAAACCGGAAACGATCGACTCTTATGAAATGGGATATCAGAAAAATTTCGGCCGCAATCTCGTATCCCTTGAAGGATATTACCGCATCACCCATAACAAGGTCGAGCGTATCCAACAGGTCTATCAGGACAACGTCATGCTCAGCACCATCACCAACGTCGGCAGAGACTACACGTTTGGCACCGAACTTATGCTGACCATGGATCTCTTTCCCTGGTGGAACCTCAACTGGATGGGCAATCTCTACGATTACCGCATTGAAGGCATTCTGGGGGATCGGGATTTTTCGCGAAAGAGCACCAACTGGAGCATGCGCTTGAACCAGTCGCTGAAGTTGATCGCCGACAGCCGGCTGCAGGTCAATGTTATCTACAACAGTCCGAGCCAGAGTGCTCAAGGCCGACGTGAAGATTTTGTCGTCACCAATCTGGCTCTTAAAAAAGGTTTTCTCGACGATCATCTCGAAGTCATCGCTCAGGTGCGCGATGTTTTCTCCACCGGCAAATTCGAATCTGTTGCCGAGGGATGGGACTTTTATCGCTATTCTTATTTCACCCACGAAGCACCTCTCTACAGTCTAACCGTCAATTATCTGATCAACAATTACAAGCAGAAGCGCCAGCGGGAAAACGGCGACAATGACCTGGAAATGGAATTCGAAGAGATGTAGGGTGTGTCCCCACCGGTTGCAGGGCGAATAGAGTTCTGTTTATAAAAAAAGCCGCCGAGTTGTCTTCATTCGGCGGCTTTTTTTGCATTCCTGGCCTTGGTCGATGAGTCCAGAAAGGGGTTGTCTGTTTCTGTTGGTGGTTGTATATTGCATTACAGCAATCCGACATCAACCTATCAGCCATTTTGAGAGGAGCGTTCGTATGCCGATTACCGTCACAACCGGAGAGAAAGAATATTTCCCTGGCATCGGGCAAATTCCGTTCGAAGGGCCGGATTCAGACAATCCGTTGGCATTCAAATTTTACGATGCCGATCGTATCGTTGCCGGCAAAACCATGCGCGACCATTTCCGTTTCGCCATTGCCTATTGGCACACCTTCTGCAATACCGGCGATGACCCGTTTGGCCCGGGTACACAGCCGTTGCCCTGGCTCGAAGGCGGCGATCCCATGCAGATCGCCCGGCAAAAGCTCGATGCGGCTTTTGAGTTCATCAGCAAACTGGGAGTGCCGTTCTATTGTTTTCACGATCGCGATATGGCACCGGAAGGAAAAACAGTGCCAGAATCGGAAAAGAATCTGCAGGTTCTGGTGGAGTTGGCCAAAGCCAAGCAAAAGGCTTCGGGAATCAAGCTGTTATGGGGTACGGCAAACGTCTTTGGCAATCCCCGTTACATGAACGGTGCGGCGACCAATCCCGATTTTCACGTGCTCACGCATGCGGCGGCGCAGGTCAAGGCAGCGTTGGAGGCCACCGTTGCCCTGGGCGGTGAAAACTATGTTTTTTGGGGTGGCCGCGAGGGCTATTTTACCCTGCTCAACACCCAGATGAAACGCGAGATCGATCATCTGGCCATGTTTTTGCAAAAGGCGCGTGATTACGGGCGAAAAATCGGCTTCAAGGGCACTTTTCTGATCGAGCCCAAACCTATGGAACCAACCAAGCACCAATACGATTATGATGTGTCGACCGTGATCGGTTTTCTGCGCCACTACGGGCTGGATCGCGATTTCAAGATCAACATCGAGAACAACCACGCCACTCTGGCCGGTCACACTTTTGCCCATGAGGTCCAGACTGCAGCAGATGCTGGTTTGTTCGGCAGCCTCGATGTCAATCAGGGCGATCCTTACAACGGTTGGGACACCGACGAGTTCCTCCACAATCTCTATGACGCCGTGGAATTGATGCTGGTGATGCTGCGGGTAGGCGGATTGGGCCACGGTGGTATGAATTTTGACGCCAAAACCCGGCGCTGCTCCACGGATCTGGACGATATTTTTATCGCCCACATCAGTTCAATAGATACGCTTGCCCGGGCGCTGGTGATCGCCGATGATATTTTACAAAAATCCAATTTCCTCGCCAAACGCCGCGAACGCTATGCCAGTTTTGATAGCGGCAAAGGTCTGGCCTTTGAGCAGGGGAAAGTCGGTCTGGATGAGTTGGCCGAATTGGCGGCTGAGTGGGGAGAACCCAAATTGATCAGCGCCAAGCAGGAATGGTACGAAAGCCTGATCAACCAATATTTGCGCTAAAAAAGCGGGCAGAGGGATTCTCTCTGCCCGGTAGTTTTTTCATCTATTCTATAGCGGCCCAACAAGCCGGCTGCCTGCCTTGAAATCCTTTATTTCTATTGCTCCCAATCAACTCGATTGCGTCGACTTTTGCGCTCGCTGTGCTGCCGTTTCGCCTCCAACCGCCGCTGTTTGGCGGCAAAGGAAGTCGGCTTTTTTTTGCGCGGCGGGTGTACCGTTAAAGATTTGCGCAAGAGCGCGGTGAATTTCTCGAGCGCTGTGATGCGATTGGCCAGCTGAGTCCGCTCGGACTGTGACGAAATCTGCAGCACGCCATCTTGACTGATGCGTCTGGTCAACCGCTCGCGCAGCCGTGCTTTTTGTTCCTCGGATAAAGCCTCAGATGCCTCGATATCGAAATAGAGCGTGACGCGGGTATTGACTTTATTGACGTTTTGTCCGCCCGGACCGCTGCTGCGGCTGGCGGTAAAACGCACCTCATTTTCAGGAATAGACAACCACGGAAAAATTTCGATCATGCGGCTCTCTCCCCGATCAGCCGGCGAACCGCATGAATTCGCTGCAGCACCGGAGGGTGCGAGTAGTTCAGAAATACGGTAAAGGGATGTGGACTCAGGTTGCTGAGGTTGTGCAGCGACAGCTTTTTCAGGGCGGCGATGAACGATTCCCCCTCGTCCGTGGTTTCAACCACAAAGCGGTCGGCTTCAAACTCATGCCGACGGGAAAAGACCGACAGGATGACAGAGAGCACGAGCTCAATGGGCGTGTACAAGAGGCCAAAAAAGATCAGCCCGGCATAGATCGATACCTCTTCGACGTAAAAAGCGGCAAACAGTCCGGAGTGGCGAAGAAAGATCGACAGCAGGAAAAAAAGTACACCCATGTGCAGGATGCCGGCAATCAGGTTTTTTATGATATGTTTCTTTTTGTAATGTCCGATTTCGTGCGCCAGCACGCTGACCAATTCGCCGACGGTATGTTTTTCGATCAGGGTGTCATACAGGGCGATGCGCTTGTGTCGTCCAAAGCCGGTGAAAAAGGCATTGGATTTGCCGGAGCGCTTCGATCCATCCATGACAAACACGCCCTGCAGAGGGAAATGCACCGATTCGCTGTAACTGCGAATGCGCTGCAAGAGCTCACCGTCTGCAAGCGGAGTGAATTTGTTGAACAGCGGCATGATCCAAACCGGTGCAACAAATTGAATCAAAAGGGTAAAAATCGTCACTCCGATCCAGCAGTAGAGCCAGGCCCAGGTTCCACCATATTGGAAGATGGCCAATACGCCGGCCAGCAAGGGCGCGCCGACGGCGATGCTCAGCGCCGTGCCTTTGATCAGGTCGAGGATAAATGTTTTGATGGTGGTTCGGTTGAAGCCGAACCGCTCTTCGATGACAAAAGTTGAATAGATCGCAAAGGGCAAGGACAAAACTCCGTGTGCGAACATCAGCACGCCGATATAGATCAGACCGGTGATGATGGGATGCAGGGCAAAAGCGCGCACCTGCTGGTCGAGCCAACCGAATCCGCCGGCAAACCAAAAAGCGAGCAAAAAAAGCAGTTCGAGTGTCGAGACGACAAGTCCGAATCGGGTCTTGACGCGCGTATAATCTTGTGATCGCGCATAGGCGATTTCATCATAGACGCCCTGAAATTCAGCAGGTAGTTGCGGTTTCAACGCGCGCAGATTGAGTTGATCGGCGATGAAATTGAGCACTGCCTCGAACAAGAGGGTGAGAAGCACGATCCATGCGTAGATATTCATTTGCACCGCCTAACGGGTTTGGGGTACTCGCGCCAAATAGCAGCAACCGGCCGATTTGGCGCAGAGCTGCAGAACCGTGTTCGCCGGCAAAAACAGAGCGGTGCCGGGTTGCCAGTCAAGCACTGTGCGTTCGTTTTGGGCTGTGCCTCGGCCGCTGATAAAAACCAAGATCTCCGCACCGGGATTGTCTCCTGTTGTCCACCTCTCACCTGACTGCAAATCGATGCGACACAACTCGAATTCCGCAGTCGGGGTGGGGAAAACGGTTTCTCCGGTTGCTGTTTTTACTCCGTCGATAATTGCAGGTCGACTGCCGTCAAATCTCAGCGCCTTGAGCAGTTCCGGCACGTCGATGTGTTTCGGAGTCAGCCCGGCGCGCAGCACATTATCCGAGTTGGCCATGAGCTCGACATTGATCCCCTGCAGATAGGCATGCGGTACACCGGCGGCCTGAAACGTGCCCTGCCCCGGCGCCAGGCGGACGAGATTGAGCAGGTAGATGGAGAAAAGTCCGCGGTCGCGCCGACCTTCGGGCAGTGCAAAGTTCTGGCCGGCAAGCCTGGCCCAGTAGTCGGGATTCTCCTTGTCGGACAAGGTCATCCCGGCAAGTCTGGCGAGGAGAGGATGGAGCATGGCATCCACCTCGTCCTGCGGCAGGGTCATGAGGGTGTGATAAAGGCGCCGCAGATCGTTGCCGGCAAAAGCCGGCAACAACGGCGCGAATTCGGGTGTGGAGCGCAGAACCTGGGAGATTTCCTCGTCAGTTCGAAACCCGTGCAACATCCAAAAATCGGTGAGCGCCACATGCACTTCGGGTTTGTGGTGTTGGTCTTTATAGCTGCGGTGCGGCGCGTCCCACGGAATTCCGGCCGCTTCTTCGCGGGCAAATCCCTCTCGGGCTTGTGCCGCCGAAGGGTGTACCTGGATGGAAAGCATATCGCGGGCATCGAGAATCTTCAGCAGATAGGGAAGCGATGGCCCCAGTTTTACAATGTTGTCGCGGCCGAGAATTTTCTCCGGCGCCGCAGCGATCAACTCGTCTAGGCCCAGGGTCGTGTCGTTCAAGACCGCCCTGGATGGCGCTTGTGGGTGCGCACCCATCCAAAGTTCGGCAAAGGGTTGGTTTTGCGGATTGGGAATTCCCAAAAGTTTTGGAATAAAGTGCGTTCCGCCCCAGGCATAATGCCGGACGATGCCGTTCAACAACACGGGATATGGATGTTTGATGAATTTTTTGATTGGATCTTTGGCCATAACCTGTCTCCAGAAGGAAAGGTTTTGGTTGGTCTCAGCAATCCTCCAGATCGCAGGATTCGCCTGCCAGTTCGATTTCGAGGGTCGAATGAGCGACGCCCAGTTGCCGCATCTGCGCCACGATGCGCTGTTTGAGCTCGACGATTTGTCGGCGCTCGAGAGAATTGTCCACCACCACATGCACAGTGAGAACATGGTAGGCGCCGTCCAGCGACCAGAGATGGAGATCGTGTATGCCCAACACATCCTTGTTTTGCGCCAGGCGGGCGGTGATCTTGTCCGGATCCAGGTCGGACGGCGTCGATTGCAAAAAGATCATCCAGATCCGTTTGAATTGGATCGCAACCTGGCGCAGAATAAAGAGGGTAAAAGCGATCGACACCAGCGGATCGAGGATTGGCCAATCGACAAAGCGCAGGACAATGCCGGTAACCAGGATGGCAACCCAACCAAACACATCCTCGAGCAGATGCCAGCTGACCACCGACTCATTGAGCGTTCGCCCCCTTCGCAGCCGCAGCGCTGCCATGCCGTTGACAACGATTCCCAACGCGGCCAGCAACATCATGCCGTGGGCGGAAACCGGCTGCGGATCGAAAAGGCGCGGCACCGCCCGGCTGAGGACGATCATCGAGCCAGCAATGAGTATGCTGCTGCTGATCAGGGCAGCCAACAGCGAGAAGCGGCGATAACCATAGGAAAAAACAGAGTCGCGTTTGCGTGCTGCCACGCGCTCCAGGTAATAGGAAAAACCGAGAGTCAGCGAATCGCCCAGATCGTGGATCGCATCGGCGAAGATGGCCAGGCTGTTGGTCAGCACAGCCCCGGCGATCTCGACGGCGGTGAAACCGACGTTGAGCCAAAAGGCCAGGGCGATATTTTTGCCGGAATCGGGTGAGTGGTGATGATGCATGAATCCTTCCGATAAACTCTGATAAAGGTTTGATTGGTGATGCTTTCAAAGATAGCGAATTTGTGCATAGGATTCAAGGGTCTTGCGACAGCTGAGGGGGGGATTGCGAGCACCGTTCTTCTGCCGGCAAAATACGGCAGTTTGAAAAACAGGTGCATCTTTTTGTTGCCGTCGGCATAAAAATAGTCTATATTTATCCCCTTGCAATCCATCTGTCTGAATAACGAACTCGGGAGGTCGAATGAACAAGTTTTTATTTATCGCCGCTATACTGGCTGCACTTTTCGCTGTGTATCGTACGGCATGGGCAGGGCCGGAAACTGTCACCATCAAAGTCGAAGGCATGAGCTGTCCCCATTGTACCGAACGCGTCAGCCAGGCGGTGAAAACCATTCCGGGTGTCGATTCGGTCGCGGTTTCTCTGGACGACAAGACGGCAGTGGTGGTGTTTGATGGCAAAAAGACCAACATCAAAGCGCTTGAAAAAGCGATTGCCGGTGCAGGTTATAACGCCGGCTCGACCAAGACAGACAATCCCCACAAATGCACGGATTGCGCCCACGCCAAAGGAGCCCAGGTCCGCTGCGGTGAACAAGCCGCTCAAACGCCTTGCGGCCAGCAGAGCACCAAGGCTCCCTGCAGATCGGCCAAGTCCGGATGCAGCAAGAAAGCCCCTTGTTGCGGCGACAAAAAATAGGACTGATTTTTCTAACGAAATCAAAAGCTCATTTGGTGAGAATGCACCGAATGAGCTTTTTTTTTGGTCTGATTGCTCTTTCTGGTGGACGGAAGAGACGCACGCGGCCATGGATCATGCTGAGCGGGAATTGATGGCCTGAAAAGGAATGGGCGGACACATCGGTCCGCCCATTCCTTTAATGGAGTCATGAGTACGCGGAAGGTGCCGATCGCCATCTGCAGTTTTCGGCATATCCCACGAATCGTGTTTTTGGGTGGATCATTTTCCTTATTTCAACAACATCATCTTTTTGACCTGCCGAAAATCGCCGGCCTGCATGGCATAGAAATAAAGGCCGGATGGCATGGCGCGGCCGTCAAAGCTGAGCTTATGGGTGCCGGCTTTCATCGTCTGATCGAGCAGGGTAGCGGTTTCTCGGCCGAGGATGTCATAAACCTTGATCGTGACCCGTCCTTCCTGTTTGACCTGGAAGGCGATATGCGTTTCCGGATTAAAGGGATTGGGATAATTCTGGCTGAGCGCATATTCCTGCGGTGGCATTACGGTCACCTGCACGATCTCAGAATAGGTAAACGAACCATCGGTGTCGATCTGTTTGAGACGATAGCGATAGCTGCCGACTTGTACATCGCGGTCCTCAAAACGATAAGCCTGCGCCTGGTTGGTCGATCCGGCTCCGGCGATAAAACCGATGTTGACAAACTCTTGCCCGGCGCCGGCCTTTTCGACCTGAAATCCGAGATTATTGGATTCCCCGACAGTGCGCCAACTGAGCACCACCAGGTCCTCGGTTTGGTCGTTTTCGGCCTGTGCTTCGAAGAGGGTGAGCTCGACGGGCAACACCACATCGCCGACTTGCTGGAATTCGTCATTGGTCGTTCGATGGGTGATCTTGTAATTCATGCCGTCGAACGAGCCGCCAGCGATATTTTTGAACAGCACAACCAGTGTATCCCCGGCGGTCCAGGATTTCCCAAGGGCATTGAAATCCATCAAACTGACCGCCCATCCACCTTTGTCGGCACACGAGTCGGTGGCCGTGGTATCGTCTATTTCGCTGGTCAGATAGGCGCAAAAAGCCCATTCATCTGCTTTGGGGAGAGTGGCATCTGGATTGAGCACTTTGCCGGTCACCAGCTTGATGAGGAGTTGGGCCTGCCCGGCTGACGCCAGGGTCAGCATGGCGAGTACCAAAATCGCACTCCAGATTTTAACTTTCATCGTTGACCTCCGATCGAAGGTTTTATCAAGTTATTGATTTGCAGAGGAGGCAGAATCGAACCGTCTCCTCTGCAAAGTTTTTTCTGAAAGCGACTTTTACAGTCCGGCGTTTGGCCAGACATCCGGCGCCTGCTGGTTGACCAGCAACAGCACCGGTTCGCCGGGTTGAATGGCAAATGGAGTTCCTGCGCCGGTCGAAACCACGTAATAGGTATTGAACATGTTGCTGTCCGGATCCAGCTTGTAGATCACCTCGACCCCGCCGATCGCTTTCGCCAGTTTATCGGCGGTGTTCAGATCCGCACGGTCAAGCGGCACGATGATTTCGTTGTAGGTGAAAAAGTTGTTCTTGCGCAAGTTGAACGAAACCGAGCCGGCTTTGGGAACAAGGCCGCTGTAGAACCAGGACGGTTCCTCGGAACCCTGGCTCGAGACCAGCACCGGCATGCCGCTGTGAATCGGGAAATTGGTGCCGAAGCCGTTCAGGGCCACATAGTAGCGGCTGAACTGGTTGGCGACCGGATCCAATTGGTAGACCACAGCTGTGCCGGGTACCTGCTCGGCGAGGTTGGATGCTTTGGCGTTTGTCAGCATCTCGTTTTCCAAGGGCAGCGACAGATAATTGTACGCTGTTTTGTGGCTGCGGTTCAATTCAAAACCGTATTTGCCAACCCGTTTATCGGCCGCCGACAGGTTGTCGCTGTCCTGGGCCAGCACACAGTAGAAACGACACAAATCGGTGCCGGTTTCGATATAGGCGGTGTCCGTCACCGTCGCAAGGAGAATGCCCTCGCTCAATGGATTAAAGTAGGCATTGTTCGAGTGTGCATAGACCGCATACTGAACTCCGAACTGTTCGGGTGTGCCGTTTATGCCCTGGGTTACCGCTTGCCAGCTCAACTGCAGGGCTGTACCCTGGCGGGCGACACGGATTCTGGCGGGCGATTGTGGCGGAATGTTGTCGATTGCCCTTCCCATTCCCATCACTGCGCCGGAGAGCATGGGAGCATCGGCTCCACCGTCGATTGTTGCCCAATCGCCTGAAACGGTGCGTTTTAGCACGACATTCTTTTCCCGGCGTTCATAGATCTGAAAAGCCGGTTCCTCGACTGCAACCAGACCTTTGGGCAAAGTTCGCATTGAAGTCAGCCGCGGCAGGTCCGCCTGGGCAGCGGTGATATCGCGCACGGCGCGCACCCAAAAGACCGAGGGCCGATTGTCACCGACATAGAGCAGGACGCGCATCGAATCGATGCCAGTCTGATTGACGTCATGCGCCAGGATCGGTGGATCGAGTTGATAGGGATTGCCGTCGATTTCACGATAGATGACATAATAGTTGATCAGGTTGTAATCGCCGACTCCGGGATGGTTGGCGGAGAAATCCCAAACGAGTTCGACTTGTCCGCCCTGATCGCCTTCGCCGTCAAGGCCGCGATAGTCGCGCACGATCAGGGTATCGGGCGTGTCGATGGTTGCTTCTTCGACGATGATCGGGGCGGAGTCGGAGAAATAGCGCGCCAGCCGGTCATTGGCGAAGGACACGCTGATGACCAACGGTGGAAGTACGGTGGTCGGCGCTTTGCAGGTGATGCCAAAAGTGCCGATACCTTTCTGCAGGCTCTGCGAGCCTATCGGCAGATCGATTTGTGCTGCCGGCCAGTTGCTGGACAAATTGATGCGTTCCGGAAAGTTGTCATCGATTTGCCCATTGTTGTCCAGGGCAGCTACCCGAATCTGGAACGGCACACCTGCAACCGGATTGCCTGGATAGAGCAAAGTGATGGCAAAATGGTTGGCGATGCGGTCGTTGACAGAAATCGCATGGGTCTGGTCATTGCCATTGATGAAGGGTTGCGAGATCGGGTTATCGCTAACCGCACCTGCATAGGCGAACTTGACCTCGCCAATGGTTTCCGGCAACCAATAGAACTGATCGCGGGCAGTCAAGATCACCCTTCCTTGGGCGTTGTTCACCGGCACAGGATCGATCTCTTCGACCGTGAAAAGGGGGATCACGGTGGTCAGCGGGAAATCGCCGCCCATGCGGAGCTCAAAATCGTCGCGATTGACGGTTTCATTGCGCAGGTCTTCGCTGATCAGCGCTTCGACTTCGGTTGTGCTGATCGATTTGGCGGCGGTAATCGCAGGTCCGGCGCCGTCGGTTTCGGGCAGAAATTCCATCAACCGCAGTTCGCGCATGGCATTGCCGGCCCAGTCGGTGAATCCGGCGCCGGCGCCGACGATCACATCGGGCCTGTCGCCGGTGTCTCCAAAGTAGGGCCGGTTGATCAAAGTGTCGGTGGGGGTCTCTTCGAATTGCATATAGACCTCGAGTGTATCGCCGCCGACCACATTGAACATCCATTCATTGAGGCCGATGATCGGTTTCAGGTTGCGCAGGTAAAAGGAATTGATTTTCCAGTTCGCCGGATTGAACGACGTCTTGGGATAGATGGCCGAAGTGTCGTCGAAGACAAAACGGTAATGATCGATGCGGCCGTTGTGGTCCAGATCGACTGTTTCCAGAGTGACAAGATTGGGCGGAATATTATCGCGGCGAATCTTGACGTCCGAGCCGGTGAGCTGCATGGTGGATGCGATCAAGCTGTTATCGTTATCCCACTGATCGTTGATGTTGCCATTCAGATCGCGCACTGCGCCGGGAACGATAAAGTTGATCGCGCCGTCGTCGTCCTTGGTCCAGGCGCTGCTGTTGTGATTGAGATAGAACACATCGTCATACGGTTCGCTGTTGAATCCCGAGAAATAGATCTGAACACCGGAAACCGAAGCGATGTTGGTCGGGCTGCTCTTGACATACCACTGAAATTTCTGGTTGGCCGGCAGAGTATAAGGCAAACCGCTGCGCAACGGCCAGGCGTCGGCAAAGGGATAGGTGAGATCAACCAACTCGCTCATGGTGATGCGTATTTTGTTGGTGCCGGCTGTGTAGGAGAGAACAATAGCCGGCCCCGCTTTATCGAGTATATCGACGGCATTGTAGCAGTTCGGATTGCCCGGATACTCGTAGATATCGCTGAAAAGCAGGTTTTCGGTGTAACCGTGCAACAGATAATCCATTGAACCGTTGCTGCCAAATGGATTGTTGTAGCTCACCTGAGGAATGACGCCGGTATTGGCCAGTTTGGGCGAACTGGCGGTCAATGGAACACGGAATGTATAGGTATCGATCCAGATGCCCAGGGGCCCAACCCCGGCGATTCCGCTCCCTTCGACGATGAATCCTTCGGTGCTTTTGCGGGTGGTGTCCATCGCGTGGTCAAAAGTGATATCGACCCAATCGAGATAGCCCCAGCCGTTTGCGCCACCGCTCGCCAGTTCCGATGTATAGCTCGTGATGCGCGCATATTGGGGGAATTTTTCCGCTGAGGGAGGCGGTCCCCAGATGAGAATGGCATCGCGGGTTTGCACAAGCAAAATATTGGGATTGATGCCGTCTTTGACCGGCACCACCGGCCCAAGCCGGATCGCTGGATCGGTGGGCGGATTGGGCGGTCTCAAAGCGGTAAAGTTGCCGTTGTAATTGCCCTGGGTGTCGGCTAGCCGGTTGGCGGCGCTGAATTGAACGAGGCCGGTATCGTTCTCGGTGACGAAAATGCTGTCGAGAACAAATTCAAACATCTGACTGTTGCCATGGGCTGGGTAAACGATGCTCTGGATGCCTTGAATGATGCCCGGGAAACCCGACATTCGGAAATTCAAGGTGGTATCGCCCAGGGCAAGGGTGGAGCGGTCAACCACTTCGCTGAAAGTGACCTGAACACGCCGGCTGAGCAGAGCGTCGGCCAGCGGTTGCCGGCGCTTGCCGTAGGCGCGCACGGTTTTTGCGGACACCACAGCCGGACCAGCGTTGTCGATCACCACCGCCGTATGCATTTCGGCGGAATAGCGCAAACCGGCTTCGCTGTATATATTGGCCGCTTTGAACTGCTCTGACTCGTTCACCGGTGGTGTGTAGGTGATATTCATGGCAACACCGGTGTTCGGCTGAGAGGAGGTGACGAAGAGAGTCAACCGACGGTAGTTGTTGGTCATGACAAACAGTTTATACCATTGCCCGATCGGTTCGACTGCATGGATCGTCGTCCCCAGCCCCGTGAACATTCCCGCTTGGATGTCGGTTATGCTCGGATCCATTGGTTCGCTCCAGATCAGATCGATGCGATCGATATAACCGTCAAAGGCGGTTTGATTGCCCATCGGCGCACTGGCTGAGGGAGCGGTGTGGCCGCTGCCGTCATCATAGTAATAGGCGCGATAGATTCTCGGCTTGATGCCGTCGGTACAGCGGAAGAAATCGGTATCGACTGCGATCGAGTAGAGGAAAACACCGCTGCCGATCCGAAGAGCGCCGGAAGAGGTCAGCTTAACCCGAGGTCGAATGCTGGTCACATGGTCGCCGCGGATCGGCAGATAGATAAACTGATCACGGCGGCCATCAAAGTTGTTCCAGTGGGTTTTGATCGAATCACCGGAGATGACGTAATTGGTTCCCGGTGGATCGTTGGCAGGATTGCCATCGCCGTCCAGATCCAGATTGATCTTGAAAGACATCCCGCTGAAATCATCGTTGAGTTGGTTTGACCCTCCCGCTGAATTTTCCAGGGTCAATTTAATCCACCGCGCCGTCCCGATATTTTCCGGGTCAGCGGTGATGCGCTCGGTGATGGTTCCCCATTGCGCATAACCGGCTTGTACCAGAAGACAGGTCAAGAACACGGCGATGAGTAGCGATTTGAGCCTCATGTTTTCCTCCAAATTTAGGTCGCCAATCCACATGTCTGAACAGAATGCGTGCGGATATGGGATGGTCCGTTGGTCTGATGAACGCAAAATCAATGCCAGGATCGCAGCGCGATTCAAGTCGCCCAAAAAGCATGGAGCGCATATTGATGCATGGCATAACCTGATGATATTATGAATGTAATAAATCTCCCGGGGTATCGGGTCTTTTGACTGATCTGAACTTTGTCTGCGGGATTTCGTGTATGGGTGAAACATTTGTGCTTACATGAGACAGTCGCAAGCCTGCCGGAAAAATATTGTGATTGAGCTTTATTCTGCTATATTTAATTGTCTGACGGCTGTCAGCGGCAAATTCAACGACTTTATTCTGCAGGGAAGCGTTTGAAATTTTACCGTTTCGACAAAGGTTATCGCTATTTGCGCCGTTATCACCGGATCGTGAGCGTGTTCGGCAAGTATGGCTTTGCCCAGTTTCTCGATCAGTTGAATTTGAGCGGATTTTTGCACATTCCGGCCCGACTGCGCAAGGCTGGCCGACCGGTGAAAAATCGATCGGTCGCCGCACGTTTGCGCATGGCCCTTGAGGAGTTGGGGCCGACTTTTATTAAACTCGGTCAGTTGTTGAGCACGCGTTCTTTTCTATTGCCCCCGTCATTCATCGAGGAATTGGCTTGTTTGCAGGACAATGTCAAGCCGGTCGATTTCGAGTCGGTGCGCCAAATTCTGCAGGACGAGATTGGAGATTTAAGCGTCTGTTTTTCCTCGTTTGATCCCAACCCGATCGCCTCTGCATCCATTGCGCAGGTCTATCGGGCGACCTTGCCGAACGGCGAAGCGGTTATCGTTAAAGTTCAACGGCCGCAGCTCAACCGTCTCATCCAGGTCGACATGGACATCCTGCACGATCTGGCAACCCTGGTGCAACGCCATGTGGAAGAGGCCGAACAGATCAATCCGGTCGGCATGATCGACGAATTGCGCCGCAGCATGCTGCTGGAACTCGATTTTACCAATGAAGCGCGCAACATCGAACTTTTTGCTGCGCAACACAGCCACAATCCGCATGTGCGCTTGCCCCGGCTTTATTGGGACTTGTGCAGCCCCCGGGTGATTACGATGGAGTATATCGACGGTATCAAAGTCACCCAATTCGAAGAGTTGCGCAACGCCGGAATTTCTCTGCAAGAGTTGGCTCATCTCGGCGCTCAATTTATTTTTTCCCAGATTTTTGACAACGGTTTTTTTCACGCCGATCCGCATCCAGGCAATCTTTTCGTCACCCGCGACGGCCGCCTGGCACCGGTCGATTATGGCATTATGGGCCGCCTGGATCAATGGATGATCGCCAAGATCTCGGATTTGACGATCGGTCTGTGGCGGCGGGATGTCGAACTGCTCATCAGCGTGTTGGTTGACCTGGGTGCTTTGTCGATCGATATCGATCACCGCGCTCTTCAGTTCGATCTTGCCGAGTATTTACATCGCTACTACGGCCTGCCTCTCAACCGTATCGATATGAGGCAGCTGCTGCAACATGGCGTCGATCTGATCAATCGGCACCACTTGCACATCCCCGCCAACCTGATGTTGTTGGGAAAGACCATCGGCGCCTATGAGGATTTGGCCCGGAAACTGGATCCGGATTTCAATTTGCTCGCAGAAATTCAGCCTTTTATCAAAAAAATGATCCTGCGGCGCCTCGATGTTGGCAAAGCTCTGTATGAATCCACCAAAACGCTGCGCGATCTCTACGATCTGGCCAAAACAGCGCCGCGCGAATTTGAATGGATCCTGCGCCGCATGCGACAGGGCCGATTTGCCATCGAATTGCAGCACCGCGGCATTCAGACTTTTATCCAGGAAATGGATCGTTCCTTTAATCGGCTTTCTCTCAGCTTGATCATCGCCGCTCTGGTGATTGCCTCTTCCATGATCATGATGCTCGATCGCGGACCTCTTTTGCTGGGTTATCCGTTTCTTGGCATGATCGGTTACCTTTTTGCAGCTATTTTGGGAATCGGCCTGATCCTCACCATCTTGCGCCGCGGCAAATTTTGACCGCCGGCATACAGCCTGGCAACTTCAGGTCGATCATTCGAATGCCGGATCAGCTAACAATACATGATGCAGCTTGCAGGATCTTTGAGGTTAAAAAAGGATTAATTGGTCCACCCTCGAAAAGGATGGATAGGTGGAATTTTATCTGCACGGGTTTTGGTGCGCGATCGGCACCGCCTGAAACTGCGGAACGAATTCGGTTCGTCGGAGGAGAGGCTTGCGGCAGAAAAAGGCTCTAGGCGCACAACAGATCGAGCAGATCGATAATCAGCTGTTTCGTTTGATCGGTGCAGTTGCAGATCAGATGGGACTTCCGGTTTATGTGGTAGGCGGCTTTGTCCGCGATCTTTTGCTCGGCAAGACGGTCAAGGATATCGATTTCGTGGTTGTAGGCGACGGACCCAAATTCGCCAAAGCAGTGGCTCGGGCGCTGGGATGCAAACAATTGACAGTTTATCGCCATTTCGGCACTGCGATGTTGCAACACCAGGATCAAGTGCTGGAATTTGTCGGTGCGCGCAAAGAGAGCTATCATCAGGAATCGCGACGGCCGCAAGTGGAAAGCGCTGATCTGGCTACTGATCTGGCGCGCCGCGATTTCACCATCAATGCGCTCGCCATCGAGTTGAACAGCGACCACTTTGGCCAGTTGATCGATCCCTTCGACGGATACCGCGATCTCAAACACAAAATACTGCGCACGCCGGTGCCGCCGGAAACCACCTTTTTCGACGATCCCTTGCGCGTCATGCGCGCGATCCGTTTCGCCTGTCAGCTTCATTTTCAAATCGAACCCCTGACCAGGCAGGCTTTGGCAAAAGAAAAGCATCGTCTGTCGATCATCTCACAGGAACGCATCACCGACGAACTTGTCAAGATTTTACAGAGCAAACAACCGTCAATCGGTCTTTTTCTCATGGACGAGACCGGCGTGTTGGACGTGGTTTTGCCAGAAATCGCCCAACTGCGCGGTTTTGAGCGGATCGGAAAATATCAGCATAAAGATGTCTTTCGGCATACCTGCAAGGTTGTGGACAATGTTGCCCGGATTTCGGATTCTCTGCCTCTGCGCTTTGCCGCTCTCTATCACGATGTCGCCAAGCCGACCACCAAAGAGTTCAATCCAGAGGCCGGCTGGACTTTTCACGGCCACGAGGAAATCGGTGCTCGCATGCTGGATCGCATTGGCAAACGCCTCAGAATATCCAAGAGTATCATCACTTATACGAAAAAGATGATTCGTCTGCACCTGCGGCCGATTCATCTGGCGGAGGAGGGCGTTACCGATTCGGCGATCCGGCGTTTGGTGGTGCAGGCCGGCGAAGATCTGGATGATCTGTTGATTCTCTGCCGGGCGGATATCACATCGGAAAATCCGCGGCGGGTGGCGCAACATCTGGCCAATTTTGACTACCTGGTCGAGCGGATCGAGGAAATCGCTGAAAAAGACCGACTGCGAGCCTTCCAGTCCCCGGTGCGTGGAGACGAAATCATGCAGCTGTGCAAACTGTCTGCAGGCCCGCAGGTGGGACGGCTGAAAAGGGCGATCGAGGAAGCCATACTCAATGGGGTGATTGCCAACGATCACGACGCAGCATTGGCTTATTTGCTGCGTGTGAAAGACGAAATACTCGAATCCACGGACTGACCAGGCCGCCGCACAAAGCCAAATCCGAAACTTTTTTTTGCCCTTTTCGTCCCTATACAAGACATTTCCAGGCATCATTCAGCTGCGCAAAGGGTCATTCATTATTCTTGAACAATTTCCGATTCGTCATCGTTTTTTTGATAGGTCGCTTCAGTGCGCCGCTGATTTTTCGCATGCGGGTGCAAGGATCTTTCAAGTACCCGTATTCGGTGCGGAGCACCGGATCCCACAGAAAATCAAGCTGATAGCAATACCCTGAGGGTGAAATAAAGAGGGTCCCACTTTTTCAGAGGAAACCATGATGGATGAAATGACACCGAACCCGAAACCAGCTGCATCGCAGGACCTGGGTCTGATCTCCCGCATCATCAACGTGTTTGCCGCGCCCCAACTGACTTTTAGAGCCGTGCAGATCAGACCGGCCTGGGTTATACCGCTGATTGTTCTGATCCTCATCGGAGTTTTGGTGGGTGAAGTGGTGGGTCCAATCGCTATGCGGGAACAGACTGAAAAAGCCATCGACATGTTGCGCGCACGCGACATGAGTCAGGAGCAAATCGATGCCGCCATGCAGGCGATGGAAAACAATCCCATGACAAAAGCGATGCGACATCCTGTAGCCCGAGCGCTGGTGATTGTTTTGGTCAGCCTGCTCAGCGTTTTTTTTCTCGCCGCTCTGTGGCTGTTGGTCGGCAAGGTGATATTTGAGGGGAGGGTTACATTTGGGCAAATGCTCGGCCTGGTCACTTATCACTCGTTTATCAGCACCCTCGGCGGTTTGATCAAACTGCCGCTGATGGTTGCCAAATCGAGTGTGGATGTCCATTTCAGCCTGGCCACCTTCCTCAACATCACCCCAACGGGATTTCTGCAGAATTTTTTCTATGCCCTGATGTCGAAAATTGAGATATTTTCCATCTGGTCTCTGGCGGTGTTGGCCATCGGGCTGGCGGTGTTGGTGAGCAAACCGCTCAAGTCGGTTTTGCCGTGGGTCATTGGAATCTATGCGATTTATTATCTGGGCTCATCGGCTTTTTATGCTCTGGGCGCCATGTTGGGCGGCATGTAGAAATCGACACTGATGTTATCCGCACTAAACCGTAGATTAATCGAGTCGGGAGTTTTGGCATGACGGGAAAAACTTTACTGCGCAGCGTTTCTTTGTTGTTTGCCTTGGTTGGAACAGGCTTTGGTCAGCTTGTGAGTCTGGATGAATGCATCGAAATTGCGCTGAAAAACAATTCGACGCTGCGCAACGCGGAACGCCGGGAGCAGGCGGCCGGAACCCAGGTCACGGACGCCTGGTCAGCCTTTTTGCCGACGATTTCGACATCGCTGTCGGCGGGCAAGTCGATCCGGGGTGCCCGGGTGGATCAGGAAAATGTGCCGGTGGGCTACGATTCTTCGACCAATCGCATGTTGTTCGATCAACAACAAATTACCCAGCCGCGCAGCGAGTTCAATTCACATTCGGCATCGATATCACTGAACCAAAATTTATGGGATTTTGGCCGCAGCAGCAATGTGATCCGTCAGAGCAAGGCGTTGCAATCGGCGTCCCGTTTTTCGAGGGAACAGACGGAGCTGGATGTGGTTTTGCAAGTCAAGATCGCTTATTTTGAATTGCTCAAGCAACTCCACCTGCAGGAGGTCTATGAAAAGGCAGTGGCTTTGGCACAACAGCAATTGGATGAAGCACAGACGCGGCTGGATATCGGTTTGGTTTCAAAGGCCGAGGTTTATGCCGCACGGGTCAATTTGGGCAGCAACCGCGCCGCTCTGCTTGAACAGCAGAATTTGGTCGAGTTTGGCCGAGCGGATCTCAATTACGCCATAGGGCGGGATCCAGGAACGCCAATCGAAGTCACCGAGGACCGCAGCGAACCGATTTTTCCCGATCAGCATATCGAACAGGCGGTCGAAACTGCGATTGCCGGCAACAAAACAATAAAAATATTCGAGTTAGAGGCAAGAAGCAATCTCTTTGCCTATCAGGCTGCAAAAGCACGCTATATGCCGGCGTTGGGGTTTGGTGCGTCCTACAGCCGCGCCAACGACGATTACAGCCGGGTTTACTCGAGCAATTTGGATGAGGATTATTCAGTAAACCTGGGTCTTTCTTTTCAGCTGAATTTGTTCAATGGTTTTACCGATCAAGCCGCGATTCAGCGCCAGCAGTTGAGCTATGAAATCGCACTGGAAGATTTAACCGAAGCGAGACGGATCGTGATCGCCAACGTCAAACAGTATTTCCTTCGTCTTGCTGCCTATCGGGATTTGCTCGAAATCAACCGTGAAAACATCGAGGCGGCTGAGGAAAACTTGCGGTTGCAGCAAGAAAGACGCCGAGTCGGCTCTGGCACCGAGCTCGAAGTGGCACAGGCGCAGGTTCAATTGACGGAAGCCCACAGCAGCTATGTGCGCGCCGAATATGATGCCAAAATCGCCCGCGCGCGATTGGAGTCGGTTTTGGGAATAAGCAGTCGTTGATGCAAAGAACGGAGTTCAGGCATGTCGAAAAGAAAAAAAGCGTTGTTGTTTCTCTGCCTGTTTTTGTTGATCGCGGTCATGGCGGTGGTTACTTTAAAACGGGACAACGGCGGTACGATCGATGTTTCGGTTGAGGAGGTCAAGCGTGGTGATATCACGCGCACGGTTTCGGGATCGGGTTATATACAATCGGCCGTCGATGTGGATATTTCGGCGCGCATTCCTGCGGAGATCGTGACCATCCACGTGCGTGAAGGGGATACCGTCAAACAAGGCCAGCTGTTGGTCGATTTGGACCGCACCCGGTATGAGGCGGCCCTGGAGCAAACTGAATCGCAGTTGCTTTCGGCGCGAGCGGATTTTAAGAAGGCGAACGCCGATTTTAGGCGTATTCAAGACTTGTTTGATAAAAACCTGACCTCGCAGGCAGACCTGGATGCGGCGGAAGCGCGCTTGTTGTCGTCTGAAAGTGCGGTACGGCAGATGGAGGCGTTGTTGCGCCAGGCAAAAGATGATTTGAGCAAAGCCCGGTTGTTGTCGCCCATGAACGGCACAGTGATCAAACGCTACAAAGAGGTGGGTGAGATCGTAACCGGATCGCAATTTCAAGCCGATCCCATCCTCAATGTGGCCGATCTCAGCCGCATGGAAGTTTTGACCGAGATCGATGAAAACGATGTGGTTTTTGTCAAAATCGGCGACGAATGCCGAATCGAGGTCGATGCGATCCAGGATACCATTCTGCCGGGTCGGGTGTCGGAGATTGCTCACATGGCAACCACCCGCGGCCGCGGGACCCAGGAGCAGGTGACCAATTTCGAGGTCAAGACGGCGGTGATCGAAGGGCATGCGAAATTGCGGCCGGGCATGTCGGCTACCGTCGATATTGCCACCGAAACCCGCTCCGGTGTTTTGTATCTCCCCATACAATGTGTAACAGCCCGGGAGGCGAAAAAGGACAGCGCTGCCAATTCGCCGACTGCATCCCCGTCACTGTCGGGTGAAGGAAAGACCGATACACAAGAAGTCGTCTTTGTGGTCGAGGGAGATTCGGTGCGCATGGCCAAGGTCGAGACCGGTATCAGCGACGATACCAGTATCGAAATCATCAGCGGAGTACAGGAAGGTGAAAAAGTGGTATCGGGTAATTATAGAGCCTTGTCGAGCCAGTTGCAAGCAGGCAGCCGTGTAAAGGTCAAAAAAGATCTCGGCTATCGCAAGCCGTCAGATTGAGAGAGGACTCTATGTTGATCCAATTGGAAAACATCACCAAAAATTATCAAGTCGGAACAGTTACAGTCACTGCGCTGCAAGGTATCAGAATGGACATCGATCACAACGAATATGTGGCGATCATGGGTCCTTCAGGTTCCGGAAAATCGACCTTGATGAATATCCTGGGGTGCCTGGATACTCCGTCTTCGGGTTCTTATCTGCTCAACAACAATCGGATCAGCGATTTGGACGATGATCGATTGGCGGAGATTCGCAATCGGGAGATCGGGTTTGTCTTTCAAACCTTTAATCTTTTGCCGCGTGCGAATGCTCTGCAAAACGTCGAATTGCCATTGATTTACCGCGGTTTGCCGGCAGCCAAACGGCGGACGCAAGCCAGAGATGCTTTGGCAAGTGTGGGCTTGGCTGACCGCATGGATCACAAACCGAACGAACTGTCAGGCGGGCAGCGCCAGCGGGTTGCCATAGCCCGCGCTTTGGTCAACAATCCATCGATTATTCTGGCCGACGAACCGACCGGCAATCTCGACAGCAGAACCGGCGATGAGATCATGGAAATCTTTGAAGGGTTGCACGAAGCGGGAAACACCATCATCCTGGTTACCCACGAAGAATATATTGCTGAACATACCGACCGCATCGTGCGTCTGCGCGACGGACTGATCGAACGCGATGAAGCCGCCAACGGCGGCCATTGAGTTGCACCTGTTGTTGGCTTGTGCAGCGACAGGTTGTTTGTGTGCCGAATCAAACGGACTGATCTATGAAAATTGTGATCGCTATCTGGGAAGGCATGAAAATCGCCTTCGATGCCTTGCGCTCTTATAAGATGCGTTCGACTTTGACCACTCTGGGCATCATAATCGGCGTGACGACTGTGATTACCATCGTGGCGCTGATCCAGGGGTTGAACAAAGCGTTTACCAATCAGATCAGTTCTTTGGGAAGCGATACTCTGTATATCGCAAAATTCCCCTGGATGATGGAGGGCAACTCTTTCTGGGTTTATCGGAATCGCCGCAACATCACGGTCAAAGAGGCTGAAAAACTCGCTGACCTGTCGACGTTGGCGCAAGCAGTAGCACCGACCTTGTATACCAATCGGCCGATCAAATTTCAGGAGAATCAACTCGAGGGCGCGATCATCGTCGGAACCACGGAACAATATTTGATCACCGCGGGTTTCGTGCCTGAATACGGCCGTTTTTTAACTGCCAATGATGTCAGCCACAATCGGCCGGTAGTGGTGCTGGGCAGTGAAATTGCCGAAAAGTTGTTTCCCAACTCCGATCCGCTGGGCAAGCGCATTACCCTTGGCGGTCACAAATTTCGCGTCATCGGAGTGCGCGAAAAACGGGGGACCTTTTTCGGCAACAATCTCGATGCGTATGCCTATATCCCGATCGGTGCGTTCCAGTCTCGTTTCGGAGCGCAATTTCGGTCGGTGGAGATTGCGGTCAAGGTCAAATCACCCGAACTGCTGGATGAGGCGGAGCTCGAATTGACCGGTTTGATGCGGCGTATTCGGGGATTGAGCGGCGACAAGGAAAACGATTTTGCCGTCAACAAACAAGTCGCCTTGCAGGACACCTATCAGCGGCTCACCGGTGTCTTGTGGGCGGTGGCGATCGGGGTGGGGGCGATTTCTCTTTTGGTCGGCGGCATCGGCATCATGAATATCCTTCTGGTTTCGGTCACCGAAAGGACCCGCGAGATCGGTGTGCGCAAAGCGGTCGGCGCCCGGCGCGGGGATATTCTGCTGCAATTTCTCATCGAATCGGTGATGATTTGTGCGCTGGGGGTGACCATAGGAGTTGTTTTGGCGATCGGATTGGCCAAGGTGATTTCGGTGACCACGCCGTTGCCGGCATCGATTCAACTGTGGGTGGTTTTTCTCGGCCTTGGTTTTGTTTTTGCGATCGGTCTTTTTTTTGGGATCTATCCGGCGAGCAAGGCGGCGCGTCTCAACCCGATCGAGGCGTTGCGCTATGAATAGTGCAAACACAACGAAGGGTGATCAAAGCTAGAGGTGGGTTGTGCAACTGGCTGAAAACATTCCAATCGCCCTGACGGCGGTGCGCGCGAATAAAATGCGCTCCATATTGACGTTGCTGGGAATAATTATCGGTGTTATGACGATTATTACTATGCAATCCCTCATAACCGGCCTGCGCAAGAGCATTCACGAGCAGGTTACGGCGTTGGGCTCGAACGTCTTTCAGGTGCAAAAATTTCCGGCGATTCACACCGGCGGCGATATGTTCCGCAAGTACCGCAATCGGAAAAACATCACCCTGAAAGAGTACGAAGCGGTCAAAGAGCACGTCACTGCAGCCAAGAGCGTCGGCGCAGAATATTGGATGGGAGGCCAGGAGCTCCGGCACGGTGAACACAAAACTTTGCCGATCATCAGCGTGTGCGGTGGTACGCCAGAGTTTATCGACAACAACGGCTATGAAATCGGCGATGGCCGTTTCATCACCCCGCAGGACGTTGATCACAATCGGCAATATGTGGTGCTCGGTGCCGATGTGGCCAGGCAGCTTTTCCCCTATGATGATCCGCTGCAAAAAGAGATCAAAATCAGCGGCCGACGCTTTGAAGTGATTGGCGTTTTGCAATCGCGCGGCAGCACTTTCGGCCAATCGCGCGATACCTATGTGGTGATCCCGATCGGTTCGTTCATCAAAGTGTTCGGCAAAGAGCGTTCGCTGAATATCACGGTTCAGGCCATAAGTGCAGAGCTGTACAACACCGCGATGGAACAGACCACGGGGGTTATGCGCGTTGTGCGCAAAGTGCCGCCTGGCGAACCGAACGATTTCGATATTTTTTCCAACGATACATTGATCGAATTTTTTGACAATTTAACCCGCTATGTGCGCATTGTGGCGATTGCCATCGCCTCGATTTCTCTTCTGGTCGCCGGAATCGGTATCATGAATATCATGCTGGTCTCGGTAACGGAGCGAACCCGAGAGATCGGCATCCGCAAGTCGATCGGCGCCAAGCGACGCGATGTGCTGTGGCAGTTTTTGATCGAGGCGATTGTCTTATCTGAAGCGGGAGGCGTGATCGGCATTGTTCTCGGTTTGACGCTGGCCAGATTGGTCGCTTTGGTTTCACCGGTTCCGGCTGCTGTGCCGATCTGGACAGTGGTTTTGGGATTGCTCTTTTGTTCGGCTGTGGGTTTGATTTTTGGCGTCTATCCGGCGACAAAGGCCGCCCGCCTGGATCCGATTGTTGCTCTGCGTTTTGAGTGATCCAAAATCGGTCCGCCGAGTGGAATAGGCGGTCTGCAGGGACATCGAGAAATGATCTCTGGAGGAGATATGCAAGTCACGGAAAAGATGATCGGGGATGTATTGGTTTTACAGCTCGAGGGTGAATTGATGGGTGGCGGCGAGATGGACCGTTTTCGCAAGACTGTTGACCAGGCGATTGAGAATGAAACAGTCGACGTGGTCGTCGATATGGCCAAGGTGAGCTGGATGAACAGCTCAGGGTTGGGAATGCTGATCAGCGCGCTGACCAGTTTGCGAAGCAGCGGCGGTGATCTCAAGTTGGCCAATCTCAACGATCGTTTGCGCAGGCCGATCCAAATCACCAAGCTTGATTCCATCTTTAAAGAGTTCGATTCTGTGGAGAGCGCAGTGAAAAGTTTTAAATAGGGGAAAGCTTATGCCAGCATTGACACGAGAACAAGCCCTTGAACGAATTCGAAGCGGTCAATCGATGGCCGGCCTCGATCTGCGCAATATCGATCTCTCCTACGAGTCGATGCGAAAAATTGATTTCACCGGCGCAGATTTGACCGATGCTCATTTGCAAAATTCCAATCTGGAAGAGGCCGACTTCAGCCGCGCCAACCTGAGCGGTTCATTTATGTTCGGCTGCAATTTGTACGGCGCCCGTCTTGACGGTGCGATGCTGGAAAATACCAATCTTCAGGACAGCAACCTCGAAAAGGCATCTCTGCGCGGCGCCAACATGAACCACA
Source organism: bacterium (assembly GCA_029565675.1). Lineage (GTDB taxonomy): Bacteria > Zhuqueibacterota > Zhuqueibacteria > Residuimicrobiales > Oceaniaggregativiventaceae > Sulfursilanivivens. The sequence continues at coordinate 44,067 of JAKQNP010000002.1, forward strand.
TCAGTTTGTTCGGCTCCTCGCTGGAGGAAGCTGATCTTGGGGATGCCGATCTTTCCCGTGCGCGAATGAAACGCGCCAATCTCAAAAATGCCAACCTGGACCATGCCAATCTGCAAAGCGCTCATCTCGAGCGCGCCGATCTGAGCGGCGCTTCTTTTGTCGATGCAAATCTGGCAGAGGCCTCTCTCAAGAGCGCGCGTTTTCAGCCGCAGCAGTTTGCCAAAAGCCATATCGATGGGGTACAAGGTTTGTAAGGCTGTCCTCTGCAAAGCTGGAGCGGCCACACGACCTGCCGATCACTCGACGGCCGCGATGATCTGGTTGTAGGCTCTCGATGCTTAAATCGAAGGAATGCAATGAAAGAAGCGAACCGTTTGAAAATCGATGTTTGGCGCGAGAGCATTGATCGCCGAATGCTGGCATGGATCGATAGCCAGGAGCCTGCTTCGCTCTATGAACCGATGCGCTATGCAGTCACGGCTGGCGGCAAAAAGCTGCGACCGCTGTTGCTGTTGTTGTTTGGTGAGGCCGTCGGCAGTGACCCTGAGACTCTTTTCGATGCGGCGGCGGCCATCGAACTGGTACACGATTTCTCTCTGGTGCACGATGACATCATGGATCACGATAGTTTGCGCCGGGGGAGGCCGACTGTTCATGCGCAATGGGACGAAAGCATCGCCATCCTTGCAGGAGATTGCCTGTTGGTCTATGCATTTCGGGTTCTTTCCTCTGTTCCTTCTCCACACGCCATTGCCGCAGTTCAGCGCTTTGCCGAGGATATCATCGGGGTTTGCGAAGGCCAGGCCTATGACAAAGCCTTCGAGAACCGCGATTCGGTTGCCATCAAAGAATACACCAACATGATCGGTCTGAAAACCGGCAGACTTTTTGCCCTTTGCTGTGAATTGGGAGTGTTGTTGGGGCAGGGTACTCCCGAAGAACAGAAACAAGCCCGGCAGTATGGCCTGCAACTCGGTTTTGCTTTTCAGGTGCAGGATGATCTGCTCGACCTGGTCGGCAAACAAGAGATTCTGGGGAAAGATGTGGGCAGCGATCTCAAAGAGGGCAAGAAGACCTTTCTGATTCTGCATGCGCTGGAAAATGGAACACCTGAACTTTGCCGCCAGCTCTACGCTTTTCTCCATCAAAAAAATCTCGATGAGCGGGACATTCAGCAGGTTATCGGGCTGTTGACCGAGACCGGCACGCTGCAGCAGACAAAGAAAGTGATTGCAGATGCTTTGACGAAAGCTCGCGCCGCACTGGAAGTGTTTCGCCTCACACCGGCGCGCGGAATCTTGTCCGAGGTATTGGAACTGGTCGAAGAGCGTCAGGCCTAGGCCAACCGCGACCGACTAGACCGATGACTTGTGAACGTCAATCGCTTTTCAGCCCGCCTACCTTTTTTCGAATTGTCCGGATTGGATTTCTTTTATCAATTGATCGAGCAAAGTGGCGCCTTCCCGTGCCTCCTGTGTCCTGTTCTGCAGCACCAGGTATCTTCGCCATGTTTGCAGGTGGTTGGTTATGAGTCGGGCGTCGTTGGAATCGAGGATATCCAGGGCCAACAGCTCCTCGGTCAGCCGGCGTGATTCCGGCCAATTCTTGACTTGCCAAAAACGATTCATGGAGAGAAAATAAGCGGCTTTGCAGTTTTTTGCAAATTCCTCGCTATCCCAATAACGAAAAGTGGCATCGGCGAGGATTTGGAAAGCCAAGGAGTAATTTTGTTCGTCGAATAGAGCTCTGCCCCAGGTTTGATAGAGAGAGACTTCGAAACGCACATTCGAGCGGGAGTCGGCGTTAAAACTCTGGGCCAGCAGCACATACTCGTAGGCCGTGGTGTAGTCCTGATTTTCTTTGCTCAGGTACGCCCGGTTGTAAGCCAGCAAGCCGAGCAATTCGGTATTGTTGATGATCCGGCCTTTTGAATTTTCATAGGCGTATAGACGATCAAACCCGATCTGCGCAGCTTCGTTTTGCGGATAAAAGCGGCGCAAATAAACTGAATAATCGTGCAGATTGCGCATGATGTCAAAACCCATGGGCGTTGTGTTTTCCACCGCGATCTGCTCGGTAAAATTGTGAAACAGCGTGTAGGTGTGCGAAGGGGTTTCAAATGCCTCAGTGCTCCAGCCGAGATCATCACAGACCAGATTGAAGAGGATGGTGCCGGCAACACAGTTGAACTGCCTGCGCCGCACCACGTCGATCAGGGTGGTGGCTTGCTCGCGATAGGTCAGCAACCAGTTGGCATGCAGATAGGAAAAGACTTTGGCGGCTGAACCGACTCGATCAGCGGAGTCGAAGTGGTAATCGCGCAGACTTTGCAGCAGCTCGTCATACCAGCGGCGATAAAAAGCGAGCGAATCGGGGTGGTCGACTCCAGAGAGGATGAACGCCGCTTCGATCAACAAAAAGTCATCGAGACGGTGATCGGCGATATCGGACTGCAGATGGATTTCCAACTCTGAAAGGACCGGAGTCGATGACCGGATTTGTCCGCTGGCAAAACCGAGCAACAGAAGAATTGCTGAAACGAGCGATTTTTGGTTGAACAAGACTTACCTCATATTCAAAAAACAATCGACAAGCGCCTCAGGCGACCGGCATCCAGACGAATATCCAGGGATCCCAGAGCATGTGCGAAATCAGGGGGATCCACAGATTGCCGGTCTTCCAGTAGATGCCGCCCCAAAACAGGCCACCGACCAGGGCGGCAATCAGCAAAACCGTATTGCCGGTCACCAGATGGACAGCCGTATAGAGCAAGGTGGCCATGATAAAAGCGGTGCCGGCCGAGTGATGCTCGGCAAATGTCTTTTGCACGAGACCGCGCCAAAAAAGTTCCTCCCCGAAACCGATCGGAAAAATCAGCAGCAATGCGATCAGGGGCAGCGGCAGCGAGTTGCGGTCACCATAGACGGCCTGAATTTGCGCTTCGCTGCGGCCAAAAAGAAGCGGCCACCTTTCGGCGAGCAGATCGAGGAACAGGCGGCCGGCGAAAAAAATGGTGTAGAGCAGAACTGCCGCGGCGACACCGAAACAAAAATCGCGAAACGTCGGTTTGGCATGGGGCTGTAGCGGCCGACCAGTTGTGACCGCAATTGCCATCAACAGCAAAGTGCTGGCGCTCATCAAGATCCAGAAATTGAACGGTTTCCAAACAAACACCATCGCCCAAAGGCCAACGGCGAGAGCGATGGAAGAATAGAAGCGGATCTTCATTACCCTACCCATAGATCCAGCAGCAACGCTGCGATGAACAAAAGGCCAAAAACCGAATGCAGTTGTGCGGTTTCCGCGTCGATGCGGCTGAATTCTGGTTTCGGCAATTCGGCCTGGGCTTTCACTTTCTTGCCCAGTCGGAGAGCGAGAGGTATCGAGATAAAGGTCGAGGCAGCCCACCAGGCGAGTCCGGCAAAAATGATGAGAACCAGAATGAGAAGGTATGAACCGTACACCAGCAGTGCATAGATGCGTTGTCCTTGTTTTGCTCCGACAACGATCGGCAGCGTTTGGATGCCGGCGATTTTGTCGTTGTCGATATCGCGCAGGTTGTTGCTGTGCAGAATGGCATCGACCAGCAATGCCAGGGGCAGGATGTAGAGCACTGGTGGCCAGGCAAAACGGCCGGTCTGGACCCAATAAGCGCCCAGGCTCATGGCCGGTCCAAACGAAATGAAAACCGCGATATCACCGAGGGCGTGGTATTTCCATGCGAACGGGCCGAAAGTGTAAAAGATTCCGAGAACCGCGCCGAGCAGGATCAGCCAGAGCAGTGCGAGACCATTGGGAGTGACCAGGACAAAATAGATTGCGATAAGCAGGGCGATCCCGTAGGCTACCACCGCGCCGCGCAGCAGTTGTGCTGGTTGCATCAGATTCGCAGTTAAAAGACCGCTGGAGCCATAGGTGCCCTGACGATCGACATGGGCACGGAAATCCATGCAGTCGGAGAGCATGTTCGATCCGGCGTGGGCAAGAACGCATCCCAACAAGGCCAGCACAAAATGGGGGAAATGCAGTCTCAGAGCAGGATTTTCCACCGCGGCGATCAACCCGCCGATGATAGGCGGCATGATGCTGACGGTTAATGAGAAAGGCCGTGCAGCTTGAAACCATAGTCGAGTGCGTTTCATTCCTTCTCCTGGGCCGTTGGTGCAGCCGACGCTCTTTTGGTGTGGATCGACTTATGAAATAAAACGCCGAGTGGGATGGCAGTATTTCCGGATTTTTATTTGAATCTTGGTGCATCTCATTCGGAAGGGGAGAGACTGGGGCGGATGGACTTTGATTAATAAGATATATTAGATATTTACTTAAATAATTAAAGAAATATAGCAATAAAAAGTAATAAAACCAAGAAAATATCTTGAAAGATAGAAAAAAAGGTCATATATTGTCTTTATCGGCTTTCCTGCGCTCGTTGTTAACCGAATCAAAAAAACATTCAATCGGTTATTCTTTATGCAGTTGCGAAAATCGTACTTTTAAACCTTTGTGCGTTTCTATCGGATTGGTTTTCTGTGTGATTCGGTGCTCAGCACCGAATCTTCGTTTAATCAGAGTGTTGCAAGGGCTCCCACGAAAAAAGAGAGGAGAAGGGAATATGTCATCGTTGCGACAGCAGGTGATGCTCAAGATTGCCGCGAATGGTCAATCTGAAGGCCGCCCGGATGGCGTGAGGGCGATGTCCATCTTTGGCATCAACCAGTTTTCCGATAAGGTGATGCACGAGCTGTTGCCCAAGGATGTTTATCGCAAGTTGCGCGATACGATCCGTCGGGGCAGCAAGCTCGATATGGCCATTGCCAACAGTGTCGCCCATGCGATGAAAGAGTGGGCCATCAGCAAAGGGTGCACCCATTTCACTCATTGGTTTCAGCCGCAAACCGGGTCAACTGCTGAGAAACATGATTCCTTTCTGGAATTCGACGAGGGCGAGCCGTTGGAGCGTTTTCGCGGCGAGCAGCTGGTGCAGGGAGAGCCAGACGCATCTTCTTTTCCCAGCGGCGGCATGCGGACGACATTTGAAGCGCGCGGTTATACGATGTGGGACCCATCGAGTCCGGCATTTATCATGCAGGGGCCGAAAAGCGGCATTCTGTGTATTCCTTCGGTATTTATCAGCTACAACGGCGAAGCGCTCGATAAAAAAACGCCGCTTTTGCGTTCGATGGAAGCGGTCAATCGCGCCGCATTGCGGGTCCTGCAATTGTTCGGCAATCAAAGCGCGACGCGGGTGGTTCCGACTCTTGGCACCGAACAAGAGTATTTTCTTCTCGACAAAGCGTTTTATAACCTACGGCCTGATCTGCGCATTACCGGTCGCACTCTGATGGGCGCCAAGCCTCCCAAGGGTCAAGATTTGGAGGACCACTATTTCGGTTCGATCCGGGAAAGGGTGCTCGCCTTTATGGACAGAGCCGAAGAAGAGCTCTACAAAATGGGAGTACCAGCCAAGACTCGGCACAACGAGGTGGCACCGCTGCAATTCGAGATCGCCTTGATCTATGGTGAAGCCAATGTGGGTGCGGACCGCAACCATCAGGTTATGGAAATATTGAAAAAGATTGCCAACCGCATGAACCTGTCTTTGTTGTTGCATGAAAAGCCATTTGCCGGAGTCAACGGCAGCGGCAAACACAACAACTGGTCGCTGGAGGATTCGGACGGCAACAATCTGTTCGATCCGGGCAAGACGCCGGAAGAAAACCTGCAGTTTTTGGTCTTTTTAACTGCCGTTATACAAGCCGTACACGAATACGGCGATCTGTTGCACGCATCGATCGCTTCGGCGAGCAACGATCACCGCCTGGGTGCCAACGAAGCGCCGCCTGCGATCATGTCGGTCTATCTCGGCCGACATCTGAGCCAGGCGCTGGATTACATCCGCACCGGCAAAAAACGCGCCCAGACTGCGACCGACTTTATCATCGATCTCGGCATCAGCAAGCTGCCGTCGATCCTGCGCGACAATACCGACCGCAACCGCACCTCGCCTTTTGCTTTTACCGGGACAAAGTTCGAGTTTCGCGCTGTGGGCTCTTCGTCGTCTGTTTCGCTGCCGAATACGGTGCTGAATGCTGCGGTTGCCGATGCACTCGATCAAACCATCGATTTAATTGAAAAGCGAGTTTCTGCGGGCATTGAGCTGAATGCTGCGGTGCTCGAGGTTCTGCGAAAAAAGATCGATGCTCATTCAGCGGTACTGTTCGAGGGAAACAATTACGACCGGGCCTGGGAAGAAGAAGCGATTCGCCGCGGCTTGTGCCACTGTAAAAATACCGCCTATGCCGTCGATGCTTTGCTGGCCAAGAAGAATGTCGAGCTCCTGGAGAGACAACGAGTTTTCAGCGCCGATGAACTCTATGCGCGCTTCCACACCAAGCTGGAGCAATACATCAAGACTTTAGAAATCGAGGTCGTGACTTTCATCGATATGGCGAAAACCATTGTCCTGCCTGCTGCATTTGCCTATGAAACGCAATTGTTGCAGGTGATCAAGGGATTGCGCGAGGTGCTCGGCGATGGTACCGCTGTCCGGGAAGTAGCGTTGCTGCGCGAGATCCAGGAGCAAATCGAAAAATTGGCCGGTTATACTGAACAGCTCAACAGTGAGTTGGTCAGGGTGCAGAGCATCGACGACCTCTCTCAGTGCGCCAAGGCAGTCGGCGATCATGTGGTCAGCCTGCTGGCGGAGGCGCGCGTTCCGGCTGATGCGCTCGAACAGCTGATCGATGATTCGCTTTGGCCGCTGCCGAAATATTCAGAAATGCTTTTTATCCTCTAAACCAACAAGATCCGGAGGATATCACCTTCGGATCTTGTTCCCCTTCTTGTCCATCGACTGCAGCGACGACCCAAGTTTGGCGCAGGCCTTCTTGTCATGCCTGCACCGGGGCGATCTGATGGAACGTCGGCTCCATTTCCAATTCTTACGAACTCCACAAAACGTGCTTCTGCCAAAAAAACACAATAATTATTTAGATATTACACCCCATTGATATGAAATAATTTAATATTCCTGTCGATTTCTTTTATGAAATTTATCTAGAATGGCCTTTGACTAAAAAAACTAAAACATTAATCGGTTATAAAATACCTGCTTTTATGAACTTATGGTTTATTTCCCTAAAAAATATCTTGACTTTTTGCTCGAAAAGGACTAAGCTATAATTACCTGTATTTTGTATTGATTCTCTGACATACCCAATTTTTCCGATCGTATCTTTCGAAATATTCGCGACTGGTCAACGACAAACCGAACGGGTGAAAAGGATTTGCCCGGCGACCCACAAACAGTTCGGATCTGACGCGATGAGCTTGCCTGAAAATCACATTCTCCATCCTTAAATTTGGAGGTTATGCAATGAGATCGTGGCTATCTCTGTTGCTCGTAATGGCATTGGTGCCGTCTCTGTTGTTGGCGGCGACTACCGGCAAGATCGCTGGCAAGGTGACCGATGCGCAGACGGGTGAGCCTTTACCCGGGGTCAATGTGGTGATCGAGGGGACGACCATGGGGGCGGCTACCAATCTGGACGGCAATTATGTCATACTCAACGTGCAGCCTGGTGTTTATTCGTTAAGGGCGACCATGATCGGGTATTCTCCCTACACCGTACAGAACGTGCGCGTTGACATCGAATTGACCACCCGCATCGATATGAGGATTCAAACCGAGGTGATCTCCGGTCAGGAAGTGACAGTGGTCGCAACCCGGCCGGTGGTGGTGCAGGACATTTCCTCCAGCCAGGTCAATATCGAAGCCTCGCAGGTCGAAGTGCTGCCGATCCAGCGCGTCTCCGAGGTGGTCGGTGTGCAGGCCGGCATTGTTGGCCTGGAAGTGCGCGGCGGCGGTGCCGATCAGCTGGCTTTCATGCTCGACGGCGTCACCATGCGCGACGAACGCACCAACCAGCCGATCACCAATCTGGCTCTCAGCTCGGTGCAGGCGGTCAAGGTCGAAACCGGCGGTTTTAACGCCGAATACGGCAATGTGCGCAGCGGTGTGGTCAATGTGGTCACCAAAGAGGGCGAGCGCGACCGCTATACCGGATCATTCCGCTATGAACACAGCCCGGCTGCGCAGAAACATTTCGATATCTCGCCTTATGATCCGATGTCATTCTGGAACCGGCCCTATCTCGACGATGCCGTATGCTGGACCGGTACCAACAACGGCGCCTGGGATGAACATATGCAGGATCAGTATCCGGCTTTTGATGGATGGAACGAAGTGTCCCGCCGCACCTTGACCGATGACGATCCCACCAACGATCTGACTCCCTGGGGAGCGCAGCGGGTCTATCGCTGGCAGCACCGCAAACAGGGCGATATCAAGGATCCGGACTGGATCTTTGACGGCAGTTTCGGCGGGCCGCTACCCTACCTCAGCGACAAACTCGGCGATCTGCGCTTTTATGTTTCCCACAAACGCGAACGCGAATATTTTCTCTTTCCTCTGGTGCGCGAATATTACAGCGACAACACCACCCAGCTCAAACTGACCTCCAATCTCAATCGCGATATCAAGTTGATGCTGACCGCCAATTACGGCGAAGTGGCCTCGCTTAACAACAACAACAATGGGCTTTCCGGTTATCTGCGCTCGACGGATGGCCTGGCCAGCCTCGTCTACGGCAACACCTACCAGGATGCCATCGTCTACGGCACCGACTATTGGTGTCCGACCGATATCTATAACCATATGTTTGCCGCCAAAATGACGCATACACTGACCCCGAAGACCTTTTACGAAGTTTCTCTCGAACGCACCGGGGTTCTCTACCGCACCGAGCCGGCCAGATTGCGCGACACCTCGCCGGCCATCACTATCGGCAACGATTACTGGCTCGATGAGGCTCCTTACGGTTTCCAGCCCTTGCCGAGCAGCGGTATCAACGGTATCCGCATGGGCGTGGGCATGAGCAATTCGCGCGACTATTCAAAGATCTACTCCACCGTTTTTCGCACCGATCTGACCAGCCAGGTCAACGACAACAACCAGATCAAGAGCGGCATCGAGTTGGTCTACAACGACCACCAGGTGGAATACGGGTCGATCGATATCACGTTGCCATCTGGACGGCCCTGGTCGATCTGGGACAAGAATCCGATCCGCGGTGCCATCTATGCGCAGGACAAGATCGAGTTCAAGGGCATGATTGCCAATCTCGGTCTGCGAGTCGATTATTCGGATGCCAACGATCAATGGTACGACCTGGCCACCTATGACCGCGCGTTTTTCTCCTCGCAATGGAATCAAGAACTCGAAGAAGCGATCGAGAAGAAGGATACCGAATCCAAGGTCTACATCAGTCCGCGTCTGGGCATCTCGCATCCGATCACGGTCAATTCGAAAATCTATTTCAATTACGGTCACTTCCGTTCCATGCCGGTTGCCGAACGCCTCTATACGGTGCGGCGTTTCACCGACAATTCGGTGAGTCAGATCGGCGATCCCAACCTCGATCTGAGCAAAACCGTGGCCTATGAGCTTGGCTACGAGCACAATATCTACAACCAGTTCCTCCTGCGCCTGGCTGCCTACTATCGCGATATTTCGGATCAACCGAACCTGGTCTATTTTCAGAGTTCGGACAACAAGGTCAGCTATTATCGCGCCTCGTCCAATTATTACGAGGATATCCGCGGTTTTGAAGTATCGTTGGAGCGTCGGGTCGGGGAATGGATAACCGGCTTAATCAACTACACCTATATGGTCAGCACTTATGGCTACTTTGGCCGGCGTGAGGTCTATGAAAACGGCGCTGATCAACGCGCATATGACCGCTTGAACGAATACCAGATCAAACCGATTCCGCGGCCCTATTTCAAAGCCAATATCGCTCTGCGAACGCCGATGAACTTTGGTCCCAAAGTTTACCGGTGCAATCCGCTCGCCGATTGGATCACCAGTTTTCAATTCTACTGGCGTCAGGGCAGTTACTACACCTGGACCGGCGGCGGCACCGTGGCCGGCGTGAACAACAACACCAAATACCCGAATTATTACAACATGGATATGCGCATCAGCAAACGGGTCAATGTCAAGCGCATGAACTTTGAGCTCTATATGACCATCAACAATGTTCTCAACACCAAGATTCTCTCGACCTATGCATTTTCCTACGGCGGCAACGATCGGCGCGATTACCTCAATTCGCTGCATTGGGATCGGGAAGTCGGCCGTCATCTCGGCGGTTACGGCATGTACGGTCTGGACTATGGGGACGACAAGTACGGTGATCTGCGGCCCGACGGCGTCGCCTACGATCCCTTTGAGCGCCTGCTCGACAATCCCGACGACGATGCGGCTATTGCAGCACAAAACGCAGAAATTGCCGCGCGCAACAAGCAACGGGCTGAGACCAAATCGTACATCAACAATCCCAATCTCAGATGGCTCTATTATCTCAATCCGCGCGACATCTTTTTCGGGATCAAAATCGATTTTTAATCGCACCCTTTATAAAGGAATCTGGAAATGAGACATTCAGTTCACAAGCCAATGACGAGCGTTGTTTGGATGGCCGTACTGGCGGTTTTGCTGGCTTTTTCGACCGGCCGGGTGCTGGCGCAGGCAGTTTTACAGCTCAAAATCGGCACGCTGCAGAGTTGGTATTTTGAGCCCGGTTGCGAACCCGAAGAAGCTTTTCTCAAGATTCAGCAGACAGGTCTGGAATGGCCGGCTCTCTATGCCAATCAGGATCACCAGGCAGCCAAGGCGCTATGGATCGGCACCACCAATTTTACCGATCATCCCCAATACGGCGGTCTGACCTATGAAAACAAAGTGGTGCATTGTGGTCCGCGCGTCTGGGATACCCAGCGGGAAACCATCCCGATAGCGTTCAAGCTTTATGGCCGTTACGATCATCCCAGTGTCCTGGTCGATGGCCTTTCACAGGTCACAGAACTGATCAATACCGAAGCCCTGGATGGGGTCGATGCCGATCTTATCGCCGATCGCGTGATCCACAATGTCGTCAATACCAGCATCGGCGTGACCATGACCCGGCGCATTTATGCCTGGGGGCAGAAAGAGCACGATACCTATTTCATCTATGATTATGTCTTTAAAAATACCGGTAACATCGATGCAGATCCCGAAATCGAAATGCCGGGTAAAACCCTGACCGATGTGTGGTTCTTTTATCAGTATCGCTATGTCGGCGCTCGTGAAGGTACAGATTGGGCCATCAACAGCGCTCGCTGGGGCATCAACCAGACGCTGAAGAATCTGGGCGAGTTCAAAGCTTCAGACAGCGAAGGCCCCTATATCTATCCGGGTGACTATGAGGACTATCTCAATGGTGTTGCCGGTGCCGATTCCATGCGCTGCACTTACGCCTGGATGGGCAGACACTCGGGGCTGCAATACGATGTGATCGGTTCACCGGACATCACCCACAAGACCGGCCGCCTGGGTACACCGGGTTTTGTCGGTTCCATCACTTTGCACGCCGACAAGTCTGCCAGCGATAAGACCGACAATCCGCGCCAACCGGCCACCACCACCTGGCAGCAGTCGGATGATCCGCCGACCCGAGCCAACAGCGCTTTTGACCGCGAACAGATGCGCCTGGAGTGGCAATGGATCACCCGCGGCCATCGCAAACCCCGCCATTATGAGCAGGTCGGCAGCGGATATCCGGACAAACTGGAAGGCACCCCGGGTGGTTTTTCCAATTGTATCGGCTATGGACCTTACACCCTGGCGCCAGGCGACAGCATTCACATCGTCATGGCTGAAGGAGTCAATGGGCTCAACCGACAGATGTGCGAAGATATCGGCAAACAGTGGTACGACGAATACAGCGGCAAGGTGAGCAGCGCCACTTATAACCTGCCGGATGGTTCGACCACCACCAACAAGGATGAATTCAAGAACGCCTGGGTGATGACCGGCGAAGACTCACTGCTCAAGGTTTTCAGCAAGGCCAGACAGAATTTCAGCAGCGGCTATTCCCTGGTTACCCCGCCCCCACCACCAGATCTTTTTGAGGTGAATTCCGGCGGCGATCGCATTTTCCTCAGCTGGTCGAACAGCGCCGAGAGCGCAACGAATTTTGGCGGCTATCGGGTTTATCGCGCCATCGCCAAACCGGATACGACCTATGAAATGATTTTTGAATGCGGTGAAGGTACCGCCAATCCTGTGGTCAACAATTTTGAAGACACCACGCCGATCCGTCAAGTCTCCTATTATTACTATGTGGTCAGCGTCGATGACAGCCCACAGAAACAGGAAAGCAGCTTGTTCTGGACGCAAACCATCGAGCCGGCCCGCTTGAAGCGGCAGGCAGGCGCCAGCCTGGAAGACATCCGCGTTGTGCCCAATCCGTTTATCGCCCGCAACAAGGAACTGCAATACCCCGGCGAGCCGGATAAAATCGCTTTTCTCGATATTCCCGGGCAATGTACCATCCGGATCTATACGGAGCGCGGCGACTTGATCAAGACCATCGAGCACACCGACGGCAGCGGGGATCACGCCTGGAATTCGAACACCGACTATGGCCAGGTGGTGGTCAGCGGCATCTACATCGCCGTTTTTGAAACGCCGGATGGTCAAAGAGCGATTCGCAAGTTCGTCGTTATCCGTTGATGAGAGAGAAACCAAGTTCATTGAGGAGCTTTGAGATGAAGAGAATCACGCACATTGCGTTGATAGCGGTTTTGGCGCTTGGCCTCTCCATTCCGGCTGTACAGGCGGAGAAAAAGCTGGCGCAAACCGGAATGCAATTTCTCAGCGTTGGCATCGATGCCCGAGCGACGGCCATGGGCGACGCCTATACGACCATCGATGCCGGCGCGAGCAGCATCTTTTACAATCCGGCCTGTATGGCCCTGTTCAACACCACCCTGGATTTCACCGCATCCCAGATGACCTGGATCGCCGATATCAACTATTTTGCCGGCGCCCTCGCCTATCGGCCGAAACGCGGTCTCTATGGCGTATTGGGAATCAGTTTTGTGTCGGTGGACTATGGCGACTTTCTGGGCACCACGTTCAGTCGCCAGCTGGAAATCGGCTATGAAGACACCGGTGTTTTTTCTCCCAGCGCCATGGCCATCGGTGTTACATACGCCAATTCGCTTACCGATAGATTTTCCATAGGCGGCACCGTCAAAGCCGTCTATCAAGATCTCGGTTCGCATACGGTCGTTGTCGACGAACAGATGAAATATGATGACATCACCGAAGAGGATCTGACGTCGGAAAAATTCGATATGAGCGTGGCCGCGTTCGATTTCGGCACCTTTTATCGCACCGGTTTCAAAAGCCTGGTCTTCGGCATGTCGGTGCGCAATTTTTCCAATGAAGTCGAATATGAAAAAGAGAGTTTTCAACTGCCGCTGACCTTTCGCATCGGTATTTCCGCCGATGTGCTCGACTTTCTTCCGTTTGACCTGGAGGGACAATCCTTCATCGTGTCGATCGATGCCGCGCATCCGCGTTCTTTTCCCGAATATATCAGCATCGGCGGCGAATACAATTTATTGGACATTCTGTCTCTGCGTGCCGGCTATGTCGGCAATCAGGATGATTATGGGTTGACCGCCGGATTCGGCGTGCAAAAATACGGCGTTGGCATTCATTACAGCTATTCGCCGTTTGATGTGTTCGACGATATCAGCAGGATTTCGGTACGTCTATCCTTGTAAGAAACAGGCGGCAGCGATTGCCGTCGATTATAATCCCGTTCGGCCGACCGGTCGACAAACCCCGATGCCTCCGTACACCGCAATCGGGAGGTGATGCAACATCGACCAGGACGATTCGGTCGCTTTCGAATAAGGGGAAAAATGTGAGGGAAAACCTATTATGAAAACGATTGACAATGCCGTGAGACTTTTGCTCAGTCTGGGCCTGGCACTGCTGGTATTCGTCGGATGCGAAAACGACTATCCGGACAGTGTCTTTGACCCCAATGCCGAAGGAACGACGGCACCGACCATCAGCGAGGTCAATGCACAGCCGACATATAACGGCAGCATCATGGCAGGCCTTTCGGTCGTGACCCTGAGCGGGCAAAACTTTTCTGCAGTAGCGGAAGAAAATTTTGTCTACTTTAACGATTTTCGTGCGCAGGTGCTGAACGCCTCAGCCACACAGGTGCAGGTGTTGGCGCCAGGAAACGCCATCGGCGACAGCGTGCGCTTGCGCACCACCGTGTTCGGCTCGGAATTTTTTACCGATTTGATCTATTTGAAAATCATTCCCACTGTGCAGGAGCACGGCACGTTTGTCTCCACCGATATCGGGATCAGGGTGGCTGCAGATATTGATGAGAATGTCTATGTGGGAATGCGCGCGAACATGATTAAAAAAATCGATCCCTTGGGCGAAACCATTGAATGGGCTGCCAAACCCATCATCAACGGCAACGACATGAAAATGGGCCCGGGCAATCTCCTCTACATGAGTTTCGTTATTCCCCCCCGCGTACGCATCCTGGCGCGTTTCAAACCCGACGGCACTGAAGAGTCGCGTATCAGCGTTGGCAAGGCACCTATGGGATTCGATTTTGATGAAGCCGACAACGGTTGGGTGGCTGGCACCAATTATCTGATGCTGGTCAGACCCAACGGCACAAGCGCAGATGCGATGCAACTGCCGGCCAATCTCGGCCCTGTTCGAGTTTTCAATGGTTATGTCTATGCCGGCGCCTACAACGCTGCCAGCCAGGAACAAAAAATATGGAAGTGTCAGATTCAGGGCGAAGCGCTCGGTGCACCTGAAGAAGTGCTGTCACTAACGGCTTCTGATTGGCTCGAGGGAAAAGAGATCAAATCGATCACCTTTTCCGCCAGCGGTGATATGCTTCTCGGCACCACTCATCACAACGGTCTATTCCGCTATCGCGAATCTGACGGCAGTCACCAGGCTGTCTATTCCAATTTGCTCGGTTCTCCTGCCGGGACGGTGGTCTCTTACGAGTCGATTACCTGGGGAAACGATGTGTTTCTCTATGCAATTCAAAAATTTGGCAGCGAGCCGTCAGAGACCTTCAAATTGTGGAAAATAAACATGCTTGAGCAAGGAGCACCCTACTACGGACGAAATTAAATCGGAAAGGAGGTGAGCGGATCCATCTTTTTTTTGCTCAATCAAACAACTTAAAAATGAACCGAGGAGGGAAAGATGAAGAAACTTTTTGTTACCGTACTGGTTCTGCTCGTCGCCGTGCCCGCGATGGCTATCGAGTGGAAAGAAGCGACCATCGAATACGCTTATGAAGCGATCTTTGATTCCGCTGCCGGTTGCCACGGTGTGGCTGTCGACAAATACGGACGCGTGTGGTCAGCCAACTATTACGATCCGATCCGCATTATGGATGCCGACGGCAACCTGGTTGCGACCATCGACTCGCTGCTGGTGCCTGGACTGGGCGAAGGTGGCGCTGCCGGCTGGCGCAAGACCAACACCAATGCGCGCGGCATCGAAGTGGATTTGAACGGGAATATGGTCTATGCCAACGGCGGTTGGGTGATCAACATCAATGTCGACAGCTATGATGTGATCGCTGCCTATCCGATGCCCGCCGGCAGTGTGGCGGGACCGGCTATCGATGCGGATGGTTTTATCTACGTCGGACAAGTGGTCGGCGCAAATCCGATTCTCGTTATTGATCCGGCCGACTATTCTTTGGCCGGTCAATACCAACTGACCAATGTCCCGGGTTACACTCGCGATCTGCAGGTCAGCGATGATGGTTCGGCCATCTACATGGGTGATATTTCAGGCTCAAAGGATGGCATTCAGGTTCATACGACAGAGGACTATATCACCTACGTCAATACCGACAGCCTTTTCGTCGACGTCGATGGCGATACCATCTTTTCGGCTCAGAAAACCGCTCTAGACTGGGATCCGATGGGGCGTCTGTGGGTTTCGATGGACGATGCCTATGCCGCTGTCGGCGCACCTCAGCTGGTCAACGCGCTCGTGGTGTTCGATTTCAGCACCGAACAGTACGGATACGTGTGGATGCCCGATCCAGGCGAAGACAAATATAACGGTCCTCGTGGTGTTGCTTTCAGCGAAGACGGCGAAACCGCTTATGTTGGTGGTTTTAACGGCAACGTCGTGTACAAATACGTCAAGACCGCGATGGGCCCGGTATCTGAGTGGAAAGAGGTTCCCTCG
Source organism: bacterium (assembly GCA_029565675.1). Taxonomy (GTDB): domain Bacteria; phylum Zhuqueibacterota; class Zhuqueibacteria; order Residuimicrobiales; family Oceaniaggregativiventaceae; genus Sulfursilanivivens. The sequence continues at coordinate 60,232 of JAKQNP010000002.1, forward strand.
GGTTGGGAATATGTGGCGATTTTCGATTCGTCGCACGGAAGCCACGGTGTGGCCGTTGACAAGTACGACCGTCTGTGGTCAGCCAATTACTACGATCCGATCCGCATCATCGATGCCGAGGGCAACCTGGTCAAAACCATCGACTCGCTGTTGGTTCCTGGAGCAGGTGCGGATGGCTCTGCTGCCTGGTTAGCGACCAACACCAATGCCCGCGGTATCGAGGTCGACCCGAATGGCAATATCGTCTATTGCCGCGGCGGTCGCCTCATCAATATCGATGTCGACACCTATGAAGTCCTTGCTGCCTATGCCATGCCTGCTGGCAGTGTGGCTGGTGTGGGAATTGACTCCGAAGGTTTTATCTATACCGGGCAGGTGGTGGGCACGAACCCGATCCTGGTTATCGATCCGGCGGACTATTCGTTGGCCGCACAGTACACGCTGACCAACGTGCCTTCCTACACGCGCGATATCCAGGTCAATTCCGATGGTTCGGCGATCTATGTGGGCGATATCGGTGACAATTCCAACCCCATCAAGATCCACACGACCACCGACTATATCACCTACCAATACACCGACAGCCTGTACAGCGACAACAAGGGCAAATTGATCTTCAAGACCATGAAAACGGCGCTGGATTGGGATCGAGACGGCAAATTGTGGATCTCGCAGGATGCTGCCTATGCCCCGGCTGGTCCGGATCAGAAGATCAACAGCCTGGTTGCCTTTGATTTCGAAAAGAAAGAGTACAGCTATACCATGATGCCGGATCCGGGCGAATCCAACTATACCGGACCTCGCGGTGTGGCCTTCAGCCAGGACGGCAACACCGCCTATTCTGGCGTCTACAACGGCTATGTGATCTACAAGTTCGTCTACAATCCGGTTTCCGTCAGAGATCGGGAAACTCTGCCGATCGATTTTGAGCTCGGCCAGAATTATCCGAACCCGTTCAACCCGACGACCACTATTCCGTTTACTCTTAAAAATGACGGAAGCGTCGAATTGACGGTTTTTGACATCACCGGACGCCAGGTGGCCAAATTGGTCGATGACCAGATGACGGCAGGGTCGCATTCCGTGACTTTTGATGCCACCATGCAGGCGACAGGCATGTACTATTACCGCCTCAATGTCAACGGCCAGATGTTGACCAAAAAAATGCTGTTCGTCAAATAACTCTCTTTTGGACCAGCAATCGGCCGGACCGATCTTGATCGATCGGTCCGGTTTTTTTTATCTTTTTGGCGCCTTTTTCAACCAGGTGTTTTGGAACGTTGTTGCCATAGGCGTGGAATACAGATCTTTGAGGATTTTGTCCTACACCAGAAGAGGTTTGAGCTTTGCGGAAAAGAATAGGAAAGATTTGCAGCGCCGGACTTTTTGTGGTATTTTTTGCATCATTTTCGCCGATTTACAGCCAGCCGGAAGATTGGCGAGCCAATTTACCAGAACCTGTTTTGGCGGACGAGCCAGGATGGATTGCTCTCTATTACGAAACATGGCGGTTGGCTGACATGAACCGCATCCAGACGCCGGCCGGCTGGGCAATCGGCGACTGCCGCAAGGCTGGAACCCTGACTTCCTGGGCGCAGGCGTTTGTGGCGGGATTCGGCAAATACCTGCAAAACGCCCATCCACAGATCGATCACCCGATGGATGGCCTGGACGCTTTTTATGCTCTGCAGGAACCAGACGGCACAATCCCTTTAATCCTGGATGAGCCGAATCAAAACCGCATCCAGATGCCGATTTTTGCCTGGGCGGAATGGCAGTACTATCTGCAAACCAGCGATCTCGACCGGTTGCGGCAAATATTGCCGGTGCTGGACCGCTTTTATGGTGCTGTCAAGAGACTGCACGGCACGCAAGCGGGACCCTATACCAGCGGCTATGCAGGCAACGGCATGAGCAATCGACCGCTCGGCACGCGGCTGATCGATCTGACCGCACAGCAAGCTCTGAACGCCTACCTGCTGAACAAGATGGCCGTGCAATGCGGCGAGCCGAAATTGGCACAAAAATATGAACGCGAACACGTTTTTCTGTCCCGGGCCATCAACTCGATGATGTGGAACGACGATGATCGATTCTATGGCGATCTGATCCGCGATATTTTGCCGATCAACCACTGGAGCATCGCCGGCTATTGGCCGCTCTTGGCCCGGGTTGCCGAAAAAAAACATGTCGCCGGCTTGCTCGCCGCTCTACAGGATCCGACCAATTTCAACACGCCGCACCGCATCCCAACCCTGGGCAAACATTCCATCGACTATTCCCCGCACGGCGATTTCTGGCGCGGCTCGGTTTATCCGCCGATGAATTATATGGTCATCAAAGGATTGGATGCCAATGGCCTCACGCAACAAGCCACAGAGATTGCTGAAAACCATTTGTTGGCGATCTATCTCACCACTATCTCATATGGAATGCTGTATGAGAGCTACCATCAGGCCACCCTCTACTATCCCAGCAATCGCAGCCGGGTCGATTTCGTCGGATGGACGGGCCTGAGCACCATCGCCTTGCTGATCGAAAATGTGATCGGCGTCCAGGTCAACGCTCCAGAGCAGTTGATTCGCTGGGTTCTGCACCGCAATGACCAACACGGGATCAAGAATCTCCGCTGGGGACCGGATTGCGCTTTTCGCGCCGATCTGTTGGCACAAGCGCGGCAAGCGGGTGATCCTTCCTATCGAATCTTCGCAAAAGGAAATACCGACTTTACTCTGGAATTGATTTGCGACAATCAAAGCAAGCGCTATAAAATATCTGCAGAAAAAGAGCGGGAAATCCATTTTCCCTAGTTGAAGATTATGGCCGAATCTGGAGAAAGATAAAAAGCCATAAACCACTATAAATAAACTAAATAAGAAGGATGTTGCTAAAATAAATCTTGACTTTTTGCAGCAAATAGGCTAAGCTTAATAAGGATGCACCCTGTTGCTGGATTTCATTTAATAAATCAAATCAAAAAAGGCTCTGTTTGCACAAAAACATGGATTATCGATTCAACAGGCAAGCAATGCTGTTCGGGGAGTATCGGGTTGCTGTGCTTTTTAAGCGGAACTATTCATCCCTGGATTCGGTCTGAAGCACCGAATCCCCAATAAACACAGCAAGGTATTTGCACCAGGCGAATGGAAACGGTTCTTGCTGCAAATGCAATAAAGACAACATAATAGATATCGATGGATTCTGTTGGCACAGAACCCGGATCATCAAAGAAAGAATGGTAGGCCGATGAAAAAGCTGATACTATTTGTTGCGATAATCCTGTCGATTTCATGTGGTTTGTCTTTGGCACAGGACAAGTGGGCTCAGACCGGCTTTCAGTTCCTGAGCGTCAAAACTAACGCCAGGGCAACGGCAATGGCAGAGGCTTTTTCTACCATTGAATCGACCAGTGAGGCTTTATTTTACAATCCAGCAGGTCTGGCCCGCATGAATACGACGTATGATGTTTCCATCAGCCAAATGCAGTGGATTGCTGATATCGATTACTTTTCCATAACCGCAGCTTTTAGATCCTGGAAGAGCCAGAATGGTGTAATCGGTTTTTCTCTGCAGGCTGTTGACTATGGTGATTTTTATTTTACTCAGGTTGCAAACAATGAGCAAGGTTTTGAAGATATTGAAGGCTGGAAAGGCCCCAGTGCCCTGATGTTCGGCTTGGCTTATGCCCGGGAATTATCGGACAAGTTTGCTGTCGGTGGACAGGTGAAATGTGCGAATCAGAATCTGGGCAACAGCATTGTCCCGGTTTACAGCAAAAACGATACTGTGGTGGTGGAAAAATATTACGGTCTTAATGTACTGGCATTCGATTTTGGCACACTGTATAGAACCGGCTACAAGAGTTTAAAATTTGGTATGTCGGTAAGAAATTTTTCTCAAGAGGTTCGATACGAAAAAGAGGATTTTCAACTGCCGTTGACCTTTCATATCGGCCTTTCCATGGATGTTCTGGACTTTTTGCCCGGCGTGCAAGGGCGGCATGCTTTATTGCTTTCCTTTGATGCTGCCCATCCCCGCTCACATCCGGAGTATGTCTCTTTTGGTGCTGAATACTGCTTGATGGATAGGCTTGCCTTGCGAACCGGTTACATGAGCAATCACTATGAAACTGATTTTTCCTTTGGAATTGGAGTTAAAAAACATGGTTTGCAGGTGGACTATTCCTATGTTCCGTTTCATGTTTTTGAAAACATCAATCGCTTCACTGCCAGATTTTCGTTTTAATCTTTCTACCCGCTTGTAGGATCCAGATTCGGTGCTAACCGAATCAAAAAACCATTCAATCGCTTATTCTTTATGCGGTTGCGAAAGGGTGATTTTCACCCTTTGTGTATTGCTCTCAGATAGATTTTCTGTGAGATCCGGTGCTGTGCATCGAATCCAGGTAGGAGGTAGGTTCATGAGAGGAACTTTTGATAAGCTGCTGATATTTGTTCTCGTGTTGCTGCCTTGTGTTGTTTTTGCCGCCACCACAGGCAAGATTAGCGGCCGGGTGCTGGATGCCGAGACCGGTGAAGCGTTGCCCGGCGTTAATGTGATGATACAAGGAACACCATGGGGGGCTTCAACCAACTTGGATGGACACTATACAATTCTCAATGTGCCTCCTGGTACCTATACCCTTAAATTTTCCATGATTGGCTATGCAAATTATATCGTCAAAAATGTCAAGGTCGTCATCGATCTGACCACCACACAAAATGCCCAACTGGTGATCGAGACGATTGCCACACAAGAAGTTGTGGTTGTGGCGGAAAGACCCGTCGTGACCAAAGACATTTCCAACAGCCAGATGAATATCGAATCAGAAATAATCAAAAGTATGCCGGTACAGACAGTGAACCAGGTGCTCACTTTGCAGGCCGGAATTGAAAGCGGCAGTGAAGGCATTCTGGTTCGAGGGGGCGGGGCTCATCAGACGGTATTCATGCTCGACGGCCTCTCCCTGAATGACGAGCGTTCCAATATTCCCTATACCGCGATCAGTCTTGCTTCTGTTGAGGAGATTCAGGTGCAAACCGGCGGGTTCAATGCTGAATATGGGAATGCGCGTTCCGGTTTGGTCAATGTGGTTACCAGGGAAGGCAGTGCGGAGCGCTATACGGCCTCGATTTCGGTGCAGTACAGTCCGGCCGCAGCGAAACATTTTGGCAAGTCAGTTTATGATCCGTTTTCCTATTTCAACCGTCCTTATCTGGATCCCGATGTCTGCCTTACCGGAACTAAAAATGGGTTGTGGAATTCTTTTATGCAAAAACAATATCCCAATTTTCAGGGATGGAATGCGGTTGCCATTGAAACGTTAAGAGATAAGGATCCGAACAACGATTTATCGCCCGAAGGGGCCAAACGATTGTATGAATGGCAGCATCGGCGTCAGGGTGACATCAAAGAACCGGATTATTTTGTCGATGCCGGATTCGGCGGGCTTGTACCATTTATCGGCACCAGACTGGGTGATTTGCGTTTTTATGCCACCCACTATCGTGAACAGGACCTGTTTATCTTTCCGCTTTCTCGCGATTCCTATGATGAAAACCATACCCAGCTCAAATTGAGTTCAAATCTTACCCGTTCTGTCAAATTCACTTTAACCAGCCTGTACGGTGAAACCCATTCGGTTTCACCCTATGACTGGAAAACAACGCCCACAGGTCGGGTGCTCAACAGCACCGAAGAGATCGCTGATCTGGTCAACAGCAGCAGTGGGTCCAGTATTCTCTATATGCCGGGCTATTACAGCCCGAGCTCAATTTATCGGACCATTTTGGGGATGAGGCTGACCCATATTCTCAGCCCTGCAACCTTTTATGAAATCAATCTGCAGCACAACAGCAATCGCTACAACACTTATCAACTCGCTGACCGGGATACCACGAAAAAGTATGAACCGGTACCGGGATATTTTGTCGATGAGGCACCTTATGGCTATTATGGTTACAGTGTTTCCGGTATCGAGGGAATGAGCATGGGCGGGTGGATGAATCTCGGCAGAGACAAGAGCGTCAACTCGACAACCTCTTTTCGGGTTGATATAACGAGCCAGGTCAACACCCGAAATCAGATCAAAGCAGGCATTCATGCCACCTATAATGACTTTGATATCAAGTCGGCAACCGAAAGCCCATCGATGAGCACATGGACCCGGGATATGAGCTACAATGTGTTTCCCTATCGTGTGGGTGTTTATCTCCAGGACAAGCTTGAATACGAAGGTTTCATAGCTAACCTTGGCGTCCGGATGGATTATTCGGATCCGAACAGCGATTGGTTTGAACTATCCGATTACGACAAGAATTTGTCTGCCGGGTATGGTAAAGATTTTGAAAATAAGGTTGAGACTGGCAGCACTCAAGCACAACTGACTACCAGTCCGCGACTCGGCATTTCCCATCCTATCACGGAGAATAGCAAGCTCTACTTCAATTATGGTCATTTTCGCCAGGAGCCGTTCTCCTCTTACCGTTTTCGCATCCAGAGAGAGTCAAATGGTCTGGTCACCTATCTCGGCAACCCAAATATGGAGTTGGAAAAAACAGTCGCCTATGAATTGGGATATGCGCAGAGTCTGTTCAATTCATTCTTGCTCAATATTGCTGCCTATTACAAGGATGTATCCAATCAACCGGGCTGGATTTATTATACCAACATCAACGGCTCTGTGCAATATTATCAAGCGGCCAATAACAATTATGCGGACATTCGGGGGTTCGAGCTTAGCTTGACCAAAATGATGGGACAATACCTAACCGGTTTTATCAATTATACCTACGATGTCACCACATCCGGATATTTCGGTCTGCAATACTATTATGAAGATCCCAATAAACAACGCGATTATCTGCGCTTGAATCCCTATCAATCCAGGCCGCATCCGCAACCTTATGCTCGGGCGAATCTCGATCTACATACGCCGGCGAATTTCGGGATTCGGATCGCTGGTTTTCACCCATTGTCATTGCTCAACTTGAATATTATTGCGAACTGGCGGGCGGGCAGCTATTCGACTTATAATCCCAACAGTATACCCGGTGTTGTGGATAACGTCCAATGGAAGGATTACCACAATCTCAATCTTCGTCTGAGCAAAACCCTGCAGTTTTCCCGAACATCGGTGCAATTTTATGTCGATGTAAACAATGCTTTAAATACCAAACGTCTCAGTTCTGCCGGATTTTCTGATAACTATGATTATGAAGATTACATGGCATCTCTTAATTTTAGCTGGGAAGAGGGAGTCGAGAAAGGCGATGATCGGATCGGAGACTATCGACCAGAAGGAGTCGCCTATGATCCTCTTGAACAAAATCCGCATAACGATCCGGAAATTCAGGCTCGCAATGATCGACGCAAGGAAGATAAATCCTATATCGATATGCCAAATATCAACTCCTTTACCTTTTTGAATCCCCGTGACATCTTTTTTGGCGTCAAGATCAATTTTTAAATGCCGAATCGGATAGGAGTGGTCATGAACAGACTGTTTCTATACAGCTTGATTTTTTTGCACACGATTGTTTTACTGCCCGGCGGCCGACTCTTTGCTCAGGTGGAGGGCATCGAAAAAAGATATGTTCGCATCGGTCAATTGCAGAGCCATTTTACCGCCTATGGGTCGGAACGCGCCTGGAATAACGTGTACTATGAAGGCATGCGATGGCCTGCAGATTATTCTTATACGGACAATGCGGTTATCAAGCGTGCCTGGATAACGTGCAAGGATTTTATCGATGCAAAGAACACGGTGTGGAATTATTACGGCATTCCATTGATTGCAGATCTGGTGGATGATGGGATTTTCCCAATGGAACTTTACCAAACAGCCAAATTTGAACCGCCGTTGGTTTTTGTCGATGGCACGGATATTACCGCCCCTTATGCCGAGGATATCGATGCAATCAATCCCGATCAAATTCCCGATCGCATCGTCACGAATATTGTCAATACCAGCATGGGCCTGACGATGAATCGCACCATCTACGCCTTCAGTCAGCAGTATCATGACAGTTATTTTATAAAAATATTCACTTTTACCAATACCGGCAATACCGACTATGATGCCGAGATTGAACGAACCGGCCCCCTGAATGGGGTGCGAATCGGTTGGTCTTTTCGTTATAGCGTTTGCTATGAGGGATCTTTTGAAATTGGTGGCCCCCAATCCTATGGCAAATACTCGTGGTGCACCAAACGCGGCGAAAATTATCAGGAGCATTTTGGTGAATCGATTACAGAAGCCAACCCGATCGTCGATTGGTTGCGCTGTGGATTTCAGTGGGCGGGCCAATCCGATGTGAACTCATTCGATAATATCGGTGGTCCGCAACGCACGGGCCCCGGCCGATTGACTGCACCCCAGCATGCCGGCGTGGCAATCATTCATGTAGATAAAAGTGCGACCGATAAAACCGACGATCCCAATCAGCCGGCTGTCTTGGGTTGGCATGCCGGTGACACCTATCCCAAAATTGGCTCGATCTCTCCATTGCTAATGCCCACCCTCACCTACCTTTACGGTATGATGAGTGGTATTCCCTACGCCGGCCTGGGTGGAACCGATCGGTTCGATGAAACCTATATGCAAAGCCATTCTTCACCCTATACGGTGCATAATGATGGCGGCGGAACAAATGTCTGGATTTGCTATGGCCCCTTTGATTTACAGCCCGGTGAAAGTGTGACCATTGTCGAAGCCGAGGGCGTGAACGGATTGGACAGAGCCATGTGTGAGAAGATCGGACAGCGCTGGAGGAAGGCTTATGCCGATCCCAACGACAAAGGTCCGTTCGAGTTGCCGAATGGCACGACAACCACTGATAAAGATGAATATAAAAACAGCTGGGTCTATACCGGAAAAGACTCTATCATGATGATTTTTGGCAGAGCGAAACGGAATTTTGATGCCGGATACAACATTCCGCAACCACCGTTGCCACCCCCCCTGTTTGACATCAAGTCTGGCGGCGATCGCATCAGCCTCTCCTGGTCGCCAAGTCCTTCGACCACAGAGAGCGGTGTCAGCGGTTATAAAATTTATCGCGCGGTCGGCAGAAAAGACACCACCTATACGGAAATCCATGATGGCCCCGCTTCTGTCACCAATTTTGATGACCTGACCGCGATACGCGGATTCTCCTATTATTACTATCTGCTGGCTTATAATGACGGGAGCAACAACACCTCTGGAGCGACGAATCCGACAGGGCCCCTTTATAGCGGGCGATTTTATACACAAACCAGTGAACCCGCTTTCTTGCGGCGAAAAGCCGGAGACAATCTCGATGCCATTCGCATCGTTCCCAATCCGTTCAATATCAAAGCCAAGGATCTGCAGTATACGGGTGAACCGGACAAGATCATGTTTCTCAATATACCCGCTTATTGTACCATCAGAATCTATACTGAACGGGGTGACCTGATCAAGACAATCGAGCATACGGATGGAAGCGGAGATGAAGCGTGGAACTCGGTTACCTCATCACGGCAGGTGATCGTGAGCGGTATCTATATTGTGCATTTCGAAGTAACGGAGGATTATCGAAATCCTGAAACCGGAGAAATTCTTTATAAAAAAGGCGAAACCACTTTTCGAAAACTGATCGTCATTCGATAACCAACGATTTGATTGTCCTGAATACGGATGCCCTTGTTCCTGACAAGCTGGATCGGATGGAATGCTTCGGCTTGTCAGCTGCAATGACTCTTGCGCTCTTTGCGCCGCAAGGCCCACCTGAGTAGAGTCTCCTGCGGTCCGGGTGATCGCGTGGGAGGCTCTTTCTGCTGCAAATCCTCTGCAAACAAACCGCAGTGAGTTGTCCGAATCTTGTCCTTCTGCTGCCCAATGAGATTGCGTCAGTAAACCTTGGACTGCCACATGGGGAAATTATTTGGCGGTTTTGACCAAAACGGCCAAGCCTGCTGCAGCAAAACTTATATTGGCAAGCCAGGCGGCGACCAAAGGCGGCAAAACGCCGTTTTGTCCCATCGCTTGTGAGGTTTTGACCATCCCGAAATAGATAAAGACAACAATCAAGCTGAGGCCGAACCCGGCTGTGGCGCTGCCGCGGCTTTTTTTTGACGCCAGCGGCGCGCCGAACAAGATGATGATCAAATTGGCAAGCGGAATGGCATATTTGAGATGGAGATCCACCAACCAGCGGTTGGGATCCGCGCCGTTGCGTTTGACTTCCTGGATGAATTGACGCAATTCGGTCGACGACATTTCTTCAGGTTGATTGAAAAAACGGGAGATATCTTGCGGCAGCAGGCTGGTCGAATCGATGACCATCCTGGTGAAAGGGACCGCTTGTTCGCTGCTGTCACGGAAAACGCGCTGGTAACCATTGTAAAGCACCCAATTTGAGTCTTCCCACGCGATCTCCTTGGCATCGAAGCGGCTGAGCAGGTTTTGATCCTCATAGTGGCGGACGCTGACCATGTTGCCGGTGTTGGTGGCGGCATTAAAATCGCGCATGCTGAACAACCAGCCCTGCTCATCGCGCAGAAACGGATTTCTGATCAGTTTGCGCCAGCGGTTTTGCAGGCGATCGATGTATTCGTCTTTGAGCATGGCGTAGCGTTCGCTGGCCCGCGGTTGCACATGTTCGGAAAACAAAAACGCGGTGACCGCCAGGAGCGCTCCAAGGACAAACAGAGGGGCCAGAATGCGATAGAGCGACAATCCGGAAGCTTTCATGGCGGTGATTTCATTCTGGCGGGCGAGGGTGCCGATGCTGAACAAAGACGAGAGGAGCAAGGCGACAGGCAGGGTCAGAGTGATGATGTAGGGCAGTTGATAGAAGTAGAGCTGCACCACGACCCATTTGGGCACATCGTGTTTGATAAACGAGTCAAGGCGTTCGATCAGGTTGACCACCACAAACATCATGACAAACGCAAAGAGCGAAAAGGCCAGGATGAGCAAAAAGCGCCGGACTATATATCTATCCAAGATTTTCATGGTTTTTCCGATTTTTCTTGCGGCTCAAAAAGCGGGTCAGGGCTCCCCAATCGATAACGGTGGCTTCTCGAATCGAATGGACGAGGAGATAGACCCCTCCGATTCCGACCACGATATTGGCCCCCCACATAGCAAGGGCGGGACTGATGTATTGATTGTCGGCCAACTCTTCACCGCCGATCAAGGTCACCCAATAGAGGAGGAAAAAACCCAGGCTTATGCCTGCCGCCATGGTGACATTGCCCTTACGTCCCATAATACCCAGCGGGGCACCAATAAAAACAAATATGATGCTGGTAAACGGAATCGAATATTTTTTGTGGACTTCAACCATCAAACTGGAATTCAGCTTTTTTAAACTGCGGATGAGAGTGCGGGTTCCGACAAGATCTTGTTTGAGTCTAGCGTGATCGGCCTTGACCCGGTTCCTGGTCGGTGGAACAAGGCGATATTCAGCGTTTTCGGGTATGGAATCCGTTTGCGGGCGAAATGCCGGCGGCAAATAGCGCAGGATATAGGACAAGGCAAATTGCCGCGCCCGGTTCTCTTCGCGTTCGATTTCCTGCTCGTTGGCCCGGACTTCGGCTCGCATGGTTTGTGCGCTTTTTTCCCGATCGCCGCGGTGTTCTGATTCGTGCCGCTCGATTTTCCAATCCGGAACCTGGATCGACAAGACTTGTCGTGGAAAGGAGAGAATGCGGTATTCTTCCATTTTGATCAAATCCAGCTCGTGCATTTGGCCGTGAAAAAGGATAAAGAATAAAAAGCCGCGGTTTTTATCGAAATAGATCTTGCCGCTGTCGGCCACAATCGTGGTCACGCGATTGGCCTTGCTGTTGTCCTCGATAAAAATCGATTTGACATAAGAGGTGTCGGGAGTTTCATGAATTTCCTCAACCAAAAGGCTGTAGTCTTTGATCCCGTGAAAAAAGACACCAGCTTCTATGCTGATCGTTGGCCGTTTTCTGGCAATGTCGGTGGCCAACAGACGAGCGCGATGGTTGAAATCGGGCAAAATACGATTGTTGAACACAATCAGACCTGCCGCCAGCACAGTTGCGCCGATCACAATCGGTGCCAGCATCTGCAGAGTGCTCACGCCGCTCGCTTTGAGTGCGGTGATCTCGTTATCGCCGGAAAGGCGCCCGAAAGCCATCAATGTCGCCACCAGCACCGACATCGGCACTGAAAGGGCAAAAATCCAGGCGATATTGAGAAAAAAGAACTCGAGCATCACGTCGAATCCAAGTCCGCGGCTGAGAAACCGCCCGAGCTCGCGAAACACCATGTTGAGCAGAAAAACCAGGGTGATAATAGAGATGGAAAAAACAAACGGTCCGACATGCTCGCCGAGAATGTAGCGGTAGAGGATTAACGGTTTGGGTTGCTTTCTCATTGCTTAAATTCCGCTTTGGGCTGCGAATCTGCCAGAAAACGGCTGTTATTTGCCGGTTTGTTGCCAGGAGCCTCAATCGCCGGCCCGCGCTTGGATCTGTCATTCAACCAGAAAGATGGGAACTTTTGTTTGCCGGATTCTGTGTAAAGAGAACAACGCGATGAATAAGATGCATCTTTTTGCATTTTATAAGTTTGGCAAATTTTCGCTCTGTGAGCAAGGTTGGTCGACGATCCGATGGTTTACCCTGAATTCAGGCGGCGGAACGGCTTGCTTGCGGAACCAGAGTATCGATTCGTTGGCCGGGCAAAACCAAATTAATGAATCTCATTTACATGTGCAAAGGCTTTTTCTTGCAACCTGCGAGTGTTTGAGCAATCTGAAAAACAAGGGTTTGTCTGCCGAAGGGTGCCCGCGGCTGATAACCATATGGCCACAAGCTGGGAGGGGTGCAATGCTGAGTGCGGTGAAGCACAAAAGTCCTGCACCGCCGCATCGCCGGGGGAATGGGCGTAAAATGTTGGAGTCGGCTGATTTTACTGTTGTATTTCGAGAATTGATTCTTTAAATTTCGTTATTTATTGGATTCGGCGCTTTGCCTCGAGCAAGGGGCAAAGCGCGAAATCACAACAAAAAGGAGATGCCTATAAGGGATTTCGCTACGGAACCCAGATGGATGGCCTTTTCTGCCCGCGCTCTCAGCCGCCAAATAATGGCGGGCGGGAACCATTCATTGCATTTGGAAATTTAGCAAGCACGAGGCACTCCTACTCCTCATGGAATATCGGTTTTATCAGAGGTTGATGCCGCTACTGGCGGTCATGCTGCTGAGCTGGGCCACAGGGATACGTTTGTCCTGGGCTCAGGAGTTTGACATTCAGCGCGATTATATCGGCCTCACCTTCCAATCATCCGGCGATCCGCGGGCACCGATTGTGGAAAGCGCGCTGTTTCTCGGTCTGCACCTGCAGGGAAGCCGTTCACCGTATTTCCCCCAACGCATCAGCGGTTTTAAACGCGCTGTGGAACTGGATTCTACCGGAAGATTTATCCAGTTGACCGAAACCATCGACGGTATCCCCTTTCGTTTGCCGGCCGTTTTGACGCGTGAAGATTATTTGCAGGAACGCGCGGATCTGGAATTGACCAGGTTGTGGAGAAACACTGCTGCCAAGAATGTCAGCGAGAGCGGCTACAGCCAACGGGGAGGAAGTCAGGGAATCCGCATCGACATACCGGTGGAAATCAAAAGCAAAACATTTCAAAAAATCTTCGGCAGCGGTACGGTCGGTCTCGACGTCTCCGGAGACATCAGTATCAGCGGTGGATTTCGCCATGAGAAACACAGCGAAGTCAAGACCGCCTTTAACCGCGGCTCCGATTACAATTTCAAGATGGAACAAACGCAGCGCTTTCGCGTGCAGGGACGCATCGGCGACAAGGTGACCATCGGCATCGATCAGGATTCAGAACGAGCTTTTGATTTCGAGAACAACATCGAACTCAAATACGAGGGCTACGAAGACGAAATCATTCAATCGATCGAGGCGGGCAATATTTCGCTGAATCTGCCTGGTACGCAGTTTGTCACTTTTGGCGGCAAGAGCAGCGGCTTGTTCGGCATCAAGACCGAAGCGCGGATCGGCAATCTTTCCCTTACCGCCATCACCAGCCAGGAAAAAGGTGAAAAGAAACGGTTGTCGTTGACGGGCGGGGCTTCCGAGGCAGGCGAGCGGCGCGAAGACTATCAATATCGCAAAAACACCTATTATTTTGTCGATCAATTTTATCGCAATCAATATTTACAGCGCGACCAAAGCGGCAACTTTCTGATCGATCCCAATCGTATCATCAAAAAGCTCGAAGTCTATGTCTCTCGCCCAGGATTGACCAATGAAGCGGATGTCGTGCGCGGCTGGGCGATCGTGCCTCCCAACCCCGATGCCCTGCAATGGCAGATTGCCGCCGGCGACACAGCCAAAGCCGATCGCAACCATTATGTCGGCTATTTCAAAAGGCTGGAAAAAAGCGATTATTATATCGACAACGAGTTGGGTTTTATCCGCCTGCGTTCGCCGCTGCAGCAGGAGGTGCTGGCCATCGCCTATCGCGACAGCACCGGCAGGACTCGCGGCGATATCAATTATGACAATACCACTGCCAGGACGATCACTCTGCGCCTGCTCAAGACCGAGACCCCGCTCGATACCGATCAGACCTGGGATCTTGAGTGGAAAAACGTCTACTATCTGGGTTCCCGCGATATTCCGGAAGACGGATTCGATCTTCGCATCTATTACAAACCGCCTTCAGGCGATCCGCAGGAAACCACCACGATCGATGGCAAAGCTTATACCTTCCTGCAGATATTTGGACTGGACCGGGTCAACGAAAGCGGCGAGCCGATTCCGGACAACAAAATCGATATGAACCCGAATATCCTCAATCTGGCCAATGGCGAGCTCTTTTTCCCGGACATTCAACCGTTTGATCCGCTCAGTGCAGAGTATCAAAAACTCCTGGCACCGGAATATCGCGTGCCAGCCATCTACGATACGACAGCGACCAATGTGATCACCGGTCAGAGCAATTTTTACATCGAGATCAAATCGCGCAACCGCAGCTCAGAATATCGCCTGGGCATGAACATTATCGAAAATTCGGAAGATGTGCGTTTGAATGGCAGGCAACTGACCCGTGGAGTCGATTACACAATCGATTATTTCACCGGCACCTTGCGCCTGTTGAACGAGCAAGCGACTCTCCCTTCGGCCAATTTGGATGTCACCTATGAGAGCAATCAACTGTTTCAAATCGATAAAAAGACGGTGATCGGTGCCCGGGCGGAATACGATCTTTGGGATGAAAGCTTTCTCGGCGCTACCTTTATGTATTTGAACGAAACGACCCTTGACCAAAAAGTGAGGGTAGGGCGTGGACCAATGCGCAACATGGTCTGGGATGTAAATACCAGTTTGAGCGTCAAGCCTTTTTTCCTCACACGCGTGGCCAATTGGCTGCCGTTTGTCGACACGCGGGAAGAATCGTCCATCAAGTTTGAAGGTGAAGTCGCGCAGGTCTTGCCCAATCCTAATACCAAGAACAATCCGCTGACCAACGACAATGACGGTGTAGCCTACATCGATGACTTTGAGGCTTCAAAACAGTTCACTCCGTTCAGCATCGTGCAACAGAGTTGGGAGTATTGTGCGCCGCCGATGAAGGCGAACCTGTTCAATCCGGATTCGCCGACTCTGGAGAAGAGGGCGCGGTTGGTCTATTACAACCCCTACGAGCAATATTTGATCAAACAGATCAAGCCCAACCAGGATGTCAACGCCAATGTCGCCCAGACCACCAACATCCTGGTTTTTAAGATCACGCCTCCCGATTCTATCCCCGATGTCACAGAAGGTTGGAACGGTATCCAGATGGCCTTGTCATCCGGCTACTGGAATCAATCGGAAGCCAAGTTTCTTGAAATTTGGGTCAAGGGTGATTCGGGTGTTATACATATCAATCTCGGCGAAATCACCGAAGACATCATTCCAAACAAGAAACTCGACTCTGAAGATCGGATGAAAAACGGCATCCGCAACGGCATTCTCGATGTTGAGGAGGGCGAGGATACCGGTATGGACGGCATGAGCGGCAAGGATCCATTTGATTTTTGGGATTTAAACGGCGACGGCATTCGCAATTGGGGAGAGCCGATCAGCTGGGATGACTGGAGTTACAATTCAAACGTACGGCCCATCAACTATGATCGCGTCAATGGCACCGAAGGCAATGCCAACGATTATGGCGGACTTCGCTATCCGGACACCGAGGATCTGAACAGCAACGGCCAGCTTGACCAGAACAACGATTATTTCGAGTATTCCTTTTCACTTGATAAGAACTCTGCAGACGCCGATCGCTACCTGGTGGGCGGACTCGGCTTGCCGCCCGATCAGGACTTTGGCTGGCGGCAGTATCGCATTCCTCTCGACGAATTTACCGACAAGGTCGGCAATCCGACCCTGTCGCTGATCAAATATGTGCGTATCTGGATGAGCGGTTTTACCTCCGCTCAAGAGCATACCATCCAGATCGCTTATATCGATCTGGTCAGCAGTGAATGGAAGGAGATCGGTGTTGCCGGGGAGGCGGCGCCCGAACAGTACGAGTTGACCGAAGAACCGCCGGTGACTGTGACGGTAATCAATACGCACGACAATCCGGAATACATTCCGCCGCCGGGAGTTATTGGCGAAGAGGACCGCATCACCGGGGTGATCGCCAAAGAACAGTCTCTGGTCATGCAAGTTGAAAATTTGTTGCCGGGTGAAAATGGGGCGATCCAAAAAACTTTTTATGAGGCACAGGACTATATTCATTATGAAAATTTAAAGATGTATGTTTATGGCGCGGATCTCTTTGGCAGCCACATTCACACCGATTCAAGCCGGATCGAGGTGTTTCTGCGTTTCGGTTCGGATGAAAGAAATTACTATGAAGTGCGGCGCCCGGTTTATCCCGGCTGGCTCAACAATGACATCGACGTCGATCTGGTCGAGCTGGCCGCGCTCAAGCTCAAAGCCGATCCCGACTCCACCATCGATGGCCGCTACGGATGGTCACAGGTTCTGCAAGACGGGCAAATACTCTTTATCAAAGGTCAACCTGCGCTGACCAATATTCGGACCTTGATCGTGGGCGTCAAAAACCTCAGCGCCGAGGATTTGGGCGTGCCATTGAATGAAGTTTCGCCATTTAAAGGTCAAATTTGGATCAACGAGTTGCGTCTGTCCAATATCAAAAAAGATACAGGCATGGCGATGCGTGCGCGCCTCGATTTTCAATGGGCGGATCTGATCCGCTTCAATGGCGAAGTGGACAAGCGCGATGCGGATTTTCACAATGTGGCAGAGCGGTTCGGCGACGGGGACAACCAGCTCAGCGGCAATTTCAGCACAACGCTCTATCTCGACAAATTTTTCCCGCGCAAGCTCGGTATCTCGCTGCCAATCAATTACAATTATGCCGTGAGCGAAGCGACGCCGAAATACAAACCCGGAACCGACGTCGAAACCGAAGCTTTGCCCGATTCCATCATCGATGTTGTGCAAAAATACAATGAAAAAAAAGGCGTCAGTGTTTCCCTGTCGGTTACGTCGCGCTCGCAAAAATTTGTCGTTAAGAATCTCTTGTCCCAACTCAAGATGAGCTATAGCCGCAGCGAGTCCTACAGCCACAACTCCACCACCCAATACGCCAATGGTTTGCAGGAAAACGCCAAAGTAGATTGGGGGATCAACTTTTCCCGCGACAACTATTTCAAGCCGTTCAAATGGCTGGGCGACTCCGGGCGGTTGCGAAAATTGACAGATCTCAAACTCTATTACACGCCGCAGTCGATCACCACCAGTCATAATGGGATACGCAACAATCAGGAATCTCTGACCCGCACAGAGGTGTTCAGCGCCAACAGCACTTTTTCGGTTAACCGCAATTATTCCACCCGTATCAAGATTTTCGAAAATTTATCGCTCGATATGAGCCGCAACTACATCCACGATCTGCGTGGATTGCCGAGCGATACCCTCTGGGCGCAGATCAAGCAAGGGCAACTCGGCCTTTTAACCGGAATCGATCAAAACAGTTCGCTCAAATATTCGCCACAGATCTTTAGCTGGTTGACCAACAATTTCAATTATTCGGCTGGATTTAAGTACGGCTTTAATCGGCAACAGACTTTGGCGGCGGCAAATGCGTCGCAAAACCGAACCTTGAGTTTTAATGGTTCCTTGAATCTCAAGAATCTGGTTCGCTCGATCTACGATCCTGACAAAAACAAACCAGGTGCCAGAGGCGGCCGCCCCGGCGGACGTCCGCGTCCGGGCCAACCACAGGCCTCCACGAGTGATGAAAAAAAACCGGAAGAGAAAGGCGGACCCAATCTCGCCTTGCAGGGTTTGGGTTATTTTGTCAAGTTTTTCAGCATTTTTGATCCATTTACCCTCAACTGGTCCGACCGCAACAACATCACCGCCTATGGCGTTATGGGGATTCCGGCATGGGGGTTCCAGTTTGGTCTGACCGACAGCCTGGGCGTTCCCCTCGAACTGAGCAGCGGCAGCGGCAGTCTGAACCGGGGGTCGAGCAGCAAGAATCGCTCTTTCAACACCTCGTCGGGCTTTAACATCGGTCGCGATATCGATGTGGATATCAAATATGATCAATCCTATTCGCTCAATACCAGCACACAAACTACCGGTTCTCGTTCGCAGGCCTGGCTGACTTTTGGCGATGACATCGATATGCTTTTTCCAAACTGGTCGGTGCGCATCGGCGGCGGCGAAAGGTTGCCGTTGCTGAAAAACTGGTTTAGCCGGGTGTCATTGGATCACGCCTATAACGGACAAAATTCCGAAACCTTTGATATGGAAGACGGCCAGGAGACCCCGACCAAGACAAACAGCAAATCGGGTTTTCGTCCGCTGATCGGTGTGACCATGCAGATGAAGAACGGACTGTCCCTGCAGGCGCGTTACAACAAACAAGAAGACGAATCCGTCAGTCTGGGTTCGAATTTTGGCGCAACCCGGTCCGAGGATGATGATCTCTCTCTGACGGCAAATTGGTCCAAACAGAGCGATTTTCGCATTCCGATTTGGCCTTTCAACACGATGAGGTTGAAAAACAGCATCAATTTTTCCTTTACTTTCGCCATGACCGGCCAACAACAATTCAAGAGCCGGGCCGGCGGCGATTATGAGCCAACCTCGGAGACCAGCAAGTGGTCTCTCAAACCTGCCGTGCAGTACAGCTTTAGCGACAAAGTGCGCGGCGGAGCGAGTTTTGAAATGGGGAAAACCCACAATGCCCTCGTCGGCGATTCGTCCTTCAAAGAGTTTTCCGTTGACGTCAAGATCGCCATACATGGCAACTGAGCAGGAAAGATGAGCGCAAAACAACCATCGCCGAGATCCTGGAGCCGTTGGTTCTTTTATGCACCGCCGGCGCTGCGGGACGTGATCAGCTGCTTGTGTTTCGACCATGGTGCCAACGGATTGATCGAACACCCTGAGGGGATGGAAGCCTTTTTCCAGCCGTCAAAATCGATCCATGAAATCGAGGCCGCCTATACTGATCTCATGGCGAGTTTGCGCAGTCGCGGATTCGATGTTCAGCTGCCCAAACCGGAGATTTCCGCGGTTCATGAGCAGGACTGGAACCGCGAATGGAAAAAGGAATGGCGAACCATTTCGGTCACCGAACGCATATGGATCAGACCGAGCTGGTTGCCTGCTCCTTTGCCAACACCCGATTGCCTGCTCGAGATCGATCCAGAAATGGCTTTCGGAACCGGTACCCATGCCACAACCCGCTTGACCCTGATGCGACTGGAGGAGTCGATCGCCGGCGGCGAGAGCGTTCTCGATGTCGGCACGGGTACAGGTATCCTGGCGATCGCGGCGATCAAACTCGGCGCCGCGTATTGCATCGCCCTTGATGTCGATCCGATTGCCGTTGAGACTGCACAGCGCAATGCCTACAAGAATGACGTTGCAGATCATATCGCCTTTTATACCGGAACAGTCGATGCGCTTTTGCCCCGGTGTTTTGATCGCATCGTTGCCAATATTCAGCGATCGGTTCTTCTGCCCATGCTTGTTGAGCTGGAAAACCGCCTCTCCTGTGGCGGTCAATTGATCCTCTCCGGTTTGTTGGTTGAAGAAGAAAACGAGATTCACCGGGAACTGGAAAAACTGCACTTGCTGGATTGGCTGACCGTTGCCGAAGGTGAATGGATCGCGATACACTGCAGAAAAGCGGATTCTGTGGTTTCATGACCGGCGAAATTTGCAGCCACCGCATCCATTCGTTGCCGCATTGGGGAAATAAGTCGATGACAAGAGCTGTTGTACAAAAAGTAATGCCTAAAAATTAAAATGGAATGTGTTGCAGCTCACGCATTTGAAAGGCAAAAATGGATAAACTGCTTTAAATGAACACGGCAAACAAAAACGATCATTTCAAGCCTTTGTGCAAGGGTGTCGTGATCAGTGGATCAAGGCTCCGGTTGTAGACGCTGACGGATTCTTGCGCAAGGAGCTTGCGGGCAAGTTTCTTTATATAGGAACAGAAAGGATACGCAATGAAAAGAAAAAAATTTAGCATATGCCTGTTTGGCATGGCATTGGCCCTGGTGTCAGCCACCGTTGGCTCTGCCATGGTGATCCCGGTAAAAGATGCTTCTCAGGAGCTGGCGACGCAATTGACTGCCGCTGCTGATGAATCCGATCTGCGCGATGCAGTGCAAGGTTTCCGGTCCATGGAACGAAAAATCGAAATTTCTATTACAGAGGCCGTCCGCGAGCGTGCGGTCATGCAAAAAATCGAACGGCAAATCGATAGTCAGTTGCGGCCTGAAATGCTGGTGCCCTCGTTTTTGGAGTCCTTGCACCGCATGCAAGTCGACGAAGATGGCCACGATCGTTTGCAGCCTCTGCAAAAATGGCGTCAACAGTCGACTGCTTCGAACGGGGCGCTTTCCGGTACCGTCAAAGTCGACGGAAGTGCACCCAATCCTGCCGCGCTGATTTTGGCCTTTGATACACATGGCTATTTTGTTGGCTCCGGCGAGACCGATCTCAACGGCGATTATGCCATTGGCAATCTTCCTGTTGGCAGCTATTACGTGCTGGCAACAGGCGAAAGCTTTGTCAATGCCATCTATCCGGATGTGATCTCTCCTCTGGGTTCGCGCGCAACCTGGCGTCAAGCGTCTCTCGTCGCTGTCAGCGAAGGGACGACAACTTTTGGGATCAATTTTTCGCTGCAAAGCGGATATCCGGTCAAGGTCATTGTCTATTATCCGGATGGCTTGCGCCGATTTGAAGACCAAAATGTCTGGTTCACCATTACCCCGGCCGATGATCCGACGATGGAAATTTCCCAGTTGCACAACGAGTCAAATGGTTTGTTCAATTTGCGCATCCCGACTTTGGGCGCCGTCAAGATTGCTGCTCAGGTTTCAGGCTACCTGAACACCTGGTATCCCGGTGTCGATCGCTGGGATTTGGCTGGAACCATCACTGCCGATCCCTCCGGTCAGACTCCGCTTATTTCGTTCAATCTTTTGCCAATCCCTGATCAGCCGGCGACCGGCGGCATCCAGGGTCAAGTAAAATCCGTAGATTATCCGATCAGTGTTCTGGCGCTTGTTTTTGTTTTCGACGCTGAAGACACATCATTTGTGGCCATGAACAACGTGCTGGAACTGAACGGCATATTTGGCTCCTATTCGATCGGCAATCTTTTGCCTGGTTCCTACTATGTTTATGCCAACGATTATTTGGGCAGTCTGTTGGGTGCCGGTGATTATCTCGGCGAATTTTACAGCGGTGCTCGAACACCGTCTGAGGCCACCCTGGTACAAGTTGTGGCCGATGAAGTGATCGAAGATATCAATTTTGAGCTGTCGCCAGGCGGGTCGATCAGTGGACAGATTAAAAATGCGTCCGGAGAGCCGGTGGATTCATTGATCATTTTTGCCGTGCACGCGGATCTCGGCGGGCCCGGCAAAGATCCCTTTCTCAGTCGCGTGCAGCTCGGACTGGCAGTGACCAATTGGGACGGCCGTTATGAAATAGCCGGATTGCCGGATGGCGATTACGTTCTGCGCACTTTTTCCAACTACCAGATCAATGTGGATGATCTTACCGATTTCAGCAACCTCATCGTCACCGGAAAACACGCGGATAAAATCTGCGACGAGTATTACGGCGGCGCCTATAATCTCTTTGATTTCAAGAAAGCTGCACGAGTACCGGTTGTCGTTGGCCAGAAAACCGAAAATATCGATTTTAACCTGGCACCGGTGGGCACCATCCACGGATCGATCCACTCTGCTCAGGGTGGCGAGCCAATCTCCGATGCGGTGATCCTCGCGTTGGATGCCGAAAGCGGATATCCTCATCTGCTGCAATTGAGCAGCGGATATGAAAGTCTGCCGGGCAAAAAAATCGATGACCAAGGCCGTTTTCGCCTGATGCCGTTGCCGCCGGGCAATTACCGGTTGCTCGCGCTCAGCGGTCTGGAGAACGATGACCGATTTTTAAGCGAGTTTTATGACGGAGTGCACGATTTCAACCAGTCTCCGGTGATCTCTCTAAACGGCAATGTGGTGGAAAATATCGATTTTACTCTGGTACCCGGCGCAACGGTGCAGGGATTTGTCCATCTGTCTGAAGGCTTCGCGGCAGGGGCGGACACGGTCAACGGCTTTCCGGTGATCGCTTTCGATTCATCAACAGGTAGGGCAGTGGGCTACGATTATGTGCAGTTCACCGGTGGTTATCGCATCGACCGCCTGCCTGCAGGGGATTACAAGATCATGGCTCTGCCAATGGTCGAGCCCTACGGCGTCACCTATGTCGGCGGCGGCGATCATTTCAGCGATCCACAGGCACAAACGGTTTCCGTTGCTGTCGGCCAACTGATCGATGGCCTTGATATTGTCCTGGAACCTGCGCATGGCTCGATCAGCGGCACTATCCGCGATGCCGAAAACGGAGAACCGCTGGCCAACATCGGCGTCATCGCTTATGACGCGACCGGCCACATTGTCGGTTTTGCAATGAGCGGCCTCGATTTGGCGTCCGGCACTTTTCTGCCAGATGAGGGCGTATTTGAGTTGGCCGGATTGCGCTCTGGCTCTTATTATTTGCGCACATTTTCCTTTACCCAGGCTGTCTCTTTGTTGGCGACCCTTGAGCAATTTACCGGCGGGGCCATGGGTGGGGGGGATGACATTATTGGACAGGTTGGCGGACTGTTCTCGACGGTCTTCAATCTGGATATCGACCTCAGCATTTATCAGGACAACTGGTATTCGGGAATCGATGCCAATTTGGAATTCAATCTGACCGAATTCATTTTTGACCTCACACGCTATGGATTTGTCAACGAGTACGACACTGCTTTGCTGCCTTTGCACGTACCGCTGCCGTTTGCCATGAACATCCCGGCCGGCGTGAGTCCGGTGCAGGTGAATGAATCGACGCCGACAACCGGTATCAATTTTGATCTGGTGCGCGGCGACATCGATGATCAGGTGACCGACGTCGCTGACCAACCAGCGGTGCCGACAGAGTTCATGGTCAGTGCAAATTATCCGAATCCATTCAATCCGACGACCCAGTTGCGGTTCAGCTTGCCACAAGCGGCTGACATGCGCATCGAAATTTTTGACAACCTTGGGCGACGGGTTAGCACGCTGGTCGATCGCACCCTGGCCGCCGGAAGTCATCAGGTGACCTGGAATGGTGCGGATGAAACCGGTCAGTCCTGTGCAGCAGGTGTCTATTTTGCCCGCTTTGCTGCCCTGCAGCAACAGAAGATCGTGAAAATGCTGTTGCTCAAATAAGGAAAATCGATTCAGTCTTTGCCATTTGCGCCTGTCGGGTTGGACAGGTATTGTTTTTCTCTATGGGCTGCGGCGAATGTTTCACCCAGATGATTGCACTGCTGGTGCAACTGACGGTGAGGCGCGACATTTGCCGCAGCCTTTTTTATCGCAAAAAGTCATTTGACTCTCGAAATGAAAATCCTATATTATTTACATAAGCCACCATTCCCACCCGATTGGTGAAACCCGGATTCGGTGCGCAGCACCGAATCCGGGTTCAATAGGTTCTCGTGGAATCTGTCTTGAGATCAACGAATCCTGTCGATGAAATCATACTCTGCAATTAGAAAAGAATGTTGCGCTGCGGTTGTGTGCAACCATCAGCGCTGGATGCTCCTGCGCCGATGGCTGGCTCTGCTCTTGCTGCTCGGAGCGCCTGCCTATGGAAAAATGCAGTTGACACAACAATCCAACCGACAATTGATAGTTTCTTGTGGTCTGGACAGCACTCAGGTGCGTTC
The DNA here is from genome assembly GCA_029565675.1 of bacterium. Classification (GTDB taxonomy): domain Bacteria; phylum Zhuqueibacterota; class Zhuqueibacteria; order Residuimicrobiales; family Oceaniaggregativiventaceae; genus Sulfursilanivivens. The sequence goes on from JAKQNP010000002.1 coordinate 84,528, forward strand.
GCTGTTGACGAAAGACCGACCTCAAATCCAACAGCAGATTTCCCAAGAAGCGTGGAAACCATCCGGCCCTTTTGGTTTGCCGATGCAGGTTCTGCCGCTGCATATTCCTGCCGCCGATGTTGAGCTGCGGGTCGATTCGATCGAAAGCGAGCAGATGGTTGTCGAAGATGGGTTGCCGCGGGTTTGGGAGATGAGTTTATCCGAGGCAAAAAAATGGGAAATCGACGGCCGTGTAAATGGCGATGAACCCGTCTCTATTCAGCGTTTGGGGCGGATGCAAGGACTCGATATTTGGCAATTGTCGTTCCGGCCGCTGCATTACGATTCAGTCAGTCGAAAATTGACCGTTTTTCGATCCTTGCGGGCGACTGTCCGATGGAGCGATAATTCAGAAAGCGACACGGGCCGGCGACAACTCGACAGCGAGCGGATCGGCATGGCCAAGGATTTGGGTATCGTGTTGGGCGAGGCGCGGATGGCCACTCCGCCTGATCGGCAAAATCTCGCAGCGGTGAGTGCAAGTCCGGCGCGGTGGAAGATCTACATCGAGGAAGATGGTTGGTATCGAGTAACGGGAAGCGATTTACACCAGGCTGGGATTGACTTGCTGTCCATCGATGTTCAGGCGCTGCGTCTGACCGATGGATCGAGCGATGTGCCGATCTATGTCAGCGGATGGCAAGATGGCCAATTTCACGAGACCGATAGTTTTGAATTTTGGGGCGAAACTGCGCGCAACAGCGATCGTCAGACGTCACCGGACTTGTATCAGGATCCTTACAGCCGAACAAAAATTTATTTTTTGAGCTGGAGCGGCCAGCCTGGTCTATGGATGGTCGATGAATCCGCAGCGCCGACTGGCAGCCCTGCGACCAATGTCCGGCGTCCGTATTCGTTTATGCAAACCATGCATGTCGAGCGCGATGTCAGTTTTAACCATCTTGTTGAAGTCCCGGAAGGATTGCGCCGGGATCACTTTTTCTTCGACGGCGGTATCGCTGCAGCCGAAAAACGGGATTATGAGTTCGATCTTTGGCATCCGGACAAGCGCTCGGCTCAGCCGCTGCAAGTGCAGGTCATGATGCGAGGGAAAACCGTACCCTCGTCCACCATCGATCTTTTTTTGCATCGGGTTTCTGCTTATCTGAACAACCGCTATGTGATGCAAGGCGAATGGTACGGTCAGGACTATCTCGATATGCGCACTCAAGGGCAGTCCGGTTTGACAGGTGCCGATCTCAATTCCGGCAAGAACCGTTTGACGGTCATCAATCTTTTGGATCCCAACAAGATCGACTATGTTCTGCTGAATTGGTTCGAAGTGACTTATCCGCGGCTTTACCGGGCGCAGGAAGGATGGCTGCGTTTTACGATTCCATCTGAGGAAGAATTGGGCCTCTACCAGTTTCGCATCGATGGTTTTTTGCATGAAAATATCGATGTCTTCAAGATGGGGATCAGCCGTATGGTGGGCGGCGTGGCCAAAGAGACGGTGGATTATGACAATTTTGCTTCTGTCCAGATCACCTTTCAGGATGAAATTGCCTCTCGTGCGGTCGAGTATGTCGCCATCGCCCGCGACCGCAAAAAAACACCTCACCGCATCAGCCCTGATCACCCCAGCCAGCTGAGGTCTCCAGATTTGGCCGCCGACTATGTGGTCATTGCCCACCAGAACTTTTACAACAGCCAAGGATTGGATGAGCTGATCAACAGACGGCAGAGTCAAGGCTTGCGGGTGCTTAAAGTGGATGTCGAAGATATCTTCGACGAATTCGGCGACGGCCGTCCGACTCCGGAAGCGATCAAGGCCTTTTTAAACCACGCCTATCACCATTGGGAAAATCCGCGGTTGCGCTATGTCCTTTTGGTCGGCAACGGCAGCCGCATTCGGCGAACGGCGGCCGGCGACACGCTGGATTTTATCCCGGTTTATCTCCGGCAAACCTGGAAATGGGGGGCAACGGCCAGCGACTACTGGTACACATTATTGGACGGCGATGATGAGTTGTCCGATATCGCCATCGGTCGATTGCCGGCACGCACCGAGGAAGAGTGCGATATTTTGGCGCGCAAGATTGTCGGCTACGAAACCACCGCCTCTCCGGGGCATTGGCGAAATCGGCTTTTGTTTATCGGCGGAAATTTCAGCACGCAGGCGCCGTTCGATCAACAGGCACTCGAACTGGTATCGACTCTTTCGCCGGCCTTAAACAAGAATATATTGTTGAGCATAAGACGTCGCGGCCTGGTCGATGATCCGTTTTATGGCAGCACCACCGATTTGCTCGACTATTTCGACCAGGGATGTGCGATCATCAACTTTCATGGCCACGGTGGCGGTGGAATCTGGGCGGATAATGGTCTGCTGCGCACTGAAGATGTCGCGCGTATTACCAACCGCGGCAAGCTGCCTTTCATTATGAGCATGACCTGTTTTTCCGGTGCGTTCGAATCTTCGAGCTATCGCGGTTTGGCGGATGCACTTCTTTTCAACACGGAAAACGGCGCCGTCGCTTTTATGGGCGCCAGCGGTGAAGGATGGGTGTTGAATGATTATTTGCTGCAACGCGCCATCCTGCAACTTTTCGATCAAAATCCTTCTTTGCCTTTAGGTGAACTGATACGCCTCGGCAAAAATCTCTACCAAATCGCCAACGGCCCCAATTTGTATGTGTTCGCGGAAACCAATCAATACCATTTGTTGGGTGATCCTGCAATGCGGCTGGGGGTACCGCAGAAACGGCTCCCTCTACAGGTGGATCGGCACTTGCTCGAACGGGGGGCCAATCTGACGGCTGCCGCACATCTGCCGTTCAGCCGCGGCAAGGGTTATGCTGCTATCGTCGACAGCGCGCTGGCGCTCAGCGATTGGCGGGAAGCACCGATTCAGGCCGGGACTGCCTCAGTTCAGGTCGAAGTGCCTGCTGATTTTGCCGGGTCAGAAGGACATCTTGTGTTTTACGCCGAAGACGAATTGGGAATTGACCGCGTTCATGCCGCTGCTTCTCTTTCTCTGGCAGCAGCTCTTTTTGATTCCATCCGGATTGAGTTGGTCGACCGCGACAGCAGCCGCCTGGCAGTGCGTATCATTGCCGAATCAACAGTCGAAGCGGCGTGGTGCCGTGTTCAGCAAGATTCGGTTCCGCTTTTTCCAATCATCGGAACAACCTATCGGTCATATCCTTTTTACTATCCATACGGATTCACCTATCAGCTCTTTGCCCGCCTGGCTGATGGCAGAGTCATCTCTGGTCTTCCAACCAATTATACATCAGCCGGCCACATCGATCTGGCGCTGAACAGCGAGTCGATCCGTCTGACCGGTGTGCGCGAAACCCAACTGACCGCGCAAGTCAGCAACAACAGCAACACAGATCTCAGCGATGTGGTGGTGCAGTTCGAGTATTTCGATCCACAAAGCAGCCAATGGCGCTTGTTGGGTCGGGATAAAGCCGAACTGCCGGCGCTGGGGAAGGCCGAGGTGAACCTCGCTTTCGCGCCGCTGCCAGGTCGTGCCCAGGTGCGCGTCGAGATCGATCCGGATAGTCTCTGCGATCGGCTCTATCGCTATGACAACCGCACCATCACCAGTTTTGTGGTTGATCGATACACCGTCATCCCGGAACGAGGAGTGGTCGCCGGCGATAGTGTGTTGACAAATCTGGCAGTGGATTCGACTTTTACCTTGTTTGTTGGCGCCGGTTCGGTATCCCTGCCGACTGTTTTGACCGTGCAGGTCGGCGAATCTCCTGAAATCGTCGAGCAGCCCGATTTTGCGGCGCTGGCCGGCATGCCCGTTTACCGGTTTTTTCTTGCTGACACGCTGGCCTATTTTAGCAAATCCATTGAGCTTCAATTTTATCTGTCGCCGGTTCTTCAAACCCAGTTGGCTGCGGTCGGCAAGCCGGCCAATGTATTTTATCGGCAGGCAGCGACCGGCAAGTGGGTGCGGCAAAACAGCCAGCCCCAGGGTGACCACTTGCTGATTTCGGTGCAGCAACCCGGAGAGTATACGGTTTTGGTGGGCGAAGATCATCTGGCGCCGACCGTCGAAATGACAATCGACGGGCAACCGCCGATTGAGCAAGCCTATGTGCAGCGTCGGCCGCGTATCGGCGCCATATTGCAGGATTTGAATGGCATCGATTTATCTGCAGCCGGTTTGCAGTTTCAGCTCGATGGCCGGTTGCTGCCGCCAGCAGAATGGATTTTACCGACGGTCATCACCAACGGCAACCATTGTCTGGTCGAGATCAGGCCGGAACTTGACCCCGGTCAACATCACCTGCAGCTGACCGTGTCTGATTGCTTCGGCAATCGATCGCTGCAGAACGAATTTTCCTTTCAGGTGGCAGATCGCTTTGAATTGCGCCTTTTGGGCACTTATCCCAATCCTTTCGAGCGGGAGACAATTTTTGCCTATGAATTGACCCAGCCGTGCGAACAGCTGGAAATCAAGATCTATACCGCTTCCGGGCAGTTGATCCGAGCCCTGGATGCACGCTCCAACACTGCCGACGCCAATCCTTTGGGTGCCGACTATCACGAGTTGCTGTGGGATGGTCGGGATGAGATGGGTGATTCTGTGGCAAATGGAGTTTATTTTTATCGAATCTCGGTTCGTGGAGCCGGTCAAACAAAGGAAATGACCGGCAAACTCATGCGACTGCAATAACTTTATCAAAAGCCGATACCCATGGTTTTTTACCGCAAAATAACAGTGATGGTGGTGCTGCTGCTGTCTTTCGGCGTTTCAGCGCGGGGTGAGGATGGCAAGTATGCAGGTGCTGCACTGGAATTGGGTCTTGGTGCGCGCCCCCTGGCCATGGGGGAGGCGGTGGTGGCGGTGAGCGGTGACGGTCCGCTTTTCTACTACAATCCGGCCTTGTCGGCTCTGCTGCAGCGGCCACAACTGCAGTTGATGTATGCACCAACTTTTGGCGGTGTTGCAGACCCAATGGCGCACTACCACCACGCCGGAGCAGTGTTCTCTCTGCCCGGGCAAGCCAGTCTCGGTGTCAGCTGGACGCGCTTCAGCGTGGATGAAATTCCGATCTATCCAAAACTCAACAGCGCAATGACTGCGGATCGCCTGCACCAGAAAAACCTGCGGCCTTCTGGCGAACCGCTCGGCACATTCACCGACACAGAAGATGTCTATTATTTCACTTTCAGCAAACTCTGGCAGCCGACTCTGCCGTTAGGATGGCTTTTTATCGATCTGCCGCTGCAAATTCCCATGGGTTTCAATCTCAAGGTCTTGCGGCAATCTGCATTCGGCCATTCTGCTTCAGGACTGGGAGTGGACTGGGGAACATTGCTCAAATTCAACCTTGCCACTCTTTTTGATCGGCGTGCACTTGGCGATCTCGGTATTGGTGTCTCGGTCACGGACATCAGCCGGACAGCGATTCTTTGGGATACCAAACATGAAGATCGCATTCGAACCGCCGTGCGCAGCGGCATCTCCTATCAACAACCTCTGCGCCGAATCAACGGCGAATTGACTCTCTGTTGGACCCGTTATGAAAAATATCAAACCCTCAATTTGTGGGGTCTGGAAGTGCAGTCGCATGGCCTGGCGCTGCGCGCCGGCAAGAATCGCGATGGATTCACTGCCGGGGCCGGCGTGCGGCTCTGGCGGATGCAGGTCGATTATGCCTTTGTTACCCTGGAAATGGACGGAGTTCACCGCTTGAGCTGCAATCTGACCTTTTAACGGCTGGGAGATCGCCATGCAGATCAACAAGAGCGTTTTTGCCGCTTTGGTGATCGCGGTGCTGCTGGGCTGTGAAGAACAGAGCACTGAACCGCGCCGCGAATTGCCTGCGCCGTTTCTCATCGCCAGCCCTGACGATATGTCGCCTGCTGAACGGGGCATCGATGCCGTTGCAGAAAACAATGGAATACAACTGCAATGGGTGCAGGACGACCGGTTCGTGCAAATTTTGTTCTATCGCCGCGCCATGGATGAGAAGGATTTTATCGGTCTGGCCTCAGCTGCGGTAGAGGATACGATCTATATCGATACGAACGTGGAACTGAACAAGCGCTATTTTTATTTCGCCACTGGTTTGGATGCGCAAAACCACATCGGGCCGCCTTCCGATACCCTCGATTACCAGTTGGTCGCCAAAGCGACCAATCTGCGCTACTTGGAGGAGCCGAATCTGTTCTATTGGCAATTGACCGATTATTTGCCCGACCGATACATTCTTAAGCTTTATGATGATGAAACAAATCAACCTGTCTGGTTTTCGCAGGTTCAATCGTCCTATTCCGGCCTGGAAGAACAGGTCAAATACAACTGGGATGGCCAAAGCGCCTTAGCGCAACTGCAACGGCAACGCCGCTATCGATGGCGGATTGACATTGTCGGCCCGTCGATTCGTTCAGGAAGTGAATCCGATTGGCAGCGCTTCACTTTGCCCTGAGCTGAGCGGGTCAATCCCATTTTCGCGAAAGCTCACAAGTGTAGATTTATCTTGACTCTTAAATAAAAAATAGTAGATTTTAAGTAAAGTTGTATTCTATTTAGTCCTGGGTGACACCATTTTTTTGACTTGTCCCGGAGGAAAGGCCATGAAAACCGTAAGGCCCGCATTGCTGCTTGTATTTTTGCTGCTCTTTGCTACTGCTGCGCAGGCGACACTGATCAATGGCGGAAGAGGTTTACCGCATACAAAAGCGGCATGGGTTCAGGAACGGACCCATCTTTCACTGTTGGCTCATTCTCGTTTTTGGGGCAAAGTCAGCCAATATGTGAACAAGGATACAGGCTTGGATGATGCAACGACGATCTGGGATGTGCAGGGTTTGGTGAGTTTGAACTACGGTTTGGGAAAACATTTCGATCTGACTCTCACTCCCATCGCCTACCAGGATGTCCATCAGGGTGCCACCGAAGAGTATCCCTGGGACACTTTTTTGGCGCTCAAACTCGGCTCTCTTGGTCCAAAGGCGAGTTCCTTGAATTATGGTTTCGAACTCGGAGCCCGTTTCCCGACCGGAGAACGGCACAACGTCATTTATGAAGACTATACCGCCGGTACCATCGAGGTCGGCTTGAACAGTTTGCTCAGCTACGCTTACGACCCGCTCTATCCCGAGGATGCTCTCAATGTGCATGCCAATCTCGGCTATTGGCATCACAACGATGCAGGGGAAAAATTGATACCCTCGATTCTGCACCCGGAGAACAACGTCATCCATCCCAGCCAGCACGTGAAATATGGCCTTGGGTTTGTCATTCCGACTGCAGATTTTAATTATGGTTTGGAGATGTATGGAAAGTGGTGGATCCAAAAACCGCCGCGCGCTGCGGCCAGCCGGGAAAATTATGCCTATATCAACGCCAGTGTGGCCTATAAAGCCGCCCGTTGGTTCTCCTTCATTGTTTCCGGCGACTATCGCCTGACCGCGGACCGCAACGAAACCACCCTGGAGCAACGCCTCCCGGAAGTGGGCACGCCGAATTACAACACCTGGCGGGTCAATGTGGGCGGCAAATTCGTTCTTTTGCCCACCTCGGTCTATCGCACCAATGAACGCGATATCTTGATGCAAAAAGCCGAAAGCCGCCGCGAGCTGTTCGAACAAATCATTCGCGAACGACGCGAAACCGAGTCGGCTGAAGAGGAATTGGAGCGCATCCGCGAAGAACGGCGCAAAGCGGAACGCGAACTCGAACGTCTGCGCAAGATTTTGGAAGGCAAGGAACCCGAGGGAAGTCTGGAAAGTTTGCGCCAAAGCCTTGAGCCCAAATGATCCGGCAAAATATTTTTATTTAGCCGCGCCGATGCGCGGCTTTTTTTTGCCCTCTCGGCAAGCTTTGTTCGAGCTAGAAACGCTTTGTCTTTTGAATCGATCGATAAGGTCACAGCCCGGCCGAGCGGAACTCGTTCTCAAAATTGCAGCATGGCCCCAAGAACCTGATTCGGCAACCAGGAAGCGCTGTGACCTCACGGTCCCAACTTGAGCAAATCAGCCTCCTCAACCAATCCGTAAAGCAATGGCGCAACAGGAGCGCGCTGCGGTGCTGGAGCGCTTTTGTGCAGGATGGCGCTTTGCGGCAGGAGGGTATTCCTGTGGCGAGAAAAAGTTAAATGAATCTGGTTTTGCATAAAAAAAGCCCTGATCGAATTCAATCGATCAGGGCTTTTTTGTCTTTCTGTTGACGAGGTTATTTTACCAGCAGCATCCGTTTGGCGATCAGCTGGGTTTTAACCTGCAGTGCATAGATATACAAGCCACTGGGGACTTTCTGCCCTGCATGATCTGTACCATCCCAGTTGACAGCATAGCTTCCGGCAGCCGCCATGCCATCGACCAATGTCTTGATCTCCTGTCCTTGCAGATTGTAAATCTTCAGGGAGACCTTTTCGGTCGAATTCAAGGTGTAGGCGATGGTGGTCGTCGGGTTGAATGGGTTGGGATAGTTCTGGCTAAGCTGAAAATCGACCGGCAGCGATTCGCGGTTCGGTTTGGCGACATCGGTCAATTGATTTTCAAAACGCAGAACCAATCCGTTGTCGGTGAACACATAGCCAAAGTCGGGACTGCCGAAGACGCCGGATAACATATAATCGTTATCCTGAACTTCGGTTGGGATTGTCACTTTGGTCCAGGTTGTGCCCAAATCGGAGGTAAAATAGACGCCGAGATCATCCAGGCCCATGATGATATTGCTGTTGGGGATGGCAACGACGCCGTTGCACCAGCTGGATGAGGAAGTGTCGGGTTTGTTGGTGACCGTCCAGGTTGCGCCGCCGTCTGTGGAGGCAACCACATTGCCGCGGCGGTCTGCGATCAGGCCGTTGTTTTCATCGCTGAAGGCGATGGCGCGTGGGTAGGTGGGAATCACTTCGGTTGAGATGGTGTAGCTATCCCAGGTTGCGCCCGAATCTTTTGAACGAAAAACGAATGAAGCATTATAGTCCGTGTTGGTGGCTGCTACCCAAATGTTTTGCCCGACTGTGCAACTGGCTAGGCCCCAGGTATAGTAGGCATAGGCCGCGCCCAAAAAGTCGATTCCTTCGATGAGTGTCCAGGAAGAGCCCTGATCGATGGAACGCACAAAGTGCATGTTGCCGTTGGGCTCAAAGTCGCCGACCGCTACAGCCGCATCACCGACCACGCGCAGAGCATCAAACCAGCCGGGTGCTCCCAACGCGGGATTGATCATGTAGGAATAGACTTCGCTAAAGGTTGCACCGCCGTCTTCGCTTTTCCAGATCTGTCCCTCGGCGGTGGCGACGATGGCGATATCGGCGTTGAACGCGTCCATCTGCGCAGCGCGGCCGGGAATGGGAGTGGCGTTGTGGGTAAAGGTCTTGCCGCCATCGACAGAACGGAAAATCCAGGTTTCCTTGGTGGTGGTATTGGTGCCCAAAAACCAGACGGTCTGGTTGTTGTCGAGGATTCTGCCTTGTTTGAAGGCAAGACCGGTTGGCGCCTCGCCGTTGAGCAAAACCTCAGACGCGACCACCATGTTGCCGATCTGCGGGGTCGATGGAATGAAATCGAGGACGACGATCGGCTTGGTGCCCAGGTTGGGGAAGGCGCCGGCATCGGTGCTGGAGGTGTAGAGCACTTCCAGCTGCGGATCGTTGTCGATGTTGGCCAGGTTGACGACAGACCAGATGCCTGCTTCGGCATATTCGGAATCGATAACTTCAAAGGCATAGTTGGCCGGATCGGTAATGTCGCCGCCCTTGTAGGCGAGATGAAAGATGCTGGCATTGGGCGTCGAGGCGCGGGAACCATAGATGAAATCGAGGAGGCCATCGCCGTCGATGTCGCCCGATGCGCCGCCCCAGGGACCGCGGGTGCCGCTGGGCCACCAGGCGCTGACGTTGATGAGCTCGGTGTGTTTCAGACTGTCACCCTCTTCCTGGAGGAGATAGATGCTCTTGTGGGCATCAACGCCCCAATCATAAACGGGGGCGATGATCTCCATCACGCCGTCTTTATCGAGATCGACAACCTGGGCAGACTGGACCGAGGCGCCTCCGGCCATCGGTTGCAGCTTTTTGTATTCCCACATCGATCCCGTCCAGGTGTATTTGGAGACTTCGACTTCGCAAAAGCTGTAGATATTGGGCCCGATCGCCACCACGTCCCACTTGTTCTCAGTGGTTCCAGCCTGCAGGTCGAAATCGAGACCGCTGACTTCCAGCGTCCACTCTTCCGATCCGTCGCCGGTGTCCGGAATATCGCTGACCGATACAACGCCGCAATAGTAGCCGCCGTTGTTGCCGGCGCGGTCGGCAAAAATGAATTCATCGACGCCGTCGTCATCTGGATCGGCGATGATCGCCTGGATCGGCCGAATGTTGACATTGTCTTCACCGGCTATTGTCCACTTGGCATTGGGCAGATAAGCTCCTGCACCATCATCGACACCCAGCACATCGCTGCCGTCCCCTGCGACTTCATAGACCAGGATGCGGGCTGGATTGAGGCTCGTGGTTCCAGAGGTGTTGTTGACGATGCCCCAGATGATTTCGTGTTTGCCGTCCTTGTCCAGATCGGCCACATTCAGAGTCGGCCAGGTGTTCTGTTTTTCGACCGGGGCAACTGCTTTCCATACCACAACCCACTCGTCGCCTTGTTTTTCCAGTTTGTAGATACGCGGGATCATTTCATCCGGTTTGTCATTCCAGTTGTCGTTGATCAGATAGATTTCGGTTTGGCCGTCGCCATCGAGATCGACACCAGAGACCATGTTGCCGGTACCACCGATGTTCAGGTCTGTCTCCGGTACTGGAATTTCACCGCTGCGGACAAATTGGCCCTGAGCGAGACCTGCGAATGCGACGAAAGAGAGCGCGACCAGAACCGTAAAAAACGCAGTAGCTTTGTTGACTTTCATAGTGATAACCTCCTTGCGTTTGGCTTGGATAGTTGGGAGGGCAATCTGATCATCGGGCTTGTGGTGCAACTCATCAGTGCCAGCCTCTGGCGCTCAAGAGTGCCGACAAAAACCGCGCTGCTGGTGATGGTCGAAACGATCGATACAATCCCTACCCTTTGTGTTTAAGCAAGTGGATTGCCCGAAATAGGAGCGCTTGGTCACCTCCTTCCCGCTGGTTGCTTGATCCTATTGCGTCTTTGTCGGATTAGAAATTTAACGATAAAGAAAATCGATGAATATCCTGCAAAACTCCCAGATCGGCATAGGCATAGTCGATTGCGGCGCGCGCACCGCCGACCAGCGGTGTGCAGATGCCGGCGCCGAAACACAAGCCGCCCTCGTCGGATTCAATTTGATAGCCGCTGCGCAGGAAAAAAGAGTCTTTAAAGCTGTACTCGGCACCGAGGTTGTACTGTTCCAGATTGTTGTTCGGATGGATCATGTCTACCGCAGTGGTCAGCTTGCTGTTGTCGCGGTTGAGGATATCCAGCGAGATGCCGAAGCGAAAATTGATCGGCATGGAATGCGATTCAAAGCTTTTGGGTTTGTTGACATCGACCGAGCGGGGGTCGCTGTAATCGATAAAGTCACCCGAATAGGTGATATCCGGGCCGAAATGAAGAATGGACATGCCCAGTTTCATCCCATGGAAACCGGTTTCATAGAGAGTGCCGATATCCACTGCAAAAGAAGTATAGCCGTTTTCCCAATATTTTTCATGCACCACTTTCCCGCTGACACCGATCGATACCCGATCGGTGAGCAGTCGGGCATAGGCAAGCCCGACGCTGTAATTGGAGATTGCGAAAGAGGATCCGGTGCCGTTGGGCTGATCGATGGTGGTGATTTCCATGTCTTCGGTCATCAGATTGACAGCGTGCAGAGCAAAGACGCCGATATTTTTGATGTTCATGGCATAGGAGAGGCCAACCATGGAGATTTCCGCCGGCCACTGATTGTAGGCGGTGAACAGATTGCGGTTTTCGACATGCGCCAGCCCGGCGGGATTCCAGAATACCGCTCCGGCATCGTCGGCCAGCGATGTAAAGGCTGATCCCATACCGGTCGCCCGTGCGCCCATGCCGATTTCGAGAAACTGTGCCGCCGCTGTTCCCACCGGCGCGAATCCCTGGGCAAAGACCAGTCCTGTCGCGCAGAGCGCCAGAAGCAGAGTCGCCATAACTTTTTTCATCATTCGTCTATCCTCAATTTTATCATGATCGGCCTGATGCTTTTGCCTGGATCATCAGGCATTATCGGATGATGACAAATTTTCCGGTGGTTTGTCCCAGCGAGGGTGAGTCGACCACAAAGAGATAGAGGCCCGGAGCGGCTTCCTGGTCGTTGCGGGTAATCAGGTCCCACTCCGCCACGCTGGTATTGCCCTCGACGCTTTGCGTGCCTCGGCGCACCGACTCCCCGGCATGAATTTCATCGACAAAATCGCCGTCCAGGGTAAAAATCTTGATCGTTGCATCAGCCGGCAGATTGATGAATTGCAGGCGATGCTGCCAGGGATTGGCGTCGCTGGGCAGCGCATTGTTCCACCTGGCGCTGCCGATATAGGGATTGGGCACAGCTTTGACGTTATCGAGAGTTTTGGCCACCGGATTGGCCGGCGAAATGTATTTCAGGCTGTTGAGGACATTGGTCTCGACGACGCCCAGCGGGATCGGTTGTTCGATGGAAACCGTATAAGCCTGTACGGAATAGTAGTAATCGAGGCCGTTGATCACATCGCGGTCGATGAGCTGAAAGGTATTGGGCTCGTCCCCGGCCGGCGGCGGCCAGCTGCCAGCGTCGTCTACCGCATAGACACCCAGGCCCAGCGGTTGCCAGGCGTATTCGCCTGTGGCAGTGGTGCCGGTGCTTTTCCAGACCTTATAGCCGGCAAAATATTCGTGATCGACCGAGGCATTGTCCCAGATCAATTTGACGCCATCGGCAATCCCGTTTTCCAGATAAGGCTCAACCCGTACCGCCGGAGTGGCCGGCGACATGGCCGCGGTGGACATGGTATAGTCCGTGTCGACGATGAATTGCGCCACGCCCATGATCTCGACCAGTTTTTGCAGACTGTAGACGCCGCCGCTGTCCGGATCACACCCCACCCCCAGGGCGGCGGTGAGCACCACGGAATCGCCGTAAGCCAGAGTCGGCAGCGGTCCAAAGGTCATGATGCCGCGATAGTCGTAGGGAAAGGGTTTGCCGCCGCTTATCACCACCCCTTCGAATGCTTTTTTCCCGATCATGCGGGTAAAGGCTTCGAGATCGGTGCCGGGATCGTTGTAGATGTTGCACTGCTGGAAGGATGAGGGCTTCAAATAGGGAACCGACTTGAGCACCTTGATGGCGAGAAACCCGGGGGTTTGCAGTTTGCCGTCCGGGCCCGGGTTAGCAAAATCGTCTGCCTGGCCGTTGTCGGCCGGATAACTCGGGTTGTCACCGTCCCACATGAAGACCATGGTGCTGTCGCATTGTTCTGGTGTGAGATGATGGTCACGACCAGCCATTTGCGGGAAAAGGGGCAGCCATTCGTCCCATGGCGTGGCATTGCTCAACACATGGTCATCCTGGTTGCTGAAGCGGTACTCCGCATCCCAGTTTGGCAGCTTGGAAACATCGCCGTCGAGACGGAAGGTGAAATAGAAATCCTGCAGATCGCGCGGCGTGTCCGGATAGCCGTCGCCGTCGCTGTCGATGCCAACGTTTTTGACCGTCCATTCATAGATGATAAAATCGTCGGCATAGCTGGCGCTCCAGGCAAAGGAGCGCTCGGTGACCTCCAGGCCAAGGGGAAAGTGGTTGGTGGCCAGAGGTGCGGAAACATCATAGAAGCGCGTCCAGGTATCCTGCTCGGAACGGGCTTCCGGTCCGGTGATGACATGGACAGAGTCGATCGGCGCAAATTCGTGGTCATCGCCCTGGGTAGAGTGAAAGACGCCGTCGACGGTCGCGGAGAGCCAGAGGGTGCCGCGATAGAGGTAAGAATTGCCCGAACCGCCCGGCCAGTCGCCGGAAGGCGTGCGGCCTTCGTAAGCGTCATCGCCCATATAGCTAAAGTTGGTCACCCGGGTCCACATGGTGCCGATGTTTTGGAATTTCCAATCGTCTTCGACTATCGGGCCGCTGTTATCCGGCAGGGCCGATTTGGCGAGCGCGGCTTTTTCCGGGGTGAGATCTGCGGTCAGCGCCCCGCCTGCAGTCAGCAGCCAGATGACGATCGAGAGAGCGAGCAAAAGATGATATCGCATCAAAATCCTCCATTGTGCTTAGAATTGCAGAGCAAAACCGATTCGAGCCTGTCTGCCGGCGCTGTAGACCTGTGAATTGATCAGATAGTCGCCGGTGATGTTGTCGATACCGACGATGCGCGGATCGCCGGCAATCTCGTAATATTGGCTGCTGCCAATCCAATTCACGTTTCGCTTGTTGAATAAATTGAACACATCGATAAAAAAGTCGAGATTGAGCCCAACAAGGTTCATCCTGCGCATCAGTTTGATATCTGTGGTGCTCGTCCACGGCAGGCGTTGGTCATTGACCATTCCCGAGCCGTAGGAAGAATAGGGCAGACCGCTGCCATAGGAAAATTGGGCATTGGCGACCCAATTGGCCAGCGGGTGCAGGGCGCCAAGGGTAAACCCAAAGTTTTTCGGTGTCTGCAGGGTCAGGTTGGCATTGACCGTATGGGTCTGGTCATAGTTCAGCAGATTCATTCTTTTGGCATCGGTAAAACCGCCGAATCCGGTGTCCGAACTGGAGCTGCGGCCTTTGGCGATGGAATAGGTGTAATTGACTGTGCCGCCCCAATAGCGGCCGACGCGCTTGATCATCGACAATTCCATGCCGCGGATATTGCCGTAATCGGCATTTTGATAGACATTGAGCTCAATATTCTGGATGGTCCGGCCGACGAACTTGCGCCAGTCCATCAGATTGGAGATGTCTTTGTAATAGCCGGTCACCGCGAGTTTGACATCGTCGGTAAATTGATGTTCGACACCCACTTCGTAGGCGACGGTTTTTTCCGGCTCCAGATTTGGATTGCCGATATAGTTGCCGACTTTGGTCAGATCTTGATAGGTGTGGTTGCGGTAAAGGTAATAGCCATCCGGTCGCTGGAAATAGTGGCCATAGGTGTAGTGGATGATGTCCCGGTCGGTGATCGGGTGGGATATGCCGATGCGCGGGCTGATCTGGTGTTTGACGGTTGGTGATTGCGATTCGATCAGCAGGGGCTGGCCAACCTCGTCCAGACTGGAGTAGGGACGATTAAAATCTGCCGGATAGAGGATATCGCCGTCCAGACCATTGGGATTGAAGCGATCATAGCGCAAACCGACCAGCGCGATGATGCCCTGGAATTCGAGCTTGTCCTGCAAATAGACGCCCAGATCATAGGTGTCTTCATCCCAAATGTCTTTGCGCACGGCGTCGAGGTTGAGGGTCCAGCTGACATTCTCGACCTGAGTGCGATGGAGGTAGAATTCGATGCCGCCTTTGAGCATGTGATTGGCAGTCGCCTGACTGATCAAGTCGGCTTTGATGCTGCGGGTCCACGAAGATTGGTCGCGGAACCCGGGATCGTCGCCCCGCACCCACCAGTAATTCGCTTCCCTTTCGCGATAGATCGGCCGGGGACCGGGTTTGCTGAGATCCCAGACCAAATCTTCTTCCGTATCGCCGTCGCCGTCGCGGTCTTCGACATCCGGAGTGGCGTAATGATAATTGGAGTGAAAATTTTGCAGCCGGATTTCATAATAGGTTTTCGGGCTCAGGGTATGGGTCCAGATCGTATAGGCCATATCGCTGTTCTTGGCATAATTCCACAGATGATTCTGCATGCCGGCGACATAATAGGTTTCAGTCCGATCGTAGGCTTCGCCGTTGAATTCTCCTGGAGTGTTGTCGATAACGCCTTGTTCGAAAATCGTCGGATCGTAGACATAGCGGTAGTGGTAGCGCACGGCATTGTCAACAACTTGGTATTCATTTTCTTGATAGTCATCGCCCGGACCGTATTTGGAAGCGGCGAAATAATACTCATCCCATTTGCTGTCGGATAAAAGTCCGCCTACAATCAGCTTGTGGTTGGGGCTGATTTTATAGGTCAATTTTCCCTGATAGGATTGGTCGACGGATTGCTGGTTGGGATAATAGCCGCGATCCTTATCGGTCAATTCGCCGGAAAGGGAGAACGAGAGCTCTCCAGGCAGAGACGAACCGCGCTGGGCACTAAAGACCGGGCCTGTTAAATTGAGCTCGTAAATGGTGTTGAGCAGACGGGTACTGAGATTTTCCGAACCGAAATGGGTGGTGGTCAACCGCAGGCGCCCGCCAAGCGCATGCGCGCCCTCTTTCATCGCCAGGTTCAGAATACCGGATTGCACGTTGCCGTATTCGGCGCTGAAGCCGCCGAGCGAGACCTCCAATTCCTGGATGCCGTATTCCGGTACATCGCTGGTGAACCCGCCCAGGTTGCCTGAATAGGTGCCAGCCGGATCGCGCACCGGTATGCCGTCGATCAACACCAAAACCTCGTTGGTCCGACCACCGCGAAAATGATCGCCGACCACACCGGCCTGGTTCTTGGCGATTTCCTGGAAACTGTCCACTGGCTGCAAGGCGATCTCTTCGGAAGAGACGAAATGGCGGGTGGAAACCTCGTCCTTTTGAATCATCGGACGGGTGGCCACCACGGTGATGTCCTGGGTGATATCCAGCACTTCTTCTGAAAGGCTAAAGTCAATACGGGTGGTGAGGTCGATGGAAACCTGCACATTTTCCACCCGCATGGCGGTATAACCGATCATGCTGGCTCTGACCACATACCTGCCAGGAGGTATGTTGAGGATGGTAAAGTCACCATTGACCGAGCTGGCCGCACCCATGGTGGTGCCTTCGATGATCACATTAACACCGGGCAGCGTCTGACCCGTGCTTTTGTCGACCACGCGACCGGCAATTTTGCCTGTGATCCCGGCAAACGCGCTGCCGGTAAACAACAAGAGCAGAAAAGCGAGCAATCGTTTCTGAGTCATCCGTTGCCTCCATGCTATCGTGCGAAAAGATGTGAGTTCAGTCGTGTCCCGTCGTCAGACGGGGCACCGGTAACTTTTTATGTAAAATAACGATTGGAAATAATCCCGGTTAAGTTTGCATTGTAATTATAACAGTTGCGTTGGGTGGTGTCACTTGTAGGGACACCACTGATGTGTGTTTAAAACTGTTGAATTGACCTCGTGCCGGGGTGTTAAATATAAAAACCGTTCGATTATCCCTGAAAAGATGTCAGACTATGGTTAAAAGAGATTGCCTCTTTGACGGGGAGCGCACTCAAAGCGCTGGTTTACAGCCATTGCAGGCAAATAAATTGCTAAAGCCTTTTTGTGGTGTCCCACCTTGACGACGGAACACTCTGACAGCCTTTTACAATATGTCTTTTTCTGCTATAAAAGTCAAGTGAATTTCAATAAATAAGGTAAACCGGCAGCAATGTTTAATAAATTAATACAAAAAACATTTTTAATAATAATAATAACGATAGTCAACGGAATATTATTAGAAAATTTGGAAAATCAAAGAATATTTTAAGTAAATTAGATCTATCTGGATTCGGTGGGAAGCAGCGGATTTTACAGAAAATAATTCGATATTTGCATTTTAGTTCCTGATTCACTATTTTTCCTCGATGAGCAATCAGGAGGGCAAAGCGATCGAACACTTGGAAAGAAAACTCGGATTGGGTCATGCGTTGGCGCTTGTCGTCGGCACCGTCATCGGTTCCGGCGTTTTCATCAACCTGCCCATTGTTGCCCGCATAACCGGCTCGCCTCTGATGGCCGCTCTGGCTTGGCTGTTGGGTGGAGTGGTGTGGATCCCGCAAATCCTCATCATCACCGAGATGGCCACCGCCTATCCGGAGCAGGGCTTTGGTTATCTCTACCTGCAGAAAGCGGGAAGCCCGGCTCTGTCGTTTCTCTATGTGTGGACCGCCTTTTTGACCAGCGACACGCCATCGATAACGATCATTTCGATTTCAGCAGCATCCGCGCTGTCGGTTTTCTGGCCGCCTTTGGGTGGCCCAATTCTGAGCCGCGCTTTTGCCATTTTGCTGATCCTGGTTCTAACCATTCCCCACTATCGCGATGTCAAACAAGGCGGCAATTTGCAGGTCATTTTCACCATCGTCAAAGTAGCGCCGCTGGCATTGCTCATCTTGATCGGAGCTTTTTATCTCGATTCCGGCCATCTGACTTCGACGGCGGTTGCGTCAACGCCTGCGCGCTCGATGGCTGCAATGCTGCTGGCGGGCATGGCCGCCACGGTGTGGTCGTATGCGGGATTTCCCAATCTGCTCTATATGGCCGGCGAGATCAAAAATCCGTCCCGTACCTTGCCTCGCGCTCTTATCGGCTCGGTGTTTGGCGTCATGATCGCCTATGTGCTCATATCGCTTTCCACTTCGACAATCATGCCACATGCTGCGCTGGTCGATGCCGTTGGATCATTTGCCAATCCCTTTAGCTATCTGCCGGCTTTTTCGGGGATTGCCGCCGGTTTTCTCGGCCTGGCTGCTTTCATCTCCATGGTCGGCGCCACCAATGCCTGCATCATGGTGCAACCGCGCATCGAATATGCCATTGCCCGGGATGGCGGATTTTTTCCCATCTTTGCACGCATCCATCCGCGCTATCGCACTCCGCATGCCTCGATCGTCATTCAGTCCGGATTGGCCATCGTTTTGACCCTGATCGGCGGAATCGAATCTTTGCTCGGCTATTTTACCCTTTCCTATGTGCTGCAAAACGCTCTCGTCTTTGGCGCCATTTTCTGGCTGCGCAGGCGCAGAGATTATCACCCGACTTATCGCGCTCCGCTTTGGCCGGTAATGGCGGTCATCTCCATCTTGATTCAGCTCGTTCTCGCCTACGGCACCTTCAAAGCGTATTCAGTCAAGGGAGTGTTGGCTGCCGCTCTGCTGATGGCCAGCGGATTGCCGTTTTATTTTTACTTCCGTTATTTACAGAGAAAAGGCAGGATTGCCGTGCGGCAGGAATAAAAAAATCCAGAGTTCACGAATGCTATGCCTCAAGTTGCCTTGCCAGGATGCGATCTGCATGATGTATGGCGGGTGAACTCTGGATTTAATATCCGCCACTGGAACTGCAATTCGCATGCCGAAATCGCCCACTTGCCGCAGCGGCCGGCTCTCTGGTCAAATTGCGGTCAGGCACAGCTGTCGATAGTCACAATATTGCAGAAAGAGATACTTTAAAAGTAATAAAATCAGATTATTGCAAAGATAGGGGGTACAGGGGATTGCTGTTTTGCCCGCTTCAGATCGGCGAGGTTTTTTCCCGGCGCTAAAGCTTTCCGGCTCGACTCGCACCGCCGAGGCGACACAGTTTTGTGACGGTTGTCCGATTGCGATGACGCGCTGCAGCGTTCAAGCTTTTCGCTGTGTCAGCAGGTGGCGATAAAATGATTGCGGCGAGCGGAATTGCCGGGCAAGCTTTTCCATGGGGCAGATGTCGGAGCCGTCACGATTTTTGATCAGGGGTATGGTCTTTTCCGCCACGACCGCGATCTTGTGGCGCTCCAGGATTGCCATCGCTGTTTCGCTGGCCAAAGGAGTGATGACCTGATTGACCTTGGCCAGGGCCAGGAGGAAAGCCGCGGCGCTGCCGACAATTTTGTCGATCGCCAAGGCACCGGCCATCTCGGTGCGGTGTTGCTGCAAACAACGAAGCAACGGATCGAGCATCGGATCGCTGGAAGCGAACATCTCCTGTCCATCTTTCAGGATCAACAGGGACAACCCTCGCTTTTTAAACTCGTGCAATTTTTCCATAGAGTTGGTGATCATGAAATATTGCTCCTCAAGTCTGGACAGACGCCGCCTAGACGGCATGGTTTTTCCATCGTCCCAGTCTAAACCAAAAGGCCAAAAGAATACCTTTTACAGCAGTTGTGCTGGAGATAGCCCACCAAATGCCGGCGCTGCCCATTCCGCAATTTTTGGATAGAAAAATTCCCAATGGAATTCGCGCCCAGGTGAGGGGCACGACCACCAGCATTGCCGGCAGAGAATTGCCTGAGCCGCTGAAAGCACCTTCCAGAACGATCTCGAATCCGAGAAACAATTCAAAGACGGCAATGGTTTTGAGATAGCGCACCCCTTCCTGCAGAACCGATTCGTCGGTGGTAAAGAAACGAAAGATGGGTTCAGCAAACAAGTAAAAGCACAATGAGATCACCGCCAGGAATGCGCTGACAAACAGGACGGTCAGCCAAACCGAATTCTCGGCGCGGTCAGGTTTTTTGGCGCCGAGGTTTTGCCCTATCAGGGTTTGCGCGGCGACTGCAAAGCCCATGCTGGCCAAATAGGGGATGCCCTCGATACGGTGTCCCAGGCCGAGAGCGGCAAGGGCGCCGGGACCGAAATCGACAATCATGCCGGTCAAGGCCATGTAGCTGAAGCTGAACATCAGGCCATTGAGCGAGATCGGAATGCCCACGCGGCAGATTCGCCACATGAGAGACGGTGATAACAGGGGGGATTGCATCGGATGCAGACTTATCGGACGATGCGCCAGCAACCGCCAGCCGAGGATGGATACAAAGACGTGCGCGAGAACGGTGGCCAGCCCTGCCCCCCCGGCTTCGAGAGCAGGAAAAAAACCCCAGCCGAAAATCAACAGCGGATCGAGTGCCGCATTGAGCAGCAGTGCCATTGACATGATTTTCAGCGGCGTGCGCGTATCTCCTGAACCGCGGAAGACCGATTCGATCATATAGCTGAGAAAGATGGCCGGCAATCCGGGGATGATCCAGTTCATATAGTCGACGGCTGCATCATACACCCTTCCCTGCAATCCGATCAGGCGAAATGTCTGAGCGCTGAACAGGATTCCGCCGACGGCAAAGAGGGCACCGATCGCGAGGGAGAGCCAGAATCCCTGACGGGCGATCTGGTTTCCTTTTTGCAGATTGGTTTCGCCCACCGAGCGGGCCACCAGGGCAGTGACTCCGGTGCTGATCAAGGCGCCGATCGCGTCGAGCGCCCAGAGGATAAAAGCTGCCGCGCTGACACCCGCCAGATAATCGGAGCCCAGTTTGCCGACCCACCAGATGTCCACCAGATTGAAAATCATCAAAAACAGCATGGAGAGGGAAGCCGGGAGGGCAAGAGTGAAAATTGCGCGGACCAATGGCATGCGGGTCAACGCCGCGGTATCGATATCCAGCGGTATAGAAGGCAGCAGTTCGGGTTTTGCCTGCCACTCAAAAAACGCCGGCTCACCTGGCCGGCTCTGGTTTTTATCGTCGTGCTTCACGGATTTTTGTCTCTCTTGCGCTGCCGATTTCGGTTGAACTATACGATATTTTTTGCATAATTACCAACAGAATTGTGTCTCTTGCCAGGCGTGCGACGGTTCACCTATCCGTCATGGCGGTGAATCCGAATTCATTGCCGTTCGCGCAGGGCAAGGGATCGGGCTTGGCGGTACGCGATGAATCGCGTTGCCATGCTCTTACTTTTCTAGACATGCGAACATCCGTTGCTTGTTCAATTCAATGAGGCTATCTGGTTATGAAGCCGATTTTTCTCACGCCGCCACAAATCATCGATTTGACCCATCCGATCCATTTTGGCATGCCGCATTGGCCGGGCGATCCGCAGACCCGTCTGACCCTGGTCAGCACGCGGGAGGCGGAAGGATATCTTCTCCATCGGCTTGAAATTGGTGAACACAGCGGCACCCATCTGGGGGCGCCTATCCACATGGCGTCAGACGGCGCCAGCGTCGAGCAGATTGCTCCCGATCGGTTATTTTGCCAGGCATTTTGTTTGGACTGTCGCCCCTTTTGCCAGGATAACAGCGATTTTCTTCTCTCTGCAGAACAGATCATAGCGTGGGAAGCGCAAAACAGCAAAAT
Organism: bacterium; assembly: GCA_029565675.1. Lineage (GTDB taxonomy): Bacteria > Zhuqueibacterota > Zhuqueibacteria > Residuimicrobiales > Oceaniaggregativiventaceae > Sulfursilanivivens. The sequence goes on from JAKQNP010000002.1 coordinate 106,393, forward strand.
TGACCATGGCGCTTTGGTGTTGATTTTGACCGGCTGGTCGGCGTTCTGGCATCTACCTGAACGCTACCTGGGACATCTCTCTGCCGGGCAAGGTGCGTTTCCGGGGATTGGGGTTGGCGCTGCCGAATACCTCGTGCAGGAGCGCCGGGTCTCGGGTTTGGGGATAGACAGCGCCGGGATCGATGGCGGCAAAGACCAGGCTTTTTCTGTCAACCGCTATTTGGCAGAGCACGACGTCTTTCATTTGGAGAATTTGGCAGCCTTGCATCGGTTGCCGGCATGCGGCGCGTGGATTTTTATCGGTGCCTTGCCGCTTTGCCAGGGCAGCGGTTCACCCTGTCGTGTGTTGGCGTTGCTGCCTTCCCCTGAACAAGACAGGATTCATCATCCGCTGACCTGATCGAATTGAGCGGTGGCGCAACTTCTCCCTGGGGGGGGAATGTTCGCAGCCGTCCAGATCTGCTGTGCCGCTGTCGAAGCGTTTACAAGGCGATGCTGATACCTACCGAGGGCAGAATGCCGATACTGCCGGTGGATACCAGTTTGCCTTCGAATGCATCGTAGCGCGGCACCGTGTTGGGCAGGCTGTTGTAGATATTCTGGATATCGATATAAGCGATCAGGTTCCAGCCTGTGAAAAAACATCGGCGGTCGACGCGCACGTCCAGAAAGTGATTGGCAGCCACGCGGGCGGTGTTGTAGAGATCGGCCGACTGGCTCAAATCCGGTTCGTACGGTGTGTAAGGCCGACCCGTGGCATAGCGGAATCGGGCGCTGAATTCCCACTTTTCATTCAGCACATATCCGCCTCCGACATTGAGGATCCAGCGTTGGTCAAAGGTGCCAGGACGGCTGATCCCGTCAAGCGCTGTAAATTCTGTGCGGTTGTAGGTGAGGCTGAAAGTGCCATACAGAGGTATGGATGAAAGTTTTTTCTGCACGAACAATTCTGCTCCACGGGACCGTCCGCTGCCGCCGCTGACCAGCGGATCGATACCGAAAGAGGCAAATCCTTCTTCCTGCCCGCCGTAACCGGCGCCGGTGTTGGCCATCACCAGATAAGGCCGCAACAAGCTGACCGGATAATTGAAATAATTTTTGCCATAGGCTTCAATGCTGATTTTCGTATCTTCGCGCAGCAGGCGTTCGATGCCAAAAATAAAGTGGTTGGCGCCGAGGAAATCGAGTTTGCGGTTCTGTTCGTTGGCGGCAAGCCAGACATAGGCCGGAGCCTGATCATAGCGGCCGATCGAGCTGGTCATTGCAGTCAGTTCGGTCAATTGGTATCTGGCTGAAAATCTCGGCGACAGCACCGCTTTTTGTTTGATCTGGTCAAAGGTGTCGAGGCGGCCGCCGATACTCAACCGCAGGCGGTTCCATTGTTGAACCCATTGCCCCCAGGCCGCGGATTTTCGTCCCCAGTCATCATAGTTGGTATCGATGGCCAACTCTTGGCCGAACGATGTGGTGATGGGGTCGAGTTCGAGTTCTGTGCGAAAGCGGATCGCCTTGAACTGCAGTCCGGCTGTCCATTCGGTTCCTGAGAAAGGATAATAAACCAGGCTGAAATCCAGAGTGGTCTCGGCTTCGTGTGAGCGATTGGAGAACAGCTTGACCGTCGAAGTGTCGCGCTGCTGGTAGTAGAACGAATAGTTGTTGTGGCCAAGGGAAAGAGTGGTGAATCCGCCGCGGAAGATGGTTTTCCAGGCCACGCCGCCGATTGCCTGATCCTGTTCACTGGTCAAGATGCGGGCAGTGTCGAGTCTTTTTTCCCGGGTATCGTTGAAGAGCTTCACATCGTTGAGCGCTGCAATACCGAGCAGAGTCACTTTGTTGTTTTGATTCAAATCGAAAGTGGCCTTGGCGAAAAAGTCCCAGTATTCCGGTACAAAACTGAATCCGGCGGCTTTAAAGATAAAATCCAGATAGCTGCGTCGGGCGGACAGGAGAAAGGCGCCTTTGTTCCTGACCGGGCCTTCGACATCCAGGCCGAACTGGGTAGCTGATACAGTGGTTTTGCTGCCCAGCCGATCGCGTCTGCCGTCGCGCAATTTCAACGTGAGCACCGAGGAGAGTCGATCCCCATAGCGGGCGCCAAAGCCGCCGGTTGAAAATGCGGTGCTTTCAATGAAATCCAGGTTGATGAAACTCTGCGGTCCGCCGCTGGCTCCCTGGGTGCCAAAATGGTTGATATTGGGAACCTGAAAGCCGTCAACCACATAAAGGTTTTCCGAAGGCGCACCGCCGCGCACGATCAAGTCGTTGCGCCCGGCATCGACCTGGGCCACGCCCGGCAGGATGGATACCGCGCGGATGACATCCTCAAGACCGCCGGGAAGTCGGCGGATCTCTTCGTTGCTCTGGATTTGGGTGCTGATCGGTTTCTCGCTTGGCGCTTCGAAATAATCGGGTCGCACCGTCAGCTCAGCAAAGTTGATGACCGTTTGCTGCAGGCGAAAATCCAGGATTGCGTCTCGAATCGGCGTCACCACCACATCGGTTTTGGTGACTGTCTCATAGCCGATGACAAGAGCGCGCACGGCATAGTTGCCGGCCGGGACTCGTTCGATGCGAAAACGCCCCTGTGCATCGGTGGCGCCTCCCAACTGGGTGTCGAGCACCACCACGTTTGCGCCAATGAGCGGTTCGTTGGTCTGTTTGTCGATCACTTGCCCGATGATCGTACCGGTGATTTGTCCATAACTGTGGATGGCAAGAAACATCATGAACAGCAAAACAAACCGTGCGGCACGTGCTGTGTGCATCGATTTTTTCTCCTCATACCAGTTCGCCGCGCAGGCTGTGGGCGCTGGCGCGGAGAATGCGCGCATCGATGAATTCGCCGACTTGCAAGGGAGCCGGTGGCAAGACCACGATCTTGTTGCCGTCGTTGCGCGCCTGCCAGTCGCGCGGATTTTTCCGTGTCCCCGCTTTTTCGATCAGCACCCGGTGAATTTGGCCGATATGAGCCTGGTTTTTGCGCAGAGAGACGGCCTTTTGCAGGGCATTAAGGCGAACGATGCGGTCGGTTTTCTCCTGTTCGCTGACATCGTCTGCATATTTTTTTGCTGCCAGAGTACCTTGGCGCGGCGAGTATTTGAAAATAAAAGCCGAATCGAACTCGACCTCCTGCAAAACACGATAGGTTTGCTGAAATTCAGCTTCGGTTTCGGTCGGAAAACCGACGATCGCATCGGTGGTCAATACGATCTGTGGAATTTGCTTTCGAATTTTGTCGACCAGCTGCAGATATTCGGATTGGTTGTAGGTCCTGCGCATCAGGTGGAGGATTCGGTCGTCACCCGCTTGCAAAGGCAGATGAATGTGTTTGCAAATGCGAGGATTTTCAGCCACAACGCGGATCAGCTCTTCAGGAAAATCTTTAGGATGTGGCGAGGTAAAACGGATGCGTTCGATGCCCGGCACCTGGGCGACCGCAACCAACAGATCGGCGAAATTTTGCTTGTTAGTGCGGTAAGAGTTGACGTTTTGGCCGAGCAGGGTGATCTGGACAAATTTTTCTTCAGCCAGACGCCGGCATTCTTGCACAACGCTGTCAATCGGCCGGCTGCGCTCGCGGCCGCGCGCATAGGGCACGATGCAGAAAGAACAAAAATTATCGCAGCCGCGCATGACAGCGATCCAGGCATTGACTCCGTGGGTATGGACGGGATAGATGTCGTCATAAGTCTCGGTCCTGGAGAGCAGAGTGTCGAGCGGTTGGCGCTTTTGATGCGCTTTTTGCAGCAACATTGGCAACAGGCGGTAGCTGTCCGGACCAGCTAAAAGATCGAGAGGCAGGTCGAGCAACTTTTCCTTCAGGCTGGTGACCATACAACCGAGCAGTCCGATCAGCGGCGGATCTTCACGCCGCTGGTGGCGCAGTTCATGAATTCGCGCTCGAACTTTGCGCACCGCGTTTTCACGCACCGAACAGGTGTTGAGCAAAATAATGTCCGCATCCGCCGGAGAATCGGAAAAGCAAAATTCGGCTTGACCGAGAATGGCTTTGACGATCTCGCTGTCGTATTCATTCATTTGACAGCCGTAAGTCTCGATATAGATCTTTTCCATCAAATTTTTCCGATGACCGTCAAGCCCCGGCGCTTGTCCAACTCGACCGGCAGCAGACAATTTTTTAATGAATCCTGCGAACGGACATGGACCCGAACAAAATTGTCGGTGAGTCCCGACCACCAATCTTCTTTGCTCTGCTCGAACAGCACCGATTCTGTTTTTCCGCACATGCGATTGAGATAGGCCATGCGCTTTTGGTTGCTGAGATCGCGCAGGACCTTGCTGCGCTTCTGAATTTCGTTTTTGGCAACTTTTTGTGAAAAGAGCCGGCTCTGATTGCGCGAGCGGTCTGAGTAGCTGAAGACATGAAAATAAGCCAACGGCAGCTCTTCGAGTATCCGCACGCTCGCTTCAAAATGGGCCTGCGTTTCGCCGGGAAAACCGACCATCACATCTGCGCCGATGCAGATGTCCGGAACGCGTTGGACGGTTTGCTGGACAAATGCGCAATAGTCGGCGATGCGGTAGCGGCGGTTCATCGCTTCGAGGATCTGGTCATGACCGTGTTGCATCGGCAGGTGCAGATGTCGGCAAAATTTCCCCTTTTCTGCCATTCGGTCGATCAGGCTGTCCGGGATGGTTGTCGGTTCAATCGATGAGATCCGAAGGCGCTGCAAGTCCGGGAGAGCCTCCAGTGCCGCCAACACATCGGCGATGGTTTTGTCTTGATAGGAATAGGTACCGACATTGATGCCGGTCAACACGATTTCCCGATAACCCGCCTGCAAAAGATCCCGAGCGCCGCGCATCAGATCATCGAATTCGCGGCTTCTGGCTCGTCCACGGGCATAGGGTATTTCACAATAGGAACAAAAAAAATCGCAGCCATCTTGAATCTTGAGATTGGCGCGTGTGTGTCGAGGGTCTACTTCGGCGGCAGCAACGGAAAAAGGTTCTCTTGTGATTTTGGGCAGCAACAGCGCCGGTGTTTTTTCTCCTTGTTTGCGCAGCAACTGCGGAAAGCTCATTTTGGCGCCATTGCCGACAACAAAATTGACCGCCAAATCGCGCAAAAGCGTTTCGCCCTGGATTTCAGCCTGGCAACCGATTAAGGCGATTTGCGATTGCGGGGTGTGCCGGCGAATGCGATTGACGATCCGTCGGGTATCTGCATCGCCGTTCTCGGTCACTGTACACGTGTTGATGACCACCAAATCGGCAGGCTGATCAAAATCGACTATGGTAAATCCAGAATTGGCAAAGGCATGCGACAACGCGGCGGTCTCGGCTTGATTTAAACGGCAGCCCAGGGTATATAACGATACAGTTTGAAACATCGATCCTCGGTATTGATACGATCGGGGAAAATTTCTTTTGCTCGGTAAACTGAAAATCTTGCGAAAAAACAGACAATCACTGGTGTCCGGTCTCTCGACCAGACGTCAGTGACAATAAATATAAAAAAATCATTATTGAATCGCAATACAAATGATGCTGCGTCCGGCAACCTTTTCGCCTTTCACGGCAGGTGCAAGTGTAACTTGACTTTTGCTTGCGCAGGTATTACCTTGTAAAGATAAATTGCTCCAGAGGTTGTCTTGTCATAGAGAAACAATACACCCGGATTCGGTGTGCAGCGCTGGATCCGGAACAAACAGGAGGCTATGCCTGTGCATCAGAGATTGACTGTCGGGATCATTTTCGGCGGGCGTTCAAGTGAACATGAAGTTTCAATTGTTTCCGCCGCATCGGTGATCAAGGCGTTAAATCCCGACAAGTATCGCATCGTTCCGATAGGCATCGCCAAAAGCGGGCGCTGGTACGTCGGTGAACAAGCGCTGACATGGCTCAAGCAGGGTCAGGAGGAACCGGAATCGGCGGTGGCTTTACCGGCCGATCCGACAATGCAAAAGCTTGTGCCATTGGGCAGCCGCAGCAACGAGTGGTTTGAAAAGCTGGATGTCCTTTTCCCGTTGATTCATGGACCGCTCGGTGAAGATGGAACTCTGCAAGGTTTGCTCGAGCTTACCGATCTGCCCTATGTCGGCGCCGGTGTTTTGGGGTCGGCACTGTCCATGGACAAGATCATGCAGAAGCAGGTCTGCAATCAGTTGGGGCTGCCGGCGGTTGATTTTTTATGGATTCGCGATATAGATTGGCGTTCGAACAGTGACAGCGATGATCAACCTTTGTTGCTCGACCAGTTGGCCAATATGAATCAGGAACAGATGTTGCAGGTTTGTCAAGACCGACTTGGCTATCCTCTGTTTGTCAAACCGGCGAATCTGGGATCCAGCATCGGCATAAGCAAAGCCCGAAACCGGCAAGAACTGCGTGCGAGCCTCGAGGAAGCCTTTCTTTATGACAAAAAGGTCATCATTGAACAGGCGGTCCAAAACGTGCGCGAATTAGAAGTCAGCATTTTGGGTAACGACAAACCCAGGGCATCGGTTATCGGCGAGATTGTGCCATCCAATGAGTTTTACGACTATAACGCCAAGTACATCGATGGTACCAGTACGCTGATCATTCCGGCTGAATTGGAAGACGGACTTGTGCAATCGATCCAATTGGCTGCGATCAAGGCCTTTTTGGCGGTTGGCGCCGAAGGCATGGCGCGAGTGGATTTTCTGCTGGACAATCGCCTCGGCCGCTTCTTTTTGAGCGAGGTCAATACCATACCGGGCTTCACGTCGATCAGCATGTATCCCAAGCTTTGGCAAGCGTCGGGATTGTCTTACAGTCAATTGTTGGATGAGCTGATCCGGCTGGCGCTCGAAAGGCAGACGCAGAAGAATAGACTGCAAAAGAGCTATTGTCCAAAATCGCGATGGTATACTGAAAATGGCTGAGAAATCGATCACTTTTGTCAAGATTTCCGCAACCGGCAACGATTTCATCACCATCGATAATCGCCGAAGCCGCATCGACGCCGAAAGAGATCGCCCTTGGCTGCAGAGCATCTGCCAGCGGCGGATATCGGTGGGAGCGGACGGCGTTATCCTGGTGCAGCCGAGTCAGCGCGCCGATTTTGAATATGTTCATATCAATTCCGACGGCAGCCTGGCGGAGATGTGCGGCAATGGATCGCGGGCGGTGGCGTATTTTGCGCAACAGATCGGCGCTGCCGGACCCGCGCTCAGTTTCGAGATTCTTGGTTCAATCTATCGCGCCAGGGTTGACGGTCGCAGGGTGACCACCGATTTTTTGCCTCCCCGCCATCTCGACTTTGAACCGGCTGTCACCGGATTGCCTGGATTGGTGGTCGCCGGCAGCATCGACACCGGTGTGCCGCATCTGGTCGTTTTTGCTGACAATTTGACCGATCTCGATGTGCAGACAGCCGGATCGTTTTATCGCCATCATCCGGCTTTCCCGCGCGGCACCAACGTTGATTTTATTTTGCCTGTTGATCAGCACCATCTGTGTGTGCGCACTTTTGAGCGCGGGGTGGAACAGGAAACCCTGGCCTGTGGAACCGGCGCCGTGGCCTCTAGCATTATCGCACAACGACACAACAAGGTCTCCCCGCCGGTGATCTGTCATTTCGCGGGCGGCGATTTGACCATTGATTTCACCACCGATTTTTCCCACCTGACCCTTACCGGTTCGGTGGCGCCGATCTATTCCGGCTCGTTTATCGATTGACCCTCTTGTTGCAGCCGTCATTTGGCGACCTCTCGACCGGCTGCAGATTGGAGGTTGGAGGAAGAGGAGTGCGCTGATGTCGAACTGGATCTATGGCCGCAATGCAGTTCTCGAATGGTTACAAGCGGGATTGCCGGCAACGGAAATTTGGGTCGCACATGGGGAAAAACAGATCTTGCAGCAGATTCTGCGAATGGCCGCGGAGCACCGTCTGGAGATACGCCAGGTGGATCGCCAGAATCTAAACCGCCGGGTCGGTCATGACCATCATCAAGGGGTTTTGTTGTTCGCCGACAGCGAAGCTCTCTATGTATCGCCGCAAGATCTCCTGCAAAAAGCCGCCGAGCGGCAAGAACCGCCTTTTATCGCTTTGCTGGACGGTGTGCAAGATCCGCATAACCTCGGCGCGATCATGCGTTCAGCTGAGGGAGCGGGATTGCATGGCATTGTCCTGCCCAAAGATCAGGCGGTCGGGCTGACACCAGCGGTTTTCAAGGCTTCGGCCGGGGCAGCGGCACATCTTCCCGTCGCTCAGGTGACCAATCTGGCCAGAACGATGGATGAATTGAAAAAAGAGGGTTTGTGGTTGGTCGGCAGTGAAGGGGATGGCGAGCGCCGCTATACCGAGATGGATTGGCAGGGGCCGATCGGCATTGTTCTCGGCAGCGAAGGACAGGGGTTACGGCGACTGGTCAGAAGCAAATGCGATTTTATCGTTTCTATCCCACTCTGCGGCCGGGTTACATCGCTCAATGTATCGGTTGCCGCAGCTTTGCTTTTTTTTGAGGCCCGGCGGCAGAAGAATGGCTGGTAAGGTGGAATGATCGCTGCGATTTGGCCAATCAATGCCCGTATCTTGGGCGGAAAGCGGATCCCCGACTTTTTTCGCCTTTTCGCACTTTTTTGTCTCTGTCAGACCTTGCCGGTTTTGGCGCAGGAAAATCTACCCATCCGACAGGTGCGTTTCCTCGGCAACGAATCGATCCCAGAGTCTGAACTGCGGGAACAACTCGGGCAAAAAGATGTGCGAGGATTTTCCCGCTTGCTGTTCTGGCAACCCGGCGATGACTTCAGCGGCACGGTCCTCAAACAAGACCTGCAGCGATTGCAAAACACCTATCAACGGCAAGGTTTTTTACAAGCGCGCATCGAAAGCGAAAAAATAATTTCTTCGGATGGTGAGTCGGTCGACCTGCTCTTTCGAATCGATGAAGGGCAGCCCGTTCTGGTCGATTCGGTCGCTTTTGTCATTTCGCCGGCGGATTCGCATGCCACAGTTCTGCTGATGGCTTTTGATCGAAAAAAGATGCGGCTCCATCCACCGATGCGTTTTCGCGATGATGAATTCGAAACCGATCACATCAGTCTGGCCCGCTATTTTTCTGCAGCCGGCTACCCCTTTGTAAAAATTCACCCCCTTTTCAGCGTCGATTCCACCCGCCAGCACGTAAGGATTGTCTATCGAATTGACACCGGCGTGCAATGCCGCTTCGGCCCGGTGCGGGTCATCGATAACCGTTACGTTGCAACGTCGTCGATTTTGAAGCAGATTGCCTTCCAGAGCGGCGAACTCGTCAGTGACGAAAAACTGCACAAGTCGCAAAAACAGATTTACCAGTTGGGTTTGTTCAATTTTGTTGTACTGCGCTTGCTGCAGGAAGAGCTGAATGGCACCACTTTACCGGTGGAGGTGCGGGTCAGGGAAGCACAGCGCCTGACTGTCAAATGGGGCGTCGGTTATGGCAGGGAAGAACAATTCCGTACTTTTATCGACATCACACGGCTGGCTGTTCTGGGAAGGGATAGGCGGATCCGTTTGATCTTGCGCCATTCGAGCCTGGAACCCTATCATGCCAATCTATCGTGGATCAAGCCCGCCGTGATTCTTCCCAGCATCAGCCTGGTCATCAATCCTTTTGTGCGGAGGGAGAAAGAGCCTGGTTTTACCATCGATCGATTGGGTTCTGCCTTTACTTTGCAAAGCCGCATTGCGGAGCAAACGGATGCTTCCATCAAATATTCTTTTGAACAGGATCGATTAAGCCTTTCCTCATTGATGCGCCGCGAAGCGCTTGACGACATCGAAGCCAAACTCTACAACAAATCGACAATAGAATTTGGTTTTTTTAGCGATCGCTCGTCTCCTGTTTTTAATCCATCCCGGGGTTATTCTTTGGGCTGTACAGCTGCCCTGTCTGGTGTAGGCTTGGACAGCGATTTTCATTATCTGCGTTCACTAGTCGATTTTCGCCGCTATCGATCTTTTGCAGACCGCTGGATTTGGGCAATGCGCTTAAAAATCGGGGCGATCCAGCCGATTTGGGGAGATTCCATCACTCCAATCGAAGAACGATTTTATGCAGGCGGCAGCACTTCGATCCGCGGCTGGTCACGTTCTCGGTTGGGACCTTCAGGGCAAAACAATGAGCCGTTGGGCGGCAACAGCGTTGCCGAAATGAGTCAGGAATGCCGTTTTCCAATCTGGGGTCAGTTGTCCGGTGTGGCCTTTATTGAGGGTGGGAATGTCTGGACGCTCTCTTTTGCTTTTCCGCTGGACGAACTGCAGTATGCTGCTGGATGCGGATTGCGTTTGAATACACCAATCGGCCCAATCCGTCTGGATTTTGGCACCCCTGTCTTTACCGGACGGCGTCCCTGGCAAGTTTTTCTCAGCTTTGGCCAGGCTTTTTAACTGGAATATCGATGAACAAAGCGCTGAAAATTCTTTTGCTCTTGTTGCTCTGGACAGCAGTGGTGTTGGCTCTCATCGCTGCATTGATTCAGACTCGACCGGCCAAAGAGCTGCTTAAAAAGCAAGCGGTTGCTCAAATTGCGCCGATTTTTGCTCAAAAGGTTTCGATCGGCCGGCTGCGTGGTAATTTTTTTACCCACCTGATCATCGAAGAGGTGACGGTGACCGATCAAACCGATACGGTTATCGCCATTCCTCGTCTGGACATCTCTTACTACTTGCCGGCTTTGCTGCATAAAACGGCAGTGGTTCGCAGCTTAAGCGTTGACGATATTGTTCTTCGCCTGGTCCAAAGGGCTGATTCAACCTGGAATGTGCAAAACCTTTTGGTGCCGACAGAAACCGAAAGCCCATCGGACAGTTCGCCTTCGCAATCGGCGTGGCGATTCCAGGTACAGCAGGTAACACTCAATCGCGCAAGAATCGACATCCTGCCTTTGCAGCCTCTTCCCAGAGGAGTACCATCTCGGATCGACTTGAATGCGCGAGTGCAGGCTGCCGGCGGGCCTGGTTCTTTGGCGGTCGACCTCCATCGACTTCATATCGAACCTCTTAGCGCCGAGTCGGTTTTCGATTCTCTGACGACCAATCTGGCGTTGCAACGAGATACGCTCGTAGTGCATGCGCTTGATCTCTACAGCGGCCGCAGCCATGTCGAGGCACGCGGTTGGCTCGATCTGCGCCGCCTTTCAGCTTTTTCCCTGCAGGTCGACGGCTCGGCGCTGGATCTGAACGATCCGATTTGGCAATCGCCCTTTGCGCAGACCGGCGCGATCGATATCCATTTGCAGTTGATGTCCGACGGTGAAGACGGCCAGGGCGAACTGCAGCTGCGACACCAAAAGGAAGTCTTGCAGTTGCGTGGCGATTTTGCTCATTTAAACGAACGCCAACGTTTTGGCATCGCCGGACATTTTCGGCAAATCGATCTCGCAGTTTGGCTGAACAACGAGCAATGGCGGAGTGACATCGATGGAACATTTTCACTTAAAGCCTCCAGATCGCCATCCAATAGCTGGGATCTTCAGACGATCATCGATCTCGATTCATCGCAGGTGGCCTCGTTGAAGGTGTCGGATACAAAGGCCCAGGCGAGCGCTCGTCTGGGAACGCGGTTGCAGCACCTTAAAGCAAACGCCACTATCGAGAGCAAGGCCTTTTCCGCATCGCTGGCCGGCAGCCTCACAGGCGAAAAATATGAGGCAGCGATCAGGTTTGCTGACCTCAACTTGGCCGTTTTAACCGGAGACAGCAGTTGGCAGAGCGATCTGCAGGGGAGAGGAAAAATTCACGGGCAAGGAATGCCCAATCACTCGCCTCTTTTCGATGCCGATTTGCGTTTGGCTCCGGGTTCGATTGCCGGCGTTCAGATGGATACTCTGGTATGTCGGGCAATTGCAGACCGCATCAGCCTGCAATTGCCGGAATTCCTTTTGCAGAGTGAAATGTTGAGCGCTAATGCCTCGGGGTGGATTGGCCTGGATAAAGAGGGCGAGATCGATTTTGAGGTGAGGCCTGGTGATCTCAGCAAACTGACTTTTTTGCCCGAGAATGCCGATTTTGACCTGGAAGGGCAAGTGGGTGGCACGGTATCGGGTCGACTCGATTCTCTGTACCTGCAGGCGCAGGTGGAGTTGTTCGACTACTCCTGGCAGCAATGGAAGGGCGAGTCCTTGCGCGGTCCGATAACCGCTTCCTGGATAGCAGGTGAACCTAAAGCAGAAATAGATTGGTTTGCCAGCGGCTTGCACCAAGGCGCGACCAAGCTTCCGCAGGTTCGTATGGCAATAACCGCCGAGATGGACTCTGCCGCTTATGAACTTCACCTGGAACACAATGACACTTTGCAGTTGTCCATGCAAGGTGGAGTCCGCTGGACACCGCATCAGTCCTTGACGATTGCTGCTCTGCAAGCCGATCTTTTGGGATCGAAATGGCATTCTGTTGAACCGATTTACCTGACTCATATCGATTCACTTTGGACACTGCAAGGGCTCTATTTTCTCTCGGAATCGCAATCCATCCTTGTCGAAGGTTCTTTTTTACCTGATCGTCATCTGGACCTGAGTTTGCATCTGTTGGATCTGTCCCTGCAACCGGTGCAGCAGTTATTTCCCGAGTGGCCATTGTTGGCGGGCCGAGCCAAACTGCACGGGCGAATTGTGGGACCTTTAATCGCCCCGCGCGTACAGATCGATTTTGCGTTCGACAACCTCACTTTGCAGCAGACCGAGCTTGGGCTGATTGCCGGACAGGCGACCGCAGATTCGGGAAGATTGGCTGCGGAGGTGAATTGGAAAGCCCCCGATTATTTCCTGAATTTAACCGGACAATTGCCGGCGACTTTTGATCTGACCAGCGAGCCGGTCATCGATTGGCGTCGGGATCGTCCCCTGCAAGCCACTTTGGTGGCAGAAAATGTCGATCTTTCGGTTCTTCGCCATCTTTCCGAGGATTTGACTCAGGTGCGCGGCCGCCTGAACAGCGGTTTACAGATCAGCGGCAACTGGAATGAGGCCAAAATGGCCGGTGATCTTTTTCTCCAGAACGGTGCGGTGAAAGTTCCGATCGCCGGGCTCGACTATCGCGATATCTTGCTGAAGATGACTGCTACCGATCGCGCCGTGATCCTCGATACCGCTTATATTGCCAGCAATGACGGCAGGATGCGATTAAAGGGAAATCTGGCCTATGCGGCTTCGTTTGACACGTTGTTGTTCAAGGAAATCGGCTTGCAGGCCTTTGCGGAAAATTTTCTTGCGGTGCAAAACCGGATGATGACTCTGCGCGTGGACGGCGAGGTGGGGGTGAGTGGTACACTGCAAAAACCGCTTTTGCAGGGCAATCTTTCCATTCCCAAATCGCAATTCAATCTCCAACCAACAGCCAACGGGCCGGAAACCAAGCAGCCGGCGCTGTTGGCAAATTATAACCGACCTGACTCTGCCTACGAAAAGCCCTCTCGTTCTGGCGATTGGCTGCAAGAATTGCGCGGCTCAGTGCAGGTGAAAATCCCCCGCAACACCTGGATCCGCAGTTCGGATCTCAATATGGAGATATCAGGTGACGTGGCTGTTGTTAAGAGCGCCACAGGATTCGAATTGTTCGGAACCATTGAGACATTGCGCGGCGCTTACGAATTGTATGGCAAGCGATTTGTCCTGCAAAAGGGAAAACTGGAATTTCTCGGAGGTCAGGAGATCAATCCTCAGGTCGATATCGAGGCGCTCTATTCATTTCGCGATAGCGACCGTGCAAAGCGACAGATGGCTCTTCAGCTCAGCGGCTCCCTTGATAAACCCGATTTTTCTTTTTTGTTGGATGGCATTGCAGTCGAGGAAAAGGACGCTTTTGCCTATTTGCTGTTCGGCCGTGGATTTGAAGCCTTGACGATGGGCCAACGATCTGAATTGACAGAAGCACAGCCGGGATTGTTGAGCACCACCACCATGACAAACGTATTGGCTGGACAATTGGCCAATCAATTAACCGAGAGATTGCGCGGTGAGTTGGAACTCGATGTCATCGAATTTTCGGGGCAGGATGATTGGCGACAGGCAACGCTGCTGGTGGGCAAATACCTCACCAACAATCTTTACCTCAGTTATGAACGGACCTTTGCGCTGGGCTACAGCACAGAGGTGGTGCCGGAGAAAATCAATCTCGAGTATGAAATCGGCCGCAACTGGTATCTGCAGGCATCAAAAGGGGATGAGAAAACCACGGGTTTTGATCTGATCTGGAAAATAACTCGCCCATAAAACCGCTTCAGGGTCGGCTTGGGCTGGAGGCCTGGATGTTGAAACTGATCAAAAAAAGCGGCGAAAAAACCGGTTTGTCTCCTGGCAGTCTGGTGTTGACAGACAAAAAGCCCAACATCCCGGTTATCGTCCGGCAGACTGTCTACCATGCAGCTCATCTGCAGACTCAGGTGCTGGCGCCGGATTATGACTGGTCTGGAGTCAGAGGCAACTCCCACATCATCTGGCTGCAGTTGTCGGGCATTCACGATTTTGACTGGCTGGAAAAGCTTGGCGCGGCTTTTCAATTGGACCGACTGGTGTTGGAGGATATCGCCAACACTGCGCATCGACCCAAAAGCGAAAATTTTGGCGAATACCTCTATTTTGTGGGCAAGTTGATCGACTGGGATAGGGGCGAGAAAGAAATCAGTTCGGAGCAGATCAGCCTGGTTTTGGGCAGGGATTTTGTCCTCAGTTTTACTGAAAGAGAACGCGATATTTTCGACAACATCCATAAGCGCCTGCAAAACGAAGACGGCCGTTTGCGCAAGTCTGGCGCAGATTATCTCTTCTATACCCTTATCGATCTGCTGGTTGATCGCTATTTCAATGCTTTGGAAAAGTTGGGCGACGACATCGAGCAAGTCGAAGCAGCAATGATGAGCGATGGCGATCAGGCTTCAGTGCGCCATATCCATCATCTCAAGCGAGATCTGCTTTTTTTTCACAGATCGGTGTGGCCCTTGCGGGACGCGATCATCTCGCTGCAGCGGCTGGACACTCCGCTAATCGACAAAAAGACGACGCCCTATTTGCGGGATGTCAATGATCATGTTGTGCAGATCATCGATACGGTCGAAACTTTTCGCGATCTGACCTCCTCGCTGTTTGAAACCTTTCTGTCCCTTTCCGGAAATCGCATGAATGAGGTGATCAAGGTCTTGACTATTATTTCGACGATTTTTATCCCCTTGACATTTCTCGTCGGCGTTTACGGTATGAATTTTCATTTTATGCCGGAACTCGGTTGGCAAAGCGGGTATTTTGCTGTTTGGGGAGTCATGATCCTGCTCGCATCGGCGATGTTGATCTATTTTAAGCGCAAAAAATGGCTTTAGCGGGCAGGACATAACTCGATTAATGCGATTTCCGGCGGGCTGTTGAATCGCAGCGGCAGATGAACCGTACCGATCCCGCGATTGACCTTCAAGCGGGTATACCCCAGGTCGTGAAAGCCTTCCATATAACGCCTGCCCATGCCGATGCGCACCACCGGAGACCCGATAAACGGCAACTGCAGTTGACCGCCGTGTGTATGGCCGCTCAGAACCAGATCGACCTCCAGGCCGCGGGTGTGAACCGCGAGGTCAGGCGTGTGGCTGAGGAAAAGGCAAAAAGTCTTTTCCTCGCGACCAGCCAAGAGCGCCGGCAGGGCTTGATGGTGGAAGTTGTACGATACCCAGGTTCCCTGCGGAGAGCTAAAGTCTTCGGTTACTACCGTATTTTGCCCGACTTGCACGACCAGATCATCGAAATCATGTTCCCCGTCATGGGCGCTCCAGACGCCGATGGTGCCGCCGCGGATGCGGGTGGAAGAGGTGTCGGTCGCTTCAGCTTGCCAGTGCAGCGGTTCTGGCAAATCTTGCGGCCAAACCTTGGCAGCGATGCGGGTGTACAGCGACTCAGTTTCAGCTATAACAATAAACCGGTACCAGCGATTTTTTTCCGGCACCACGCCAGTGTCGGCGCTCTTTTCGCTGTCCAACCGGGTACCGTGCGCAGATAGATGCAAGCTCGGATGACCAGCATAGTTGCGCAGGCGATAGAAGCGATCCCATCCTCGATGCATCTGCGAGTAAAAGGTCACACCAATCGCCGTGGCTTCGCCGGAAAGGCGGAACCGGCCGCTGAAGCGGTAGTTGTACCATTCTGGTGCCGATTCCGTGCGATGCAGATGTGCATATGAATTTCGGTTCGACGGACCGGAACGCAACCAGCTCTCGGCCGAATCGCCTGCAACCGCAAAGCAAGCGCGCGATTGGGGCTTGTCCTCGGGAAAATCGACGCCCGCCAGCCATAGGGTTGCACCATGAACAACGGCTTGTCGGCTTTGATCGGCCAGGACAGTGACTCCAGTCGATGCCAGCATCTCCAATAAAAGATTGCTGGTCTCTTTATCGTTGCTGAAATCGTGATTGCCGCGCACGGCGTAGACGCCATGCGGTGCAGCCAGGGCGTTTGCAAAGAGCTGAATCGCCTGCGCCTGTCGCTTAAAAGTCGCGGAATTGGGCTCTTCCAGCACCCTGCTGTGTTTAAAAAAATCGCCGGTAATGCAGATCAGATCGGGTTGCAGCGAATTCACCTTGTCGATGACCAGGCGTTCATAATCGGAAAATCCTGAAAGGTGGAGATCCGAGATATGGACGAGCCTGATCGGTCGTTCTGCAGTCTCCAACCGCTCGGAAACAATCCTTGTCTCGCTCACTTTTACCAGGTGCGGTTCAAAAAAGCGAGCATAAATAAAGCCTGCGCTTACCAGCGCCGCAAAAAGTAGCCAAAAAGGTTTTTGCATCTTGCCTAAAGATGGCATGTTGTGCGATTCCTGTTGCATGAAGGATCTTTGCTCAGATCATACGGTTTGAATACACAATATAGAAAAAATGCAGTTAATATCCCTCGAAAATAATGCAGACCCTGTGAACTGTTGAGGGCAAAAGAAACAGGGATTGTGGTCAACCAAAAAAGGCGATCGGTGTCGATGGTTGCATGGCCTATTCTGCAGCGTCGCTGGTTCACAGACTCGCCTCGGGACAACATTGGATTTGCTCTCTCTCGCCAGCATGCGATCCGGCAGGGTTTGGCTTGACTTTCAGAGAAGAAAAAGCTATTTTCAAAAAAAACTTGATCCTAAACAATCTACAGCCAGTGTGGACGACCTGCAAGCGACGCCTGTCTCTGGATATTTCCTCAAAGCAGTGTTGTTGCTGCCACTCCTGGCCCAGCACCATCCAGTCGATCTGTTGGCGATTCGACGTGTAACGCCGAGTCCGGGATTGAGCAGTCTATTGGCAAAGGTAAAATCCAGAACTAACGCGACCTTGTCGAGGTGGTAAAATATGGCGAATCTCTTTGGCAAGAACTATAGCAAAGCCGAGCTGTTGCAAAGGGTGGGGGAAATGAGTCAGATCGGCGGAGTGAGGCCGATTGAGCTGGTCAATGGCTCGGAGCGGGGTGTACGCGCGCTGAAATTCAATACCGGCAGCGGCCTGGAATTTCTGGTTGTGGCGGATCGCGCTCTGGATATCGCGGCTGCGCGTTATCGCGATATACCCTTGGATTGGCTTTCTCCGACCGGGCTGGTGGCGCCAGCTTTTTATGACAGCCTGGATTTGGGATGGTTGTGGTCGATGGGTGGCGGCCTGCTGGTCACTTGTGGATTGACACATGCCGGCCCTCCAGAACTAGACGGCGATGAAGAGCTGGGACTGCACGGCCGCATCGCCAATTCCGCCGGCCGTAATGTCGCCTTCGGAACGGATTGGGATGGAGACGATTACATGATTTGGGCCAGTGGCGAGGTACGCGAGAGCCGCTTGTTCGGCCCCAATCTGGTTCTCAAACGGATGATCACCTGCCGTCTTGGCGAGTCCAAGATTTGGCTCAAGGATGTGGTGGAAAACTGCGGTTTCGAGCCTTCTCCTTTGATGGTTCTCTACCATTGCAATATCGGCTTTCCGCTTGTAAACAGCGGGTCAGAACTTTTAGCGGTGGTCAATGACGTCGAGCCCCGGGACAAAGCAGCGGCCCGCGGGGTGGACGAATTCGATCGCTTTTCAGAACCGCTTCCCGGCTACGACGAACAGGTTTTTTTCATCGATCATGATACCGATGCGCAAGGCCGTGTGCATGTGGCTTTGGCCAACCGGCAATTTGCCAACAACCAGGGGCTGGGGATTTACCTGAGCTATCTCAAAGGAGAGCTCGGCCAGTATACCGAATGGAAAATGATGGGGCAGGGGGCTTATGTGGTGGGCATGGAGCCGGGCAATTGCCGGCCGGAAGGCCGCACCCAGGCGCGTCGGCGCGGCGTATTGGAAATGTTGCCGCCAGGTGAAAGCCGCACCTTTCACCTGGAAATCGGTGTGATGGCCGATAACCATGAAATCCATGCTTTCGAAAATCGGTTTCTTGGGCTGGACGGCGAAATGCAAAGCTGAAAGAAAACCGGCTGTTTAGGGCAGTGTTGTTTCCATTTGTGTATAGTTGAGCTCGGAGCCATACAAGCTGTGGGGGATTAAAAAGACCACCACTGTGATCAGTGCAGCGGCGATGATCCATCCGCGTTGTTGTGGTTTTTTCCAGATGACCTGCAGGGCGATCAACCAGGTGATAAACGCAATCAAGGTTTTGTTGTCGGTCAAGTCTGTGCCATTGGGAAAACCAGTCCAATAGGCGGAAAATGCAAATTTTTGCACAATTGGTCCCATGATCATACCGCCGATGGTCAACATCACAAGTGTCCACAGGGTATAAGACAAGAGGTGCTCGGAAGGCTGAATCGCCTCCAACCCGCTGCGGATCGCCAGCAGAAAAAAGAGAAAGATGAACAGAATATGCGGGATCAGGATGGCGCTGGGAACGGCACCGCGGAAGCGGGTGATAACGATGCCCTTGACTGGAAGAATTAGCGTATCTTCGTCTTTGCACAATTCCACCCGATAGGCGATTTTCCCGGCGGCCGGTTGTTTGGGCAATTCACCAACCAGGGTCTCGGCAAAACGCTGCATTGGCACCGCTGTCCAGTCATCCTGCGAAAGATGACGTCTGTAGAAAAGGGTTCCGGAAATCGAGGTATCAGTCGATGAGACGTAGACGGGTTGATTGGAATCGGTGGTATGGCTTCGTTCGAATTCGTAGCTCACAGAGGAACCGGAAAAATCGATTTTCTTCGAAATGGAATGGGTCGGGCCGGTCATGCGTTGAAAAATAATGATGGCGATTGTCAATAACAGCGCCAGAAACCAGAAAAATATTTGTTTGCGCATTCTGTGCTCCATTGGTCTATCCAAAACCCATGCGATTCCCCGGTCCGCTGGATGTGGGTGGATGTGAAGAAAAGACAGTTTTATAAAATAAAAAATTGAACCAAAAAAGCAAACTAAACTCACGAATTGTGGAGAGGATTCTTGCGGCACTTTTTTTGGCAACGCTGGAACCAAACGCACCTGTAATCGTTGGTGCGTGTGCACAAGACTTCTTTGACAGGAACCAAGTTAAAAAATTATCGTAAAATTGACAGTTACCACAGTCACATTTTTTTCATCCTGCAGCAGTGGAATATAACCAGGTCATTCGCTGTTTTTCAATCATAATCTGTGCCACTAGCGGGAATCGATCGATGGACAGAAATGTCCAATAACAAGACAATTCACCGGCAGGTATTCGGTGAAGATTAGATGGAGCCAATATGAAGAGAGCCATTTTTTTTCTGCTCATGTTTTGTTTCAGCGCGGGCACCGGTTGGGCACAATATTTTGGCAAGAATAAAGTACAGTACACCTACTTCAATTGGCAGTTTCTGCAATCCGAGCACTTTGACGTCTATTTTACCGACGGTGGGAAAGAGGTGGCGACCTTTGTCGCTCAGGTTGCTGAGGAGAGTTACAAGGAACTGCAGAAGAGCTTGCGCTATGATTTGGTAGAGCGGCTGAAAATTATTGTCTATAACAGCCACAACGATTTTGGTCAAACCAACGTCGATCTCAGTCCACCGGAAGAATCGGTGGGCGGATTCACCGAGTTTTTCAAGAACCGGGTGGTCATACCGTATGAGGGTGAGTGGGAAAAGTTCCGCCATGTAATTCATCACGAGTTGACACATGCAGTGATGTTGCAGATGGTTTATGGCGCAGGCGTGCAATCGATTATCACCGGTATGCAGCAATTTCAGTTGCCGCTGTGGATGATCGAAGGCCTGGCTGAATTCGAGAGCCGTGGCTGGGATATCGAGAGCGATATGTATATGCGCGATGCGACTCTGGCCGGGTATGTGCCGCCCATCGATTATCTCGGCGGTTTTATGGCCTACAAAGGTGGTCAGTCGGTGTTGAATTATATCGCCGAACGTTATGGCAAGGAAAAAGTCGGCGAAATCCTGGGCAAGATCAAGATCAACAAGAGCACAGAACGCGGCTTGCAGCAATCCATCGGCATGAACACTGAAGAACTAACCGAGCGGTGGCACCGCTACCTCAAACGCCGTTATTGGCCGGATATGGAAAACCGCCAGGAACCCGATGAGTTTGCCAAACAACTCACTGAACACCGGAAAGACGGCAGTTTTGTCAACACCAGTCCGGCGGTCAATCATCACGGCGACAAGCTGGCCTTTATTTCCGATCGCGATGACTATTTCGATATCTATTTGATGAGCACAATTGATGGGCGGATTTTAAAAAAGTTGGTGCGCGGGCAGCGGGCCGGCAATCTCGAAGAGTTGAAATGGCTTCGCGGTCCCAATATCGCCTGGAGTCCGGACGATCAACAGATTGTTTTCAGCGCAAAAACGGCAGAAGAAGATGCACTTCATTTTGTCGATGTCAAAAAGGGAGCTATTGTCAAGAGCATCAAGTTCGATCTCGACGGAATCTATAACTCCACCTGGAGTCCTGACGGGGATGAGATCGTTTTCATGGGTCTGAAAGACGGACAAGGGGATCTCTATGCCTATCACCTGAGCAGCAAAAAGTTGCGCAAGATAACAGATGATCTCTTTAGCAATGTCGAGCCCAAGTGGTCTCCAGACGGCAAGAAATTGGTTTTTGCCAGCGATCGGGGCTCTTATGGTGAAAGCGTTCCCGAAAATCTCGCACCAAAAGACATCGACATGAAGAATTTCGACATTTTTGAAATCAATGCCGACGGCACGGGATTGCGCCGACTGGTCGAATCGCAATTTGTCGAACGTACACCGATCTATTCTCCGGACGGCAGCAAAATCGCTTTTACCAGCGAGCGTTCCGGGGTGAACAATATTTATATCAAAGATTTGGAAAGCGGCGAGGAGTGGCCGATTACCAATGTGATTACCGGTGTCTTTCAACCCAGCTGGGGCGGAGATGCCAACCGGCTTATCTTTGCCTCCTTTTTTGAAGCAGGATATGATCTTTATCAGCTCAAGAATCCATTGGAAATAAAGCCGGAAGACGTAGTTGTCGCAGAAACGCAGCTGGTTAAGGAGCTGCTCAATATCGAGGAAAAAATCGCCCAAGACGAATGGGTTTATGACGATTCGAGCAAATCCGCTATCAACGAGGATACACGCAGGTATCGCAATTTTGTTTTCGACGAGTCTTTTGCAGCAGGGGATTTAAATGACCTCAATCAACCACGCGGAGTATTTCTCGATTCGACTGATTTTATTCTGCCCAGCGGCGATTACAAGGTCAAGAGATACGAGGTGCAGTTCACTCCAGATCTGGTCTATGGTGCTGTAGGTTACAATCAATTCTTCGGCACTCAAGGTTACACCAGCGTCCTGCTATCGGATGTGTTGGGGAACCATCAGCTTTATCTTGCGGCCAATGTGTTTGGCGACTTGAAAAATGCCGATTATATGGCGAGCTATTATTACCTGCCGCGGCGGATCGATTTTGGCGTCAGCGCCTACCATACCGCCTATTTCTTCTATTCGGATATGCTCGGTTGGGTTAAAGACCGCAACTATGGCTTGGGTGTTCAACTCAGCAATCCTTTCGACCGCTTTCGCCGCCTGAGCTTTGGCTCAACTCTGATGGGTATCAGCCGTTCCTATCTGGATTATCCAGACGATGTTATCGACGAATTGATCGATATTGGTTTTCTTTCTCCGCGAAACCGATTCTTTACCCTTAACAATCTCACCTATACGAAGGACAACACCATTTGGGGCGGAACAGGGCCAATCAACGGCACCCGTTATGCTGTCGGTTTGACCTATAGCCCGCGATTGGGTGAAAGTGGTGTTGAATTTACCACCTTGCGCGCCGATTGGCGGCGATATGTGAATTTGCACAAAAATTACAGCATTGGTTTGCGGCTATCCGGGGGTGCCAGTGTTGGGATGCATCCGCAGAAATTTTTCCTGGGCGGCGTGAACAATTGGCTAAACCGAGAATACAATGGCGGCATCCGCATCGACAAAATAGAAGAGATCTATTTCTCTACCTTTGAGATGCCTTTGCGTGGCGCGGGCTTTTATGAGCTGGAAGGCACTCGCTTTGCTTTGGCCAATCTCGAGTTCCGTTTTCCGCTGATCAAGCGCCTCTCCCTGGGATTTCCCTTGCCTCTTGAGTTTGGCAATATCGGCGGTGCGATTTTTACCGACATGGGCATGGCATGGGATAAAGGAGACCAAGTCAAACCTTTCGTCAAAGCGCCCAACGGATTGTTTCGCACAAAGGATCTTTTCGCCAGTTTTGGCATGGGAATTAGAATCTATTTAGGGTTTTTCCTTTTGCGCATGGATATGGCTTGGCCAACAGATTTCTACCGTTCAGCCGATTCTCCGCAATATCTCTGGTCTCTGGGTGCAGATTTCTAAAAGGCGACGCCGTAACCTCGGAAGGCTTGGCGTCTGCGGTTTCCGGCAGCCCGGCCGGTTGCAGCGGACATAACGCGTCACAAAGGAAGATATCCATGAGCGCTTTCAACCGTCTTTTCATCTTTGGCCTGGCCCTCATCACCGGCCTTTCGGCCTCGGCCCTGGGAAGGATGCAGTCCAAACCGCCGCAAAATATTGTCGACAACAATCCGTTCGGCAGTGCTTTGTTTTACTACCAGTCTTATCTGTTTGCCGATGATGCGCAGCAGAATCGCACCCAGGTGGTATTTCATTTCAATCTGGTCAATGACCTGTTGACTTTTTTTAAACAGAACGATTCTACTTTCCAGGCCCGTTATGAAATCGGCATGGTCATCTATAACCCGAAGCGCGAAGCCATTGCCGAACGTTTTATCAGCGGACAAAAGCGGGCTTTTTCTTTTGCGGAAACCAATTCACGGCAAGTCGTTCATCGGGAAAAAGTCGAAATGTCCCTGCCGCCTGGCGATTATGTCGCTCATATTCAGCTGATCGACCAAGAATCCAACCAGATTCTCAAACGAGAAAAGAAACTTTCAATCCCTGCGCTGCATACCGATCGTCTGCAGTTCAGCGATCTGGTGTTTGCCGACGAAATCGACTGCACCAGCGACGATGTGCGACAAACGCTGGTTGCCAATTTACGCGACGTCTACGACAGCCGAAAATCTGCTTTTTCCAGCTTTGTAGAAATCTATGTGCCAGAGCCGGACGATTCACTGGTGGTTGTCGCGCAATTGTTTTTGGAAAACGGTCAATCGATCTCTCTGGACACGACGGTTTATAAAACCCCGGTGGATAAAAAGATTGCCCATTGCTTCGATTTTAAAAATGCCCTGCGTAACCCCGGCCGTTACACATTGCGGATCAGGGGAGATGCCGGACCCCTTTCGGCGCGGGCCGAGCGCCAATTTCGCGTCTTTTGGGGAGACCTTGACCTCACGGAAAAGAACTCGAATGTCCTTGTCGATCAGCTCAAATTGATTGCACCCAAAGAGTGGATCCGGCAAGTTCGCGAAACAGATCCGGCCAAACACGAAACTCTGATAGAAGAATTTTGGCGCCAGCGCGATCCCGATCCTGAGACGCCTGGAAACCCACTGAAAACAGAATTTTTTCTGCGCGTGGATTACGCCAACCGCAATTTCCCGGAGTTTTTTGACAACCGCCAGGGTTGGGAAACCGACCGTGGCCGGACTTTTGTACTCAATGGTCCCCCGACTCAGGTTGAGAAACAGCCCGCTGAACTCAACCGTCCAACAGCAGAGATCTGGTTTTATGCGCACTTGAATAAACGCTATATCTTTTCCGATCGCAATGGTTCAGGACGATATCGTCTGGTCAAAGTCGAATAGACGCATGTTTTGCCTGTCATTGATGCCTCTATTTGCTTGCAATTGCAAGTAAATAGAGGCATATCGAGTCGCAGCCAGACCGCCACACCCGGCGGCGAATAGTGTAAATAAATAAAAAACAGGATCCGTCTACCGCCGTCCTTGTTGCTGCCGTGGCACAATCTTTGAACATCCTATCCACTGTAAAGGATAGGAGAGCGTTATGAAAGCAGATTTGCATATCCATTCTCATTTTTCTCCAGACGCCATCAGCCGGCCTGATTCCATTTTATCTGCCGCTGTTGAGCGCGGTCTGGATTATATCGCGATTACCGATCACAATACAGCTGCGGGCTGGGGCGCTTTCGCCGAAATCGCTCATCGCTATCCAGTGGGGGTGATTTTCGGACAGGAGATGAAAGTTTACAAGGATGAACTGGTTGCGGGCGAATTGCTTTGTCTCTTTCTTTCGCAACCGGTTACCGGACATACTGTCAGCGAAATTCTGGCGCAAGTGCGCGCCCAGAATGGATTGGTTTCCATTGCCCACCCCTTTTCCGAACGTCGCCATGAGT
The DNA here is from genome assembly GCA_029565675.1 of bacterium. Lineage (GTDB taxonomy): Bacteria > Zhuqueibacterota > Zhuqueibacteria > Residuimicrobiales > Oceaniaggregativiventaceae > Sulfursilanivivens. Next base: position 131,082 of record JAKQNP010000002.1, read on the forward strand.
TTCGTGCCTATGACCAGATCGATAATTGGCGAGACCTGGCTGTAGAAGTTCGCAACGGCCGATCCTATCGCGCTGAAGATAATACCATGGCTGCAGACCTCGCTCGCCGGCTCAATTCACCCATTACGGCAGGCAGCGATGCTCACACACCGTTTGAAGTCGGAACGGTATATGTCGAGTTTTCCGGCAGATCCGATCATGATCTGTTGCGCGCCATTAAAAATCGAGACGTGCAAGCCGGCGGTCGGCCATCTAGCATGTTCTTTACGGTTGTTTCTGGCCTTGGTCGACTCGGTATCCATATTTAAACAGGGGAATTCTGCATGAGATTTTCCAAAGAATGGTTCAATCCTGCCAATATGGTGACTGTAGGACGAATTTTTCTTCTCTTTATCGTTGTGTTGTTGATTCAAAACCCCAATCCAGTGGTCCGTGCCATTTGCATCGCGATCATTCCGGCTGTTTTCATTCTCGACAGTGTGGACGGCTATCTGGCGCGCCATCACTGCTGCACCACCCGGCTGGGCAGCGTGTTGGATATTGCCGGCGACCGGATTGTCGAGTCGGTTCTGTGGATTATGCTCGGTTTTTTGCATCTCATCCCCATCTGGATTCCGATCGTGGTGGTGGCACGCGGTATCCTTACCGATGGATTTCGCACCGTGGCCATCGCCGGCGGTCAAACCCCATTTTCCGTCATGAAGTCGCGTATGGGCTGGTGGCTGGTCGCTTCACCCCTCAGCCGCACCAGTTATGCGATTCTCAAAGCAGTTGTTTTTACCCTGGGTTTTCTTCTGTGGAACTATGCTTTGCCCTCCGAGTCCACGATCAAAATCATCTTCTTTCTGCTGGTGGCGATAACTGTTGCGCAATGTCTAATCCGCTCGGTCTATTCGATTCGGGATTGTCTCTACCAAATGGCCAAAAGCTGAAAAATCCATCCCTCACCCTCTTTACGCGCATCATCCTATCGCCTCTCAGGTCCAGAGGCCCCCTTTTTTCATGACATGTGGTCGTTTATGCAATGCACAAGCACAAAGCCTGTCGCCAGGGTTTGGTTCGACGCAGCAAATCTCCAGGTCTCTTGTGGCCTGCCGGTATCGCTGAGTCTGAGGTTTTTGCTTGCAGCTAATCTAACCTTTTTTGTATATTGAAAAAACGTCCTCTGGTTCTTATACCGGACAAGCAAAAACTGTCTGCGGCTCGCAGTCCCTGAGAAGTTCGATCGGATTGGTGGGGATGGCAGTTTGCGCAAATATCGATAAATATTCTGACTGCGCTCTGAGAGTGTTTTTCAGTGCTGAAAACCAGTCCGATTCCCTGTTTGATCAATAGAGAGAAAGAGAAAAGAATGAAACTGTGGCAAAAAACGAAGCAGGAAAATTTTGGTGCTTTACTCTTGAATTGGCGACACAAGACCAGCAATCGTTTCTGGACGCAGATATTTTCCTGGATCTTGACAGCTTTTGTTTTTGGCTTGGGAGCTGCGATTCTCCTGGGGAACATCTTTGGCTTGCCCAACGGCCTGACCCAAATGGTAGCTCGAGTCGCGTTTCTCCTGACTTTTCTGGTCGGCATCGTCGATGCCTATTTCCACAACATCGTTCTGGGAGTGGAAACCCGCATCTATCAACAGGCGCTGGTTCAGGTGCAACCGCCTTTGGTACGGGAGTGGTTGGCTTTTCTGCAAAAACGCTCCTTTCCGAATCGCGGCTACAAGTATGAGTGGCTGCCCTTGAGCTTAATCAAATCGGCGCAGCGCGATAAAAATGACTTGCGCCTCTCATTTAAGAATCGGGATGACTCTGTCACCATCCCGGTAATTCCAGTTATCAGCTATCGCCATTACAGCAGCGGCCAGAAGAACGAACAGGTCATGGATGCCAGCCGTTTTGGATTGCATGCCAGCGATCCCAAGTTTTCCGAACAAGCGATGGGAAGCATTCTCTCAGCGATAAAAGAGGCTAAACGACAGACGGTTTAAGTTGGTGACCACACCAAAAACCAGGGATCGATTATGCCGACACGCATCACACCTATGGATGTCAAAGCTTTTGCGAGTCACGAAATTTATCGCAAAGGTGAGCAGATCTATGAAAATCAACTGGTGAAACATCGTTTCATGACCCACTATGGTTTGCATGCGACAGTTCGCGGTGAAGGCAACTATCGCGTCGAAATGATTGTCGATGGTGAACAGCTTTTCGGCCGCTGCAATTGTCGAGCTGGCAGCGGACCTTGCGAACATCAGGTGGCGACGTTGTTGGCTTGGCTCAATGAATCAGCAACCTTTATCAGCTACCAGGACTTGCGCAAGGCGATACGCAACAAAGACAAGAACGCGCTGATCGATATTCTGCTCAATTTGATCGAGATTTTTCCGGAATTGAGCCAATTTTTTATCACTGCCCCGGGGGTGGATCTGACGCGCTCGGTGCGCGAGGAAGTGGCGGATATTTTTGATTTGCCTTTGTCGCAAAAAATTGATCCCAACGAGGTGATGAAGCCTTGTCAGATTCTTCTGGTGCGGGCAAAGTTTTTGCGCAATGAAGGAAATTGGCATTTGGCCCGCACAATGCTCTTTGAGATTCTCAATCGCAGTTTGGCGTTGATCGAAAGAGAACAGACGACACGGCCGTTTCGAGAAAATTTCCTTATCGAGCTGGCGGATGATTTTGAGGATTTAGGCCTGAATGATCCGGATTTCGAACAACATCGGGAAGATATCAAGCGCGAAACATTGGAACTCTTGGATCATGATTCGGCAGAACTGGAAGGTGTTTTCCTCGACAGGCTGAAAAAACAATTGGGGTTGATTCAAAACGAGGGACAGGTATGAACACAATCCGGGTTTCTGTTGATTTTCTTTGCGATTTTATGGACAAGGCTTTTGCACAGGTCGGAGTGCCCGATGATGATCGCCGGATCATTATCGATGTTCTCATACGAGCCGATTTGCGCGGCATCGAATCGCATGGGATTGGACGCCTGAAGATGTATGTCGACCGCATCCGCCAGGGCATTCTGATGCCCAAAACCGAGCTGAAGATCGTTCGCCAATCCGCCGGAAGTGCGGTGATCGACGGCGGTCATGGCATGGGGCAGGTCATCGCCTATCGAGCGATGGAGCTTGCCATCGATAAGGCGCGGCAAGTGGGCATCGCTGCAGTCGCGGTGCGCAACAGTTCGCACTTTGGCATTGCCGGTTACTATCCGATCATGGCGGTTAAGCAGAATATGGCTGGATTGGCTTTCACCAACGCCCGGCCTTCGATTCCGCCGACCTTCAGCGGTGAGCCGATGATGGGAACCAACCCCATCGCCTTTGCCGTGCCTACAGATGAAGAATGCCCCTTTGTGCTCGATATGGCCACATCGATTATCCAGCGCGGCAAGATCGAAGTCTATGAACGGGAAGGCAAAACCGTGCCCGAAGGTTGGGTGACAGACGACCAGGGAGCGGAGATCTCGGATCCCGGCGAGGTGTTGCGGCTTATGGGCTTGCGAAAAGCCTCTTTGCTGCCCCTTGGTGGAGCTGGAGAGAGCCATTCCGGTTACAAAGGTTATGGCTTGGCGATGATGGTGGAAATATTTTCCTCCCTCTTTGCCGGCGGTGCTTTTGGCCAAGCCCTCTCCGGTTTGAATGAGGATGGCAAAGCCATTCCGCACCAGCTCGGCCATTTTTTTATCGCTATCGACATCTCCCATTTTATCGCCGTTGAAGAGTTCAAAAAACTGGCGGGAGATCTCGTGCGATCCATGCGCACCGCGCAAAAGCTGCCCGGAGAGAAACGGATTTATACTGCCGGAGAAAAAGAATTCGAGAATGAAAAACGAATTCCGATCGATGGAGTTCCGCTGAACACGGTGATGCAAAAGACTCTGCACAAGATGGCTGATGAACTCCGCCTGGATGTGCAATTTCCGTTTTCTTGAGCCAACTCCGAGCGGTCGCCCCTTTAATGGTTGGTGATTTCTTCGATGATCAGGGGAGGAGGCTCGACCGCTTGTGACGCGATGCGGAATACCGACTGCAGTTCAACCGCGACATCGTGGACCGACGGACGATCCGAATAGAGTTGTGCCAGGCGATCGCCTTTTTGAATACGATCGCCTATTTTTTTATCGAGCACGATTCCGGCTTTATAATCGATCGCGTCTTCGAGAAACTCTCGCCCTCCACCCAATCGCACAACCGCCTGCCCCAGAGTTCGCGCATTCAATTCAGCCAGATGTCCACTTTCTTGGGCGAAAATGGGGATTTCGTAGCGACTCTGGGGGTAGAGTCCCGGATTGTCAAGCAATCGGCAATCACCGCCCTGAGCTTTTACCAGCCGTTTGAAACGATCGAAAGCTGCACCGCTGTCGATCTTTTGCTTGAGAACACCGACGCCGGCTTCGATCTCTGGCAGCAAGCCCGCCAGGCGCAGCATATGCGCCCCCAAATGCAAGGTGACCAGCAGCAGATCCCGTGGCCCTTCCCCTTGCAATGTCTGGATCGCTTCCCGAGTTTCCAGCCAGTTGCCAATCGCCAATCCGAGCGGTTGATCCATGTCGGTGACGATCGCGGTTGTGTTTAGGCCGTTCGCTTTGGCAGTGGTCACCAGGCTATGTGCCAGAGCAGTTGCGGCATCGCGGTTCTGCATAAAAGCCCCATGGCCGGTTTTGATGTCGAGAACAAGGCCATCCAGATCTTCCGCCAATTTTTTGCTGAGAATGCTGGCCGTAATCAAGGGGATGGAACCAATGGTGGCGGTTGCATCTCGCAGAGCATAGATTTTTTTATCCGCCGGCACCAGTTCCTCTGTCTGGCCGATCATGCAGACGCCCAACTCTTCGAGCTGAGCAAAGAGCTGCTCAACTGACAGTTGGGTGGAAAATCCGGCAATCGCTTCCAGTTTGTCCAGCGTACCACCGCTGTGCCCCAGGCTGCGGCCGGAAATCATCGGCACCGTGACGCCCATGGTGGCAACGAGAGGAGCCAGGATCAGCGAGACTTTATCGCCTACGCCGCCGGTGCTGTGCTTGTCGATCTTGCGGCCTGGCAGAGAATCGAGACGCAATCGATCGCCAGATACGAGCATGCTTTGGGTCAGCCAGGCGGTTTCTTCGGCGTCCATCCCGTTCAGATAGACGGCCATCAGCCAGGCAGCCATTTGATAGTCGGGAATTCGTCCTTTGCTGAAACCGATCACGAGATAGTCGATCTCTTCACGGTTCATTTTTTGGGCGTCGCGTTTCTTGGCTATGATGTCGAGAACATTCATGATCTCTCCTGGTTGCCGCTCAACAAACCGATTTTTCATGACATAAAATAGAAAAGAAAGGTCGCAAAGAAAAGGAAAACCTGGACTGCAGGATAAATCGTCTGCAAAACTCCCGGCTTGTGGCTATATATTGTTGAACAGCGCGGTTCGCCTCAAGGATTTCACGTTGAGAAACAGACCAGGCAAGCCAGGGCTTTTCCAGCATTTGTGGGTATTGCACCCTGTCTGGGCTGGCCGATTCATTGCGCCCTGCACATCATCGAGGCATCCACAAGTCACTCCAGCGTTAACGATTTTAACAGGAGGCGCATGTGAAACGTTTGTCACTTCTCTTGGCCGTCATATCGCTCCTTGCTCCCGCCGTTTTTTCACAGGGTTGGTATTGGCAAAATCCGTTGCCGCAAGGGAATGCAATTTATGATCTCCAGGTCATCGATGCGGCGACCGTCGTCGCCGTCGGAGATCTCGGTGTGATTTTGCGCACCCAGGATGGCGGCAACGCCTGGAAGTTGCAGCCGAGCGATACCAGCATTGCCCTTTATGGAGTCCACTTTCCCAACGCTGATTTAGGGATGGCGGTCGGCGACAGCGGTGTGATTTTGCGCAGCGAAGATGGCGGAAAAAGTTGGCTGACACAAATCAGCAACGCCATCGTCGCTTTGCGCGCTGTCTATATGTTCGGCCCGAGCGACGGGGTGGCGGTCGGTGATGGCGGCACGATCATCTATACCATCGACGGCGGCAATACCTGGCTGCCTGCCGCTTCAGGCACCGTGCGGGACCTGCATGCGCTGCAGGGCAACAACGCAGGCTGGCTGATGGCCGTAGGAGATTTGGGTGTGGTTCTCATCAGCAAAAACGGCGGGGAAACCTGGGAGGCGCAAACGCCGCCGACCTCAGCCAATCTTTATGATATCTTGTATTTGCAGACCAATTCCTGGATGGTGGTCGGCAGCGAGGGCAAGATTTTGCTTGGCCAGGGTGATGAAATGCTCTCCTGGTCAACCATTGTTTCGCCTACCACTCGGAATCTCAATGCGGTTGCTTACCCGGGCAGCAATTATTTCGTCATCGTCGGGGACAACGGCGTGGTGCTCAAATCGTCGGACAATGGTTCTTCCTGGGCGCAGCAGACAAATGGCGTAACCAACGATCTGACTGCATTGGGTTTTCTCTCCCAAAACAACGGATTGGCGTTGGGCCAGGAAGGGGTCATACTCGAGACGCTGGACACCGGCACCACCTGGGCTCTCAAGAATCCTCCAAATTATATCCAATATCAGCTCAACGGCGCTTTCCTCGCCGATGCCGAACACGGTGCCGTGGTGGGCAATGACGGCTCGATATTTTTTACCGAGGATGGCGGTTTGAACTGGACCCAACAGATCAGCTCGGTCACCAACCATTTGCAGGATGTCTTTTTTATCGACGCTCAGTTGGGTGTGGTTGTCGGCGCGGATGGCGTGATTCTGCGCATCACCAGTGGCGACCCGTTCTGGACCAAGATCAACGCCGGCACCAGCAGCCCACTTTGGGATGTGGTTTTTACCGACGCTTCGCACGGCGTGATCGTCGGCAACGGGGTGATTTTGCGCAGCAGCGATTCGGGAGCCACGTGGCAATCTGTGGTTCCTGCGCCTACCCAAAACCTCATGGGAGTCGATTTCGCCGATGCAGACAGTGGGTTGGCGGTCGGCTCCGGCACTGCGGTTTTGCGAACCACCGATGGCGGCGCCACCTGGCAATCCTTCGGTTTGCCCAGCTACTTCATACTGTACAGCGTCGCCCACGCTTCACCTGACATAGCGGTGGCTGTGGGAGTGGGAGGCCGGATCATCCGCTCAACAGACGGAGGTCAGAGCTGGCAACAGCTCGATTACGGCACCTATGGCGATTTGCACAAAGTGGTGTTCGTCGATGCGCAGACCGGCTTCATCGCCGGCGACAATGGCATTTTATTGCGTTCCGATGACGGTGGCGCCACCTGGACACGACAATTCAGCCGTACCTGGGAAAACCTGCGCGCCATCGCTTTCAGCGGCACAGCAGTCGGCATCGCCGCCGGCGCAGACGGCACGATTCTGCGCACCGAAGACGGCGGCCTGCCGGTGGAACTGGTCGCCTTTCAAGCCCAATTGCTGGCGACCGGTGAAATCATGTTGACCTGGAGCACTGCCAGCGAGCAGAACAATTACGGCTTTGAGGTGCAGCGCTTTTTCAACGACAAAGCCAATCCGTGGCAAACCATCGGCTTTGTGCCGGGAAGAGGCACGACCGCCGAGCCGGCTTCTTACCGGTTTGTCGATACTTTGCCTCGCGACAACGGCATCAACGCAGCCACCTACCGCTTGAAACAAATCGATACAGACGGGGCCTTTGCTTATTCGGAAATTGCGCAAATCGATCTGTCGCCCGCGGGAATGGATTTTATGCTCGAACCCAACTATCCCAATCCGTTCAATCCATCGACCTGCTTGCGCTATTATTTGCCAGAGGCTGCACCGGTGGTGGTGCAAATTCTCAATTTGCGCGGACAGCTGGTCGAGACGCTGGTCGAAGATCGACAGTCAGCCGGCTGGCACTCGCTGCAGTGGAACGCCGCGCCGTACAGCGCCGGCATTTACTGGTGCAGGGTGCAAACACAGAAAGCGATCAAGGTGCAAAAGTTGCTCTACCTCAAATAGATCTCTTGCCTGTGGTGTCCCATGTTGGGATACCATTGATCTTTTGCATGGAATAAAAAATGGCTGCTCATAAAGATAAGCAGCCATTTTTTATTGTCTGCACAAGCTGGCTTGTTTCACATCCTCGATTTGCCAGGCCAGCAACACCTGCCGCAATCAGACCCCAATACGAGTTGTCTGTACTCTTGATCAAAGGATACGTTTGACTCGCTGAAGGGAAACAACCCGATAGTCGCTAAAATTGCATGCATTTGGATCAAAGCTGTTGCAGCGAACAAATCCATCGCTGTGGATAAACCGTTTGTCACCGATATACATGCCGACATGGGTGATGCGGTCTGCAGTGCGGCCGAAAAAGAGCAGATCGCCGGGCAGCAGATTGTTATAGCTCGAGTCGATGGCAACATCAAAGCCGACCTCGACCTGCATATTGGCGTCGCGCGGCAGGGTGATGCCGTTCAGACGAAAAACGGTATGGGTAAAACCTGAACAGTCGAATCCTTTGGTCGATCGTCCGCCCCAATAATAGGGAATGCCGAGGAACTGGCTGGCGGTATGCACCAATTTTTGTGGATCTGCTTTGGATTGTTCCTGGAATGCCTGGAGATCGATCACCCCGGTTGCCGGAACGAAGGCTCGGCGATTCCCCAAAACCTCGATCTCGGTCCATTCGCTTGCTTCCGCCAGGCGAACAAAAACCGCACCACGCACCAGATCACAAACAGGGTAGCTATCGGGTGAAGGGTTGCTATAGGCTGAACCACAATTTTTGATAAAGATGGATTTGCTTTTCTTCTCCCATGCGCTCAATTCTTCTGCTGTCATGGGGAGGATACCGTCCGTTATCGCCCAGCCGAGGTAGCCGTCGGCAAGCTGGATCAGATAAAAGAAAGACTTGTGATCGAGAATCCGGACTGTTTCTCCCATGATCCCCTGATTGATGATCTCTGCGGCAACACTCGGCTTGCGCCGCATATTGGTGGTGGAAATTTGAATGATACCGTGGCTGCGTTCGCCGATGGCAGAGTCTGGCAAAACGCGAACCCGATCGATCAAGGGAAGCGCGCTGATCTGTTTCAACCTGGCGATGAGCGAATCGTGCGCGCTGGGAATCGATGTTTCTCCGACCAAAACGATTTCATTGCCGAATCGCATGTGCACATTGAAAAGATTTAGCCGTGGCTCAGGACAGAATTCAATCCGCGTCCGGTCGATCACCTGCTGTATCTGCAGACTGTCTTGTGAAATGGAAGGTGCTGCAGTCGCCAGAATGGCCAGACAACAAAGGAAATAAACGCTGGTTTTCACTTGCTGCTCCTTATCTGATGGCTCAATAATCGGCTTTGCCCTTGCCCTCGCGGTGGACAACCGGCGTATCGCCGGTCAAGTCAAGGATTGTGGACGGCACGGTGCCGCCGATTCCAGAGTCGAGAAAAAGATCGATGTGATGGTAAAAAAGGTCCCATAATACTTCCGGATCACTGATGTATTCCTGACCTGGGAGACAAGCGCTGGTGCTGATGATCGGCGTGCCGAGTTCTTTGAGCAAGCATTGGCAAACCGCATTATTCGGTACTCGAATGCCCACAGTTCGGCGTTTTTCCAAAAGAATTTTCGGGACCTCCCGGCTCGCTTCCAGGATAAATGTATACGGCCCCGGGGTATAATGGCGCATGAGTTTATAGGCGGGATTGGAGACGTGGGCATACCTGGCGATTTCTTTTAAATCCGGACAGATGAAGCTCAGCAGCTTGCGTTTGTCGCTGCCTTTAATTTGATAAATCCGCTGCAAGGCGCGTTTGTTGCACAGATCGCAACCCAAACCATAGACGGTATCGGTTGGGTAAATGATCAGGCCGCCTCCCTGCAGAATCTTGAGCGCTTGTTGGATAAAACGCGGTTGTGGATTATCCGGATGGATGTCCAGCCTTTCGGCCATAATGCTCCTTTTCCTGCATCAAACTGCATCGCTGTTCTATGTCCCGGCGTTGCATAAATTAAAAAGTAATCTAAATCTCGCCATTTTGCAACAGTTTTCTCTATTTTAAGGCAATGGGAAAGGGCCCCGCAACTCATTGCACAGGCGGATTCTGACTGCAACCATTGCATGCCTTATGGTGCGCTTCTCAGAAACAAGAAGCAAAAAAAGCATTGTTTTTCCTTTGTTGATTTGCTACTTTCCACTTTTGTAAGGGAAAGACTCGCCTTGTCTATCCAGACTCATATTCGTTTCCACAGGTAATGTTCTCACTGCAACGCACGATTTATAGAGAGCCATTTGCTGAGCTGCCTTGCTCTTTTAAGAACAATCGATCAACTCTCTTCTTCCGCCAACGCTGCGGTCTTGCCAACAACGGGGAGAATAAGGATAAAGGATGGTCATGAAAAAGATTTCCATCAAAAGAGGATTGGATCTACCGATCAAGGGCCGGCCGATTCAAGAGATCACTGATCGCAAATCCTGCAAGCGAGTTGCGCTGCTCGGCGAGGATTATGTCGGCATGCGTCCGACTTTGCTTGTCAAGGTTGGCGACAGAGTGAAAGTGGGGCAAGCGGTTTTCAGCGATAAAAAGCTGCCGCGGGTGCTCTATACAGCTCCTGGAGCGGGTACGGTTGCAGCGATCAACCGCGGCGAAAAACGATTTTTCCTTTCTCTGGTGATCGAGCTGACCGGCGAGGCGGAAAATTCCTTTGACGCTCTGACTGCTGATGAATTGAACGGCTGGACACGCGAGCAGGTTGTCGAAAGATTGCTCGAAACCGGCGAGTGGCCGGCGTTGCGAATGCGACCGTTCAGTAAAGTTGCCAATCCTGACCAAATACCCCATTCTATTTTCATAAATCTGATGGACAGCCAGCCTTTGGCTCCTCAGATGGCAGTTGTTCTCAAAGGTCGTGAAGAGGATATCCGGTTCGGACTGGCGGCTCTCGGGAAATTGACCGACGGCAAACTCTATGTGTGTAAAGATCCCGAAACCTTAGTTTCTATTTCCGAGAGCGAAAAGCTGCAAGTGGTCGAGTTCAGCGGTCCTCATCCGGCAGGGAATCCCGGCACTCATATCCATTTTCTCGATCCTGTCTATCGCGATAAAACTGTCTGGTGGATCCAGGCGCAGGATTTGTTGGCATTGGGGCATCTCTTTCGCCTTGGCCGTCTGGAACAGGAACGGGTGGTGGCGTTGAGCGGAGCAGGCGTAAAAGAACCGCGGTTGATTCGCGTGCGCCGGGGTGCCGATCTGCAGGAAATTGTGCGGGATGAATTGAAAGAGGGCGATTACCGCCTGATTTCCGGCTCGGTCCTGCACGGCCGAACGGCTGTGGATGTGCGCGCTTTTCTGGGCCGGTATCACCAACAGATTTCGGTTATCCCCGAAGGTCGACAGCGAACATTTGCCGGTTGGCTCAGCCCGATGGCCGGGATCCATTCGGTTAAAAATGTGGTGTTGTCGCGATTGTTTCCCAAACGGCTTTTAGATTTGACCACTGCGATGAACGGCGGATTGCGTGCCATTGTCCCCAGCGGCAGTTATGAGAAAGTGATGCCGCTGGACATGTTGCCGACCTTTTTGCTCCGTTCCCTGGCTGTTAACGATGTCGAACAGGCGGAAAAACTCGGCTGTTTGGAGTTGGATGAAGAAGATCTGGCCCTATGCACTTATGTCTGTCCATCGAAGATTGATCATGGCATGAATCTGCGCGAAACATTGAACCTAATCGAAAAGGAAGGCTAGTGAAGCTCCTACGACAGTTTCTCGATAAACAGGCTAAATATTTTGCCAAGGGTGCCAAACTGGAACGCTTGCATCCTTTATATGAAGCAGCGGATACCTTTTTGTTTACCTCTGGTAAAGTGACGACGGCTTCGCCGCATGTGCGCGACGGCCTGGATTTAAAGCGGATGATGATGGCTGTCGTAATCGCGCTTGTGCCGGCCGTTTTAATGGCCTGCTACAACATTGGATTGCAGGCCAATTTGGGACTACAGGCTATGGGACAGGCGGAGATAGCCGGTTGGCGCGGAGCGCTTCTTTCTCTCTTGTCGGTCGGCGTTGAGCCGCACAGCGTTTGGGCCAATCTGCTGCATGGCGCACTCTACTTTTTGCCGGTCTATATTGTTACCCTTGCAGTCGGCGGATTGTGGGAAGTTTTGTTCGCCGTGGTGCGCCGCCACGAAGTGGCAGAAGGATTTTTGGTTACCAGCCTTCTGTTTCCACTGATTTTGCCGCCAGACATTCCGCTATGGCTGGTGGCAATCGGCATCTCTTTTGGGGTCGTGATCGGCAAAGAAGTTTTCGGCGGAGTCGGGATGAATATTCTCAATCCAGCCCTGACCGGTCGCGTCTTTTTATTTTTTGCCTATCCGGCTTATATCTCAGGGGATAAAGTCTGGGTGGCTGTTGACGGACTGAGCCGCGCCACACCATTGGCTGAATTGGCCGATCCGTTGCTCGATCTCAGCGTTTCATGGTCACAGGCCTTCTGGGGAACGATTCCAGGATCAATGGGAGAGACGTCAACGTTTGCCTGTTTGCTCGGCGCCTTGATTCTCACCGCTACCGGATTGGGTGCGTGGAGAATCATGCTGGGCAGCGTGCTTGGCATGGCGGCGATGTCCCTGACGTTTAACACAATAGGCAGCACCACCAATTCGATGTTTCAAGTCACCCCGCTTTGGCATCTCGTGCTGGGCGGTTTTGCCTTTGGCACCGTTTTTATGGCCACCGATCCGGTAAGCGCAACGGTAACAGAACAAGGGAAATGGATTTATGGTTTTCTGATCGGCATGTTGACGGTGATGATCCGGGTGGTGAATCCCGCTTTTCCAGAGGGGATGATGTTGGCGATTCTGTTTATGAACGTTTTTGCTCCGACGATCGATCGAATTTTTATCCAGCGGAATATCAAGAGGAGGCTCTTGCGCCATGTCGAATAACAGCACCCGGAAAACTCTGACTGTCGCATTGGGCGTTTGCCTGGTTTGTTCGATTATGGTGTCAGCGGCAGCGGTCTCGTTGAGCAAGATCCAGAAAGAAAACAAGCGGCGCGATAAATTCAAAAACATCCTGCAAGCAGGAGATCTTTATACCGATTCGACAAAAGTGGAGGAGACCTTTCGCCGGGCGATCCAGCCTCAGATGATCGATCTCGAAACCGGCGAGGTTGTTGATCCTGTTTTTTCGGATAAATTGAACGTCGAAACTTTTGATATCCGGGCTATTGCGATGGATCCGGAGCTTGGTGTGGCTGTGGCCCAGAATAAGGACCTCGGCCAGATCAAGCGCAAACCGCGGTATATGGCGGTTTATCCGGTGGTCCAGAACGGTGAAATGGTAAAGATTATTTTGCCGATATATGGCAAGGGGTTGTGGTCGACCATGTACGGTTTTCTCGCCCTCAATCGAGATTTGCGGACGATCGATGGGTTCACTTTTTACGAACATGGCGAGACTCCCGGACTTGGCGGCGAGGTCGACAATCCAAAATGGAAATCCCTTTGGCGGGGGAAAGCGGCATTCGACGATCAGGGCCAAGTGGTCATTCAGGTGATCAAAGGTCAGACGGATCCCGGTGATCCATCGGCTGGGCACCAGATCGATGGTCTTTCCGGCGCGACCATCACCACCCGAGGGGTGGATCAATTGGTCAAATTCTGGCTTGGCGACCAGGGATATGGTCCGTTTCTGAACAAGCTGCGGGAGGCAAAGCGCGATGCACAAAGTTAAAAAAATAGTCCTGGATCCGATTTTCAACGATAATCCGATCGCCCGCCAGATCCTCGGCATTTGTTCAGCCTTGGCTGTGACATCCAAGCTCGAAACCTCGATTGTCATGGCTCTCGCTGTCACTTTTGTCGTCGCTTTTTCCAATCTTGCTGTGAGCGTGATCCGCAACCATATCGCCAGCAGCATCCGCATCCTGGTGGAGATGACCATCATCGCTTCCCTGGTAATCGTTGCCGATCAGATTATCAAAGCTTTTGCTTTTGATATCAGCAAACAGCTGTCTGTTTACGTCGGTTTGATCATCACCAACTGCATTGTGATGGGCCGTGCCGAAGCTTTTGCCCTTAAGAATCCGCCGTTGGTCAGCTTCCTGGATGGCCTTGGCAACGGGTTGGGCTATGCATTTGTTTTGCTCACCGTTGGCTTCGTCCGGGAGCTGTTCGGGGCAGGCAAAATTCTGGGGATGGTGGTGTTCAAGACCACAACCGACGGCGGTTGGTATGTACCAAACGGGCTGTTGGTGTTGCCGGCCAGCGCTTTTTTCTTGATCGGTTTGTTGATTTGGATCATACGGACCCGAAAACCTGAACAAGTCGAAGAGGACTAAAATGATCGAACACTATCTCAGCCTGTTCATCAAATCGATTTTTATCGAGAATATGGCATTGGCCTTGTTTCTCGGCATGTGTACCTTTTTGGCGGTTTCCAAACGTGTTGAAACCGCTATCGGCCTTGGCGTCGCGGTTGTGGTGGTGCAGGCAATAACGGTTCCGGTCAACAATCTGATCTATAACCACATCCTGCGCGAAGGGGCATTGGCCTGGGCGGGCCTGGCCAATGTCGATTTGACCTTCATCGGTTTGGTTACCTATATCGGTGTCATCGCATCGATGGTGCAGATATTGGAAATGGCGCTGGACAAATACGTGCCTAAATTGTACAATGCTCTTGGCATCTTTTTGCCGTTGATTACGGTCAATTGTGCGATTCTTGGCGGCACTCTTTTTATGGTTGAGCGCGATTATACTTTTCCCGAAAGCGTTGTGTTTGGTCTGGGCTCAGGCGCAGGTTTCGCTCTGGCCATCATCGCCCTGGCCGGTATTCGCGAAAAAATGCGCTACAGCAATGTCCCCAAAGGGTTGCGCGGATTGGGAATCACATTCATTACCGCAGGCTTGATGGCGATCACTTTTATGCTGTTTTCCGGAATTCAACTGTAGGGAGCGCTGCATGACAGGGCTAAACCTGATACTTCTCGCCGTTGGCATGTTCACCTTGATCATCCTCTTGCTGGTCTTGCTGATTCTGTTCGCCAAATCCAAGCTCGTCGCCAGCGGCCAGGTTAAACTGGTCATCAACAACGATGAATCGCGGGCGTTGAACGTACCGATTGGAGGCAAACTCCTCAACGTGCTTGCGGAAAATAAGATCTATCTTCCTTCGGCCTGTGGTGGCGGTGGCACTTGCGGAGAGTGCAAAGTCATCGTCGCGGAAGGCGGCGGCGATGTTTTGCCTACTGAAACCTCCAAGCTCAACCGCCGGGAAATTCGTGAGCATTATCGGCTCTCCTGCCAGCTAGCGGTCAAGAGCGATCTGAAATTGGTGGTGCCGCCCGACATCTTTGAAATCAAGAAATGGCAATGCACGGTGCGTTCCAATCACAACGTTGCAACGTTTATCAAAGAGCTGGTGTTGGATTTGCCGGCGGGGGAGAGCGTTGATTTTCGCGCAGGCGGCTACATTCAAATCGATGCCCCGTCGCATACCGTCTATTACAAAGATTTTGCTATCGAAAGCGAATTTCGCGACGAATGGGATCGCTACAACATGTGGCAATTTGTTTCAAAAGTCGATGAACCGGTGGTGCGCGCTTATTCGATGGCCAATTACCCCGACGAAAAGGGCGTCATCATCCTCAACGTTCGCATCGCCTCACCGCCGCCGCGGCTGGCCAATGTGCCGCCGGGCAAAATGTCTTCTTATATTTTTAATCTCAAACCAGGCGATCAGATGACGATATCCGGTCCATACGGCCAGTTTTTTGCCAAACAGACAGACGCCGAAATGGTCTTTATCGGCGGTGGAGCCGGGATGGCGCCGATGCGCTCGCATATCTTCGATCAATTGCGCCGTTTGCACAGCAAACGCAAAATCACATTCTGGTATGGCGCTCGCAGCCTGCGTGAAATATTTTACCAGGAAGATTTCAACAAACTGGCGGAGGAGAACAGCAATTTTAACTGGACGATTGCCCTCTCCGAGCCCAAAAAAGAGGACAACTGGCAAGGACCAGTTGGCTTTATTCACCAGGTCCTCTATGACCGATATCTCAAGGATCACCCCAATCCGGAGGATTGTGAATATTATATCTGCGGCCCGCCGATGATGAACAGCGCCTGTTTCAAGATGCTCGACAGCCTGGGAGTCGAGCCGGAAAATATCCTTTATGACGATTTTGGCGGTTGATCCGCGAGACTTTCATGACAGGCATGGAAAAGCTGACGATGGCGCGGAAAATAGTCTTTTTCGTTTTAAACAGTGCGGCCGTGATATTCCTGGCGTGCCACGGCCCCCAAAGCGATTCGCTGTGGAGCTGGCAGGGTCAGACCATGGGAACCACTTTTGTCATCAAAGCCTTGCCTGCGGATTCGCTCAACCGACGCGAAATCGAAGCAGCGGTGGAAGATGTATTGCTCGACGTGAACGTACAGATGTCGACCTGGATCGATTCGTCGTTGATTTGCCAGTTCAATCGTTCACAGCAAACCGAGTGGTTCCCTGTTCCTGGGGGAATGGCACACGTGTTTGCTCAAGCTCTGTGGGTCAGTGAATTGTCCCAGGGCGCATTCGACATAACGGTTGCGCCATTGGTTGACTTGTGGGGTTTCGGCCCGGGCTCGGCAGCGGAAGAATTCCCCAGTGAAGATGAGATTCTTCAAATCAAAGAACATGTTGGCTATCAAATGGTCAGAGTACAGGATGACCCGCCAGCCATTCGCAAGGCCGATCCGCATCTGACATGCGATCTTGCCGCGATCGCCAAAGGATACGGTGTCGATTGTGTGGCCGCTTTGCTCGATTCTTTTGGTGTCGCATCGTTTTTTGTCGAAATCGGCGGGGAGGTTTACTGCCGCGGCACCGGCCCGCACCATGGACTTTGGCATGTCGGCATCACCTCGCCGAACCGAGACGGCCGCATACAACGAGTGCTGCGACTGACAGATCTGGCAACAGCCACCTCTGGCGATTATATGAATTATTTCGAACACGATGGAGTCCGCTATTCGCATACCATCGATCCACGCTCCGGCAAACCGATCGCGCATCGCCTGGCCTCGGTCACGGTTGTGCATGCTTCCTGCACCCTTGCTGATGCCATGGCCACTGCGATCGATGTGCTCGGTCCGGAAGCTGGATATGGTCTGGCTGTGCGGGAAAACCTTGCGGTCTTGCTGATCGAACGAACAGAAAATGGTTTTGAAGAGCGCACGAGTCCTGCTTTTGACCATGCCTTTGGTGAACAGGGTTTTTAATCGCGCTGCGAAACCGATCGCTTGCTCTTGTTGCCGTCTGTTTCTCTGATGAGCGTATTCGGCTGCTGTTATTCAGGGGGGCAGGTTGATTATCTTAAAACTCAGACCAGGGGAATGCAGGGATGGAATATCTTATAGCCTTTTTGGTTTTGGCGGCCGCCTTTGGTTTCATGTTGTTGGTTCTCCACCTCTCTCGTTACAAACGCCGATCATCTTGCCAATCCTGTTCTTGTGGAGGCGGTACATGTCATCAACAAAGAACGACTGACCAATAAGGAGAGAAAATGAAACCTTCGTTGGCAAAACTTCTTGTCGACAGTGCTGGCCAATTTCCACATCGGCCTGCAGTTCGTTTTATGGGCAAGACAACTCTCTATCCAGAGTTGAACGATTGGAGCAATCGTTTAGCGAATGCACTGCAGCAGCAAGGGGTTGTTCAGGGTGACCGGGTGGCTTTGTACTGCATCAACTCCCCACAATTTATGGCTTCCTATTTTGCCATTCTCAAAATTGGGGCGACAGTCGTGCCCATCAACCTGCTCTTGCATCCCGAGGAAGTTTTGTATCTGCTCAAAGATTCGGGTTCGACAGCAATGATTTACCACCAGGCGGTGGAAAAGGCTGTTGTTGCCATTCGCGATCAATTGCAGGATGTCAAGACGATGATTTGCATTGGCGATGGTGTGATGCCGGGAGTGCTGAGCTGGCAGAAACTGGTTGAAGAAGCTGATCCTTCACCTGTATTGGTTTCACCGACAGACAAGAATGATATCGCAGCCCTTTTGTATACCGGCGGCACCACCGGTTTGCCAAAAGGAGCTATGCTGACACACAACAATCTGTTGGCCAACGTCGATTCGGTCGTCCATGCACTGCATTTGCACGAGAATACCGATATTTTTATAACGGTTTTGCCGATGTTTCATTCCTTTGGTGCAACTGCAGGGTTCCTCAGCCCCATCGCAGCAGGTTCGACAGTCGTGGCGTTGCCGCAATTCGCCCCAGAGGGCACCTGCAAGACGATCCAAGATGAAAAGGCGACGGTTTTTCTTGGCGTTCCGACCATGTTTGCGATGATGGCCAATCTGCCGGAGAACAAAGCCGCTGATCTTTCCTCGCTGCGTTTTTGTGCCTCCGGTGGTGCTCCGATGCCGGTTTCGGTGCAAAAACGGTTTCAAGATCGCTACAATGTGCTTGTCTATGAAGGATATGGACCGACGGAATGTTCACCGGTTGTCAGCGTGAACCCGATCGGCGGGAAATGCAAAATGGGCACCGTGGGTTTACCGATCCCAAATGTTGAAATCGAGATTCAGGACAATCAGGGGCGTGCGCTGCCTTCGCGCGAGATCGGCGAAATCTGCGTTCGCGGCGCCAACGTGATGAAAGGGTACTGGAAACAACCCCAGGAAACGGTAAATGTCTTTCGCGGAGAGTGGATACGCACCGGCGATCTCGGTTTTCTCGACGAGGAGGGATATTGCACGATTGTCGACCGCGCCAAGGATTTGATTATTGTGCATGGAATCAATGTCTATCCGCGACAGGTTGAAGATGTGCTCTATCAACATCCGGCGGTTGCGGAAGCGGCAGTGATCGGAATTCAGGATATGCTGCACGGCGAGCAGGTCAAAGCCTATGTTTCGCTGAAAGCAGGTGAGCAGGTCAAATCGAGTGATTTGATCGCCTTTTGTCGACGGCATCTGGGGCGATTTGAAGTGCCGCGCTGGGTGGAAATACTGGAGTCGCTGCCCAAAAGCGGCGCCGGCAAAATCTTGCGCCGATCCCTGCGCGATTTGCATCAGAAAGGTCGTGCCAGTTCCTGAGCCACGGCTGTTTGCCGGTCATCGTGTTGGTGCGATGGCGAGAAATGCTTGAATCAGGATTTCGATCTCCTCGTCTTCGATCGTGCGAAAGTCGAGGTAGAGGTGATCAGATTTGATATAGCCCAGCACGGGCGTGGTTCCGCAGCGCAAGCGGCCGGCCAGGTCGGCCGCAGAACCGGCTTTGGGCTTGATCGCCAGCGCGCAGCTGGGCAGTTTTTCGAGCGGCAGAGCCCCGCTGCCAGTTTGCGAAACCGAATCGACTCTTTCGATCTCCAGCCATCCGCTGCAGGCTGCCTGCAAACGCTGCTCCACAATTTTCGCGCGCGCCTCGATCCTATTGGCTGGCTCAGTTAAACGGGCAATCGCCCGAACTTGCGTCAGATCAGACGAGAAAAAGAGTTTAAGGGTTGCTTCCAGCGCGGCAAAAGTCAATTTGTCACAGCGCACCACCCGCATCAATGGATTGGCGGCGATCTGCCCGATCGCTGTCCGGTTTCCCACCAGCAAACCGCATTGCGGACCTCCAAGAACTTTATCGCCGCTAAAAGTCACCACATCAGCGCCTGCCTGGAGGCTGTCCTGCACCAACGGTTCATAAGGCAAACCGAATTGCTGGAGGTCCACGATAACTCCACCGCCCAAATCGTGCAGCACGGGGATACCGTGTTGATGCGCCAGTGCGCAAAGATCAGCCACGGAAACCTCGGCGGTGAATCCCATCACCCGATAGTTGGACGTGTGGGCGACGACAATAACCGCAGTTTTTTCATTGATCGCCTCGCGAAAATCGGCCAGTTTGGTTTTGTTGGTTGTTCCCACTTCACGCATGATGACACCGCTTTTTTCCATGATCTGCGGTATGCGAAAGGAACCACCGATTTCAATCAGCTGACCGCGCGAAATGATCGCTTCGCGTCCGGCTGCCAGTGTATTGAGGGCAAGAAAGACCGCTGCGGCGTTGTTGTTGACCGCAACAGCCGCTTCGGCACCGGTAAGCTGACAAAGCAGATCGGCGATATGAGAGTTGCGTTGTCCTCGTTTGCCGGATAAAAGATCGACTTCCAAATTGCAGTAACCCTGCATGGCCTGTTGAACCTGTTCCTGTGCTGCTGGCGAATAAGGTGCTCGGCCCAAACCGGTATGCAAAACAATACCGGTGCCGTTGATCGTTCGCCGCAGACTCGGCCGCTGCCATGCCGCCACTGCTGCTATACAATGATCGATGATCGCACGCGACAACTCTTTTCTCGAGGGCGTTGCATCGCTGTCGTTGTGCAAAAGCTGCTTTTTGTTCTGTTCCACAGCGGCACTGAGCCAACTTTTGACTCGCTCGCGATCGAATCTTTCAAGTATTGCTTTGATTTCGGGGTCGAGCAAAAGCGCATCGATCGAAGGAATCTTTTGCAGTCGTTCAGCAGAAGCGCGGCTCACAGCTGTTTCCTCGTTTTGCGGTGGGTGATGATCGACAGGGCAATAAATCCTATGCCGATCAAGATGAGCAAAAAGGGCAAAATGACATCAGTAGGGATCGAAATGAACGTGCCCAGATGAATAACACCGGCCAACAGAAAGAAACCGATGATTGCGATCCAAAGCCAGGTAAAGCCGCCGGTGACGGGCTGTTGCAGTTTCAGATAAAAAAAGGTAAAGGCAAGGCCAAACCAGAAGAGTGCCAGTTGGTTGTTCTCTGAAAGCAGCGACAATTCTCTCAAAAGATAGACAGAGCTCAAGGTAAAAAGCGTTCCGCTGAGCAAAACCAACCACCATTTGTCGGGATTTCGCCTTGCCCGGCAGCCGAAAAAGATTGAAAAAGCGGCCAGGGCCACCGCCATGGTATACTGACTTGACGCTGGCCATAGCATGGGCAGCAGGAGCAGCAGAGCGATCAGAACCAGCAGAAAAGGCCATATCCCGGGTGATTTCTGGTTATCCCGGGCTTGCCAATAGAGCAGCACGCCGGTCAAACCGCACAACAGGATAAGCAAAATTCGTCCCCATGAATGCACGATGGATAGCTGTGAAAAGAGCGAGAGAGCTCCTGCAGCAATGATTGTAATTCCTGCGATCAAATTGCGTTTTCGATGGGACATGATTTTTCCTCTTCAGACAGCAGATAATTGCTTTTAGATAAAGCGAAATTGATCCGTTTTGCTTTTGCCCTCCGGGGCAGATAAATTAACATAAAAAAAATATCGCTGATAAAAAAGGGCAAAATTTGTTGGACACCGTTTCCGGGCGAGGGATAGGGTATTCAGCTGATTTTTTTGCAAGATGATGGTGATTTACAGCGACAGGGTCTCGGTCCGAGATTGGAGAGACAAACAGAATGGGAGTGCTGCAACAGAATGCGGCGAGAGATCGAGCGGCATGCCGTGGACCCGGCATGCCGCTCCTCTGGTATTATTTCATCAGCACCATTCGCCGTGTTTGTTGAAAGGTTTCGGTCGGTGAACCTGCCTGCAGCTGGTAAAAATAGACACCGCTGGGAACCGCGAGTCCTTGTTGATCCCGGCCGTCCCAGACAACTGCATGTGAGCCTGCCTTGAATTCAAGATCAGACAAGACCCGAATCGGCTGACCAAGGAGGTTAAAAACCGTCAACTCTACTTTGGCGGCAATCGGCAGTGAGAAACGGATCTCCGTGGAAGGATTGAACGGATTGGGATAATTTTGCTCTAGGGCGAACGCGATGGGCAGCGATTTTGCGTCTTCGATCTCGGTGGTCGATTGGACAAGAGTGATCCGCAAATCCGAAACCGCTGTGCTGTTGCCGACGGCAATCATGGTAGGTCGATCACTCGATTCGTCCGCGGCACTGGGGTAGGAGATCGACAAGGTATAGCTTCCAAACGGCATTTCTTCGAAGAGGAAAGCGCCATCTTCGCGAGAACTTGTGGCTGCTGTTACCTGCTCTTCGGTGCTAAGCGTCAACAAAACACCCTCGATGGGTGCGCCGTTCTGGTCTTTTACATTGCCAGCAATCCAGTAAGCTCCTTGTTGTTGCGGCGCAAGAGAAAAATTGACGCCGTCCCTGCTTTGCCCGGCTTGGATCTGGATGGTCTGAGCATCTCGCCAGTGGTAGGCATTGTCATAATACTCGCCGATATATCCCCTTGCTCGACAGATCACGTAATAAGTGCCGTCCCTGAGGCCGGCAAGTTGGTAGCTGCCATCTGCAGTGGACAGGGAATGGTGAGCCCGGCCGAACTGCGCAGGGATTGCGATCACCATTGCACCCTCGACAGGGGTGTCGTTTTGTTCATCCACCACAACACCGCTGATCTGTCCGCCGATTTTTATCCTCGATCTGAGAACAAAGTCGATATCATTGATGGCAGATACGCCGTCCAGTTCGATGGGAGTGGCATTGGTACGGTCATTGGCGCCGTCGTAAAACTGCTGGTCAGTCCCGCGTGCTTGAGCGACTGCGATAAAAACGCCGGCAGGCAAACCGTTTAACTGCCACATTCCGGATGGATTGCTGCGGGTTGCGCGAATGACCGGGCCATCGAGCTGATACACGTTGATGATTGCGGAAGCAACAGGTTCATTGTTTTCTGCAGCAATCACCTTGCCGCTCATGCTGCTGCCTGTCTGCAGGTCAAAATCGATGGCCGTGATTTCCTGATCGGTCTCGACGTGCACAGCCGTTGCAGAGGTTAAATCCGCAGCATGATCATAGTACTGCGCTAGATAGCCGGTTGCTCCGGCGCGCATGAGATACGATCCCTCCGGCAAAGACTCAAATCGAAATGAGCCGTCTTCTCCGGTGAAGGTGTTAAAGACCGCTCTCGACGCGTTTTCAGCAAAAACGCTGACCCGAGCGCCTGCAATTCCTGTCTGTGTCGCCGCATCTCGCACAATGCCGGTAATGCTGCCAAGAGAGGTGAGCGCGAAATCGGCGATGAGATGTTCCCCGGCGGCAGGTTGTAATGGTTTGGCGAGCATTGGATTGGTGGTGTTTTCAAACCACATCATTTCAAAACCAGCTGCTATTGCGTGTACGATATAGATACCTGGCTGAACCGATAAGACATATTGTCCATCTTCATCGGTCTCAGCCTGTTGCGCAAATGGCCTCTGAAAATCGAATAGACCTCGTCCATTCGACAGCCCATACGCCAAAACTCGAGCACCGGCAATCGGCTGCTGATTGGACTTACTGGTCACTCTTCCGACAATGGCGCTCGTCCGGGAGAGTGTAAAATCAATCCCGTCCACCTGGGCGTAATCGATGATTTCAACCGCTTGGGCATCGCTCAACTTTTCGGCTTCCGGGTAATATTCGTTGAGGTATCCGGAGAGTTCGGCTATAACGATATAACGGCCGTTGAGGAGGCCGGTCAGCTCATAATGACCATTGCTGTTGCTGATCGCATGGGTGCGGAAGAGGATATTGCCGCGGTTGTATGCCGAGATGTGAGCACCGGCAAGAGGCAGTCCTTCTTGATCTGTCACCCGGCCCGAGATGACGCCGCTCTGCTGTAACGCAAAGTCAACTCCTTGCCGCTCTTCTGCAGAAGCCAATTCGATTGGTGTGGCTTCTTGGAAGGTGTTGACGTGGTTATAGTATTGCGGAGCATAGCCAGTCAGAAATGCCTGTACCACATAGCTGCCTGGAATAAGAGAGTCGATCGCAAAAGAACCGTCTGCACCGGTAACGGCATGGACCACAAATGGAAACCGGCTGACAAGCATCGCTGTTACCGTGGCACCCGCAAGCGCTGAGCCTGCAGCATCGGTGACGCTCCCTTTCAACGAGGCGCTGGCAGTCGGATTAATCGCGACCATTGCGCTGCCGCGATAGGTGCGGCCGTCTATTTCTGCAACGGCGATTGTCCGGCCGATCGCCATCATCGAGCCGGCGGTGAACAATCCATTTTCATTGATCTGTCCCAATACTCCGGGTTCCACAAACCAGCGCAAGGATTGGGGAGTGAGCAAGACGCCGTTTCGGCTGATGGCTTTGGCTTCGAACTGAACGGTTTCTCCAAATGGTACACTGACCTTTTCCGGATGAACCTGGATTTCGATTTCGTGCTGATTGCCCTCGCCAATTTTGACCAGAGCGGTGCCAACGATTTCTTCACCATCGATCGTTGCAGTGGCTCGGACTTCACCCTCCGTAGGTGCCAGCCCGGCGATGAAGAAGCCATCCTGGGTGATTCTGCCCAGATTCTCAGGCATAAGGGACCAGACCAATTGCGCTCGTACCGGCTCTTGGTCGCTGTTGAAGAGCTGGGCCTCAAATCGAATCGTTTCGCCCGGCCGCATTTCCGCCTGCTGCGGGCGAACGAGAACCGTGAAGGCCGAGCTGATTCCGCTCAAGAGCAGAATCAGGACAGCACAAAACCGATATCGATTTTTCATACAGACTCCCTATTGATTTGCGATCAAACTGCATGCTGGTTGGATTTTGGCCGAACCGTTCCATGGCGTTCTGGTTTGTCGGTTTCAGTTGAGCAGCGCCCTTACTTGTAGTACGCAAGTAACGTGCCATATATTGTAACGATAGCCATCAACGGTGACCCGCGTGTTGCGACCCGGATTCGGCGCAAAACGAAGGATACAAGAAGGATTTTCTTCAGGGAGCAACAGCGAAGTGATGATGTTTTGATTTACAAATTTGTAAGCAATTTCAGGAATGGAAAAACTTGGCAAAAGCTGAAAAAAGTTCTTCTTGCGGCCCGACAAGAGGATCGCATTCGGGCAAAGAGTGAAGAAAACGCTTGCCATAAGATTTTTTCACAATGCGGTTGTCGTAGATAAGCACAGCGCCGCGATCGGAAGTGCTGCGAATCAGCCGTCCAAATCCCTGGCGAAATTTGATAACCGCCAGCGGCACCGCATAGTCAATAAAGGGATTGCCGCCCATTTTTTCAATCGCTTCATAGCGGGCTTCGATCACCGGTTCGTTGGGGACTTTGAATGGCAAGCGAGTGATGATCACCAATTGCAGCGCATCGCCGACGACGTCGACGCCTTCCCAGAAGCTGTCGGTGGCAAAAAGGGCGCTGTTGCGGCTGTCGCGAAAACGGTTGAGCAAGCTGTGCCGGTTTTCGCTTCCTTGCTTGAGAGTCTGGATGCCGAGCATTTGCAGGGAGCTGGCGAGTTTATCATAGACCGAGGTCAGCAAGCTGTAAGAAGTAAAGAGGACGAATGCCCGTCCATGGCTGATCGACAGCGCACGAAAGATAAATTTTTCCATTTCGCTGGAGAAACGCGATTGGTTGGGCTCGGGGGTGTCTGTGGGAATGCCGAGCAGAACTTGCTTATGGTAGTCGAAAGGTGAAGGCAGCACCTGGGCAAATCGGCGGTCCGGAGAAATTTCCTGCAAACCGATGCGGTTTTGCAGAAAATCAAATTTCTGATCAACGGTAAGAGTTGCTGAGGTCATCACCACCGTATCGAAAGAATCATAAACAGCCTCCCGCATCATGCTGCCGATATCGAGCGGCGACAATGCCAAGCGAACAATTGCCGGACCGCGGTCATTGGACCGTATCTCAATCCAGCGGATGTGTTCTTCATCTTCACCAAAGAGAATATCGTCCAAATCTTCTGCTGCAAGAGCCAGACGGTCGGTCTGTGCGCGGAGTTCGATCAACAGGGAAGACCAATCTTCGCCGGCGTGATCTTGTGCGCGGATCAGCTCTTCCTGCAGGAAAGAGAGCTTGGCGCTGAAATGCTTGATTGCGGCGATCGTCTCATGTATCAGATCCACAAATTGCAGCTCTGCAAACAACTCGTTTCTGATTGCAGGGGTAAGCCTGACTTTAATTTCGCGGGCAGCAGAAAAGTCGGGCTGTTGTTGCGCGAGTCGACAAAGATAATCCATGCTTGCGTGGATTTGTTCCGTCAAACGGTTCAGCTGGTTGACCAGTGTGTGGCTGACCAGCATGTCGATGCGGTCGACGGTTTCATGCGGCAGCAAGGAATGCACTTCATGGAGGCGATACATCGCCGTGTGCAGCAGGCCTTTCACTTTGCCATGTCTTTCGCGATGCAAGCGATTGAGGATGCGCACCAGTCCAAAGCGGGTGATGCGTTTGCCGAAATAATCGGTTGCCACATCTTCGACATGATGAGCTTCGTCAAAGATGATTCGTTGGTAGGGCGGCAGAACTCCGCTTTCGCTGCCGTATCCAAGCCGATTTTTAATGGCAAGGTCAGCGAAGAGAAGGTGATGGTTGGTGACGAGGATATGGGCGCGCATCGCTTGCCGGCGCGCTTTATTGACAAAGCAGTCGCGAAAGTGGGCGCATTTGCTGCGTGTACAGGTATCGCTTTCCGCCGCAAAACGCTCCCAGATCAGTTCGTTGGGAATGAAAGCCAAATCGGATTTGCTGCCATCCCGCGTTTGGTGCGCCCAGCGGAGCAAGTCTTCGACCATGTCGGCGTCTTCCTCTTCGATGTCGCTGTGGCCGAGCTCGCTGTCCAATTCATCCACTTTGCGAAGACAAACGTAATTGCTCCTCCCCTTGACCAACACCGCAGTGAATTCTTCCGGCAACACCTTTTGCAGAAAGGGGATATCTTTTTTTAACAGCTGTTCCTGCAGATTGATGGTGTTGGTCGAGATGACGATTCGTTCTTTGTTGTGCAAAGCCCAAAAAACAGCGGGCAGAAGATAAGCGATCGTTTTCCCGGTTCCGGTCCCCGCTTCGATGAGAGCGATTTTTCTCTGATTGAGAGCGCGGCACAACAAAGAGATCATCTCTACTTGCAGGGGTCGATTTTCATAACCGGCAAGAGCGTCGGCGATCGAACCCCCGGGTTGCAGCAGTTTGGCGATCTCTTCGCTGTCCAGATCGACCTGTTCCTTTTTGCTGAAAGGCTCGACCACCACATAGAGATCATCAACTGCATTGTTGACGATATAAAAAGCGACACCAAAAGGATGAAGATGACCGGCAATCGCCAAATCGGCTTCTGATGGACGCAAATGGTCTGAAGGGTGGTTGTGGATAACCACATCGGCTTCCTGGGCAATCTGCAGCACAGCCGGGACCGCCGATTCGTTTCCGCGGGCGACGGCCTGGACGTCGTGGACAATCAGGTCTTCTTCGGTATAACCGACAAAAAACACTTCATTGCCGCCTGCGGCCGCAATTTCCAGCTGAATTTTCTTTGCTGCTTGTGGAGCGATGTAGCGGTTCATTTTGGCCATTGCTTGTGTCCATCGGTAGCCAGACTATATTTTGCCTTCTGCATCGAGCGACTGGGCGGAAAACCCCAATTCCTGCAGATAGTGAGGAAAATCGTCAAAACCATGGGTTGTATAGATCTGTTGCGGATTGACGGTTTTGACAAGGCTTTGCAGTTCATCAAAATCCGCATGATCGCTCAACGCGATCATGTGATCTGCGCGAAAGCGAAAGCCGGATGCGCGGTTGGCCCAGCCGGACAAAAAAACCGTGCGCGGCCTGGCGACTTTGCGGAACACCGGTGAATTGCAGATGTGCGGCGGAAACAGCAAAACCTCTCCTGGAGGAAGGGCGACTTCGTGCCATAAAGCGCACCGGTCGAACTGAGCACCAAACTCGCGATAGACCTCTGCCATTTGCCAGATCGAGGAATGGACCCGCGTCGGATATCCCAGATCGCCGAGGATTTTCATCGCTTCCTGTCCTTTGCCGAGCGAATAGGCGAGGACGACAGGCGTCTGGCCGCGTCGGAAGGTATCGTCGATAAATTCTTTGAGTTCATTGACCAGTTGCAGCCATGACGATTTGATACGATATTCTGGCCGGCCGAAGGTCGATTCCATGATCAAGATGTCGGCTTGCGGAATTTTAATATGTTCAGCGGTAAGGCTCGGGCGCAGTTTGAAATCGCCCGTGTAGAGCAGCGAGCGGCCGCCGTGTTCGATTCGAATCATCGCCGATCCGAGGATGTGGCCGGCGGGAAAAAGCTCGATCTGCAGTTCATTCCACTCAAGAGTTTGGCCAAACGGCAACGCGATCGTTTGGCGTTGCTTGCCGCGAAGTGCAAAAAAGCGTAAAGTGGCAGGAGTGGCCAGAACCTTTTGGTGGTTGCGCAGGTGGTCGGTATGGCCATGGCTGATAAAGGAGAATTCGACGGCGCGGGTGGCGTCGAGCCAAAAATCATAGGGGCGAATTTTGATACCCGCTGAATGGTAATCAAACATGGCAATCGAGGATTAGGGTTCAGCCCCGGCAAAACACGGTTCAGGCAGCACCTTGGATATCCCGGTGTTGCATCGAGGCGGCGACTTGGCGAATAAAATAGCTGTGAATGGCGGGATCATCAGTCAATTCTGGATGAAAGGTCGAAACCAGTATACGATCGGATTCGGCCAACACCACATTGCCGTCGTGCCAGGCGAGCGGCTGTACCGATTTGCCGAATCCAGTGATTTTCGGAGCGCGGATAAAGACCCCTTCGAAAGCCACCTTCTGATCCGGCAAGTGCAATTCGAGATTGGCGACAAACGAATCGATTTGCCGGCCATAGGCGTTGCGCTGCACCGCGATATCGATCAACCCCATCGCGTCGAGATTTGGCAAGATGGGGCTGGTGCCCAATAGGATCAGTCCGGCACACGTGCCATAGATGGGTTTTGTCCGGCCGAACTGCACAACCTGGTCCCATAAATGGTGTTTGTGCAGCAACTTGGCCAGAGTGGTGGATTCACCGCCCGGAATGATCAAGCCATCAGAGCTGTGCAGCGTCGCTTTGGTTTTTACTTCGACTGCCTTAGCGGCCAACCCTTCGATCATCCGTATATGGCGGGCAAAATCGCCTTGCAGAGCGAGAACGCCGATCGTCATTGAAATCCATCGATTATTGCCAAACGGCTTCACCAGCCGCGGGCAGCCATTTTTTCTTCTTCTTTTAGGGTTGCGATGTCGATTCCCGGCATTGGATCGCCGAGATCTTCCGAAATACGGGCGATGAGGTCGAAGTCCTGACAATGGGTCACAGCGGAAACAATCGCTTTTGCCCGCTTGGCCGGATCGCTCGACATAAAAATACCGCTGCCGACAAAAACCGATTCCGCACCCAACTGGACCATCAGCGATGCATCGGCAGGCGTGGCGACTCCACCCGCTGAAAAATTGGGTACCGGCAGTTTGCCGCTCTTTTTGATCTGCCGCAAGAGTTCGACAGGCGCACCGAGTTTTTTCCCCTCAGTCACCAACTCTTCATTGCCGAGCAAGGTCAACCGCCGAATGCCGCTTTGGACAGCGCGCATATGGCGGACAGCTTCCACGATGTTGCCCGTACCCGCTTCTCCCTTGGTGCGGATTAAGGCCGCACCTTCAGCGATGCGGCGCAGAGCTTCGCCCAAATCGCGACAACCGCAGACAAAAGGCACCTTAAATGAAAATTTATCGACATGATATTCTTCATCAGCCGGCGTGAGCACTTCGCTCTCGTCAATAAAGTCGACCCCCAAGGCCTGCAATACCTGTGCTTCAGCAAAATGTCCGATTCGACATTTCGCCATCACCGGGATGGTAACGACTTTTTGGATACTCCGGATTATTTTGGGATCGGACATACGTGCCACACCGCCCTGCTGGCGAATCTGTGCCGGAATGCGTTCCAAAGCCATAACGGCAACGGCGCCAGCATCTTGGGCGATCTTGGCTTGATCGGCGTTGGTGACATCCATGATGACGCCACCTTTCAGCATTTCCGCCAGTCCGATTTTAACTTGCAGCTCTTTTTCAATCGACATTGAAACAACTCCCTGTTTATGAATGCGCCATTGATTGGCTCACCTTTTCTGTATTGCTATCAGATTGATTTTCTATGAGATCCGGTACTTCGCACTTGATCCGGATAGTGTGCGAAAGATGTTTCAAGTTATAGATATTATTAAAATTGGCATTAGGTTTTCCGTCTGAAGATGGAAAACCGGTGGTACACGATTAGGTGTTGATGCGTCTTTTTTTGTTGTTTTGCTCTTCCCCGGCAGGTTGACGCTGGCCTGTATGCAAATTGCAGGTTTCCTGCGGTGCGAATCGCCTGTCGTAGATTTCTGTGATGACGCTGGGACAGGATTCTGCCGCCAATTTTTTGCTTTCGCTGCAGATTTCCACTTCGATCACATCATAGGGTTTGACAAAATCGACCACCGGCAGATTCAGAGCATCATGAGCGGTGCGCATAAAAGTTGCCGCGATGGGCAACGCAGCAAGCGCGCCGGTTTGCCGTTCGCCGAGGGATAGGGCCGGGTCGTCCAGGCCGACCCAGACACCGACCACAATCTGCGGCGTAAATGTCACGAACCATGCATCGGTATAGTTGTTGGTGGTTCCTGTTTTACCACCCGCCGGGCGTGTAAAATTATAGACCGAACGCGATGCAGCGCCAGTGCCATTGGCGGCTGCTGTTTTCAGCATATCAGCCATAATATAGGCGGTCTCTTCGCGCAAAACGCCTTTCGCTGTGGTTTTACCGCGTTCGAGGATATTGCCATAGCGGTCTTCCACTCGCAATATGCTCAGGGGTGAGGCCAATATGCCCTGATGGGCAAAGACACCGAATGCGGAGACCAATTCAATGGGTATCACTCCACAGGATCCCAACGCCAAAGCGTCCACTGCGTCGAGGGGAGTCGTGATGCCGAGATTGCGTGCATATCGAATAACCTGTTCTGGCGGAACATCTTCCTGCACCAAACGAGCGGTCACCAGGTTCAGCGATTTGCGCAACGCTTCACGCAAATTTGTTTTGCCGCCGATCGACTCGTCATAGTTATGGGGAGTCCAGCGGGTGCCGTCCACCATGTGGACGACGATCGGTTGATTCAGTTTTTCGTAGGATGGCATATAGCCATTGTCTACTGCAGCCGTATACACAAAAGGCTTGAAAGCCGATCCAGGTTGCCGAATCGCTTGCACCGCCCGGTTGAATTGGCTTTCTGAAAAATTTCGCCCGCCGATCATGGCGAGGATATGCCCGTTTTGCGGGTCGAGGGCAACCAGCGCGACCTGCACAGGTGTGCGCGCTTCGATGAGAGAGTCAGAAAAGGCTTTGTCTGCCAAAAGCTGTTCGACCGTGCGTTTTTTCAACAGTGACGGCGGCACAATTTTGACAAATTCACTTTTTTTGCGTATATGGCTTCTGAAGATTCGCTGCACATTGGGCAGATATTTCGCCACCGCAGAATCTGCGCATGCCTGTACGCGCGAATCCAATGTCGTATAAACCGTCAAGCCGCCCTTGTAGAGATCCCAACCATACTCTTTTTGCAAATTCTGCCGCAAATATTCGCAAAAATAGGGCGCAGTGCCGTCTGATTGGCTTTGTGGCACCACCCCCAGCTTGGAATCGGCTGCTTCTCTGAACGTCTGTTCGTCGATAAAGCCTTCCGCCAACATTCGGCTGAGCACGATATTCCGCCGCCGCAGCGCGCGCTCCGGATATCTGTGTGGATTCAAGGCTGCTGGCCGCTGCGCCATGCCGGTCAATAGAGCGCATTCAGGCAGCGTCAATTCTTGGATACTCTTGTGAAAGAACAGCTGCGCAGCCGATTCGACTCCATATGTACCATGACCGAAAGACATGTGGTTCAAATACATTTCGAGAATTTCGGGCTTGGTATAGGTGCGCTCGATTTGGATGGCGGTGAGTATCTCTTTGATTTTGCGGGTCAGGGTTTTTTCCGGGGTGAGAAACAACCGCCGGGCGAGTTGCTGCGTCAAGGTGCTGGCTCCTTGTTGCTTGCTGAGAGTCAGCACATTCTTGCCGATCACCTTGATCAGGCGAACCGGGGCGATGCCCCAATGGCTGTAAAAGCGATGGTCCTCAGTGGCCAGAACCGTGTTGATGATGGTTTGCGGTATTTGGGCGAGTGGCGTATGAAAGCGCCTCTCGGTGTAGAACTCTTTGATCAACACACCATCGCTGGAATAGACCTTGGTGGCAAGTTCCGGAGTGATATTCTCCAGCTGGTCAAAGGAAGGCAAGTCGCTGCTCAAACACAGCAAGAGGATCACGCCTGCCAGAGCAAAGAGCGAGATTGCAGCCAGAAATTTTCGCCGGCCGGAGCTCCAAAAATTTTTTTGCAGCCAGCTGCCGGATTTTTTTAGAGCTCGCGGAGTATGTTTTAATGTCATGCTGATCAGTATTTTTTAATTCGGGTGATCACTTTGCGGTATCGATTGAGATCGTCGAGCACCTTGCCCGTGCCGCGCACAACCGCCAGAAGTGGCTCTTCGGCGACAATAACCGGCAAATTGGTTTCCTGGCGCAAACGCTCATCCAGGCCTTTGAGCATTGACCCTCCACCGGTCATCAAAATACCGCGGTCGAGTATGTCGGCAGAGAGCTCCGGTGGAGTCATTTCCAGACACATCTTGAGCGCATCTGCGATCTGTGTCACAGTTTCAGACAGCGCATCCTGTACCTGTTTGCCGGTTATGGTAATCGTCTTGGGTATGCCGGCGATCAGATCGCGGCCTTTAACTACCATGGATCCCTTGATTTCATAGGGCGATGCGGATCCCAGGTCACATTTGATCTGTTCGGCGCTGTTATCGCCGATCAATAGATTAAATGTCTTTTTAAAATATTGAACAATGGCTTCATTCATCTCATCTCCACCGACACGGAGTGAGATCGAGTTGACGATGCCAAACATGGCAATAACAGCTATTTCAGTTGTGCCGCCGCCAATGTCGACGATCATACTGCCGACGGGTTGATTGACCGGCAATCCCAGTCCGATCGCGGCAGCCATCGGTTCATCGACCAGATAGACTTCACGCGCACCGGCGTGTTCCGCTGCATCGCGCACCGCCCGTTTTTCCACTTCAGTAATTCCGGTCGGCACACAGATGGCAATCCGAGGACGGGGGACGCGGCTGGGCACAGCTTTGCGGATAAAGTAGCGGATCATTTGTTCCGAGAGATCGAAATCAGCAATAACACCATCTTTTAACGGCCGAATGGTTATGATTTCACCCGGGGTGCGTCCAACCATCTCCTTGGCTGCCCGACCAAAGGCAACGATATTTTGGTCGCTCTTTCGTACAGCCACCACTGATGGCTCATCGAGTATGACATCGCGGCTTTTTATGTAGACCAAGGTGTTGGCCGTACCGAGATCGATGGCAATGTCGTTGCTTAAAAACTGGCTGAGAGAAAATTTCATGGTAATCCTTATCGGTTGCTTGCTTTTTACTTCTCAAAAGCCTTTTGCTTGCGGCTTGTTCGTGTAGAACAGCAAAAACCAATATACGATAATTGCAGTGAAAATTCAATGATTTCCAACAAGACCCCTTAATCAGCCGATCCCATGGCTGCAGTCACCAGCCGTTGCAAGCCATCTACTTATCTAGAAATTGTTTTTTCGGTTCTGCAGATAGGCTTGAATTTCATTGTCGTATTGACTGGTGCGTACAAAAGCCTGTTGCGCCAGCTGATATCGGGTTTTGCCTGATACGCATCCTGCCAGGGTGCGCATCTCTGTCAAAACCAGTTGGTATTGCGATGGATCTGTGATCACCGTGACGCGGGGGTGGTTTTTCGCTGCAGCACGTATCATGCACGGTCCGCCGATATCGATATTTTCCAGCGCTTCATCAAGAGTGACATTTGGTTTGGCAATTGTCTTTTCGAACGGATAGAGATTGACGGCAACCATGTCGATCGGGATGATGCCGTGTGAGGCAAGCTCCGCCATCTGTTCGGCATCATCTCTGGCCAAAATGGCGCCGTGGATATTCGGATGCAGTGTTTTGACCCGACCGCCGAGAATTTCAGGAAACCCGGTCACTTGCGAAACCGGGGTAACCGCAATACCGTTTTTTTGCAGTTCCCTGGCGGTTCCGCCTGTCGAAAGAATCTCGACACCGCCATCGGTCAATGCACGGGCAAACTCGAGCAACCCGGTTTTGTCATAGACGCTGACCAACGCGCGTTTGATCTGGATGTTTTTTGCCACGTGGACCTCGTTCGTTAAGAGTTCGCCAGGGGACTCTGTTGTTTATTTGCGGTCGAATCTGGCCACGCGGCGGCCAGACGCGATCGGCTGAATCGCGGTCAATTTACTTCAACCGCCTGCAGGGAAATATCCAGGACTTTGCATTTCTCCCACCCGGGGGCATCGAAATGCCACCACTCTGATGAAATCGGGGAGAATCCCTGTTCCTGCATGGCCTGCTGCAACAGGCTGCGATGGTGCAAAGCGGCCCGGGGCAGGTCGGCATAATTGCTGGCCGCTTTTTCGCTAAACTCGTCGAAAGCGGTCGGCATTTCCACATCGTTGCCGGCCAGATCGACCAGGGTAACATCCACTGCTGCGCCGCGGTTGTGGCGAGATCCTTTGGCTGGATCTGCCACATAGCGCGAATCGGGAAGAATTGCCCACATCTGTTCTTGCACGCTCAGCGGTCGATAGGCATCCAGTACCTTTAAGCCGTAGCCTTGTTTGCGCAGGGATTGATGTGCCCGAACCAGCCGTTCAGCGGCAAACCGACGCAGAATACAGCGGTCGCCGCTTGAATAGACCGCTTGACCGAGAAAATTGTTCGGGGTTGCATAGGCAAGCTCGACAAGAATCGTCGAATCCATCTCGCATACATCGACCAAATCCATGGGATCGGGTTGCAGAGTGAAACAGGACAGCAGGACCAGCAAACTGATGCAGACAGGTGCCAGAGAGCGGATCATGGAATGACCTCTATGGTTTGATGACGATGCGACGGTTATCGATCACGATGCGATCTTGCACAAATAATTTAATTGCTGCTGGCAGCAAACGATGCTCGACTTCCAGCACACGTGCGGCAAGGGATTCTGGGGTATCGCTGCATTTTACCGGCACGCATTCCTGCAGAATCGGAACGCCGGTGTCGTAATTTTCATCGACCAAATGGACTGTTGCGCCTGAGACTTTGCAGCCGTATTCCAGAACCGCTTCGTGCACATGGATTCCGAACATCCCTTTTCCACCAAAAGACGGCAAAAGAGCAGGATGAATGTTGATGATGCGGTTTTTATAAAGGTGGATAACCAACTGCGGAAGCATTTTTAAATAGCCTGCCAGCACAATCAAATTGGTATCCGCTTCCTGCAGCACAGCGAGCAATGCCTTTTCGTAATCCTGCTCGCTGGCAAACTGTTTGGGTGACAGATGCACAGCTTTTATGCCGTGTTGTTGCGCTATGCCTAATCCGCCGGCTTCAGATCGATTGCTGATCACACACGCAACCTGGGCGTCCAGCTCGCTGTTGTCGATTTGATCCAAGATGGCCTGCAGATTGGATCCGCGGCCGGAGATAAAGACCGCAAGTTTGAAAGGCTCATTCATAGCTGACCCCGGGTTCAAGCATTTCACAGACTTGATTTGTCGCATCCAGACGCACTCGACAACCAATAGGCAACGTATATTTTATATCGCCGTGTCCATAGGGAAAATTTCCCAAAATCGGGATGTGCAGGTCTGCACAATAATCTGCGACAACTTGCTCGATTGTCAAAGATGGATTTTTGGGATCTTCGTGCAGGCATTCGATAAAATCGCCCAGCAGGATACCGTTGATGATCTGCAAAATACCGCTGTTGCGCAGCTGGGCAAAATAGCGGTCCAGGCGATAGACATCTTCGCCGATATCTTCCAACAGCAAAATGGCGCCGCGCAAGTCGGGCAAAAAGGGTGTGCCGATTGCCGGATTGATGAGGGAAAAACAGCCCCCCAGGAGACGACCTTCGGCAACACCTGGATGATAGATGATGCTTTCCGGAGCGTTGAAAGCAAAGCGATCGGCTTTTGTCAGCAAGGGCCAAAAATGCTCTTCAGTGAACGGATCGATTCCCTTGCCCATCTCCACCGCCACCATGGGGCCGGAAAACGTGATCAAGCCGATTTGGCTAAAAACCGCCAGTTGCAAGCTGGTGATATCGCTATAGCCGACGATAATTTTGGGATCGCGCAGCAAGGTCTGATAATCGATCTGGTTGAGCAAACGAGCGGTGCCGTAGCCGCCGCGCGCTGCAAAAATCGCGCGCACCTGTGGATCGGTGACCATCTGGTTGAGGTCGGCCAGGCGGTCGCGATCGTTGCCGGCCAAATAGCCGGTTTCCTTGTGCACATTTCGACCGATGCTAACCCGATAACCGCTCCGCTGCAGATATTCGATTCCCTGCTCCAGCTGCTGCAGTTTTTCGCCGCGCAGGGGACTGGCCGGAGAAATGACACCGATCATGTCGCCATAGCGCAAAGATTTTGCTCGGATTGCTGTCAAGAGGGTTTCCTGGTTGAGTCCACTCGCTTTTTTTCCCAAAAGACCGCGTTTTCGTCAATGCGCCCCTGATTCAACGCCCAATCAATGCCTGCAATTCGTAGAATGAAGAGGGTGAGGCCAGACGATAATCTCCAAAACCGGTTGCATCATAGAATTCGAAATATCGATTGTATCGATAATAATGCCAGATTTCATAGGGATAATTGCTGAAGCGCGGGAAAACATTGCGCTCCACTTCATCCGGTGCACCGAGTATCACATAAACCATGCCCATATCGGTGCGCCATCCATCCCTCTGCATGACCGAAAAGGTGCGGTTGGCATAATCGATACGATTATAATGCCCTTCCATCGCTTCGTTTACTTCTGTGCCGGGTGTGGGATCGCGTTTTTGCCAAAACTCTTTAAAAACCTCCATCTTTTTGGCTCCTTCGGCATTTTTAAATTTTTTCCATTCAGATGACGAGGCGATATACTGCAGCTGTGCGACAGCAGTGTCCACATCTTTGGCGGTTTCCGGCAGCCCGCGCCAGCGTACAAAAAAGTTCTTTTCTATTTCCCCTTTTTTAGCGCCATTTACAGTGATTCGCAGGCGATACTCGTCAGCTGCCAGACTGTCAGCTGGTATCCGGATGATTTCACCCTGTCGGAAACCGGATAGGGTTTTTCTATAGTGTTCCTGAAAACGAAAGCGTGTGGAATTCCCGTTCAGTTCATATTTGATTTCAACTGCCTGTTCTGTGTCTTTGTTGTTGTACAGTTCAAAATAGGCATTGATGGTTTTGTTAAAACCTTTGCGGCTGTCGCTGATGGTGGGGCTGAGCCATCTTTCTCCGCCCTCGTTGGTTTTTAAACTGTCGGAAAAAATGATGTCGCTTATCGTGAGTTCCTGACGCAGGAAATTCTCGACTTTGATCTTGAGTTCACTTTTGCTGGTGCGCCCGGTCTCGGCGTCTTCCAGGGCGATTATGATTTTGTATTTACCGGGCTGCACATCGAAATAATCCTCGGTGAGCGTATAGTCGACCCGGCTGTTGGTTTCTTCATAGTTGTCGACAAAAAGAGTCTTTTTTAAGATTTTTCCGGTCACCTGATAGTTGTCCTCATCGAAGAGAGCGATGGAAATTTCATAATTGGCTTCATAACCATCTTCGAGTTTGACGAATTGCAGACCATCATTTTTGATTTCAAAATAGAGGAAAAGCCGTGCTTGGGTGGAATCGCCGGGTGCGGCGATCGCGGCGTAATCCAGATGAAACTGCGGGCCGCTGCTCATATCGACATTGGCCAACTCGGTCTGGGCAAACAGAGAAGTGGCGATGACCAGCGCTGGCAGAATGGCAAACCATAGTTTTTTCATATCTTGTAATCCTCTTTTTATTAACTTTTTGGCTATTCCCATCCTGCCGGCGGTAAGTCAATCGGATTGCCATTCGGAATGCCAAACAAATCATACATTTCCACTGATCGGATAAGGACTGGATAGAAACGTCCCTGCCCGAGTTGGTCGGGAATCAGTACAGAATTATCCACTTCCGGAGCGTCGCGATAGGTTCGGCCGACCGACACTCGGCGGTCAGCATCCCACTCGTCAATCAACACCGGAATGGTTTTTTGCAACAATTTTTGATTCTTTGCCTCCGAAATTTCGGCTTGCAACAGCATCAATTCCTCTTGGCGGGCTGTTTTTTCTGCCGCCGGGATATTGTCCTCCAACCGATAGGCTGGTGTATTTTCTTCATGTGAGTAGGTAAAAACCCCAAGACGGTCGAACTCAAAGGATTCGACAAACTCGACCAGTTCCTGGAATTCACTCTCGGTTTCGCCGGGGTACCCCACAATTAAGGAGGTGCGAAGTGCAACTCCCGGAATGCGCGTGCGCAGGCGCTGCAACAGTGCTTCCAAATCTTTGCGCCGGTTGTGCCGTCCCATGCTGGCGAGCACCCGGTCGTTGATGTGCTGAATCGGCAAATCGATGGCTTTAACGACGCGGGGCAATTCAGCAAAGTGCTCGATCAATCTATCCGTCCAATGCTGCGGATGTGTGTAAAGGACGCGGATCCAGGCCAGATTGGGAACCTGGTTTAAATCAGCCAAAAGATCGCTCAAAGCATGGTCCTGTTGTCGATCATGGCCGTAATAAGTGGTATCCTGGGCGACGAGGATCAGCTCGCGGACCCCTCGTTCTGCCAAAAGATGCGCTTCAGCGACCACCTCTTCGTGATTTCGACTGCGGAATCGCCCTTTGATCAAGGGAATCGCGCAATATCTGCAGCGGTTGTCACACCCTTCGGCGATTTTGAGATAGGCGCTGTGAGCCGGCGTGAGAGGTTTACGCGGTGCATCGCTTTTTGCCGAAAGTCGCAGGTAACGGCTGATCTCGCGTGCCGTCTCCTCGGGATCCACGCTGTTAAAGACCGCATCGATTTCAGGTAACTCTTCCGCCAATCGTTCTTTATATCGCTGTGCCATGCAACCGCACACCAGCAAAAGAGCCGCCGGATTTGTTTTTTTAAGTTCGGCAATTTCCAAGATAATGTCAATGGCTTCTTCTTTGGCCGCATCGATAAAAGCGCAAGTGTTGATGATGGTGACGTCCGCATTGCGGGGATCTTTTGTCCATTCGAGTTGACCATCCAGTCGCCCGAGTATGGTTTCCAGGTCGACCACATTTTTGGGACAACCCAGACTGATAAAAGTCGCTTTCACCTGAACAACGCCTCGACAAATTGGCTTGCATCAAAGAGCTCAAGATCGTCGATCGTTTCGCCTACGCCGACATAGCGAATGGGTAAACCCAGCTCGCGGGTTATCGCAAGGACAATCCCGCCTTTGGCTGTCCCATCGAGTTTGGTCAGGATGATACCGGTGACCTGCGCCGCTTCAGCGAATTGACGCGCCTGCGTTAAGCCGTTTTGCCCGGTGGTGGCATCGATGACCAGATACACTTCATGCGGCGCATCGGCTATTTCTCGCTGGATCACTCGATGGATTTTTTTCAATTCCTCCATCAAGTTGGTTTTGGTGTGGAGCCGGCCGGCAGTGTCGATGATCAAAATATCATGCTGTCGGTTTTTTGCAGCCCGCACTGCATCAAAAGCAACAGCGGCCGGATCGCTGCCTGTAATGCTGCTCACCAGATCCGCTTCCGCCCGTTTTGCCCAGACCGCCAGCTGATCGATCGCACCCGCCCTGAAGGTGTCGGCTGCTGCCAGCAACACCTTTTTCTTTTCCCGGGTGAGGCGGTAAGCCAATTTGCCGATGATGGTGGTCTTGCCGCTGCCGTTGACGCCGATGATGCTGATCACTTGCGGCGGGACCGGCAACGGACGAGGTGGTTGCACGGTTGAATCGAGCAGTTCGATCAAGTGTGCCTTGAAAATCTCGACAACGCTATCCGTGGTCGTTAAACCGCTTCTGTCTTTGCTCCGCAGCTG
The DNA here is from genome assembly GCA_029565675.1 of bacterium. Taxonomy (GTDB): domain Bacteria; phylum Zhuqueibacterota; class Zhuqueibacteria; order Residuimicrobiales; family Oceaniaggregativiventaceae; genus Sulfursilanivivens. The sequence goes on from JAKQNP010000002.1 coordinate 170,777, forward strand.
CTCGATCAGCTCTTCGGCTGTTTCAAATCCGACATCGCTGCTCAGCAGAACTTCTTCGAGTTCTTCAAGTGCAGCTTCATCGATTTTGGGCGATCGGGTGAGAGTTCGCGCGATTCCGCCGACCAGATCGGAACGGGTCTTGGCCAAGCCTTTTTGCAGTTTGCTCAATACAGACAACAACTTTTATCCTTTCATCGCTTCTCACTGCCGATCTTTCTGTCTTACGACCGCCGTGCCTTTTCGTTCCGCTTGCCCTGGCCGGGCTCAGGTGAATAACTTGAGGATATCGAAGATCAGAGAGGGTTTTTTGATCAGGGCTTTGCGGAAGATATTAACCAACGTGCGTTTTTCTGCGGGCAGGCTGAGCACTGCAGCGGCGATCTGATCGAAATCCTTGTCGCGCAGATTAAAGACAAACTCTTTGATCTTGTAAAATTTTTCTTGTTTTTCAGCTTCCGGTTGCCACTGCCTTTCATATTCTTGCAGGAAATGACGACCAAGATCGCCTGTTCGTATTGCTTTTACAGCGGTTTCGCCGGCAAGCTTGCCGCTCAGCATGCCGCTGATGATTCCGCCACCAGTCAGCGGATTGGTCTGGTGCGCGGCATCGCCGGCGAGCAGCAAACCATCGGCGACGAGCGATTCCAGCGGCTTAGAACAGGGTACACCGCCAAATACCGTGCTGAGCCAGACCGCTCGCGGAAAGTGCCGGTGAACAAAATTCTGCAACAGCTCGACCGGTTTATGCTCTCTGCTGTATTCACCTGAAACACCTAACCCGATATTGGCAATGTCCGGACCTTTGGGAAAAATCCACAGATAACCACCCGGGGCAATTTCATGCGAAAAATAAAAGGTGATCAAAGAGGGTTCGATTTCCAGGTTGCCGGCAGTCACCTGGGCGCAACTCTCCATGTCATGAATAGGGGTCTGGGTGTGAAGCCCTGCCCATCGGCCGACTCGAGATTCAACTCCATCCGCGCCGATGACGATTTTTGCCTCTACAGTCATCCGGTGTCCCAAATGGTTGATCCGAACGCCGGCAACATGCCCGTCTTGAAAAAAAAGACCTTCGACGTAGGTTTTGGTAAAGATGTGGGCGCCGGAATCGCCGGCGAATTTGGCCAGGTCTGCGTCAAAAATTTTGCGGTTGAGGATGAATCCGATTTCATCGTTGGCCATATCGACGGATTGCCCCGAGGGCGCAATGAAACGAACGCCGCTTATTCTTTGGCTGATCCATTCCGGGCGTATTTCCAGCAAAGATCCCAATGCCTTGGCTCCGACTCCTTCGGCGCAGCGAACCGGAATGCCGATTTCTCGATCTTTTTCAAACAAAGCGACGGTTGAACCGGCATGGGCTGCGGCTCGTGCCGCCATGCTGCCGGCCGGCCCACCGCCTACCACGACGACATCATAGTTCTTTTCGATCATCGCGTTCCTCGAGAGCGGCGGTTGGACAAATGATAACACAGTTCATGCATGCGGTGCAAAGATCTTCCAAGATCACCAGGGTTGTTTCCGCCAGTTCAATGGCGTTCTCCGGGCAGACACCGACACACGTACCGCAAAAATCGCACTGCGATTGTCGATAATAAGGAATGGTCACCAGGGCCTCAAGTTTGCAAACTTGGATAGCAGATCCCAAACCGATTCTTGTAGTACCACTTGGCCAGAAAATAAACGCTGCACAAAATCAACAGATAAACCGGAAATCGACAACAGACAAGCAGAGACAGAATCAAAGCAGCAAATTTATTGGCTCTTAATACAACCGCATCGGATTGTTTTTTCCATGCGTACAGGATAAACGGAAACGCAAGGGCCGTCGCGAGCAAAGCCACGTTATCGCGCGTTACCAGACTGGCGATAACAGCGGCCAGAGCGGACAGGACTGCGGCCAGAAGAGTCAGTTGAACGCCATATTTGACCGCAAAGGTGATTTTGCCTGCCTGGCGATCGCCAGGTTGATCCGGCAGGGTGGTCAAAAAATAGACCGCGAGAAATCCCAGAACATAGGGTGTGGCGTAGACGAAAAATGCGCACGAGAGGGGTGCATCAATGAGCCAACCGACGGAAAAGACGATATAGCCGGCCAAGAGATTGACTGCCGTTCCACCTATCGGTCTTTTCATCATTTGAAGCGGTGGATAGCTGTAAGCCCATCCTGTGATCAGAAAGGAGAGAAACATGACAGCGATCAAGTCCCATCTCTCCCATAGCAACAGCAGCAACGGCGAGGCAGCGAGAATCCAAGTCAATGCCCAGGCCTGCCGGACAGAGAGTTCACCGTTCGCAATGAGATAGAGTTTTTTGTTGATGCGATCGGTCTCGATGTCCTGAATTTGATTCAAGACGAAAACGCCGCCCATCATTGCCGTATAGATAGAGAGGACGATGGTCAGGCTGAGATCGCTGCCGGCCACATGCAACAGCGGTTCCTGATGCGGTGATGGCATGAATCGCATCTGCGCCCATCTCCCGGCCAGAGAAAAGGTCCAGATCGGGAAAAAGAGGGTTGGGCGGAGTACGAAGAAAAAGTCGAGTTTGCGAATCCAGGAACTAGGCGTTTGGGTCATGGTGGTGTTATTCTCGGGCAATCTCAACTGCCCGGTTCATTTTCGTGCTGAAATTTGCCGATGTGGTCTTCGATCTCGATTGGATAGAGACCGGTGAAACAGGCTGAACAGAACTCGCATTTCGAATCCGCCGCTGCTTGCAGCAGTCCTTCATGCGATAGGTAGGCCAGACTGTCGCATTTCAAATAGCAGCGGATTTCATCAACTGACATCTGCGCAGCGATCAATTCCTCTTTGTTGGGAAAATCCATGCCGTAAAAACAGGGCGAAATGATCGGCGGTGAACTTACCCGCACATGGACTTCGGTGGCGCCGGCCTGACGAATGAGCTGTACCAATTGCCGCAGGGTTGTTCCGCGAACGATCGAATCTTCAACAACCACTACCCGGCGATTTTGCAGGATGCCGTTCACTGTATTGAACTTGACTCGCACACCAAAGTCGCGCATGGTCTGGTGAGGTTGAATAAATGTCCGTCCAATATAATGATTGCGGATCAAACCGAGCTCGAATTTGATGCCCGAACGTCTGGAAAAGCCGACTGCAGCGGTATTGCTCGAATCCGGAACCGAAATAACAATGTCGGCATCGACAGGGCTTTCCAACGCCAGAATCTTGCCGAGTTTGCGCCTGACTTTGTCGACGTTGTCATTGAAAATTCGACTGTCAGGTCTGGCAAAATAGATGTACTCAAAGATACACGAATACGAGTGCTGCTCCTGCGCAAAGAAGTGCGAAACAAGCCCTTCCGGTCCGATTTCGATTAATTCCCCTGGCAAAACATCGCGAATGTATTCGGCGCGGAGCAGATCAAGAGCGCAACTCTCTGATACAACGAAATAGGTCGTATCTTTTCGGCCCAGACAGAGCGGACGGACGCCGTGGGGATCGCGAGCGGCATAGAGGCGATCTCTGGTCAGCATAGCCAACGAATAAGCACCCCGCAACTGCTGCAGTGCCTCGATGATTTTTTCGGTCTGCGTTTTTTTGTGCGATCTGGCCACCAGGTGTGGCACAATTTCGGTATCGGTCGTTGTTTGAAACAACGATCCTTGATCTTCCAACTGGTTGCGCAATATCCCTGAATTTGTAAAATTGCCGTTATGGCTCACGGCAAACGGGCCGAGCTTGGAGCGGAAAAGCAACGGTTGGGCGTTCAGCACGAGCGTTGAACCGGTCGTGGAATAACGGTTGTGGCCGATGGCCATATGTCCATTCAGTTGCGCAAGGATTTCGGTCTTGGCAAAGACATCTGCGACCAGACCCTGGCCGACCTGGCGATAGACTCGCTGGCCGTCACTGGAAACGATACCGGCACTTTCCTGCCCGCGGTGTTGCAGCGCATAAAGAGACAAATAGACGAGATGCGATGCATCTGTTGCACCATAGACGGCTGCCACACCACAATTGGATTGCGGCTTGTCGAACAGGGCGCAGGGAGAGTTCTTTCTGTGCTCAAGAATGCCTTTTTTTTCCATTAATCTTTTCCCACTGAGATAAGCGCATAGGCCAGACCTATTCCAGCCATGTCGGCAACAAGATCCTTCCAGCTCGGGGTGCCTGTTTTCGATGTGCCGTCGTAGAGCTCTTTAGCGATTCCCAGGCTGAGAGAAAAAACAACTGCACTGTTGCAGGCGGCTGGATGAGAGCGATCCAGTTCCTGTTTAGCGGCATAGTAACCGAGACCCACCAAAAAAGAGCTGGCGATCAGGTGATCCGCTTTGTCCTTGGCAAACCAGGCATCGAATTTCTTCGTTTTGGCCAAAGGCAGGCGCAGAGAGTCGACTGCGGTCTGAGAAAACCCACTTGAGCTAAACACCAAAACCGCGATGAATGTGCGCAGAAAATGTTGCATGGATCAGAGTCCGAGCTCCTGATGAATGGATTGCATCGCTCGCAGGGCAATAGAGATAAAATCCGGCAATTCCAACCCCAATTCGCTGCAGCTTTCGATCTGTTCGCGGTTGGCACCGCGAGCAAATCCCTTGACCTTATAGCGTCTCAGGACGAATTCGACGTCCACGGCAGCCAGTTTTTTCCCCGGATGCATCAACGCCGCTGCTACGATCAGACCGGTTACTGGATCCACGGCGTAAAGCGCCTGGTCGAGACGGGATTGGCGCGGGGCTAAATGGTTGTGGCATTTGATGGCATGAATGACTTCCGCTCTGACCCCATACGGCTGCAATAGTTTTTCTGTCACCAGGGTGTGCTGTGCCGGTGTTTGCATGGTCTCTTCGTAATCCAGGTCATGCAACAATCCAGTCAACGCCCACTCTTCTTCGTTTTCTTTTAAGTGGCGCGCCAGAAATCGCATGACCACTTCAACGGCGAGCACATGTTTGAACAAATTCTTGTTGCCAATTTTGCTTTTGGCCAGCGCCAGTGCTTGATCGCGATCCATCATTGTCCTTAAAAATAGTTGCGAGTCAGCAAAATATAGAGAAAAATTACAAAAATTGCAATTGGGCAGAGATAGCGAATCAATATTTTCCACCATCTTTTGAAGTAAAAGGTTTGCCCTTCGATTGTAATCTCTTTTTCAACCTTGTTTGCTCCCCAACGGAATCCAACGAACAACGAGATTAGGAATGCGCCCAAAATCAGCGAAAAGTTGCCGGCCAGGATGTTGGCCAGATCGAGGAAGCCCGTGTGGAGCAGCGGAAGCCGGGTGAAAAAGGGTGAAGCTGATTGTGACAGAGCAGAGGGAATGCCGAGCAAAAAGGCTGCCAGCGCAATCGTCCAGACGGCGCGCGGACGCTGCCATTTTTTTTCATCGACAAGGAAAGCGACCACAACCTCCAGAAGCGAGATCGTCGAAGTCAACGCCGCAACCGAAAGCAGCAAGAAAAATCCGGCACCGAAGATTGAACCGCCAGGCATTTGTTTGAAAAGCAGCGGTAAGGTTTGGAAGACCAATCCAGGACCACCTGAAGGAGGAATGTGTTGTGAAAACAGGGCCGGAAAGATCATCAATCCTGCAACGATTGCGATTATCGTGTCGAACAGGCAGACCCAGCCAGCTGATGTGACCAGATTGACGCGTTTGGATACATAGCTGCCATAGGTGATCATCGCCCCCATTCCCAGGCTGAGAGAAAAAAGCGCCTGTCCCAGAGCGTTGCCGATGGTGTTGGTTGTCACTTTGCTGAAATCGGGTTTGAGATAATAATGCAGGCCGGCACCGGCGTTTTCCAGGGTGACAGACCGCAATGTCAACAGTATCATCAACAGCAGGAGGATCGGCATGAGGATCTTGGACCATTTTTCTATGCCGCCGGCAACGCCGCCCATGACGACTCCTGCAGTCATGGCAATAAAAACAAACAACAGACCAATGGCCATTGCTGGGTTGGCGACAAAAGAACTGAAAATTCGGCTGGAGGTTTCGTAGTTCATGTCTGCGGGAAAACCACCGCTGATTGTTTTTAAAAAGTAGCCCACAGTCCAGCCGGCAATTACGCTATAATAGGAAAGGATGCCCAATCCGGTGAAAATGCCGAGCATGCCGACCCAAGGCCAGAGGGAATGAGGGGCCAGGGCAGCGAAAGCACCGGCGGGATTGCGTTTGGTGTGGCGACCCAGGCTCATTTCCGCAATCATCACCGGCAGGCCGATCAAAATCACGAATACGATGTAGATGAGCACAAAAGCTGCACCGCCGTTATTGCCCGTTACATATGGAAAACGCCAAATGTTGCCCAAACCGATTGCAGATCCGGCGGCGGCGAGAATGAAACCAAACCGTGACCCCCAGGCGCCTCTTTCGCTGTTGCCCATTTTCAATTCGACCTCAAGTTTTGGAGCGGGGACTTTGCGATGGTTTAAAAATGAAAATTCAAATTCGCGGCCATCGATCGATCGGATGGCCTTGTTTGCAGATCAAAAGAAATTGACTCGTCTTCATCAAAATTGAATAGATGCGCATCCACATACGCATCCGCCATGCTGTAGAGGATGATGCCGGCCAGCCACCAATAGGAAAGGTTGCGGCGATCGCGATAGATTTCGCGGTTATAAGGATTTTCTTCTTCTTTCAGGTATTGATTTTGGATGACGGCATTGGCAACACATCCCAATTCAGCTGAAGCAATGATCAATCCTTTCAGGTATTTGCCGTTATAGAACTGGCCGCCACCGGGGATGAAAAAAGAATAGGCCATCGCCCGTGCGGGCGATGGCGCGGCAGCTCGGCTAGAGTCGGCTTGCGCCTGCGCGGATACCGGTGACTGGAGCAGGAGGATCACAAGGCTTGCCCACAGCAGGCTGCGTTGAAGATGTGCGGTGTCCATCTAGTTGACCTGCGCGATCGCTTCGATTTCCACCCGGGCATCTTTAGGCAGTCGTGCGACCTGCACAGCTGACCGGGCGGGAGAATTGTCGGCAAAGAATCTCGCATAAACGGCATTCATTGCGGCAAAATCTTCCATGTCGCGCAAAAAAACAGTGGTTTTGACCACCTGGCTGAGGTCAGAACCTGCTGCGCGCAGAACAGCCTGGAGGTTTTTTAGTGCTTGTTCGGCCTGTCCTTCAATCGTCTCCGAGACAAAAGCGTTGCTGTTCGGATCGATTCCAAGCTGGCCGGCGGTGAAAACCCATGTGTTGGCCGTTGCGAGTATGGCCTGTTGGTAGGGTCCGATCGCCTTTGGCGCCAAGTCGGTTTGAATCCCTTTTTTCATTCCTCTTTCCCCGTAAATTTTATTGGTGAAGCTGTTTTTGAGTTTTTTTTGCCCTGCAAATAGTCGCGCGAGTAATAGTGGTTGAACTGTTTCATCATGGCGAGCTGATGACCGTCCGGAGATGGACTTTCCAGCGCTGACAGCAAAGCCGAAATATCGCTTTTGCCGAGCTCCTCGAGGTCGTTCAAATCCAAATCTTTCTGGTGATCATCTTCCAGAATCTCCACCAGCCGACTCAAAGGAATTTTTTTGAATGCGGCGATAAAAAAATCATCGAAATGGGTATTCGCTCCCTGGCTCAATATGCCGAGCACTTGGGTGAGATTCATGCGATCTCGATAATGGCGTTTGGATGTCAGGGCGTCAAAAACATCGACCACAGCCAGGATCTTGCCCAGTTTGGGGATTTCTCTTTCGATAAGCCCCTGCGGGTAACCGCTGCCGTCGAGCTTTTCGTGATGCGACGCGGCGATCATCGGCACATCCTTGAGAGCACGGGAAAAGTTGATTTTTTCCAATATTGTGCGGGTATAGTAGGGATGGTGCTGGATGTGTTTGAATTCCTCGTCGGTCAGTTTGCCTTCTTTGGTCAATATTGCTTCGCGGACCGCGATTTTGCCATAGTCGTGCAACAGAGCGGCGGTGCGCAACACTTCGCGTTCCGAATCACCGAGATTCAAAACCCGCGCGATCTCGTCGGCATAGAGAGCGATACGCCGCGAGTGGCCAGCTGTCAGGGGATCGCGTGCATCGATGGTTGTCGCCAGGGTTTCGATAAAACTATCGAAGGTCTTTTTTTGCTCAGCATACAGTTGGGCGTTTTCGATTTGGGTGGCAGCGATACTGGAAATCGCATCGAGCAACTCGATATCATCCTGACAAAATGGGCCACCGATTTTGTTCAGAGATTGAAAGACGCCGATGATTTCACTGAGCTTGTTGCGCATCGGCACCGCAAGTATGGTGCGGGTAACATAACCGGTTTTTTTGTCGATATTCGGATTGAAGCGTTCATCCGCATAGGCATCTGGAATATTGAGAACCTCGCCTGAGGTGGCGACGAAACCAGCGATTCCCAGGTGACTTGGGAACCGGATTTCTTTTTCTCCATGCGCCACCCGCGACCACAGTTCGCCCGTCTCGCGATTGAGGACAAAAACGGTACAGCGATCGCACTGCAGCACTGTCTTGACCTCGTCCATGATGAGCATGAGCAATTTGCTCAAGTCGAGTTCGCGAGAGATGTTATGGGTAATATTGAGAAGAATTTGCAGCTTTTCATGCTCGCGTCGGTATTGCTCGAGTTTGAGCTGATAGTCTTTGATATCGGCGGTATTTGGGGCGGTTATTTTAGCCATCTTGGAACCTCTGGGCATTGCTGCCATGATCGGATTGTGCAGCACGGTGGGCCGCAAAGGTGGCGGCGCAGAGGCGTGTCGGCAATGCCAACGCCAGCCCACAAACAAAATAGAGCGCAGTGACGATTTCCTGATCACCAAAATTCCATTCAAAGAGTCCATTGATGACAAAACCTGTCCAAACTGCCATCGCCGCCAATGTCCATCCCCTTGCCATGGCCAAGCCGGCTGACCGGTCGCATCGCCGAAACACCTGCCAGACTCGATAGAAGAGAAAACCGAGCAAATTGACGAACGCTGCCAATCCGATCGACCCCAGGGTGACCGCAATATGGATAAAGTTGTTGTGAAAATGGCCGATCGATTCTTCGATGTCAGGCCCGGCGTATTGTTGGTAAACGGTTTGGGTGCTGACATCACCGATGCCGGTCAATGGATGGTCTTTATAGATCTCCCAGCCCGTCTTCCACCAACTGATCCGCTTGGCGTTGGTCCGCCAGGTTGGATCAAAAAAGTGGCGGGTGCGATGGGCAAGAGTTTCGGGCTGGACCAGCAACAACAGAACCAGCAGTACGGGAATGGCCAGCAGGAGTTTGCGGTTTTGCAGGTAGATCACCAACAGAGCCCCGGAAAAAAAACCCAGCCATGAACCGCGAGTGGAGGTCAGGATCAAACAGATAAAATTGAGCAACAGAGCGAGCAGCAGCGCGATTTGAACTTTCCGCCTTTTGTGGGTGATCAGCAATGCCAGGCTGATCACCGCACCCATCATCGTCAGTCCCCCGGCGGTCATTGAATTCTGCACATGGCGGACCCTGACCGTCGGATCCTGCAGAAATGAAAGGATACCGAACAACGAATAGACAGCCATTGCAGCGATAAAAATCCATGCGAGTTTTTGCATCAATGATTTCGATTGCACTTGCTGGGCAATGACATAAAAAACCAAAACCAGCAGGTGCCTTTTCATGAAAATGGCTGATTGCGCTGCATTGGTTGAAAAAAACAGCGAAAGAAAAGCTGCGCCGATGAAAAGGAGAAAAGGAATCTCCAGACCAATCGGTTGAAAAGATTGGCTGCGGGTAATGGCGATTCTGGCGAACCAGCACAAGATCGCACAGCCGATTGCGATCTGTGTCAATGCAATCGAAAAAGGCATTGCTGCTGCAAAAACGAGCAGCGATACCTCGAGGATTTGTTGCAGATGCCGGTCGAGTTGAGGCCGGACGATACTTGGTTGATTTTTCACGTTAAACCTTAAACTGCATTTGATAGAGTTTCTGATAGAGACCTGGTTTGTGGATCAGTTCTTGATGCGTCCCGCTCTGGACGATCTTGCCCTTGTCCAACACCAAAATACAATCGGCGTTGAGAATTGTGGAAAGCCGATGGGCGATCACGATCGAAGTTCGGTTTTTCATCAGCCTTTCGATTGCCTGCTGTACCAGAACTTCGGATTGGGTGTCGAGCGCCGATGTCGCCTCATCTAGAATGAGGATCGGCGGATTTTTTAAAACCGCTCGCGCAATCGCCAGACGCTGCCTCTGTCCGCCGGAAAGCTCTATGCCGCGTTCACCGATATTGGTCTGATATTTTTGTGGCAGCTCGAGGATAAACTCGTGGGCATTGGCGATTTTTGCAGCGGCAGTAACCTCGCTTTCTTTTTTATCGCTTAGCCCATAGGCGATATTGCCGAAAACAGTATCGTTGAACAAAATCGTCTCTTGGGTGACGATTCCCATCTGATTGCGCAGTGAAGCGATTTCCATCTGGCGAATATCGGTGCCGTCGATGCGAATAACGCCGGCAGTCGGATCGTAAAACCTCGGCACCAGGTCGGCAAAGGTCGATTTGCCGCCGCCGCTGGGGCCGACCAACGCCAAAACCCGGCCTTTTTCTATGGTTACCGAGATGTCGCTGAGAAAAAAATCGCCTTTGTTGTAGGTAAAAGAGACCTTGTCGAATTCGATTGCATGGTTAAATGTGTGCAAGTGGACGGGTTTGGCGACGTTTCGAATCTCGGGCTGCAGATCGATTACCTCGAAAATCCGTTCGCCAGCCGCAAGTGCTTCCTGCAGACGGGTGTGAACGCTGGACAACTCTTTAACCGGCGTCATCACGCTCAAGATAATGACCAGAAATCCGATGAATTCTTCGGGAGACATGATGTTTCCCTGCAAAACCTGACGACCGCCGAACCAGAGAATGCCAACCGCTACAATGGTGCCAAGAAATTCAGTCAGAGGTGACGCCAAATTGCGGGTGCGCGAGATCCGCAAGAGGGTTTTAAAATACGATTGTGTTTCGCGCACGAATTTATTGATTTCGAATTGTTCCATTGCGAATGCTTTGACCACCCGCGCGCCGCTGATGGTTTCTTGCAGCACCGACGTTACATCCGCCATTTTTTCCTGCGATAAGGTGCTTTGTTTGCGCAGGCGCAAACCGATCCATGAGATGATACCGATGCTGAGTGGTGCCACAATTAAAGCGATAAGGGTCAGCTGCCAGCTGAGATAAAAAGCAATCGCCAACGAGGCGATGATGGCCAGAGGATTCTTGATCAGAGTGACAAAACTGGCGGAAACGCCGCCATTGAGAAGAGAAACATCGTTGGTGATCCGCGAGATAATTTGCCCGGTCCGGGTGCGGCTGAAGAAGCGCAGGGATTGGAGGCTGATCTGGCGATAAAGATCATTGCGGATATCACGAATAATGCTCTCCTCGACCAGGGCCATCAAGTAGCGCTGCAGGTACGCAAATAGATTTTTAAACAACGTGATCAGCAAAATCACCACACAGATGCGGTGCAAGGCGGTGTCCGGATCATCACCTTGAAAAAAACGAAAGAATTTTTCTTTAACCAAATCCTGAGTGCCGGCGAACCGGTTTTTTTTGCTCAAGGTGTTACTTGCATCCGAATTCGCTGGTGAAAGAGACGGCGGTTCCGATGTTTGCAATGCAGTCTGCTGTGGCGATTTGAAAATCGTATTCAGAAAGGGAATGATCGAAATCTGGAAAGCCGAGTTGAAAATCGTGAACAGAATGATGCAAAGAATGGATCCGAAGAGCGGCACAAGATAAGGCCTGATATAGCGCAAGATTCGAAAATAGAGATGCATGAACTCTCACAAATTTGGAAGCCACCATTTCAACAACAAAGGTTCACTCGTCGACCTCTTTGAAATCGACATCTTGAATTTCGTTGTCCGAAACATTCAGAGGCTTGGATTTGGATTTTCCCTGCACCGTTTCAGAAGGACGGGATGGTTTGAAAAAAAGTGCGAGTAATTTGGAGGTGCCGTAGAAAACCAAAGCCAGTAAAGCCAGACGAAAAAGCATCGCAGTTTTCCTTCTGTTTTTTGCCGCTTGGCAGCGGCAAAACATTTGCCGGAAATTTAAAAAAGGGCGATTAGCCCTCTCCAAAGAGCAAATAGGGATTTTTCACAGCATTAATGATCGAGGATGGCGACGAAATCCCTAAAAAGTCGGCGAATAGTATTCGATGCCGGAATGCGGCCGAACAATTTCTTTTGCCAGATCGTCAAAATGGCGTGAGTTGTTGACAAAGTCGATCTGGGTGCAATTGACCACGAGAAGAGGGGTGCCGTGGTAATGAAAGAAAAAGCGATTGTAAGCTTCGTTTAATGATCTGATATACTCATCAGAGATCGATTGTTCGTAATGCCGCCCGCGTTTGCGGATGTTGTTCATCAACCGCTCAGGCGAGGATTGCAGATAAATGACCAGATCGGGTATCGGTATGTCTTGCTCCAGCAACGAAGCCACCCGATCATAGAGGATCAATTCGCGGTCATCCAAGTTCAAGGTGGCAAAGATGCGGTCCTTGGCAAACAAATAGTCCGACACCATGGTTTCATAGAAAAGATCCTGCTGGAAAAACTCTTGCTGCTGGCGGTAACGGCTCAGCAGGAAGAAAAGCTGAACCTGAAAAGCAAAGCGCCTTGGATCACGGTAAAAATCTTCGAGAAACGGATTTTCTTCCGGCTTTTCGTACATCAATCGCGCATTCATCACCTCACCCAGCATGCTGACCAGGCTCGTTTTACCAACCCCGATCACGCCTTCCACGCAGATGTATTTGGGTATGGCCACTATTGAACCTCTCTGACCCGTTGCAGAAATTGGTGTTGCGTCAAGACGCACTGAATAATGCCTGACTCAGGACAATCAGCCAGAGCTGTTGTTACGGTCGTGCCGCTGCCGGGGATCACCCAATCCGGCACAAGCTCGGCCAACGGTAAAAGTGCAAAACGGCGAAAAAACAACTGTGGGTGGGGAACAGTCAAGCGTTTGGTATGGATCGACATCGATTCGATCAGCAAGATGTCGATATCCAATGTACGAGGTCCCCACCGGCGCCGCGTCCGGATGCGGCCGAAACGGATTTCGATTGCCTGGATTTCTCGAAGCAATTCTTCTGGCTGCAGGTCGCTCAAAATCAATACCGCACCATTGATATAATTCGGTTGTGGCAACAGCCCTACGGGTTCAGTCTCATAAAGAGATGAGACAGATTGCACCTCGGTCTGGGAAACCTGATCCAATTCAATAACTGCATGGACCAGCGTTTGGATCCTTTCACCAAGGTTGGATCCCAGACCCAGGGCGTAGAGACTCATTGCTCAGCCGAATGGCGATATCGAGTGATTTCGATCTCTGTTCCGTTTGCCAATCCCCCCAGTGGTGCAAACGGTTTTCGCAAACGAATCCGCACAGATTCAATCGGAAAATGATCGAGTAAATTATTGGCGATTTGCTGGCTGATCGTTTCGATCAAGTAAAAGCGATCTTGCTCCACAATTTTGCGGACATTCTCGTAAACCTGGCGAACGTCTATCGTGTCTTTAAGGCGATCCGATAGCGCTGCAGGTCGAGTGTCGTAACTCATCTCAACATCGATTTCGAACCGCTGTCCGTTTTCCCGCTCACCATCGTAACATCCGTGATAGGCATGAAATATCATACCCATCACTCTGAGCTTGTCTTTTGGCATTAATTCTGCATTCATTTCCGTTAGCACCAAAATTGATTTCAATATAACCAAATATCAACAACATGTCAAGCGAATTTACCCTGCCACAAGGGCTGTAACAATACGAAAAACAAGTGATAGACTCGCTTTATTTTTGTTGTCGTGAGAGGACTTGTGGTCTGCATTTCTGGCGAATTGCTTGTATCAATCCGATACAAACAATTCATCTGTTCGGCCGATTCAGGCTCTCACGGCCTGAATTTTTACAATATAACAACTCTGTCAATTTAACGCACGTTTTTTCTCATTTGCCTATGGTCATGAACCGGAAATTATTGGCGCTGGCTGTGCTGGATCAAAAAGGAAAGGTTTTCAGAGGGATGGACTGGCGAAACAGTTTTCAATGTCTACAAAGAGGGTGGATCCAGATATTGGGCCTTTTTTTCTTGGTTTCGTCGGTTGTCTTTGCTGCTCCAGAGCCCAATATGCACCAGCTCACTGAACCGATCCGGGAATCCGACACTGCGAGCGCCTGGCCCGCAACAAATCTGCATTATACGCCTATCTCGCCCGATATTGCCATTGCGGGTGTTCAGCCCGCTACACCAATGTACAGCGCCTCGTACACCGCCGACGACCAATCTTTAGAGCTGCAGATCGCTTTTTCTCAAAGCCGAGCAAGGCTTGGGCGCCTGACCTTGCAGATTCACGCGGATGCGATTGCCGATCCTGAGCAGCCTGTGACAGCGCGGCTTATCGCTCTGCAATCTTTGGAAGCGCTATCCTTGCCCGATTCCTTCCAGCTGGCGGAAATGGACGGCGACGGCATTGTCCGTTTCGTTTTGCCGGGTATTCTTGTTGAAGGACTGACACTTTCACTGGACAATGTTGTTCCGCAGAGCCCACCCAACGCTTTTCAGTTGACCGTGGAGCAGTTGACCTACAATGCGGACACGCGGATTATGCTGTTGGGCGACTCGATTACCAATGGAGTCGGCTCCAGTGACGGCATCGGCTATCGGAAGAGTCTCTATCAGACCTTGATCAACAATAAATATACGATCGACTTTGTCGGATCTGCGGGTACACCGCCTTACGAAGGTCACTTTAGCGGCGGACGTAAGATCGCTGATTTTTATCCCATCTCTGTGGGCAACGGCGGAACGGGTGCTATGGATGTGACGTATCACATGTCGACATACCGCCCCAATATCGTCACCATTCTCCTTGGCACCAACGATATACTCGGCGAATACTATCCTGCTGCGCCTTATATCGAAGGCGATCGATTTCAATTGACCGCGTCCGGGCAAATGGCAACACTGGTTAGTTATTTGCTCAAATGGAGCAATGGAGAAAAGGGCGATTTTCTGCAGGCGATTATCGTCTCTCTGGATATTCCGGTGCGATCTCACGAGTCCTACTGCCTGGCTTTTAATGCTGATGTCAGCCGCATGATACGCGACTTTCGCGGAGGTGCGATTACCGGACGGACCGAACCCGTTTATGAATGCGATCACTACTCTCGCTTTATGGAAGATCCTTTCTTGTGGGCCAGCGACAGCCGTGGTTTGATGGATGATGGTTACCACCCCAGCGATCGAGGACATGCACTGATCGCGGCGAATTATACGCAAACTTTCGACAACTGGTTTAAAGGACGGCCGCGCTGGTTCAGCGATCTTTCCTGGCAAACTGAAATCGCCGGCATAGATGTTCACGCGGGTTCACAGGGGATCGCGATCAGCGATTACAACGATGATGGTTGGCCGGATATCTATATCAGCCGCATTGCATCTCTATCTCCTGATGAGCGTGAGCTCTCCTACATCAACCAGGCAGGATCTTTCTTCATAGAGGATGCAAAAAACCGCCAGATCGATGATCCAGGCCAGAGCCGCGGCTTGCTCTGGGTCGACATCGACAATGACGGCGATTGGGATTTGTTCAATGCACAGACCTCAGGCCCCAACCGGCTCTATCGCAACACCGGTGCGGGTCAGTTCACCGATATAACGGCGACGGCCGGGATTGTCGATTTGGGAAGTGTGACGACAACCACGGTTTTGGCGTTCGATATCGAGAATGACGGCGACATGGATCTCTATGCCGCCAATTCTCGTGTTCCCAACGAGTTGTATGTCAATCAGGGGAATGTAGTTTTTTCCCGCGAAAATCGCGGTGCCGATGATGTCGTGGAAACAGGCGTTCCCACACTGTCCGCTGCCGCTGCGGATTTCAATCAAGATGGTTTTACCGACATTTATCTGGTCAAACGAGAGGGTGCAAATCGCTTGTATGTTAACCAGGGCGACGGAACCTTTGTCGATCGGGCTGCGGCTGCCGGTGTTGATTTAAAGTTGCAGAGCAATGGCGCGGTTTGGGCCGACATGGACAACGACGGGGATCTCGATCTGTTGGTCAGCCAAACATCGCTTACTGGCGATCCTGTCCACTTGCGCATCTATCGCAATGAAGGCGATGGCACATTCACCGATCTCAGTGCGCTCATCCAGATTCCTTTCGATGGCTACTCTGTGCTTGCCGCTGATTTCGACAACGATGGTTGGGTGGATATTCTGGCCACCGATGAACATGATGCAGGCAAATTCTACCACAACGACAGCAATTGGAAATTCAGCCACTGGGCGGACAGCGGTGCGGAAGTCAACGGCGGCGATGTGCGCGGTGCGGCGGTGGTCGATATTGATCGGGATGGCGATGTAGATGTGGTGGTGGTGCGCGCCGATGCCTTCAATATACTGTTGCTGAACAATCTCGACAACAACAACCATTTTCTGCAGATCGAAGTCGACGGTCCAGCCGGCAACCGCGGTGGTTTCGGTACTCGTATCTGGGTCTATCGCAGCGGGGAGCTCGGCAATCCAGCTGCTTTGCTCGGCTATCGCGAAGTGGTGTCTGCTTCCGGCCATCAGTCACAAAGCTCAGCTGTGCAGCATTATGGGCTGGGCACCCATTCCGCCTGTGATGTGATGGCGCGATTCAGCGACGGTACCATCGTCATCGAACGGCAAGTCGCTGCCGATCAATTGTTGTTCCTTCAACCCGGTGCGCCGGGCCAGGGCAGCGGCGAACCGGCAGTTTTGCTGATGCAATCCGGAAATGGCCAATCCGCAACTGTCGGCAATCTGCTGCCAGATCCAATCGCAGTCCAGGTTCGCGATGTGAAAAACAATCCAGTTCAAGGGGCCCGGGTCGATTTCACTCTCCAAAGCGGGTCGGCACAAATTCTTGCTCCCACAAGCAGCGGAGAATCAATCGGGTTTCAAACCGAAAGCTCCACCCTCGGAGGATCGAGTTTATGGGCTTATGACCGCAGTTGTTCGGGCAACGGCATGGTGATGGTTCTTTATGAATCGCCCTCCAGCGGCACTGTCGAGGCCAATATCGATTTGGCATCTGCCGGTGGATATTATGTCTGGATGCGCGCCTTGCATATGGGCCGCAGTGGGCTGGTTCTTTTGCAGGTCGACGACGGTGCGGCCTTGACGGTGCCGATCGAGTCTGCTGGCCAGTGGAATTGGTATCGGGTCCACTCTTCAAACACCCCACACCTTTTTCAGCTCGCTGCCGGCAGACGCAGGTTTCGACTCACCTTGCCCGCAGCGGTTTGCGTGGACCGGGTCTTGCTTAGCCAGGATCCGAACTATCTTCCGGTGGGTATCGGCGACGAGGATGCCAATCCACTGCTTACGGACTCTTTTGGCGTCGCCAGCCGCGCCGTGCGGATGGGAAACACCGCCGGGCCGGTGCAAATCAGCGCTCAGTTGTATCGCAACGGTCTGCCGCTGAACGGCCAAACCCAGCAGTTTGACCTCGTCGCCCAGCCGGGCGAGCCGATCTCTTTCGCTGTCTCTGGCGATAGACAGATCGGTGAAATTGGCGTGCCTTTGGCAGAACCCTTTGCCGTCGATGTCTTTGATGTTTTTAACAACCATGTCCCCGCTGTCCCGGTTACTTTTGAACTGGTGTCCGGCGGCGGTACCCTGCAACCATCAGGCATGATTTTAACCAATGATCGGGGACATGCGGAAACCGTATTGACTCCTGGTGAGGCAGGCAGTCTACAGCAGGTTCGCGCCACCATTGCCGGTCTTCCCGGATCCCCTTATCTTTTTACCGCAACTGTACGCGGGGTGGCTTCATCGCTTCACAAGATCTCTGGCGATGGCCAGTCCGATGCGGTGTCTGTATTGTTGGCCGAGCCCCTGCGCGTGCGTGTGATGGTCGCGGACAATGAACCTGCGCCGTCTTATCCGGTAACTTTTCGCATTGTCTCCGGCGGCGGTTCTTTACAGAGCAATTTCGTTGCTGTACAACCCGAGTACCAAACTCAAGCGATCGCATCTGACACTTCTCTTACGCTGATCAGTGACAGCGAAGGTTATGTACAGATCTACTGGCGGTTGGGTACGAAAGCAGGCACCCAACAGGTCGTGGCGCAGGCTCCCGGGTTGACTGGCAGTCCGATTGAATTTCTTGCCAATGCCCTGCCGGATCGCGCCAGCCGTATTTTTGCTTTTTCCGGCAACGAGCAGAGCGCGCCGATTATGGAGAATTTGCCTGAACCATTCGTCGTACGTGTGGTCGATGTCTACAACAATCCGATTGCCAATCACCTGGTTTCGTTTACCTCACTCACTGCTGGAGGAATATTTACCGCTACCGGCACCTCGAACCAACAGGTTCGCACCGATTCCCTGGGCTATGCCCGCAGCCAATATCGGCTCGGAACGATGATCGGAACCGATACCTACCACGTACAGGCTATCGCGGTCTATTTGTCCACCCCGCTTTCGGGGTCGCCGGTCGATTTCTATGCCAGCGGAATACCTGGCGTGGCCAGCCTTGCCTACAAACTGTGGACCGAAGGACCAATTGACACCGTTGGCACCACCTTGAGCGAACCGCTGCGAGTCAAAATTACGGACAGCCAGCAAAATCCAGTTTCCGGATATCCGGTTCTTTTTCAGGTGGTCAACGGTGGGGGCAAAGTCGATGAACAGAACTCGGTGAGCAAAACGACAGACAGTCAGGGAATCGCGCGAGCGATCTTTCGCCTGGGACCGACAGCGGGTATGCTCAACCACACCGTTGAAGCGCGAATTCCCAATTTGACCCCAAGCGTCCTGCAATTTACCGCCTCAGCCTGCGCCGGCTCGCCTTATCGCCTGGAAGAGATCAGCGGCAATAAGCAAGTCGGCTCGGTCAACAGCACCTTGTTAAGGCCTTTTGTCGTGCGGATATCCGATTTTTACGGCAATGCAACGGCCAATCATCAGGCAATCTTTCAGGTAATCAGCCAGGAGGGCACTTTTTCCGGCAGCCGTATGGTTGATGCTTTTTCAAATGAGCTCGGCTTGGCTTCCGCTCACCTGACTCTGGGATCTCAGGTCGGGGATTCGCTTTATTGGGCTGAAGTGCGGAGTTATTATCGCGGTGCCGAGCTGCAGCAAAGTCCCATCCGATTTGTCGCTTCTGGTTTGTTCGCCCAACCGGTGCGGCTGGTTTCGATCACCGACGGTTCGTTGATGCTCGGAGCCGCTTTCCAGGAATTGAAGACTCCTTTGCGGGTCAAAGTTGTGGATGCTGAAAACAAAGGAGTAGCGGGTATTCCGGTCAATTATACCGTAATATCCGGCAACGGTTCTCTCTTGCCCGATCAGCAGACGCAAATTCAGTGTATTACCGATGGAGAAGGACTGGCGGAAGCGCGCTGGATTCTCGGTTCATCGACTGAAGAACAAAAAGTGCAAGCAGCAGTCCTTTTCAACGGCAGTCATCTGCAGAATTCTCCTTTCACTTTTTCTGCGATTGCCGTTGCCACTCAACCGGCTCGTTTGCTGCAGGTTTCTGGCGATCTGCAGACTGGAATCGTGGGGCAGCTGTTGGAACACGATTTGGTTGTCAAAGTTGTGGATATGCTTGGCTTGCCGGTCAGCGATCATCCGGTTCGCTTTCAAGTCATCCAAGGTGATGCGGTTTTTCAGTCTACCAGTGCACCAAGTGCGGTTTATTATACCAGCAAAGAAGGAGAGGCCGGCGCCCGCCTGATTCTGGGAACGGTTGCCGGTCATCAAATACATCGAATCAGGGTGACCTCAATCGATACCCAGGGCCAAGATCTTGATGGCTCGCCGCAAGTTTTTGTCTGCAGTGCACTGCCGGCAGCACCCGATTGGCAAAACTCTCAATTGACTGCAACCTCGCCCATTCCTGCAAACGGAGTGGCGTATGCCGCTCTGAATGTGCGGATCGCCGATTCCTACGACAATCCGATTGCCGATCGACTGCTTAAATTCAGTGCGTCACCGGATTTTCTGCAAATCGATCCCGAACAGGGAAAGACCGATTCTTCCGGATCTTTATACGCCCGGGCGGTTTGCACTGTGCCCGGTGTTTATACGGTTCGCTGTCAAGATTTGGAGAGCGGTGCTTGGATTTCGGCATCTGGGCAAATCGAATTCATCTCTTCCCCGGCAGCGCGGATTGTCCGCATTTCCGGTCAAGACCAGATCGGCTATCTCTATTCACAGCTGGCGCAACCTCTGCAAGTGCTGATAACCGATATCCAGAACCGCCCGGTCGCCGGTTTTCCGGTCCATTTCTCTGGTGATTCCAGCCGGGTAAGCTTTTTGACATCTCTGCCCGTGGTCAGCGACGATCAAGGCATTGCCACGACCTGGATTCTTTGCCGCGATTTGCTCGGTTCTGCCATCATCACAGCACAGGCACCTGGATTGACCGGCCATCCAGTGCTGTTCGACGTCCAAGTCAAAGAACCCCAAAGCTTTCAAGTGGTCGCACTGACACCGTCGCCGATTGTCGGGTTGGCTGCTCAGGATTCGCTCGTCGATGTCCAGGTGCAGTGCGTGGATGACCAGAACCGGCCGATTGGTAGCCAAAAGCTCTATTTTACTGTCGAACTGGCGCAAATGGCAACTGTCGATTCCCTTTTCCATCGCACCCGCTATGATGGCAAAACGACAGCCAGTCTGCGTTTCGGCAATCAGAGTGGGCAGACCCAGCTGCGCATCGCTGACAGCGAGGGCAAGGTCAAACTCACCTTCGATATTGTGGTCAAACCTTCTACAGCGGGCAAGATACAGGCCGATTCTGGCGATCAACAGCAAGGAATCGTCGGCAAACAGCTCGCGCGTTCTCTGGTGGTTCGGGTTGCCGACACCTTCGGCAATGCGGTTCAGGGCGTCCGGGTGACCTTTGCGGTGGCCGAAGGTGATGGCCACCTGATCGGTGATTCAGTCAAGGACACCGATAGCGATGGTCGGGCCGCCATCGAATACCAGCTTGGCACGCGCAGCGGCGAACAAGTTATCGAAGCTACCACCGATTTGCTGCCGGGTGAAAAAGCCGTATTCCGCTGTCAGGCGCTTCCCGACCAACCATGGATCTTGATTCATGCCGGGGGGCAACAACAGACCGGTATCGCCAAACATCTCCTCAGCCAAAAGATAGCGGTCAGAGTGAATGACCGTTATAGCAATGGTGTGCCGGGTACCCCGGTCTTCTTTCGCAGCAATGAGTCTGATGATCGCTTGTTGCCGTCGGAGATTGCGATTACCGACAGCACAGGTGTTGCCCGAGTTGCCTGGATACTCGGAAGCCGTCCGGGTCTGCAAAGTCTGGCGGCCGTCCGCGATGGACTGCAGAATTCTCCGCTGCAATTCATCGCCGTTGTCTTGCCGAACAACCCGCCGACAATATCAGCTCCGGATAGTGTCAGGGTGCGCGAGACCGAACCTTTGGTGATAGAAATCGAATTGCTCGACCAGGAACAGGATCCAATCGTGTTGCAGGCCGCCGATTTGCCTACGGGCGCCCATTTTGATTCGACAGTGATAACCTGGGTCCCCGACTATGGGCAGGCAGGTTTCTACGATGTGTGGTTGACCGCAGTCGACAGCACCGGCGCCACTTCGCGGAAAAATATTTCTATCAAAGTGGAAAGGGGCAACCGCAAGCCGAAAATAATCGAAGAGTTGACCATGCCGACGGAACGCAACCTCGGTACAGTCAAACAACTGGGAAATGTAGAATTCAGGGTAGCCGCTTTCGATCCCGACGGCGATCCGCTGGCTATCGTCTGGACAGTCAACGATCAGATTGCCGGCTCTTCAACATCTTTTTATTTTCAGGGCCAGTTGTATCCCCCAGGTGATATTCAAGTGCAAGCGCTCGTTTTTGACCCCTATGACACCACGCGGGTGACCTGGTCGTTTCAGCTGATTACCCCGGTTGACCTCGAAACTTTTTGCGGCGAGAGCGTGCCGTTCAATGGAATTCAATTGACCTGGAAAGTCCGGGCAGGAAAACAACCCCGCGGTTTTTTTGTGCTCAGGGCCGCACAGGAGAACGGCACTTATGAACGGATCAGCGGTTTGATACCGAGCAACACGACAGGGGATTATCGCTTCTTCGATGACACCATTGTAGACGAACCGCTGCAGGTATGGCATTATCGCTTGCAGGATGTGCAGTTTTCCGGCGAAATCGGTGAACACGCAGCGATCGCGGTGTCTCCCGTTGTGCCGACCGAGTTCTGCCTCTATCCAAACCACCCCAATCCCTTCAATCCGGAAACGTCGATTCGTTTCCAGCTGTCAGAATCCGCTCCGGTGCGTTTGACAATCATCGATCTCATGGGCCGGCATGTCGCTACCCTGGTCGACGGCCCCTTTGCAGCCGGGTTTTATCGCCGGAGCTGGAACGGCTCTACCGATGCCGGGGATCCTGCTGCATCGGGTATCTATTTTGCGATGCTCATTTCCGGTCAGAAACGCGCCAGCCAAAAACTCATCCTGTTGCGCTAAATCGCCAGCCGGCCTGAATCCGCTCCAACAGCTGATCGGACTCAGGCCGGCAACTCTTCCGGTCAGTGTGAAAAACCATTGGATTCCAAACGTCTGTTTCTTAAATTGCAGCAACTGTTTATCAATCAACATTTGCGGTTTATGACTGAATTATCCAACATTCGGTTCGATCCCTTTGCCCATCCTGAAGGGATTGCCGATTTCATGAACTTTTTCGGGGTAAAAAGCGAGGCGCCGACAGGCGAATTTTTGCGCACCCTGTTGCGCTCATTTGCCCGCCTGCCTTATGAAAATATCAGCAAAATTATCAAATTGAACCGCAACCTCGATTCGCCAAATCCTTTGCGCTTGCCCGAAGAGGTTATTTCTGATCATGTTCGTCACCATTTGGGCGGTACCTGTTTTTCCTTGACCTATTTTCTGCAGACCATCCTCACCCATCATGGCTTTATCAGCTATTCCATCACCGCACATATGCGCAATCGCCCCAACGTGCACTGTGCCCTCATCGCCATCTGTGAGGGCAAAAAGTGGTTGCTCGATCCAGGCTATTTGCTCAATGACCCGATGGAAATTGACCCGGACCGTCCGCGAATTTTTCGCTCTCCACACACCGGGGTGGAGCTGCGCTTTGACCGTGAGACTGAACTTTATCATCTCTATACTTTCGACCACCAACAGAGCAAGTGGCGCTATTGTTTTCATGACCAGCCCTTGTCCTTCGATGAATTCCTCCGTTATTGGCTGGCATCTTTTCACGCTTCCACCATGCATGGCATTTGCATCACCCAGTTGTCAGAAAACGGCATGATCTATCTGCACAACGATTTTTTACAGGTTTCCCAGCTCAGCGGCAAGAAAAAACAACGAATCCACGGGGATGTACAAAAGGTCATCGAGTCGATTTTTCAAATAGACGGCGATTGGGTGGACGAAGCGCTGACCGCAATCGGGAAAAATATGCGCTGGGAACAGGAACAGGGTCTTTTTGTACCGCGAAAGAAAGTGACCGATGAAACCATCTGAACCTTTGCCGGTAAAACTGTTTTGCGGAGTGCTTTTTTCCGATGAAAAGCTGCGAGATTGCGCCTATCAACGGCTGCAAGAGCGGTTCGGTCCTGTCGATTATCGCAGCCCTGTTTTCCCCTTTGACTGTACCGACTATTATCGCGATGAGATGGGCTGGCCAATAGATCGGCAGTTCATCTCACTTTTTTCTTTGATTTCACCAAAGGAATTGCCGGAGATCAAAATCGCCTGTAATCAGATCGAGGACGAGTTGGCGCCGAGCGGACGCAAAGTCAATCTAGATGCAGGTTATCTCGACTACGACAAGGTTGTTTTGGCGTCCGCCAAGTACAATGCCCATAAAATCTATTTGGATCATGGCATTTACGCCGATCTGACCCTCTCTTTCCACCGCGGCGTGTTCGAACCCTCTGCCTATGCTTTTCCTGATTTTAAAAGCGGTGCTTACAATTCGGTCTTTTTCCACATTCGCTGCAAATACAAGGGACAGATGCGCAGATGGCTGAGCGAAAATCAGGTCAAATGAATCGATATTCCGGTTATTGAGGATCCAAGGGCAGGTTGTTGGCGCGAACCAGCCCTTTTTCATGCACACCCGGAAACTTCCATTTCACTGGGGAAAGTGAGTTTCCTGCACCTCTGGGAGAGAGAACCGTCCGCCTGGCGGCGACGAACTTTCCAATCGATGCGTGAAGAGAACCGTACGCAGTCGAGGGCCGGCCAGCAGCAAGGTTATCATCTCAAAGCCTGCTGACCGGTTACCAGACTTCCTTCCTCAAGGTTCGAATGGTGATTGCCGGATTCGCCGGCAGCTATCGCATGTCTTAATGTCAGGGATTATCCTGATGATCCGCGGATGGGGCAAGGATATGGAGCATGGCGATTTCATCGCAGTCGGGAAACTTGGGGCAGTTGATGCAATCTTTCCAGACTTTATGGGGCAATTCGCTTTTATCGATTTCCTGGAATCCAAACTTTTTGAAAAATTCAGGTTTGTAAGTCAGCGAGAATATTTTGGGGCATTCCAGTTCCCGTGCATCCCGGAGTAAAAAATCGACAATTTGCCGACCATAACCTTTTCTTAGGTGTTCGGGATTTACAGCGAGCGAACGTATTTCAGCGATATCGTCCCACACGATATGCAGTGCGCCGCAGGCGATGATTTGCTCATCTTCCTCGATGACAACGAAATCCCGCAGAGCGGTATATACCTGGAGACGTGAGCGACCGAGCATATCGCCTTTTTGTGCCCAATCGGAGATCAGTGTAACGATGGCTGGAACATCTTTGATTTTTGCTCTTCTGACCATTGTATAGGCCTTTCGGCATGCGGTATTAGCTAATTTTGGCGAACCTTGCTGGGCCGCCCCCTCATTTGGCAACTCGGATGATTTGAACGCCAGGGCATTAAGCGCGGCCGGAACTTGTCGCGCTTAATGCAGAGGCAAATATTTCGATCGCGCGGTCGATTTCCTGTCGAGTAACGACCAATGGCGGCAGAAATCGCAGGGTTTGTTCTCCGGCACGGCAGAGCAACAGCCCCCTGGATTGACAGGCTTTTAGCATGGTTTTGGTTTCGATTGCGACATCAACTCCGATCATCAGTCCACGGCCGCGAACTGCGGTTAGGGCGGAGTTGCGGGACTGCAACTCTTGCAGCTGCTGCAACAGATAATAGCCCATCTCCCGCACGTGTGCAATAAATGCAGGGCGGGAAATTTTATCGATCACCACCTGAGCTACGCTGCAGGTGAGAGGCCCGCCGCCAAACGTTGTTCCGTGATTGCCTACTTGCATGACTTGCGCGACATCCTCATTCATGAGAATGGCACCCAGCGGCAGTCCGCCGGCCAGAGGTTTTGCCAAAACAACGATATCTGGCCTGATGCCATAATATTCATGTGCCAGAAATGAACCGGTGCGGCTCAGGCCGCATTGGATTTCATCGAGAAGCAGAAGGCAGTGGTTCTGCTGGCACAACTCGTACACCGAACTCATGAATTCACGATCAGCAGAATAGATTCCCCCCTCGCCCTGAATGGGTTCGATCAATACTGCACAGGTTTGCGAGGTCATCTGCTCGCGCAGGGATGCAATGTCGTTAAAGCGGGCAAAGCGAAAACCCGGCAACATCGGACCAAAATCCTGCTGAAATTTTGGCTGGCCAGTCGCTGATAAGGATCCATAGGTTCGACCATGAAAAGAGTGGTCAAAAGCAACGATTTCCCAGGCTGATTCGCCCTTGTGGTGGTGGCCCCACTTGCGGGCGATTTTAATTGCGCCTTCAACTGCCTCGGTGCCGGTATTCGAAAAAAAGACCCGATCGGCAAAGGTCAATTCGACCAACCGTCGGGCCAGTAAAACTTGCGGCTCTGTGTAAAAGAGGTTGCTGCAGTGCCACAGTTTGGCCGCTTGTTGCGCCAGCGCTGCAATCAGGTCGCTGTCGCCGTAGCCGAGGGCATTGACGGCAATGCCGGCGACAAAGTCCAAATACGCATTGCCCTCGCTGTCGTAGAGGTAACAACCCTGGCCGTGATCGATGACGAAATCTGGCCGGCTGTAGGTCTGCAACAGAACCGATTTTTCCAGATCGATGAGCTCTTTGGTGTTCATGGCTGTCTTTCTAACTGTATCCGGGTTTTAGGTTGGTCATCCCTCGGCTTGGCCATTGGGATGGGATTTGTGGTCATGGCGATCATTGTTTGTAAAGCAGGGTCCCATGAGTTGTTTTGTGATTGAGTGTGTTTACCAGGGTTTGGTCATCCTGCCAACAGGTGATATGTACGCGAGAAACGCCGCCGTCCAGGGCGCGGAATACCGATTCCATCTTGGCAATCATCCCATCGCGGATCTGGCCTGTGGCGATCAGGTTTTGTGCCTCGCCGATGGTCAAAGAAGATACAAGACGATCTCCGGCACGCACACCTGGAACATCGGTAAAATAGATCAGATCTGAAGAGCCCATTCCCACGGCGAGCGCTGCGGCGGCGCTGTCAGCATTGACATTGTAACTGTTGCCATTTTCATCTGCTGAAATCGGCGAAACCACCGGTATCACACCCTCGTCCAGCAGAGTGACGAGCGGTTCGGGGAAAACACTTTCGATTTCGCCGACATAACCCAGGCTTTGGCCGTTGCGCAGCATGGGTCGCACTCTGAGCAAACCTTGTGTACGGCCGGAAAGACCACGACAGGCAAGCCCGTTTTGCTGAAGCTGGTCGACGATGCGCTGGTTGACCTCGGTCGACAGCACCCTTTCGACGATGGCCATATCCTCTTTGGATGTCACACGGTAGCCGTCGATGAACTGCGGTTGTCGGTGTGCATCGCGCAGTGCTTGAGAGATATCCGCTCCTCCGCCATGCACGATGATCAGGCTGTGGTTGGATAACTTTTTTATGCTTCTTGCCAGAGAAGCATAGCCATCTGAACTCTCAAACGCACGTCCTCCGAGTTTGAGCAAGAGAGTCGATTTCATCCCAACAATCCCGTGGTTTCGTTAAATCCCAGCATGATGTTAAAATTTTGCAAAGCCTGTCCCGCCGCCCCTTTGCCCAAATTGTCGATTGCCGAAAACAATACAGCCATACCGGTTTCTTGATCTCGATAGGCAGAAAGCATGCACAGGTTGCTGTGCTGGACCGCCCTTGTGGCTGGCAATCCTTCATCCAGAACTCTAATAAACGGCTCATCGCGATAGACTTTGTGCAGATGAGCGACAAGATCCGAGGTGTCTGCATCCCGGTTGAGTTTAAAATAGACCGTTGCATAGAGCCCGCGCCCCATCGGCACCAGATGCGGTGTGAACAAAATTTGCACTCCCTGGCTGGCCTGCAACGCTGCCTGGGTTTCGATTTCACCGACGTGGCGGTGTTGGCGTCCCGGTTTATAGGCCGCAACGCTCTCGTGGGACTCAAAAAAGTGGGTGGTTCGGGTCGGCGATTTGCCGGCCCCTGAGATGCCTGACTTGGCGTCGGCAATGATCGGGTTGTTGCAGTCCACCCAGTCGGCCTGTAAAAAGGGGAGAAGTGCCAACAGGATGCTGGTCGGGTAACAGCCGGGATTGCCGATGATCGCGGCATTGCGGATTTGTTCCCGGTTCCATTCCGGCAGACCATAGACCGCATGCGGCAAGAGATCGGCGGCGTCATGCGGCTGTTGATACCATTGCTGATAATCGCTTTGCTTGGCGAAACGAAAGTCCGCCCCGAGATCGATCAGGCGTTCATGACGGTTGTAACGGATCCTGGCAATTCGCGCGGATTCGCCTGCCGGCAGGCACAAAAAAACCAGATCCGCTTCCATTTCCTGTGCTTGGGCAGCAGTAACCAGCTCGATAGATGCCCATTTTTGCAGCCGCGGATAAACGGCGCCCAAGCGGATGCCGTTCTCGCGTTCCGATGTGGCAAAGACCACCTCGATCCCTTCATGTCGCTCCGCCAGCACCAAGAGCTCTTCGCCGGTATATCCAGTGGCTCCGTATATTCCGATTCGGCAAATCACAGCTTCTCCTATTCCAGGCCATTCTCTTGTTTTAGCAGTTCGCTGAGTTCTTTTGACCGGCGTGTTGCAGTCTCCACAGCGCGGATCAACATGGGTCGCAAGCCGCTGGCTTCCAACTCCTTGATCGCGGCTATGGCGGTTCCTCCAGGGGTGGTGACTTGATCGCGCAAAACTGCCGGATGGATGCGGGTTTCCTGAACCAGGCGTGCGGATCCGAGAACCGTCTGGGAAGCCAGGCGAGTCGCTACATCGCGCGGCAAGCCCATCAAAACACCACCGTCGCTCAGTGCCTCGATGATCATATAGATATACGAAGGTCCGCTGCCGCTAAGTCCGGTGACCACATCCATTTGCGTTTCCGCCACCACTTCAACTTGTCCAATCGATTGAAAGATCCGCGTGGCGATCAAACGGTGTTCCTCCTGGGCGAATTTTCCCATACAGATTGCAGTTGCTGCCGTCTGAACCACGGCTGGAATGTTGGGCATGGCGCGGACAACGGGATTTTTACCGGTCAGGGCATAGGTGATCGTATCGGTGGTAATTCCGGCTAAAATGGAAATCACCAGCTGCTCTCCTCGAATGATCCCTTTGAGTTGTGCCAGCACCTCGCTGATGGTCTGCGGTTTGACACACAACAGGATCACGTCGGCATCCTGGGCAGCCTGGCGGTTGTCCAGGGAGGTGCGGATTTTCCATTTGTTTTGCAAGTCTTGCAGCCGTTCGGGTCTGATGTCGGTGGCGATGATGTTGGCAGGATCGGTCAATTTAGCCGTCAACAATCCGCCGAGCAGTGCTTCTCCCATGTTGCCGGCGCCTATAAACGCAATTTTTTTATTGAAAAGCACAGTACCACTCCAATCGTTTACGTATGATATTCCGCGTTGATTCGCACATAATCATAGGACAGGTCGCAGGTGTAGACGCGAGCCCTGTATTGGCCAATACCAAGGCGCGCCTCGATTTCTACCTCAGCCTCCTGCAACGCTTTTTGCATGGCAATGCGGTCATAATCGATGGCCTGGCCTTTTTCGGCTACCACGATGCCGGCGAAACGGATTTGAATTTTTTCTGGTTGTAACTGTGCGCCGCTGGCGCCCAGAGCCGAGATGACCCGACCCCAGTTGGGATCACGGCCAAAGAGAGCGGTTTTGACCAAGAGAGAATTGGCAACTGACCGGGCTGCCCGGTCTGCTTCTTCGGCAGTGGCGGCTTCCTGCACGGTTACGGTGATCAGTTTGCTGGCGCCTTCGCCGTCGCGTGCCAATTCTTGTGCCAGCGCAACGGCCACTTGATCCAAAGCGCGCTGAAAAACGCGAAAATTTTCGTCCTTTTGGCGTATTGCTGGATTGCCGCACTGGTGATTGGCAAGGATAAAGACACAATCGTTCGTGCTTTGCTCGCCATCGACGGTTAAAACATTGAAACTTTTGTTGACGCTGTTCTGCAGAGCTTCCCGCAACAGCGTCGGTTCAATGGCACAGTCGGTTGTAAAGACCGCGATCATGGTCGCCAAACGGGGTTGAATCATACCGCTGCCTTTGGCCATGGCGCCGATGCGGCAAGACTTGCCATCGATCCGGCATTCGATCGCCATCTGTTTCGGTCTCGTATCTGTGGTCATGATGGCACGGGCTGCGTCGGGTCCGCCGTTTGGTTGCAAATCGGCAACAGCCCGCTGAATTCCTGCAAGGATCTTTTCCATGGGCAGAAAGTGACCGATGACCCCGGTGGAGGCGATGAGGGTGTGGTTGATGGGGATATGCAATGCCGCGCTGACAGCTTTCGCCGTCATTTCGGCGTCTTGCCAGCCCCTTGCCCCGGTGCAGGCGTTCGCATTGCCGCTGTTGATGAGAATCGCTCGCGCCTGCTGGCAAGCGATATGGTTTTCACTCACCGCGATGGGCGCTGCCCGCAGCTTGTTGCAGGTGAACAGGGCTGCAGCAACAGCGGCGGTCTCGCTGAAGACCAGCGCCATATCCATGCCCTCAGCTTTAAGGCCGCAAGCAACACCGCTGGCTGAAAATCCGCGCGGTGAGGTGATGCACCCGTTTTCAAGCGCAATGAGCGAAACATCGTCCTCCTGTAGCGCTCCGGTTTCTTCAGTCTGCTGATGGGGTATTGCTGGAGTCATATTTGTTCTCCTTTGATGGTCATGCAGATCAGTTCGCCCATTTCACGGGTGGTGACCGTCGTGGTTCCTGGTGTCGCGATATCCTTGGTACGGTAGCCTGTTGCCAATACCTTGGCAATTGCCCGATCGATTCGTTCAGCCTCCTGACTGCGGCCCAAACTGTGCTGCAACAGCATTGCACAGGAGGAGATGGTGGCGATCGGATTGGCACAATTTTTCCCGGCAATATCGGGTGCGGATCCATGTACCGGTTCATATACTGCTGTGAGGTTGCCAATGCTTGCTGACGGCAACATGCCGAGCGAACCGGTCAGCATTGCCGCCTCATCACTGAGGATATCGCCAAAAAGATTGCCGGTGAGAATGACATCGAACTGGCGAGGATCGCGGATCAGCTGCATCGCCGCATTATCGATATAGAGATGGTTGATCTGGACGTCCGGGTAATCCGCGGCGACCTCTTGCACCACTGACCGCCAGAGCTGTGAAACCTCCAGCACGTTGGCCTTGTCTACAGAAGTGATTTTGCGGCGCCGCTTTCGGGCCGTTTCGAAAGCGAATCGCGCGACACGCTCGATTTCATGGCGGGTGTAAACCATGGTGTTGAAGGCGAGGTTCCCGGTTAAACTCCTGGGTTCACCGAAATAGAGCCCCCCGGTCAACTCGCGGACGATCAGCAAGTCGGTGCCATCGACCACCTCGCTTCGCAGAGCGGAAGCGGCCAGGAGGCTGGGATAGATCCGGGCAGGTCGCAGGTTGGCATACAGCTGCAGACTCTGACGCAGTCCTAGAAGACCGCGTTCGGGGCGTTTTTCAGCCGGTTGTGTGTCCCAACGCGGGTCTCCGATCGCACCCAGCAGAACGGCATCGCTGCTGCGGCACAACTCCAGCGTGGACGACGGCAGAGGATCTCCTTGTTCCTGTAACGCTGCACCGCCGATCAACCCCTCAACGAAGTCAAAAGCAAAATCGGATCGTTCCGCTGTCGCTTCTAATGCGCGTTTGCCTTCAGCCACGACTTCCGGCCCGATCCCATCTCCAGGCAGCAGGGCAATTTTATAGGTTGTCATGCTTGGTTTCCGTTGGCTGATGTTTTGTTTCGTGGCTTAAAATGCGGTTCAGGGCGTTGATGTAAGCCTTGATGCTGGCTTCGACCACATCGGTACTCGCGGCACGTCCGATGGTGTTGCGGCCATTTTGCTTTACCCGGACGATCACTTCGCCCATGGCATTTTTGCCTTCGGTTACCGCCTGTAACGAATAGCTCACCAGTTGGACGGGCATTTGCACGATGCGGTCGATGGCTTTGTAGGCGGCATCTACCGGTCCATCGCCGGCAGATGCTTCCTGTATCACTTTTTCCTCATGGCGCAACCGTACAGTTGCTGAAGGAATGGTCTGACTGCCGCTGAGGATGTGAAAATAGTCGAGCTGGTAGATCTCTTGCTGCAGGGCATCCCCGATGACCAGCGCGATCAGATCTTCATCAAAGACTTCCTTTTTCTTGTCCGCCAACTCGAGAAAACGGTCATACAGGTGATCGATTTCTGTCTTGTTCAAAGCATAACCCAATTCCTGCAGCCGTTGTTTCAAACCGTGCCGACCGGAGTGGCGCCCTAGAACGATGCGACTTGATTCCAAACCCACGTCCTGGGGTTTCATGATCTCGTAAGTCGAAGCATCTTTGATCACTGCATCCTGGTGTATGCCCGACTCGTGTGCGAATGCATTGCTGCCGACGATGGCTTTATTGGGCTGAACGAGGATACCGGTCAAACTGCTGACGAGACGGCTGGTGCGAATGATTTCCTCGGTGCGGATTTTGGTGGTTTTTTGGTAAAAATCGCTGCGCGTTTTCAGTGCCATAACCACTTCTTCTAAAGAGGCGTTGCCGGCACGTTCACCGATGCCGTTGATCGTCACTTCCGCCTGCTGGGCGCCGTTGGCGATGGCCGATAGAGTGTTGGCAACCGCCAGACCGAGATCGTTGTGACAATGCACACTGAGGATGATTCTGTCGATATGGGCAACCCGCTTGCGGATCTCTGCGATCAAGCGGCCAAATTCGTCCGGATTGGAATAACCGACAGTGTCTGGAATGTTGATGACCGTGGCACCGGCAGCGATGGCTGCAGCGATGATGCGAAAGAGGAATTCTTTGCCGGTACGAGCCGAGTCTTCTGGCGAAAATTCGATGTCGCTGAAATAGTTTTTCGCCCGCTTTACCCCCTTCACAGCCAGTTCCAGTATTTCGTCTTCGCTTTTTTTAAATTTCTTTTCCAGATGGATTTTTGAGGTCGCGGCAAATACATGAATGCGCGGTTTCTTTGCTTTTTCCAGCGCTTGTGCTGCACGGTCGATATCGAGATCCACACACCGGGCGAGAGCGGCAACGATCGGACCTTTGACCTCTTCGGCAATCAATCGCGTCGCCTCGAATTGCACCTGCGAAGAAACCGGGAACCCTGCTTCGATCACATCGACATTGAGCCGTGCCAGCTGCTGAGCGATCGTCAATTTGTCGTGAAGGTTCAAACTGGCGCCCGGAGATTGTTCGCCGTCCCGCAAAGTCGTATCGAAAATGTAAATGCGATTTTTCATGTGATCCCCCTGCCTATGGTTTGGCAATCCAGCTCATCATCGTGCGCAAATCTTTGCCGACCTGCTCGATTCGCGATTCCTGCATCATGCGGCGCAAGGCCTTGAACCTGGGCGCTTTCGCCTGGTTTTCGAGGATCCATTCGGTGGCAAACTCACCCGATCGGATTTCTTGCAGAATCTTTTTCATCGCTTGTTTGCTTTCCTCCCCGACAACGCGCGGACCCCGCGTCAGGCCTCCAAATTCAGCCGTGTCGCTGACCGAGTAGAACATGCGCGACATTCCACCTTCGTAGATCAGATCGACGATCAATTTCATCTCATGCAGACATTCAAAGTAGGCGATTTCCGGTTTGTAGCCCGCCTCCACCAGAGTCTCAAAGCCCGATTGTATCAGTTCCATGATGCCGCCGCATAAAACGGCCTGTTCGCCGAATAGATCGGTTTCAGTTTCCTCCCGAAACGTCGTTTCGATTACCCCGGCCCGGGTCCCGCCGATGCCCTTGCTGTAGGCCAGGGCGATTTTGTGCGCTTTTCCGCTTGCATCTCGAGAGATGGCGATGAGGTTGGGGACCCCGCGTTGCTCTTTGAATTGGCGTCTGACCAGATGGCCCGGACCTTTGGGCGCGATCATGATCACGTCCACATCGGCGGGCGGATGGATCTGACCATAGTGGATATTGAAGCCATGCGCAAAAGCCAGCACTTTGCCGGCTTTCAGCGACGGCAGCACTTCATCCCGATAAACTTGCGGTTGCACCATATCCGGTACGAGCATCATGATCAAATCAGCATTGGCAGCCGCTTCGGCACAGGTCTGTACCGTCAGTCCATCTGCTTGCGCGGACTGCCAGGAAGGGCTGCCGGCATAAAGGCCGACCACAACCTTTAATCCTGAATCGTGTAGATTGAGCGCATGGGCATGCCCCTGACTGCCATAGCCAAGAACAGCAATTGTCTTGTCAGCCAGGACGCTGAGATCGGCATCACTATCGTAATAAACCTTCATGTGGATTCTCCTTTGTTTCATCGGTTGTGAACAGGTTGCGGAATCGGATGCTTACATTTTGCCGTTCGAGTCCCGCACCATGGCTATCGAACCGGTTCGAGCGATCTCCTGGATGCCGAATGGCTGCAGGGTTTCCAGAAAGGCCTCAATCTTGGGCTCATTGCCAGTCAATTCCAATGTCATTGAACGGTTGCTGATGTCGACAACTTTGGCGCGAAAAATCTGCACCAGCTGTGAAATGTCACCTCGTTTCGCAGGAGGACAATAGACCTTGACCAGAACCAATTCCCGGCCGACAAAGTCGGTGGATGTCACATCGGTGACACGATAGACATCGATCAGCTTGTTCAGCTGTTTGATGACCTGCTCGATTATCCAATCGTCTCCGCGCACCACCAGGGTCATGTGCGAGGCGGCTTCGGAGTCCATCTTGCCAACACTCAGACTTTCGATGTTAAAGCCGCGGGCGCTGAAAAGACCGGCGATTCGCGCCAGAACACCGGATTGATTTTCCACCTGCAGATTGATAATGTGTCGCATCAGGCCATCCCTCTCAACATCTGATGAATGGGTGCGCCGGTCGGCACCATCGGATAGACGTTTTCCTCTCTGTCAATGGATATTTCGACGATGACCGGCCCTGGAGTGGTGATGGCAGTCTGCAAAACGTCGGCGACTTGATCTTTGTGGTCGATCCGAAATCCGTGGGCGCCATAAGCTTCTGCGAGTTTCACGAAATTGGGTACATAAGCGGCGGAACAATCGCCATTGGCCTGTTGGCAATCCGGCGGACACTGTTTGTTGCGCCGCAAACAGGTTTGCGAAAAACGCCGATCGTAAAAGATCGATTGCCACTGGCGAACCATGCCGAGAGAATGGTTGTTGAGGATGATGATTTTAACCGGCAAATCATAAAGCACCGCCGTTGCCATTTCCTGGATGTTCATTTGAATGCTGCCGTCTCCGGCAATGTCGATCACCAGTTTGTCCGGCCAGGCAACCTGGGCTCCCAAAGCCGCCGGGAAACCATATCCCATGGTTCCCAGACCTCCGGAGGAAAGGAAAGAACGTGAACTGTGGAAATTGTAAAATTGCGCCGTCCACATCTGGTTTTGACCGACTTCTGTGCAGATGATCGCTCGATTATCGGTCAGTTTGGCGAGCTGTTCGATGACATACTGCGGCTGAACCTTGTCGGTTTGTGGATAGCGCAAGGGGTGCCGTTGTTTCCATGTCTTGATCTGTTCCATCCATTGCGGATTTTGCCGCGGTTTAAGCAGGGTATTGAGCTCCTGAAGGACGGTCCTGATATCGCCGACGATCGGTACTGTCACTTGTACATTCTTGCGAATCGATGTCGGATCGATATCGATATGGATGATCTGCGCCTGTGGGGCAAATTTATCGACTTTGCCGGTGACGAGGTCGTCAAAACGAACGCCGACAGCGATCAGCAAGTCTGCTTCTTGCACCGCATAGTTGGCATATTCGGTTCCGTGCATTCCCAACATCTTTAAGGCATGGCTGTGGGTCTCGGGAAAGATACCCAACCCCATCAGCGATGTGGTGACCGGGGCATCGAGGATCTCTGACAAAAGGCGGATTTCGTTCTGAGCGTCACTGCTCACCACACCACCGCCGGCAAAAATCACCGGTTTTTTGCTCTGATCGATCAATCCGGCCGCTTTTTGCAGTTGCTGCATATTGCCTCTAAGAGTCGGCCGATAAGAGCGAAGTTTGATATCGTCGGGATAAGGCTCGTCTGTCTCAGCCTGCTGGATGTCTTTGGGCAAGTCGATCAGCACTGGCCCTGGCCGGCCGGATCGTGCGATGTAAAAAGCGGATTTGAGCACCTGCGGCAAATCAGCAATGTCTCTGACCAAATAGTTATGTTTGGTAATCGATCGGGTAATTCCGCAAATATCAACCTCCTGAAAAGCATCATTGCCGATCAACGAGGTCGCTACTTGGCCGGTTAAAACCACCAAGGGGATTGAATCCATGTGTGCTGTGGCAATGCCAGTGACCAAATTGGTCGCTCCAGGTCCGGATGTCGCTATACACATCCCGACTTTGCCTGACGCGCGGGCGTAACCATCGGCCGCGTGGACTGCGCCTTGTTCATGTCGCGTGAGATAAAAGGGCAGACCACTGGAATAAATCTCGTCAAAGATATCGAGAACCGTCCCGCCCGGGTATCCAAAAAGCGCTTTGACGCCTTCTGCCTGCAAAGCTTGAATAACGAGTGCCGCACCTCTCATATGCCAATCTCCTCGGCGTTACCGAAAGATGTCTGATGACTACACAACAATGGCCATTGCCTGCAGCTGCATCGATGCAAGAGATCAACCCAAAAAATTTGTCAGCGCGGATAAAAAAAAGAGTGAAAATCAGAGTGGGGACCTCATGCAGCGAAACGCCTAACGGCGCGGTCGCAACAGGAGGCCTAGAATCGCGAGAGCCAGTTCGCTATGGAGCAACCCATAGCGGCGTAAATGCCGGTGGCGGTAAAGGAGCGCAGTCATGGGAATATCCGCCCTTTGCGCATTGCGCGAAGAAAAGTTGATGCCGTTGTTCAGCGGTCTGGCCATTTGCGCTCTTTGTTTTGGATCTAAAATAAAGAAATTCTTCGATGATTGATACCTGTACCATGCGACGGTTGTTGCAGAAATGGACAGGACCTCCAAAATCTTCCGCTTTTCCTTCACCCTTCCGATCACCAATGGAATCCATCGCCACAATACGCCGACGTCGCTGCACTGCCTTTCGGAAATGATCGCATTAAGGCTAAATATAGTGTATTAATTAATAAAGTCAATAGTAAAATGAGTAAATAATAAATATTTTAATCAAACATGGGTATTTTAGTAATAAAATTCATTGGTTTTCGCCTGCAAAGATGAAAACGGGGTTGAATCGCACCAGTTCGATCGTTCATGGCTTGGGAGGTTGTGGGTCAAGCCACAGTTTCAGCCAATCCAAAGTGTTCTGCAAGTCTTGTTTTCAGCTCAAGTACAATAAAACCCAGATTCGGTGTTAACCGAATCAAAAAAACTGTCAATCGCTTATTCTTGCTGCGGTTGCGAATAGGTCACTTTTCACCCAACGTCCATTGCCATCAGATTGATTTTCTTTGAGATCCGGTGCTGCGCACCGAATCCGGGCAAAAGTGTGGGCAAGGTGATGCGGCGGTCACAACGCCGAGAAAATGATCTTGCTTTGCTGCGCTGGAATGGCTAAGTTAAAAAGTTTTTCTGTCGGTTCGGAAGCGATCTTCTATTCAATGCAGGCGAAGTGAATATGCGTAAAAGTATTGCTGCCGTCATTGTTTGGCTTTTATCATGGGGCTGGTTGTTTTTCGGTGTGGTTGAGCTTTTGGTGTGGAGCGGTTTGCGGCATGATATTTTTGGCAAAACAGCCATGGTGGAGATGCTGGCCAGTGTTCTGGCTGATCTTCTTTGGTTGCCGATCGCCTTTCTTCTGCCGTTTTATCTCTATGCAGAATTGCGCCGGTTGATCAAGGGCAAGATGGTCAGGTTCTTGACGATTTTTGCTTTGTTATTTTTGCTGTTTCTTTTGCTGGTCAATCCCGCTTTTGTTTTCCGATGGCTCTTTTTGCCCTCGTTTTTATTCCTCTTTTTGCTGGGAAGACGAATTTATCTCGATCGCCGTTTGCGCTGGGATAAGGTTCTCTATGCGGTGTGTCTGCTCATTTTGATCGGCTACTATGGCCCACAGTTGCTGCCGCACCTGGCAATCGAACGAAAGTCGCCAACTCTATCAGCGATCAGTTACAATATTTCCGTGTCGCAGCCAAAGCCCATGCGGCAGCAATTCATCGATCAGGTTTTGCGTTTGTCTCCGGATGTGATTTTCGTTCAAGAAATCAATTCTCGTGACCGCAATCTTTTGCGCGACAAGCTGAGTGAAGCTTATCCTCACCAATTGTGGTCCGATCGATCGGCAACCTACAACAACGGGGCGATTCTGTCGCGTTTGCCATTCGAACAGAGTGAAAATGTTAACATTTATACACCCTATATGCGGTCACACACGAATGTCAACTATGCGGCGGTAACACTTGCCGGTCAGCCTGTGCATCTGTTCAACTGTCATCTTTATCCAAGTGGGCACTCGTTTATCCGCTTTCTTTTTGGTCGGATGGAGACGGATGCCTTTGTCCATGAAACCCGCATCGCCTATAAGCGGCGGTTGGAAGAGGCAGAGCAAATCCATCGGCTGATTGAGGTTTTGCCGGGCAGTGTGGTTCTGGCTGGTGATTTGAACGACTCGCCGAACAGCCAGATCTATCAGCTCTTCGCGAACAAACTGCGGAATGGATTTCGCCAAGCGGGTTGGGGGTTGGGATCGACCTTTGGGGAATACCGGTTGGCTGAGCAGTTGCCGGCTCGATTGCGATTTTTGGCGAACGATTTTTTACGCATCGATCACATCTTTTGCTCACCGGATTTGCAGGTCTACTCGGCGCGGGTTTTACAGATCGACGACTCGGATCATAAGCCGCAAATCGTCAAGATCAGACCGGCCAAGGAATGAATCAACTGCCGGGGCCAAGCTGAGTGCCGGCATTAACAGAGTATTTCAGGATTTGCTCGTCCATGAAACAGCAAACCAGCGTCTGATCAACAGCGGCTGGGCTTTTGGTTTGCACATCAAATAGGGAGAATGGTTTGCCAACCGGTCAAAAACGGTTTTTTAAATATTCGGTTATTCTCTGGGCGATCGGTCTCAATCTCTGGGTCATACCCGGTTCCGGCCAAAGCTTGTCGGAGGCGCTGGAGTTCTGGCGTCAGGGCGATCTTGCTGCTGCCGCGGATCGGTTGTACCGTTTGACAAATGGAAGCGCCGACAGTTTGCAGGCTATGGTTTTGTTGGGCAAACTGGAAACCATGCGCAGCAACTGGTCTGACGGCATCGGGTGGCTGGATCGCGCCGAGCGAGGCGGTTCCGATGATTTGGCTGTCAACTTTTATCGGGGTATCTGTTACCGCCAGCGCGGTCGCTCCAAAGCCGTCATCTGGCGACGCAGCGATTGGAATGCGGCGGAAAAAAATTTCCTTCAAGTGATCGACCGCAATCCTTCGTATGAACAAATCTGGATCGAATATGGAATTTTGCATAAAGATCGGCAACAATATTTCACCGCAGTGGAAACGGCTGAAAAGCAACTGTACTATCACCCGCTGCAAAGCGATGCTGAGGTTTATGTCAATTATCTCTATGAAGTGCTGCTGAAACATGAAAATGCTGAAGCCTGGCTTGCAGAACGATCCGATTTGCGCTCGCGCTTTTTCCTCGGCCAATTCTACCTTAGCAAGGGCAAGATCGGGCTTGCGCGAGACATTTTTCTGCAGTTGCTCGACAACCCAGCCTCTCGTCTTTCTGCGGTGCCTGTTTTTTTGGCGCTCGCCCGCATTGCCGCGCAGCAAGAGGATGCCGCTGCAGTGCAGCAGTATGCCGACAGCGCCCTCGATACCATTCGCTATGAAGTCGACGCAGCACACTATTTTGACGCGATTCAAACCATTTTAACCGATGACGAATTCGCCTTGTATCGGTCTTTAACCAAGATTGCCGATAAGCAGGCCTTCTTTCGTCGAATCTGGCATATCCGCAACCCGCTGCTTGGAACATCGATCAACTATCGTCTCTTTGAGCATTTTCGCCGCCTTTTGGTTGCGGAAAAAGAGTATTGGTATGATGGCTGGCGGACCTGGTTCAACAATCCGGACAAGATGGGAAGACTGCAATTCCCGGCCGTTTTCTATCTTAATCAGCGGTTCAATGACAAGGGCTTGGTTTATCTCCGGCACGGTGAGCCGCACGACCGCGCCATCCAGGTCGGTGCCAATCTGCCTGACAACGAGTCTTGGTTGTATCGCGCTGATGATCGCCGGGAAAAACTGATGTTTCACTTCGTCCTCGATGACAATGCAGTAGGCAACAATTGGCGGATTACCCCGAATCTGCCGTTAAGCCTCTATCGCAGCCGGCAAGAATGGGATGCCGCCTTTCAAATCAGCCAGGTGATGAGCGAGCTGGATGTGCTGCAGAGTGAAGAAGACATCATGCGAAAGAGCGAAGCCAGCGTGACGATCGGACTGAATTCCGATCGCCATACCTGGAAGCGCGATCTGCAACCCATCGAAATCGCCAATTATATAGCTACTTTTAAATCTGATAGCGGTCGAAACCGTCTCGAGTGCTACATCGGCCTCAGCCTGGATGCGGTTTTTGGTGATACGTTCTTGGATGTTGTCGAAACCCCGGTCCATTTCGAATTTATCGTATCGGATACCGGCGGCAGGAGCTTGTTTCGCCAGGAAAGACGGATCGATGTGGCTGAAATGCGCAAACAGCACGCTCAGCACGGATTGTGGATCGGACAGATGTCATTGGAGTTGCCCCCTCAACCTCTGCTGATCAGCTTGCATTGCCGCTCGCCGCTTGCAGGCAGGATAGGCGGGTATGCGATTCGCTATCCACAAAAAAATTTTGATTCTGGCACTGTGCAACTGAGCGACATCGTGCTTGCGCATTCCATAGCCGAGCGGGAGCAAGCAGGAGAGTTCGTTAAAAACGGACTGGAAATCATTCCGCGTCCAGATCGGCAATTCTCTCGTCGGCAGCCGATTTATCTCTATTATGAAATTTACCATTTGCCTCTCGATGAGCGGGGCCGGGCGAACTACGAGTTGGAATATCGCGTGCGCAGCGTTGGCAAGCAGAAACGCAACCTGCTTGCCAAAATCACCGATCTTTTTTCCACCAATCGCGAAAAGATCACCAACCGCGTGGAACTCGACAGTCGACACACCTCCGTCAAGGATTATCTCGCCCTTGACCTCAGCCGGCTCTCTGCCGGATCCTATGAACTGGAAATCGGTGTTCGCCTGGTTGGCGACGAAAACGAAATCAGCTCACGAATCCCTTTTATTCTGCGAGATGAGTGATCTCTTGACCGATCAAGGCCGCTTTGATCTGATTCTAATCCAGTAGCATCTCATCGTCAAACGGGATGCTGCTTATCCAAAGCCATAAAAGGAAAAAGTGCATGGATAAAAAAAGTGTTGATCTGGAATACGAACTCGAATTGCTGGAGGATCTCTACGAACTGGTCGTCCCCAAATTTCGGGAAGCCAACGATATCGTCGTTTCGATGCTCGATTTTCCGGCGGATCGGCCAATCCGGTTGTTGGATTTGGGCTGCGGGTTCGGTCATCTGAGCAGTCGGCTGCTGGAGATTTTGCCGAATGCAAAAGTATTCGGATTCGACAATCAGCCGGCGATCTTGCAGCGCGCGCAGAAACGTACGCAAGAATTTGGCGATCGCTTTGTAGGCTTGGTTCGCGATCTCAATGAGAGCAATTGGCTGCAGGAGATGCGAGAAATCGATGCGATTGTCTCGACTTTTGCTCTGGACTATCTGCCGCCCGAAAGACATCGCCAACTCATTCACGAAGCAGCCGCATCCCTGCAGAACGGCGGTCGCTGGGTCAGCTGTGAATTTTTCCGCGCCAAAGACGATCGCATCAACAGGGTTTTTCATGATATCGAGGTACAACTGGTTCAGGATAAATTGCGGCAGGGTGAGGTCAGCGCCGAAGAAATCGACCAACTGTCCAATTCCAGCCTCCTGCGCCAATCCCACTATGTCGTGGATGTGGCGCAAAAATTGAGCTGGTTACAGGAAGCGGGCCTGAAAACCGTCGATATCCCATGGAAATTTCTCAACCTGGCTATTATCTGTGCTGTCAAATGATCAGGCGGTTCGACCAGCAAAGACTTTTTGCCAAAGAACCCATTGGCCGACCACACGCTGCCGACAAGAATCATGTCCCTTCCGTTTTTCCCTGTCTGATGCTTCTTGACTTTGTGAATCAGGTTTATTATTTTTAAAATCGCCTATAAATCAAACGCCTGGGAATGGCGACGTTCGTCTGGTCGCAACCTTCCCGGAGCCTAATCGTGTCTTGGTGCATCTTTATGTGGGATGGTCTATGGATCTGCAAAAATTGTTGGATACGCTGCCAGAAAAACGCATCAGCGGCAATATCAAAAAGATCGATGTAAAAGGCATCGTCTATGACCCGTTGCGCGTGCAAAAAGATTTTATCTATGTGGCAATCAATATCTATACCCAACTGGATAAAGTCGAGCTGCCTGATGGCCACCCTTTTGTCGATGATGCCATTCGCAATGGTGCAACCGCAGTGGTGCTGCAAAAGGATCGGCAACTGCCCGACTCCATTATCAAGGTGGTGGTGCCCGATTCTCGGCTGGCGCTGGGTTTGCTGGCCAACGCTTTTTACGATTATCCCTCACGAAAAATGAAAGTGATCGGGGTTACCGGCACCAACGGTAAAACCACAACCACCCACATCATCGAATCGATTTTGATCCAAAATCATAAAGTCGGTTTGATTGGCACCCTCTATTACAAATTGAACGGCGAGATCAGAAAATCCAAAGACACCACCCCGGAACCGCCAGATCTGCAGGCGATTCTGCAGCAAATGGCGGATCGCGATTTTGACTATGTGACTCTTGAGGCCTCTTCGCATGGAATCGATTTCCACCGATTGACCGGCATCGATTTCGATGTCGCTGTTTTCACCAATTTGACCCAGGATCACCTTGACTACCACAAAACCATGGAAGCTTATTTGCAAACCAAATTGCGCCTCTTTCAATGGTTGTCGCCCGACAAGAGTGCGGTGGTCAACAGCGATGATCCCGCCAGCGGCAGCTTCATCGCCGCAACCCGCGCACATGTCTTGACCTATGGTCTCAATCACGATGCCGATATTACGGCAAAAAACATCAAAATGACTCTTGAAGGTACCCATTTCGATCTGGTGACCCCTGCTGGAACGATTCAGGTGAACTCGGGATTGATCGGCCGGCACAATCTCTACAACACCCTGGCTGCGGTCGGTGTAGCCATCTCGCAAAAAATCGATCTGGAGACGATCAAATCTGGTCTGGAACGGCCGATCTACGTTTCAGGCCGATTTGAGTTGGTAAAAAAAGGTCAGAATTTCGCTGTGGTGGTCGATTATGCCCATACACCGGACGGTATTGAAAATGTGCTCAGCTTGGCGAAGAAGCTCAATCCACATCGAGTGATCACGGTGTTCGGATGCGGAGGAGATCGAGATCGCGAGAAACGGCCAATCATGGGTCGAGTGGCTGCGCAATACAGCGACTTTATCCTGCTCACTTCCGACAATCCGCGCAACGAAGAGCCGGCCGCGATTCTCGCGCAGATCGCCAGCGGCATCAAGAACTCACCGGTGCCGGTGGAAACGATCATCGACCGCCAACAGGCCATCAACCGTGCCATTCGAATGGCGCAGCCAAACGATATCGTCATGATCCTCGGCAAGGGACACGAAACAACCCAAACGATCAGAGAGAAAACAATCGATTTCAACGATCGCATTGAAGCTGAAAAAGCTCTCGACTCTTTGCTCGGACAGAATTAAATACGCTTGGCGGTGCGATCAAAGCCGTCTATTCTTTCGCCTGCAATGAGGTGCATCGGCATAACCCAAGGAGGAAGGAATGATTCAACGATTCCTTTGCTTCTCCTGGATATTCATCAGCCTCGCCTTCTCGCTCACCACGGGACTGGAAATGGATTCTATCGCTGTTGTTTCAGCAACCATCGCTTCATTCAATACGATCGAAATTCAATTCAATACACCTTATGAAGATGTGCAGATCGACGATTTTTCTTTCAAGCCTCGGATAGCACTTTTTGCACTGCAGCGGGTCGACCGCAAGATCCGTATCTATACCGAGCCGATCGATTTGCACCACCCCCTCGAGCTCTGCTTCCGCGGCCAACGTTTTGAGGTTCAACCTGATCAGGTTCTGAATTCTTTTTACTCGGATTTGCCCATGGGGTGCACGTGGACTGACGACGAGACGATCTTTCGCCTTTTCGCACCGCGTGCACAACGGGTTACTCTGGGGTTGTTTGCCAACCTGGATGAATCCGCTGCCCTTCTCTACCCGATGGAAAGGGATGCGGATGGAGTTTGGTGCGTCAGATTGCCGGGCCTGCATTTTGGCAAAAGCTATGCTTACCGCATCGATGGACCTGATGGCGCTTCAGAAAACTTTGCCGGTGACCGCTGGGTGGCCGATCCATACAGCCGGGCCGTCGCCAGTAAAAATGAATATCTGCATCGCTCGCAAGCCCTTATCCGCGACTTTTCTGCATACGACTGGCAGGATGATGCGCCGGTGCGGATCGCAGCACAAGACCTGGTGATCTATGAATGTCATGTGCGGGATTTGGTCGCTCATCCGTCTGCGGGTATATCGTGCGAGAAAGTGGGAGTCTATGCCGCGCTGATCGATGCCGATGCGCGCGGCGGCTTGAATCATCTGCGCTCTCTTGGTGTCAACGCGGTCGAATTTTTACCGATTCACGAGTTTGGCAACCTCGAAATTCCATTCGGCATTCCGGTAGACGGCGTGACCAATACCTGGAATCCCTATGCCCGCAACCACTGGGGATATATGACCAGTTATTTTTTTGCGCCGGAAAGCTATTATGCCAGCGATGGATCGATGACCCCTGCACGGATCAGCGGCCACGACGGCAGACAGGTTGAAGAATTCAAAGATGTGGTCAAGGCTCTGCATCGTGCGGGTATGGCAGTGATTCTCGATGTGGTCTATAATCACGTGGCGCAATACGACCAGAACAGCTTTAAGCTCATCGATAAAAAATATTATTTTCGTCTCGATGAAGAAGGAAATTATCTGTCAGCCAGCGGTTGCGGCAATGATTTTTATACCGAACGCCCGATGGCACGGCGATTGATCCTCGACAGTGTCCGGTATTGGATGTCTGAGTACCACATTGATGGTTTTCGATTTGATCTGGCGGCGATGCTCGATTGGCAAACGATCGATGAGATCCGCGAAATGGCGCGCTCGATCAATCCGGATGTAATCCTCATCGCTGAACCCTGGGGAGGGGGGCGGTATGAGCCCAGCACTTTT
The DNA here is from genome assembly GCA_029565675.1 of bacterium. Classification (GTDB taxonomy): domain Bacteria; phylum Zhuqueibacterota; class Zhuqueibacteria; order Residuimicrobiales; family Oceaniaggregativiventaceae; genus Sulfursilanivivens. The sequence continues at coordinate 215,557 of JAKQNP010000002.1, forward strand.
TCCTCACGGGACTGGGCGGCATGGAATGATCAGTTTCGCAACGGCATCAAAGGACAGAACCCCGAAACCGGCCTGGGATATATTTTTGGCCGCTGGTGGGGTGGTGACAGCCTCGAATCCCTCAAAAAGTATTTGGGCGGTACGCTGCAGCAGGAAGGCGGTCTTTTTCAAAAACCTGCGCATAGCGTCAATTATCTCGCTTCGCATGATGACCATTCGTTGGGCGACTTTATCCGCATCGGCAGCGGTGAAGTAGCTGCTCATGAACCGATCCGTGATCTTGCAGCCAATGCCTGCTTGACGCCCTTGCAAATGCGCATCAATAAATTGGCTGCGCTGATCTTGTTCACGGCTCAAGGCGCGATCATGCTCACCCAGGGCCAGGAATATGGCCACAGCAAAGTCATCGCACCAACAAAAGCTCCGGATCCGTCAGTTGGGTTCATCGATCACAACAGTTACAATAAAGACAATGAGACCAATTGGCTGAATTATAACCATGCAGCCATCAACCGGGAGTTGGTCGATTATTACCGCGGTTTGATCGCCTTGCGCCGACAACACTCGGCCTTGCGCCGCACTCCGCGCAACGAGATGATTTTTATGTCCGGCGATAGCCCGATGAGCCTGGGGGTTTATCTACCCCGCAAATTTTCCGGGGACACTCGTGATATCCTGGTGTTGATGAATCCACAGCGCACAATCGGTGCGCGGTTCGCAATTCCGGAAGGCAGTTGGGAATTATTGGCAGACGACAGCAGCGCTGGAGTCGTGCCGCTGCGTCGCGTCAGCGGAGGCCAGATCGAATGTCCGCCGCTTTCAGGTATGATCTTGTGCAGATGATAGACGTTTGCGCGCTGGCGTTTATGGGTTGCTCGGACAAGGTGACATGCTTTAAGTGTGTCGCTGGAACACACAGCTCGTCAAACCTGTGGTGCATGCATAGGCAGAAAGATAAAGTATGGATCGATCGGTTGTCGAATTAACCCAAAATCTCGTGCGTATCAATTCGATTACTCCCCAGGCCGTCAGTGAGACAGCCCGGCTTGGCGGAGAGGCGAATTTGGCGGCGTGGCTGCAAAAATACTTGGAGGCGCGCTCTTTTCGCTGTCAGCTCGACTGGGTGGAACCCGGGCGGCCGAATTTGATCGCCTACCCAGGGTATTGGGATCCTTCTCGTCCTTCGATTGCCTTTACGGCGCACATGGATACGGTCGATGTCGGCGATATGCCTGAGCCATTTTCTGCCACAATTCACAACGGTGTGCTCTACGGCCGCGGCGCTTGTGATGTCAAGGGCACGATGGCGGCCATGATCACCGCCATTATTGACTGGAGTTCACAGCAAAAGCAGCCTGCCTTCAATCCGCTTTTTATTGCCACCATGGGAGAAGAGGCGGGAACCCTGGGGTCAAAAAGGTTAGCCAAACAGGGAATGCAACTGGATGCGATCCTGGTCGGCGAACCGACCGGTTTGCAGCCGGTGGTCGCTCACCGCGGTTTGTGGCGGTTGGCCTTGCAGACCCTGGGCGTTTCCTGCCACTCATCCCGACCTGAAAACGGGGTCAATGCGGTTGATTCGATGGTTGATCTGATCAACGCGATCCGTCAACACCTCATTCCTGAGTGGTGTGGCACGGGGAATACCACTTTTTCTTTTACGACCATTCACGGCGGATCGATGATCAACATGATTCCGGATTCATGCCGCGTGGAAGTCGATTCTCGCTGTGATCCCGGAATCGATATCAAAGGATTTCGAAACGCTCTAATAAAGGTGATCGACGACCAGGCTGGTAAAGTGGAATGGAGCGAGATCCAGTGCGATCCCGGTTATCGGGTGCAGGAAAATTCATTGCTGTTGTCGACCCTCGCCCGCGCGATGGCCGATGAGGGATTGCAGTTTGTACAAAAAGAAGAACCATGGTATTCAGATGCCGGCCATTTTTCCGCGGCTGGCTATGATACCCTCTTGTGGGGAGCCGGCGATATTCGATGGGCTCATACCAGAGATGAAATCATCAAAGTCAAAGATTTGGAAAAAGCGGTGGCGATCTTGAAACGCCTTCTTGCTCACTACCAGGTGCATTATGAATCCGTCGGTTGATCGTATTCGATTTGCCAGCGATGCAACCGGTCGCCAACAGCCATCGCCGCAGGCACCGATCGATCGGATGCCAAATATCCAATAGCGAGGGAATCATGCATCGATTATATAAAAAGGATTGGCTGCAATTGATCCCTTCGGTGTTTCCGCCGATCGAGGCGCAGCAGGCGTTGGCGGTTTTGCTCGATGTACCGCGCGACAGCCAGGAAGACAATCCGGACTGGCAGGCGCGGCGGCGTTTGGCCGTTGATTGGACAAAGGCTTTGAAACGATTGGCTGCGGAATTGCACCTGGCTGAAGTTCAATTGGTCTGTTATCCCAGTGTGGGCTCCAATAACGCCGATCTGCCACCAAATGGCTTTTATGTGAACCCGGATTCGCCAAACCTGACCAAAACGGCTGATCTCGATCGGCAAGGTGTCCTGGTACCTTTTTCATCGGTTTTTAGCCGATTTAACCTATTTTTGGCGCCGACCGAATACTCAACCACGGCACCCTTGAAAATCGCCGCCCGAACCTACCATTTTCGCGCGGCAACCATGCCCGGTTTTTGCCTTGCCATGATTCCCGCTCTGCGGATCGATTATGGTCTCGTCAACAGCCGGGTAATGGCGCTCAAAACTCGACTCGATCGTGCTGATCACGCTGCAGTTGGCTTTTGTGTCGATGGGCGAGAAAATTGTCAGATGATTTTCGATCTGCGGAATCGCACGGCGCACGCCAGCGGTGGCCGCTTTCCGGAACGCGGTACAGCTGGAAATCTCCCGAGCGGAGAGGCTTATATCGTGCCATATGAAGGAGAGGCGAAGGAGTGCAGCGCTACGCAAGGGATTTTGCCTGTTCAATTCGAGAATGAGATCGTCTATTATCAGATCGACAAGAATCGCGCGCGATCGGTCAACGGTGAAGGAGCGATGGCACAACAAGAGCGCGAGCATTTGCGGAATGAACCCGCTTATGGCAATATGGCAGAACTCGGCTTTGGCGTGTTGTCTGAGTTCGGAATCGAGCCGATCGGCGAAATATTGCTGGACGAAAAGCTGGGTTTTCATGTCGCTTTTGGCCGCAGTGACCATTTCGGCGGTTTTGTCGGCGCGGCACAATTTTCTTCAGCAAAAGCTGTGGTCCATATCGATCGAATTTACATTCCGGCGATTCAACCTCGGATCGAGCTCAAGTCTGTCGAGTTGCACTATCCAGACGGAAAACTCGAACGGATTATGCAGAGCAGCGATTACACTCTCGGCGGCTGACAGGGTCGCTGGTCTACGGCGACCCCGACCGGCAGAACAGCCAGTTCGACCTCCTAAATTGTTCTTGATTTCTAAAGTATTTTTTGTTAAAATTCTACAGTAGCTTCGTTGCCTGTTCATTTTTCGGCGAAACAAACAGTTCTTCTAAAAAAAGTACCGCGTTTCCAAAGCGGGTGATGATAGGTCGTGCTTCGACCTTAAACTTTGGTTCTTTGCAGAAGTAAATGAGAGACAAAAAAGCCACGAAATCCTGTTACGGCATAATCCACAAAAACGGTTTAATCTGTTTAAAAAGTGCATCCCAAAGGTTGCACTTTTTTTATTCATAAACAAATCTGCACCAGTCTCCATGTCGCGGCTGAACTTGTCCGAAACCTGGGAGCTGGAGAAAACAAATAGACGGCTAAGTGCTGTCTCTATTTGGGGTTGTCAATTGATCCCAATGGGTGAAGGAATGGATTGTTCGATCCCATGCAGCGGGGTAAGTATTGAGCGATAAGGAGAACAAATTTGCGACAAGCTTTGCAGACTTTAATCGAACTGGCACAAATCGATGAAGAATTGTTGGTGTTGGAGCTCTCCAGGGGTGATCTGCCGAAAAGGGTAGAACAACTTAAGACCGAATTGCAGCGACAACAAGAAAAGTCCGATGCTTTACATGCTTCAGTCGAAACGAGTCAGCAGCAAAAGCGCCTTCAAGAAGGCGAGTTGGCCGAGTTAAAAGAAAAGTTGAAAAAGTATCAACAGCAGCTCTTTCAGGTGAAAAACAACAAAGAATACGATGCCATTACCCTGGAAATTGAGCAGGCAGAGAGCAACGCGGAAACTTTGGAATTCAACAACCTGGAGCTTGACGAACGGATCGAGGCGAGCAAAGTGCAGCTGCAGAGTCTGCAGGAAGAGCTGGAACACCGGCGGCAAGAGCTGGCTGTTGGTGAAGAACAGCTGCACAAGGTCTTGTCGCGCACTGCTGAGCAGGAAGCTCTGTTGAAGCAAAAGCGGCAGCGTTTTTTGAACGTCTTGAATGTGCAGATTTATAGCCAGTACGAGAGGATCAGGCGCGGCCGCGGAGGCTCGGCGGTTGCCTATTTGGCCAACGGCGCATGCAGCGCCTGTTCCTCACGTATTCCGCCGCAGCGAGGCATGGAGATTCGCATGATGAATCATCTTTATGTGTGCGAAGTCTGCGGCCGTATTTTAGTTTGGGTGCCGGACAAAGAAGTGGCCGGCCAGGAAAAGTAATTTTCATAGTGAGCCAGAGCAGGTCAGACGATCGCGTTCCGTTGCCAAACGGAATGAGGAAAGTCCGAACTCCACAGGGCAGGATGGTCCGTAACACGGACTCGTTGTGAAACGGGGAAAGTGCCACAGAAAGCAAACATTCCGCTGTTCAGCGGATTAAGGTGAAAGGGCGAGGTAAGAGCTCACCGCCTTGTTGGTGACAACAAGGGCATGGCAAACCCCATCCGGAGCAAGACCAAATAAAAGGGAAGAGGCGGCCCGTCTCGTTTGACCCTTGGGTAGGTCGCTCGAGGTCGATGGCAACGTCGATCCCAGATAGATGATCGTCGGTTCCGCATTGCGGAACAACAGAATTCGGCTTATCGACCTGCTCTGGTTAGTTTTTTTTTCAGGGAGCACGCTCTAATGCAGCTCAGATGGATTATCGGAAATGATTGTCGTGGTGACGAGATCCAGTCGCTTGCTGAGACATTGCGAATTCCGCCGGTTATGGCGCAAATATTGATCAGCAGAGGGATTCGTGATTTGGAATCTGCACAGCGATTCTTTCGTCCGTCTTTGGATCAACTTTATGATCCGTTTTTGCTCACCGATATGGATAAAGGAGTGGAACGGTTGCGCCGCGCGGTCCTCAGCGATGAGCGCATTTTGATCTATGGCGACTATGACGTTGACGGCATCACCTCGGTCTCTTTTCTTTACATGATTTTAAAAGAGATCGGCGCTTCGGTTTTTTATTATATCCCAGACCGCCGATCAGAGGGATATGGTCTTTCAGAGAAGGGGATCAAGGGTTTTGCTGAACAGGGGATCAATCTGATCGTGACAGTGGATTGTGGGGTGACCGGTCACGAAGAAATCGAACTGGCTCGCACGGTGGGAATCGATGTTATTGTCAGCGACCATCATGAACCAGGCCCGACTCTCCCTGCAGCTGTGGCAGTGATCGATCCAAAGCGACACGATTGTCAATATCCATTTAAAGAGTTGGCAGGTGTCGGCGTTAGCTACAAATTGGCGCAAGGACTGCTCCAGCGCATGGGAATCGATTCCTCCATTCTTGAACACTATCTCGAATTTGTCGCTATCGGCACCTCCGCCGATATCGTCCCCTTGATCGATGAAAACCGTCTCTTTGTCAAGACGGGTATGCAAAAACTGAATTCAACGGAGAATATTGGGCTCAAAGCGCTTATCAACGTTGCCGCTTTGTATGGGCGGGAGATCAGCACCGGCCACATTGTTTTTATTATTGCACCGCGCATCAACGCAGTCGGTCGGCTCGGTGACGCCGAACGCGCAGTTAAACTGCTGACCACTGAGGATGAGGCAGAAGCTCGCGCAATTGCCAATATTTTGGAAATGGAAAATCGCCACCGCAAGGATATTGACGAAGGCACATTCCGCGAGGCGCTGGTTTCTGCGGATGAGCTTTTCGATTCGGAGCACACGCGGTCTCTGGTTCTGGCCAAAGAAGGATGGCACTCTGGGGTGATCGGCATCGTTGCTTCGCGGGTGGCGGAGAGATTTTACCGTCCGACCGTCCTGATATCGATCGAGGATGGTATCGGCAAGGGGTCAGCGCGCAGTATCGATGGATTCGATCTCTTTCAAGCCATCAAGAGTTGTGAAGATCTATTGGTTGCTTATGGCGGACATAAATACGCTGCCGGATTGACGATTGAAGAGAAAAACATACCTGCTTTTCGCGAGCGGTTTGAAGAGATCGCGCGGCAGAAATTGTCGCCCGACATGTTGATCCCCAAGCTGAATATCGATGCGGAAATACATTTGGACCAGATCGATGAACAATTCCTCAAACTCTTAAAGAGATTCGCGCCATTTGGTCCCAAAAATATGCGGCCGGTTTTTGTCAGCAAGAATCTGCATGTGGTTGGCACACCGACGATTGTCGGCACCAATCACCTCAAGTTACGTGTCGGCCAAGGACGGCAGACTTTTGACGTCATCGGCTTCAATATGGGCGAATGGCTCCAAAGGCTGATTTCACGACCGGCGTCATTGGATATGGCCTATGTTATCGATGAAAATGATTATTTGGGCAGGCGTTATATTCAACTGCGGGTAAAAGATCTTCAATAAATCATCTGGACTCATTCTGGCTCGATGGGTCAGCTCTCTTTGACCATATCGATTGCCCAGTCAGAGGGCGGAGATTGCCGATTTTCGACAAGTAACCAAGGAGACCAGTTATGGATCCTAGAGATGAAAAAAGCAAGATTTGGTTTGACGGCAAGTGGGTCGATTGGATGGATGCCACGATTCATGTGATGTCGCATGTCGTGCATTATGGATCCAGCGTTTTTGAAGGCATTCGCTGTTACAGCACCCCCAATGGGCCAAGCGTTTTCAGGCTCCAGGCTCATATCCGGCGATTGTTCGATTCGGCTAAAATTTACCGCATGCCAATTCCTTTTAGCCAGGCGGAAATCATTCAGGTCTGCAAAGAGGTGGTTAAAATCAATCACTATGATTCAGCTTATATCCGGCCGATTGTTTTTCGCGGCTATAAGGCTCTGGGCGTCGATCCCAGCAAGTGCCCGGTGAACGTGGTGGTGGCGACATTGAATTGGGGCCGCTACCTCGGGGAAGAAGCGCTTGCTCAGGGCGTCGATGTGCGCGTTTCCAGCTGGACCCGTATGGCGCCCAATACCATGCCGGCTTTGGCCAAAGCGGCATCCAATTATATGAACAGCCAGTTGATCAAACTGGAAGCACTGGCGGATGGATACAGCGAAGGTATCGGCCTTGACAACCAGGGACACGTCAGCGAAGGCAGTGGTGAAAATCTCTTTTTGGTGCGCAACAACCAGCTCTATACGCCACCGCTCGACGCTTGCATTCTTCCGGGCATCACTCGCGATTGCGTTTTGACGATCGCCAAAGAGATGGATATCCCGGTACACGAAATCCATGTTCCGCGGGAAATGCTCTATATTGCCGACGAACTCTTTTTTACCGGTTCAGCTGCAGAAGTGACACCGATTCGTTCGGTGGATCGGCAAACGATCGGGGAAGGCAAGCGGGGGCCGATAACCGAGAAAATACAAACACGGTTTTTTGAGTACATCAATGGTCAATGCAAAGATATCTACGGGTGGAATGACTACGTCAACTCATTCTGATGATCCACTGGAAGAGGGGGTTAGCGCATCGCCGGCAGGCACGCGCCGAAAAGCACGCGAAATCGCCTTGCAAGGGCTGTATGCGTTTGAACTGTCGGAAAACAGCGTACAAAAAGTATGCAAAGATCTGGCTGATTTTTTTGTCCTCGACCCTGCGGTATTCGAATTTTCTGAGCAACTGATCGAAAAAACCGCTGAATATCGGGAAGAGATCGACCGGCATATTCGCGAGCATACCGACAATTGGGAATTTGAACGCATTGCTATCATCGACCGCCTGATTTTGCGCATGGCGATTTGTGAATTTCTCCATTTTTGGGATATCCCACCCAAAGTGTCGATCGATGAAGCCATCGAGTTGTCCAAACAATTCAGCACCGAACAAAGCGGCCGATTTGTCAACGGCATTCTTGATGCCGTGCTGGTGGAGTTGAAAAAGGGTAATCTGCTGATCAAAACAGGTCGCGGGCTGCGAGACGAAACCGACTGAGCGTAGATATTCCAATTTCCTCTGACCACAAATCGGAGCAGATCGGCTGCTGACAGAGCAATTCGCCTGCCACCACCCGCTGTCGCAATCGGCTGTTGCGCTGGCCGTCGTTTAACCAGAAAATCGCGATCTGCGCACCTGTCTGCAGGGCTTGCCTTTTTTTGCAGGAACAATTTTGCCGTTGATCGGTTTTTTGCTTATATTCTGGTTCCAGCGGTTCTGTGAATCTGGGAGAAGAATCGCTTCTCTATTCGAAAATGAGGTTTTTTGATGAAAGAAAGAGCAGAAAAGTTTTTTGCCAAACTCATGGGCGGTACCAATAACGATCGGTTTCTTCGCAACGCCCAACCGATTGTGGCTGAAATCAATCGCTTCGCTGAACGCTTCCAGGAGCTGACCGACGATGAAGTGAAAGCAAAAACCCAGGAATTTAAATACCGGCTGCGAATGGGCGAAACGCTCGATGACCTTCTGCCGGAAGCTTTCGCCGCTGTCAAGGAAACCTGCCGGAGGCTGGGTGGCCGAAGCTGGAAAGTGCGCGGCCAGGATACGATATGGAATATGGTCCCCTATGATGTGCAGCTGATCGGCGCGATTGCCCTGCACCAGGGCAAGATCGCCGAAATGGCAACCGGTGAAGGCAAGACCCTGGTCGCGACCATGCCGCTCTATCTCAATGCACTCGCCGGCAAAGGTGTCCATCTGGTCACCGTCAACGATTATCTGGCGCAGCGCGATTGCGAATGGATGGGAGAGATCTACCAATTTCTCGGTCTGCGCGCCGCCGCTTTGGTCGGCGATCTGCTCCCCGATGAACGACGGCAGGCCTATAACGCCGATATCACTTATGGCACCAACAACGAGTTCGGTTTCGACTATTTGCGGGACAATATGGCAGTCGATGTGTGGTCGGTTGTGCAGCGTCCCCTGAACTATGCCATTATCGATGAGGTCGACAGTGTCTTGATCGATGAGGCGCGAACGCCGTTGATCATATCCGGAGCCGTCGGCGCGCCCCGCAATGTGTACAACGAACTCAGACCGATTGTCGCCAACCTCTATCAACGGCAGGAAGAACTGGTCAATCAGTTGATCACCCAGGGCAAAGAGCTGGTGGAAAGCCAGCCAGATGAAGCTGGCCTGATGTTGTTGCGCGCTCACCGCGGTGATCCGAAAAATCCGCAATTGCTCGATCTTTTAACCAAAGAGTTTTCCATCAAACGCCTGATCGAACGCTTGCAGGGGCAGTATGAAGTTGCCAAAACCATGGGTCAAGTCGATAGCGAACTCTATTTTGTGATTGACGAAAAAAGCAATATCGTCGATATCACTGAAAAAGGCCGGATATTTCTTTCGGGTGGACGTGAACAGGATATCGCCTACAAAATTCAAATCCTGGACGAGTTGGATCAATCCCTGAGCGAATTGGCTGAAAAGAAAAACAGTACAAACCATTTTCAGCAAGATTCTCTGACCGGCTGGTGCAACGGCCTGACCTTGACCGGAAAGTGCTATTTGTGTGGGGTCAAAAACGATTTGGTGCCCGCCGACGAAAAAGCAATCGATAACCTGGCCGCACGCCTGGCACAGATTCCCAGCCGAATCGATCAGCTCAGTCAAGAAAGACACAGCGACAAATCAACGGCCTGGCACCACTTTTTTGTCTTTGCCAAAAAGATGGACAAGGTTGTCGATGCTTTTTCTGAAGCAGGTGAGTCATTCATTCGCGAAGGCAGCCAGGACGACTCTTATCAGAGCTGGGCAAAAACACTTTTCGATGTCCTGGCAATGATTTGCGATCAGAGCAAAGAGCTGTCCGAAAGCCATCCGCGCATCGCTCAGGATCGCCAAAGGCTCATGCTCGAGTCGCTATTTGAACTTTCCAGCCAATCCGGCGCGATCGTCGGTTTAACCGAAGAAGGTCGGGTGGCACTGATTGCAGCGCGCCATGACGGCGATCTGCGAGTTTTGCCCTATATCCGAATGGTCAGTGAAATTCTGCGCCGCAAGGAAAGTGGCGGCAACGGCAGCGATACAGATGCCAGCCTGACCCAGCTCGAACGCAAACAGGACTATTTTGAATTTTCCGATAACGGCGCGGTGATCAGGCATATTACCGAAAAAGGCCGCATTGCTCTGCTGGGCGGCAATCCAGACCTTTATGTGTTGCCGGATCGCACCCTCGTCGAAGAACGCGATCGCACTCTGCAGAACTTGTATGATCAAACGCTGAACCAAAGCGATTATGATTATTCCGGACGCGTGACAGCTGCTTTGCAGTTGGTCAGGGATATCGATGCGCTGCTTGCCTCGCCGGCGATTCTGCCGCAGGCCGTGACCCTTTCTCGACAATTCGACAATCTGCAGATGCAAATCTCCGATTGGGGAAAATCGCTGTTAAGCGATTTCAGCGATTCTGCACACACCTTGCTGGAGCAGATCGATCATGCGTTGACGTCGCCGTCCAAGGAGCAACAACTTTTCGCTTTCGATGGTCAGGGTCGACCAACCGGTTTGGCCAATTCGTTTCTCGATCAGCTGCTCGGTTGGCCTTTTGCAAAGGTGAAAGCCGAAGTCGACCGCTGGCAGGCCGAGCACGGTGGTGGCGACAGATCAGAATTGGTGCGACGCATTGAACTGGATCGCGCACTGGAAAAGGCCCTGGGAGCAACCGCCTCCTCGGGCGATAGCGTCAGCGTCAGGTATGAAACCTTGCTGCACACGCAGCAACAGCTGGGCGATTTGTTCGATGCGCTCAATAAAAATGAACTGGCTCTGAATGAAAAGCGGCGTTTTTTGCAGCGGATTTTTATTGCCGATGACAGCAATGCCGGGGTAGCTGTTGCCGCCGACGGGTCGCTGCGGATCAATGGCATTTCCACTGCGGGTTACCGCAGGCTGGTGGGAGATCGTCACAACCGCGTTTCGGTCGCTGAACGATTTTTCCAGCTGGTGCAGGACCCTGATATTGAACTCGATGCGCTTTTTGTCCTCGACGAACAGGGCGAACCTTTGCGCTTCAATCCTGCTGCCCGCGCTGCCCTGATCGATGACTTGCCGTTTTTTGACTATGAACAGGAATATCTGCAGTTTCGCGATGAAGTGATCAAACTGATGAGCAAAAAAGTCCAGAATCGCAGTGAACTGGAAGCTCTGTTGCCCCGCGATCGCTCGCACCTGCAAAGCAAAGGCTATTTGTTCGATGATCGAGAAGTGGTCGAGCTGGTTGAAAAATGCCATGCACCTCGGTATGTGCTGAACAACGATGAGATCGAATTCTGGTTCCGCAGGCATTTTAATCGCAAACCGCGCCGGGTTTTGGATGCCCAGCACGATCGCTATTGGCGCGAGTACAACGAAATTGAAGAGCGTATTCAAAACATTTCTCAACTTCTCAAAGCCTATACGCTGTTTCATCGCGACGTTGATTATGTGGTTAAAACCCTCGAAGAAAGCGATATGCGGGGTCGGGGACGTTTTACGCCCGGGCAAAAAGCGGTCGTGATCGTCGATCAATTCACCGGCCGGCAGATGCCTGGCCGACGGTTCAGCGATGGTTTGCACGAAGCCCTGGAGGCCAAGGAAGGGGTGCAGGTTCAAGCAGAGAGCCAAACCCTGGCCACCATCACCTTGCAGAATTTTTTCCGTTTATACAAGAAACTCGCCGGTATGACCGGAACCGCTGAGACCGAAGCCCAGGAATTTTTCGGCACTTATAAAATGGAAGTGGTGGTGATTCCGACCAACCGTACGGTTATCCGCATCGACCATAACGACGTTATTTTCCGCACCAAGCGCGAGAAATACGAAGCTTTGTTGGATGAAGCGCTGCAGATGCATGAAGACGGCCGCCCGGTGTTGATCGGTACAGTCTCTGTCGATGTTTCCCAGCGCCTCAGCGAAATGTTGACGCGCCGGGGTATCCCGGTGGCGAATTGGCTCAAGAAAGGCGATGTCAGCAAAGAGGTGGAATCGGGACGTTTCCATACTGTCCTGAATGCCAAATACCACAAACAAGAGGCCGAAATTGTCAGCAAAGCCGGTCTTGCCGGTGCGATCACCATCGCCACCAACATGGCCGGCCGTGGTACGGACATCAAATTGCCGCCCGAGGTGATCGGCCGGGGCGGATTGCACATCATCGGTTCAGAAAAACATGAGGCGAGGCGCATCGACAGACAGCTGCGCGGCCGCAGCGGCCGGCAGGGCGACCCCGGTTCATCCCGTTTCTATCTTTCCCTCGAAGATGATCTGATGCGCTTGTTCGGCGGCGACCGCATCACCAACATCATGAGCCGCATGGGAGGGGCGGAACAAGGAGAACGCATTGAACATCCGCTCATCACCCGCTCGATCGAGCGAGCCCAAAAAAAAGTCGAAGAACGCAATTTCGATATCCGCAAACAGCTGCTCGAATACGACAACGTTTTAAACGATCAGCGCAAGATTATCTACAAACGGCGGCAGAACCTGCTCGGTTTCGCTCAGCCAGAGGATTTTGTTAGGTCGAAATCCAAACGTTATTTTAATGAAGAAGATCCGCGCGACAAGTGGCAGCTGGATGAATTGGTGCGAGACCTGGAGGCATTTTTCAATAAAAGTTTCGACCTGGATGTTGCTGAACTGGAGTCTCTCAAGCCGCCCCAAATTCGTGAACGCGTCGAGGAATGGGTGTTACAGCAAGTCGAACTTGACCAACACCTGAAAGAGATGCAGATTCGCCACCGCATTTTGGGGTACACTCCGATCGAGAATATCCTGACTGAACTGGTCCGCATCAAACTGCAGCTGCACAATGCCGGTTCGGAAGATCCGTCAAAATGGAATTGGGACGGAATCGGCCAGGAAATGGAGAGGATCTTTGCCGTACAGCCGGATTTTCTCGCTGCGGAAAAGAACAACGATGCAGCGCGATGGCAAAAACGGCTGGGCGAATGGGCAGTCGATGTCTATCGTTCGCGCATGCAAAAAATTGAACAAGCAGCCCATATTCCTTTGTTCGCCGATTTGCGGCATGAAGAATTTTTACATGTCTTTTTGCTCGGTTTGATGAATCGATATTTGCGCCTCACGGCAGCCCCGGTTTCCTGGCACGCTGATGAATTTGTTGCGGTGCTGGAAAGAGTTTTTATGCAGAAACCGCCGGTGTCGGCAGCAGAAATCCGCGATATTCGGCGGGAAAAACTGGAGCAAATTCTGCTGGACTGGATGCAGAATCTCCAGGCTGCTGGACAGGGCGATGCTCTGCGCCATCGAGTCCTTGGGATTCTGCCGATTCTCTTTTTCGTCGGTTCAACAGTGGAATACAGCTTTCGCAAGTACAATGTGCCGGTCGACAATCAAGTGCAGAACCTGACGCCGCAGCAAACCGAGTTTTTGCAGCGCGTTTTCGGCCCGGTTTATTCGGAATTGCCGAAAGAGGCGCAAACCAACGTTTTTCTCGATGCGGTTTATCAGACCAGCAGCCGCAGCATGATGCAAAAGGTGGTCGATCACCTGAAAGAATACGATGCACTGATGTTGGCATCGGCTTCTACCGAGGAGATGCTGCATGCAGCCGTTTCTTCAGCAGTCAGTTCGGCGGCGGCGCAGGGCTATGAGCAGGGGGTCAAATTTTTACCACAAATTATCGAGAGCATTCTATTCAAGCGGCCGGCAAAATCCTTGCCGGAAACCGATGATTCTGAACGGGTGGAGACGTTTGGCGAGGAGATGGTCGCCTGGGCCCTGGCGCATTATGCTGAAATCAACTATCGCGAACTACGGATCGAAGAAGAGCGGCTCAGCAGCGAAATTGTGCGGGATTCGGTTTTCTCGATGATCGACGATACCCTCTACAACCTTATCTCCCAGGCGCTTGACGATGCCGACACATTGGACCGCAATATGATGTTGCGCCTGCAGTCGGATTGCCGGCTGATTTTCCGCCAGTCACCGGCCTTGCTGGACGAATCGGATCAAGGGCGCAATCCTGCTGATGTGATGCATGAGTTGTGCGAGTGGGCGCGTTCGATCTACCAGCGCCGGGTGGAAAGCATCGGCTCGGAACTGGCGACCCGCTATGAGCGTTTTTATGTGTTGGAAAAGATCGACGAGAATTGGCGACAGCACTTGGCCGGCGTCGATGAGCTGCGCGAGGGTATCGGCCTGCGGGGTTACGGTCAAAAAGATCCGTTGCTGGAATACAAGAGCGAAGCCTACAAGATGTTTGTGCAGACCATCGAGCGGATCAATCGGGATGTTGTTGCCACGCTCTATAAAGCCTTTGATATGGGATTGGGCGTCGAAGAAGAGCGCATGCAGCATCGACAGCCAACACGAACCGAAACCAGCCATTCCGCATTGCAAAGCATGCAAACCATCAGCGCCCCGATTGAGAGCACAGCAAAGTCAGCCGTTCCGCCGACTGCCCCCAGAACCGCAGTGAAAACCTCGCGGGTGGGCCGTAATGATGCTTGTCCTTGCGGCAGCGGCAAAAAATACAAACATTGCTGCGGCCGAAATGCTTAAAATCCGGCCCCTCGATCAGGTTATAATGCAATGATTTTTTTCGCCCACAGCGGCCGGCAATTTGGCCGTTCTATAAAACGCTTGCATTTCGTGACACTTTTCATATATTGCTGCAAGTGTCCGTTCGATCGGACACTTTTTTGCTGGCTTAACCAAAAGGCTTTGAACGACAAAGGTAGGATTAATGAATAAGAATATTTTGCGCATACTGGCACACATTCTGCAGGAAATGAAAAGTCCAGATTTTGATGATACCGATCTGCAGACGATCACCGAGATGCTGATGGACCGCGGCTTTTCAGAAGAAGAGGTGATGCAAGCTATTTCCTGGCTCGACGAACTCGAGGAGGATGATTACCACGCGATCGACCAAGATGACTTCTTACATTTGCCCCGTCCAATTTGGCGGCAGATGAATGCCCTGGAGAAGGACATTATTTCGCCCTCCGCTTTCAGCTATCTCTTTCGTCTGCGAGAATCGGGCATGATCGCCGATGCAGAGATGGAACGCATCATCGACCGCGCAACACGTTTGGACTTGCAACAGGTCAATGTGGAAGAGATGAAAGACCTGGTGGCCGTGGTGCTGCTGGATGTGGAAAAAAATGCTTCGGATGGATATTTCCAGTTTTTTGTCAACCAACAGCCCCATTAGAGGATTGTGGATTTTGGCAAACGAGTTGCCTGGCTGCATTCAAGACCGAACTGCCGCCGCCCCAACCGGGTGGCGTTTTTGTTGGTCCTTTTACCACTATCGGGGAAAATAGCACTTGCTTCCTCGGGAAAAAAAAGTTACCATTCAATAGATGACCGAGCGAATTTTATTACATGACTGGATCGATGTTTTTCTGCGCAATTTGCAGAGCGAAAAACGCGGTTCAGAACACACCATCGCTGCCTATCGAACCGACTTGCTGCGTTTTGTTGAATATGTACAACAGCGCGGCAACAAAGCGATAACCCTGGCGGATTTGACAAGGCGAGAGATCCGCGGCTTTCTCTCGCAGATGGTCCGCGACGGTTACCGCAGCCGCACGATTGCCCGTCGACTCTCCTGCCTGCGCCTTTTCGCCAAATACCTGGTTCGTGAGGAGGTGTTGCCAGCCAATCCAATGATCGGGATCGCATCTCCACGTCTGGAAAAACGGCTGCCGCACTTTTTGACCCAAAATGAAATCGAGCAGGTGCTGGCTCTGGTGCCAATCGACACTCTGACCGGGAGACGGGATCGTTTGATTTTGGAACTCTTTTATAGCACAGGGGTTAGAATAAGTGAACTGATTCAGTTGCACTGGAACCATATCGACTTGCAGCAGAACACCATACGGGTAACGGGAAAACGAAACAAGACGCGAATCGTTCCCCTCGGACAGGCGGTGAAAGTCGAATTAATGAATTATCTCGACGCCAGCTTTAAAGTCTTCGGACAACAACCAGATCCCAACGATCCTATTTTTCTCCAGGATGGGCAGCCATTCACGCGGCAAAAATTGGCGCGTATGGTCCGCGGCCATCTCCTAAAGGGAACGCGGCCAGAGAACGCTCATCCCCATGCATTGCGTCATTCCTTTGCGACCCATCTGCTGGATGAAGGTGCAGATTTAATGTCGGTCAAAGAGCTTTTAGGTCATGCGAGTTTATCTACCACTCAGATCTATACCCATGTGTCGGCAGAACATTTGAAACAAGTTTATCGCCAAACACATCCGCGCGCCAAGCGCGAATAATTGCGCCGGCGTTCTTGCGCCGATCAACTGAACAGCTGACCGCTTGTTTTTGGGCAGCAAAAGGAGGTGAATCTGAACCACGGAATTTTCAGCCTACAGCACCTTTTCCATGCTTACCCAATCGATGCAAACAGGAGGTTTCTATGAGAATTACCTTCACTGCTCGGCATTTCAAAACTTCCGAACGTTTGAAAGAGTTTGCTGAAGAAAGAGTGAAAAAATTAGCAAAATATTACGACGGTATCCTTGATATTGAGATCGTTCTCGACTATATTAAGCAAGAACAGGTTGCTGAATTGGTTGCCAAGGTTTATGGCACGCGGTTGGCGGTAATCGAAAAGAGCGACGATATGTATAAATCGATTGACCTCGCCGTCGACAAGCTCGAACGACAATTGAAACGCTATAAAGGCAAGATGCGCGGTTTTGAAAAAGAGAGAATCGCTGAGAATATAACAGACAACGAGTGATCGGTTTTTGCTCGTTCGTGCCGACTTTCGGGTGGGACTGATTCTATCGTCCCACCCCTTCATGTTTAGAGCAAAAGGATTCACGCCTTGTCCGCTGCCGATCTTTCATTGGCAAGCAGCTCGGCGGTGAATCGGCAAAGGTCGGCGTCCGATCGGTTTACCTGAGCCATTGAGCGAGCTATGCAAGAAAAGCACAAAAAATCATTTATAACTGTCCGCGATCTCTACAAGGCTTGTGCCGAGAGCATTCACCTTGAAATAATCAACTCCGAATGCAGCTTTGGATGTGAAATTCATGAAAAGGATCTCAATCGTCCGGGCCTCGCTCTGGGTGGTTTCGTCGAAGTCTTTACCTATTCGCGCGTGCAAATCATGGGCAACACCGAAGTCGGCTACTTGAATACGCTGCAAGGGGAGGAACGGATTCAGGCCATTTCAAAGGTGTTTTCTTTTAATTTGCCATGCGTTGTCATCACCGACAACAATACCCCGCCGATGGGATTGATCGAAATTGCCAATCAAAAGGGGGTTACTCTTTTTCGCACCCCGCTGAGCACAACGACAGTCACCCATTACCTGAGCGAGTATCTCGAGTCTGTTTTTGCCGTTGTTGATATCATTCACGGATCTCTGGTCGATGTATACGGTGTGGGAATGTTGATTTTGGGCGAAAGCGCTATTGGCAAAAGCGAACTCGCCCTCGATCTGATCGAGCGTGGCCATCAACTGGTTGCTGATGATGTGGTCAGCCTGATTCGCGTCGGGCTCAACAATTTGCAGGGTGAGCCCAATGATGTGCTGGCCCATTATATGGAAGTCAGAGGTTTGGGAATTATCGATATCCGGCGGATGTTTGGAATACGTGCCATTCGCGGCCGCAAGACCATTGCGGTGGTGCTGCGGCTGGAAAATTGGGATGAAGAAGCTGAATATGAACGCATCGGTGTAGATGATCAAACCATCGAAATCCTCAATGTAAAGCTGCCGCTGGTGCGATTGCCTATTTTGCCGGGCAAAAATTTGACGGTCATTGCGGAAGCCGTGGCTCTAAATCAAAAGCTCAAACAGTTCGGAGTCCATAGCGCCCGCGAATTCAACGAGGCTCTGATTGCCAAAATGAAGAACGAGGGTCAAACATGAAACAAGCGATCTTGCTGACACACGGTCCTATCGGGGAAGCGTTGATCGATGCGGTTACTGGAATCATGGGTGTCACAGAGGGACTGCATGCTCTTGCGGTAACCGATAGGTCAGCAGATGAAATCAAGCAGCGGCTGCTGTCGCTGGTCAATCAGCCGAGTGCCATAGAGGAGGGCGTATTGATCATGGCCAGCCTCAAAGGAGGCAGCTGCTGGAATGTATCGGTGGAAGTCGCTGTCAATCATCCCTCGGTTCGTGTCATATCCGGTGTCAATTTGTCGATGGTGTTGTCTTTTATGACCAAACGAGATGAAGCTGATATCGATGAGTTGCTCGATATCGTCGCCAAAGACGGTATTCGCGGAATCACCCCGTTCGAAAAAAAACCTAGTCATTCCTGAGGAGAAATCACGCTATGCCTTTGGTGCAGGTGCGGATTGATGATCGTTTGATTCATGGTCAGGTCGTAGTCGGCTGGCGCAATGTGTTGAAACCGGAACGCATCTTGTTGTGCAGCGATGAGGTGGCCAATTCAGAATGGCAGCGCACCATCTACATGTCCGCTGTGACCAATGACATCGAAGCTTCGGTATTGACATTGCAGCAGACAATTGGATATCTCAAACCTGAAACACTTAAAAACGAGCGAATCCTGTTGTTGGTCGATTCTCCACGGACCATCGTTGACCTGGTCAACGCCGGTCTTTCCATTACAGAAGTGAATGTCGGTGGTATGCATTTTCGCCCCGGGAAAAATCAAATCGCGCCCTTTATCTTTGTCGATGATGGCGATATTAAAAATTTCCAGCAATTGCATGATCGTGGCATCACCTTGGAAGGTCGCGATGTGCCTACTCGTCCTTCGGTGGATTTGGCCAAGGTGCTCAAGCTCGATAGCGAAAATTCTCTTTCTTAATTCGGCATCGTTTGGTCTTTAAAGCGGCTAAAAACCAGACCGATCGCCAGCGATACCGTACAGCCGATAAGGACGTACCAGGGAAACGAGATTTCTGCAGCGCGGCAACCGAAAAGCAGGATCACCATTAAAATCCCCCAGCCGATCATAAAGATGCGATTGGCCATTTTCCGCAGATGTAAAAACAGCACTGCTCCGACAGCACAATTGATGATTGTCAAAACAATGGCTGTCAACCCCTGCGGCCCGATTATCCAGGTCATGAAAAAAACAGCTCCCCACATGGAAATCAGGGCATCATCCTCTGTCGCTCTGGCACAATAAGAACCGAGAAAAAAAACACCCAACAAACCGCCATAGGTAAAGGATGCGACGGCCAAACCAAGTTCCACCACCGGGTTGTCTCTGTCTTTGAAGAGCATGGCTCCTGCGATCAGAACAATAGCCCAGAAGAAAGTCAGGAGGCGGGAGACCAATAAATCCCTTCTTTCTGTATTGTGCTTACCCCACCCGGTCTTGTAGATATCGAGCATGGACGCCGAGGCGAGTGAGTTGAGAGAGCCGCTCAGAGTGGACATGGCGGCGCTGAACACGCCGGCGATGATAAAACCCGATACACCAGGCGGCAAACCTTCAACAACAAAGCGCGGCAACACTTCATCTGAAGGCATCTCTGCGCCCTTGTAATGGACATAGAGAAGCACACCCAAAAAGAGAAAAAGCGCAAATTGGGCGATAACCAGAAAACCGCTGGTGATCAGGACCTTGCGGCTGTCTTGCAGCGATCGGCAGCTCAGAAGCCGTTGAACAACGAGATGATCCGTTCCATGTGAAGCCATGCTCAGAAACGCTCCACCCAGGAGACTGCCGATCAGAGTATAGTTGATCTTAAAAAAATCTCTGACCGAGCCGTCGAATCCGAGATTGATGATGTCCCATTTGCCTGCTGCAGCAGCGGTCGTGCGGATGGCGGGCCAGCCGCCAGGAATCGTGTGCAAAAGTACAGCGACGGCCAAGAGTGCCCCGCCGATATAGACCGCCATCTGGATGACGTCCATCCACACCACCGCGCGAATGCCGCCGATATAGGTGTAGACAACGGTTGCGACGGCGATGATCAAGATGCTGGTCGAATAATCCAGACCGGTGATCACCGCCAGTGGAATCGCAGTTGCGAACAATCGCACTCCATCGGCCAGCATGCGGGTGATCTGAAAAACCAGCGAAGAAAAGCGGCGCATTCGCATGCCAAAGCGCTTGCCAAGCAGTTCATAGGCGGTGACCAACTCCCCGCGATGATAGGCGGGCAACAGGGTGAAGCTGATAATTGTGCGGCCAATCAGATATCCGACGGTTATTTGGAGAAAATTCAGGTTGGTCAAATAGGCCAGTCCTGGAATACTGATAAAGGTCAAGGTGCTGGTTTCTGTCGCAACAACGGAAAAACAGACAGCCGTCCACGGCAAATTGCGATCGCCTAAAAAGTAGTCTCGTGTGTTGCGCTGTTTTTTACCTATCCAAACACCGAATCCTGTTACCCCAATGAGGTAGAGAAACAGAATGATTGTGTCGATCAGGGCAAAGTGCATAGCCTCTCCTTTTTCATCTCAGCGTTGAACAAAACCAATATACGCAAATCCCCAACAAACACAAATCTTTTGCGCATCTGCTTGAGAGCGGTTGATCACTCTATTAGGAAAAGAAATGTCTTGATTAACATTAAACGAGTGTTTACATTTTTGTTTGATCATCTCTAATTCTGCCGATACAGGATACAAGTGTTATTTTGCTCTGTCTTTTGTCCTTGCCTTGATCATTCCATAATTAAGTATTGGGATATTCAGGCCGATTTATGGACGACAGGGTTTATGTATTGTGCGGGTCAGATCCATTTCTCCACTTTAGGATAATTTCAGCCGGATCTTTGGAAAGCGAAAATTGACCAGGGATTTTGTTCTTTCTACAGCCAATGGGTCATTTCCTCTGTCGCATGAATGATCAGGTAATTCAACAGAGGTTTTTCTTGATCAATCCGTATAAACGTCAGGACGTTTTTAGCTGTCGATACAGTTCGCACGCCCGTTTCAGCTACCGTGTGTCGGCTTATCATGTCCTGAAGGAAAAACAGTGTTTTCCGCAAGGCTGTATTTATTTCAAATGGTCATGCCGTCTGTTGGAGAAAGGCAAGAGTTGTGTGCGCAAATATCACTATGTCGGGCGTCTTTGCGATGGATGCCGATATTATGAAGATGAGAAAGTCCACCTGCAACCCGCGCTGCTGCTGACTGCCGCAGAATACGAGCGATTTCTCTCGCAGATACAAGAGTTTGACGACTGGATAGAAAGCTTGACCGGCCGTGAGGTCGAGTTTTACTGCCAGATCGACAGTGTCAAGCCCCGTTTTCGCAAAGAGGTCATGGGGCGAAAAAACTATTTTCGATTGAACGGCTATGTCCTTGTTGTGCGAAAAGGTTTTATTGACCGAGAATCGTTTGAGGATATTTTTTATATCGACATTGCTCCTGCCCAACAGGAGCGATATCGTTTAGCCTCTGGAGATTGTTTTGAAGCAAAAGGCCGGGTGAGCATTGACCGCGGTCGGGTGCTGATCGGCCGTACCAATCGGATTGAATTCGAGGAACGCTCACAACAACCGACCTGGAAAAACAGTGAGGCGTTGGTCGCTCGGCAAGTCGCCACTCTTTTTATACACCAACCCGAACCCTGCCTGAAATGTCCCAAAGGCGCCCTGGTCGATGTCAGCGAAACAGTCCACGGCGTGGAGCAAAAGAGGCGCGAATTGTATTGTTTGGCAGGGATCGTTGATCCGCGCGCGTGCTACCTTTTTCCGCATGAAAAGATGGCTGAATGCATCTTTGCCGACCGCGCCCTAATCAATTCATGAGCGATAGCAGACAAGTTTTTCTGCTGCCAAAGAACTATGAACACACACCGCATCCGCAGAAGAGCGGCATGCGGTAAAACAGCGGAATGGAAGACGTAAATGGCAAAAGGAATAACCAAACGCTCCGAAGACTATTCGCGCTGGTATCTCGATGTGATCGCGCAAGCCGATCTGGCGGAGCATTCCAGTGTCAAGGGATGTATGGTGATTAAGCCCAATGGTTATGCCATATGGGAAAAAATTCAGGGTCAACTCGACAAGATGTTCAAAGAAACCGGGCATGTCAATGCCTATTTCCCGCTTTTCATTCCGGAAAGTTTATTGCGGAAAGAGGCCGAGCATGTTGAGGGATTTGCGCCTGAGACGGCGGTGGTGACGCATGGCGGCGGCAAATTGTTGGAAGAGCCGCTGGTTGTCCGCCCGACTTCTGAGACAATCATCTGGTCGACCTATAAAAAGTGGATTCAATCGTATCGCGATTTGCCAATTTTGATCAATCAATGGGCGAATGTTGTGCGCTGGGAGATGCGCACGCGTCTTTTTTTGCGCACCACCGAATTTCTCTGGCAGGAAGGGCACACGGCTCACGCAACGGCAGCAGAGGCTGAAGCTGAGACGCGGCAGATGCTCGAGGTTTATCGCCAATTTGCAGAAGAGTATTTGGCGATTCCTGTCCACACCGGCGTCAAAACTGAAAGCGAAAAGTTTGCCGGGGCTGTGCATACCTATTGTATCGAGGCGATGATGCAGGACCGTCGGGCGCTGCAGGCAGGAACTTCTCATAACCTCGGACAGAATTTTGCCCGGGCATTCGATGTGACATTCCAAAATGAGGACGGAGTCTCGGATTATGTGTGGGCCACCAGTTGGGGCGTTTCCACCCGCCTCATAGGCGCTCTCATCATGGCACACAGCGATGACAACGGTTTGATCGTTCCGCCCCGCCTCGCTCCATTGCCGGTTGTCGTGGTGCCAATCTGGAAAAGCGACGATGAAATGGCTGCGGTAATTTCCCATGTGCGTGAACTGACCGCCTCCTGGAAAGGCAAGATTGATTTCAAGGTGGATGATCGCAATCAATATCGCCCTGGATTCAAGTTCAACGAATGGGAAAAACGCGGTGTGCCGATCCGAATCGAGATCGGTCCAAAGGACATCGAAAACAAGCAAGCGGTCATTGTGCGCCGCGACACAGGAGAGAAAATATCGATTGCCCAGGATCAGGTGCTCCAGGTTGTCTTGCAGAAACTGCAAGAAATGCAGGAAGCGCTCTTTAAGCGCGCACTCGAGCATCGAGAGACCTATAGTTTTGTTGTTGACGATTTGGAGGATTTCAAAAAACGCATCGATGAGCCTGGCGGCTTTTTTTGGGTGCATTGGTGTGGAGCGCAAGCTTGTGAAACGAAGTTCCAGGAAAGCTCTAAATCAACCATTCGTTTGATTCCGTTCGATGCCCAAAAAGAAAAAGGCAAGTGCATTATCTGTGGTTCTCCCTCTCAACAGCGGGTTTTGGTCGCCAAATCGTATTAATTTGACCTGTCGACCGTTGCCGGACCTTTTGGCGGAACGAGGGTGCCAGCTCGCAGCTGTGCCAATGGATGAGGAGGTTATGTGCAGGAACAAATCTTGCTTGTGCTGAGACGTTTAAGCGATGTGATTTGGGGTCCTCCTATGCTCGTGCTGCTGGTCGGTACAGGCATTTTTCTCACTGTGCGTCTGGGGGGTTTGCAATTTCGCACTCTTGGATCTTCCCTCTATCTTGGTTTGATCAAGCGCAAGGAAGATGGCGCTGCACAAGGCGACATCAGTCACTTCCAAGCTCTGATGACTGCACTGGCCGCAACCGTCGGGACCGGTAATATTGCTGGAGTGGCTACCGCCATAGCAGCAGGTGGTCCTGGCGCCCTTTTTTGGATGTGGGTGACTGGTTTTTTTGGCATGGCCACCAAATACAGCGAGGCGGTTTTGGCGGTGCGCTACCGAGTCACCAACAGCGACGGCACAATGAGCGGCGGACCGATGTACTATCTGGACAAAGGCCTCAAAGCCAAATGGCTTGCCGTTCTTTTCGCTCTATTCGCTTCAATATCGGCATTCGGAATCGGCAATGTGGTGCAATCCAATTCGGTGGCCGAAGCGATATCGACCGTTTTTCCGCTGATCCCGAATTGGCTGGTCGGCGCATTGCTCTTTGTTGCCACATCAATGGTGTTGTTGGGCGGCATAAAAAGCATCGGCCGCACCGCTTCTGTGATTGTGCCTATCATGATCGTTTTTTATATGATCGCCTCGCTGTTCGTGGTTTTTCGCCACATCGACCGGGTACCCGAGGTGTTTATTCTGGTGATCAGCAAAGCCTTTACCCCCATGGCTGCCGTGGGAGGTTTTTCCGGCGCTATGGTCGCACAAGCCATGCGATGGGGAATCGCGCGCGGTGTTTTTTCCAACGAATCCGGCCTTGGCAGCGCACCGATCGCTGCTGCTGCTGCCCAAACCAAGGATCCGGTCACCCAGGCGCTGGTCTCTATGACCCAGACTTTTATCGATACAATCGTTGTCTGTTCTCTAACCGGTTTTGTCATCCTCTCTTCCGGCACGTGGACTTCCGGCGTGACCGGAGCGGCACTGACGAGCAATTCCTTCAGCACTGCGCTGCCCGGCACCTGGGGGGGGGTGGTGGTCGCAGTCAGCTTGGTTTTCTTCGCCTACAGCACCATCATTGGCTGGAGTTACTATGGCGAAAAATCGCTGCAATATCTGCTTGGTGCGCGCAGCGTCTATTTCTATCGCATCTTTTTTTGTGCTGCGGTTTTCGTCGGAGCAGTGATCACCAAAGTCGATTTGGTCTGGACTTTTGCTGATGTTATGAATGGATTGATGGCTATTCCCAACTTGATCGGTTTGATCGGCCTCAGCGGTGTGGTCGTTTTCGAGACAAAAAAGCATTTCAACCGGGATTGAGAGCCGGCACCGGAGATAAAGCGATTAACGCAAGACGTGCAATTGGCGACCCATGGCCCAGACGGAAATGGGCGTTTCATCGGCCCATCTGCCTGGTGCTGCGAGCAAGGAGTGTTTATGCCCAATAAAAATCGCGAAATCGTGTATGTCGAGATTCCCAGCAAAGCTCTACGGATCCATCATGCCGCGTGCAGCAACGGCCACAGCTTGATTTGTCCGGACCATTTGATCAACGGTTACGCTTCCGTGTGTGTCAAGGTTCGCTATCAGGATAACGAGGGCTTGATCTATCTCGATCCCATCTATGGAAGTTTTTGCAATGTGACCGAAATCCAAGTTCCAGATCGGGGTTTGGTCGAGTTTTTTTGCCCATCCTGCGGGATATCTCTGACCGCCAAACAGCAGCTTTGTACCGAATGCGGAGCACCGATGTTTGAATTGGCTCTCCCTCGCGGTGGCACCGTCGCTGGCTGCTTGCGAAATGGTTGCCACTTTCATCTGCTCAAATTGGCGGACGGCGTCAAGCTTCTCGATTCACTCGCTGATGAACCAACCTGGGATTCGTTTCTCTGAAAAGCAAATAAATCATCAAGAACCAAAAAAGCAGCATTCACGATCAGCGCTCCTGATCCTTTACCAGCGCGAGATGACGGGAGCGCTTTTTCTCAGAACGGCGAAAGGCAAAACCAGCGATGAGCACAAGCGAAAAATCGACTTTCAAGGCTGGATACATTGTGGTGGTGGGTCTACCCAATGTCGGCAAATCCACCCTGGTCAACAATTTGATGCGATTTCGCCTGTCGATTTGCACAGCAAAACCGCAGACCACACGCCATCGGATTCTGGGCATCTACTCGGGTGAAAATTTTCAAATGATCTTTTGGGACACTCCGGGCTTGATTGAACCCAAATACCGTCTACAAGAAGCGATGATGCGCACCGCGGAACGGGCGATTGCTGACGCCGACTTCATTTTGTTTATCGTCGATGTCGATCACCAGGACCAGAGCAAGAATGAAACTCTTTTAACTCGTTTTGCCGCGGTCGGCAAACCCATCGTTCTCGCGATCAATAAAATCGACACGATCTCGCGCGATGCGCTGCTGCCCATTATCGATCGATATCGACATCTCTATGAATTTGCTGATATTGTGCCAGTTTCTGCTCTCCATGGCGACAATGTGGATGAGTTGGAAAAAGTTTTGATTCGACTGCTGCCAGTCAACCCGCCCTTTTATCCTCTCGATCAAATCACCCAGCATCCAGAGCGCTTCTTTGTTGCCGAGATTATTCGCGGAAAGATTTTCACCAATTTTGGCCAGGAAGTGCCCTATTCGACTGCTGTAGTGATCGATGACTTTGTCGAAAAGCCAGGCAAGAAAGATGTGATCAAGGCGCGGATTGTGGTCGAACGCGAAACCCAGAAGGCGATTATTATCGGTAAAAAAGGCAAGGCACTTAAAGAGATCGGCAAAGAAGCGCGGATAGAGATCGAAGCATTTTTGCAGCGACCGGTTTTTCTCGAGCTGTGGGTGGTGGTGCGTGAAAAATGGCGTAAAAAAGAGAAATGGCTGCGGGAGTTTGGTTATGATCAATGATTCCGCTTTGAACTTGAAACTACATGAATGGTGTCCATGAACCGTTTGCCCTTTTTTCGACAACCCCGGTCGCAGACAATCGACCGGGCTCGAGTATGCGTTGCAGCGGGCGCTGTGGCTTGGAGTGCGATCATCTTTTCTTCCTGCGCCGGCTATCGTGCCCCGCAGACAGTCGCCAGCCCCATTGTTCGAATCGGTCTGCTGCAAAATCAAGACAGCGTGGCCATCGAACCGCAAGGTGATTTTTTTATCCTGACCCAAACTCCGCGCCCCCGCAAACCGGAAAAAGTCATGGGCGTGTGGAGGGTCAGTGTTGTCGAGAGCTATACGGATTCCTTGCAGATTTACCGCTTGTTGTTTGCAGAGTCGCGCAACAGCGATGTCATCAACCGCCAGCTGGAGGAATTGCGCAGCCAGGGCTTGGCCATCGAACGATTGGAAAAAGGCGAGATTCTCTATGCCGGAAGACAGCGGATCGCTGATACACGAGTGCAACAGCTCTATCATCCCACATTTTATACCAGCCTTGCAGCGGCTGAAGAAGCGCGACAACGTCTCAATCTGAAAGCCAAGGTGGTGCTTGATCAGCGCTTCCGCA
Source organism: bacterium (assembly GCA_029565675.1). Taxonomy (GTDB): domain Bacteria; phylum Zhuqueibacterota; class Zhuqueibacteria; order Residuimicrobiales; family Oceaniaggregativiventaceae; genus Sulfursilanivivens. Next base: position 242,620 of record JAKQNP010000002.1, read on the forward strand.
CAAAAGGAAAACTGCGGTTGACCAGTCCGGATGGCGCTGTTTTGGAAGCAGAACAGGCGATCAGGTTGAGCGGACCTTTTTTTCGCATCAAGAAGATCACCGCCGGTGCAGGATACCATTGGCAACGCGTCGAAGATCGAACTTTTCGTGGCGAGATAGAGGTGATGATCGATGGACGCGGCAAATTGACCGTTGTCAATGTTTTGCCGCTGGAGGAGTACTTGCGCGGAGTGGTGCCGCAGGAGATGTCCTCGACTTTTGCTCTGGAAGCACTCAAAGGGCAAGCAGTGGTCGCGCGGACCTTTGCCGTTTACCATTTTTCACAGCGCCATACCGATGCGGAATTTGACTATTGTGCAGATGTTCATTGTCAAGCCTATTCCGGCATGGAAAAAGAGTCTCCGGAAACCGACCGCGCCGTGGCCGAGACTCGAGGGATGGTTCTCACTTTGGATGGCAAAGTTTGTCTGACCCCTTTTTCGGCGATCTGTGGCGGCCATACCGAGGAGGTTAGCGCCATTTGGCAGGGCGAGCCCCATTCCCATCTGATTGGGCGGTTCGATGTGCCGGAAGATCGAGTTCCGCGAACGCTCGATTTAAGCCAGGAGTCCCATATCGCGCAATGGATCACCACGCCTGTGCAAGTGTTTTGTAATGTCGATCTTGTTTCGGATAAAAGTGTTGCCGAATATTCTCGCAACTATTTTCGTTGGCAAGAACGCCTGGAATGCAAAGAGTTGGAAAATCGCATCCGCCATGAAACCGGAGTCGATATCGGCACTTTGCTCGAAATACGGCCGTTGCGCCGAAGTGTTTCGGGACGGCTGATCGAAATCGAATTGATCGGCAACCAGAATCGACTGCGGGTGGAAAACGAACTGAAAATCCGCCGGTTGTTGTCAGAGAAAACGCTTTACAGCAGTTGTTTTGTGGTTGAACCCGAGGGAAACGCCCAGGCGCCTACTGCATTTCTGCTAAAAGGGGCTGGATGGGGGCATGGCGTGGGAATGTGTCAGATCGGTGCCGCAGTCATGGCCGAGCAAGGCTATACCTTAAAGCAAATTTTGGCACATTATTACCCCGGCGCAAGGATTCAGGCCCTCTATTGAGAGGAAACGGTTGCAGAATTACCGCCGATCGAATAAAGTCGAACATTTCATATTGATCTTTGTTGACGGCTTGGGCGTCGGAGTCAACGATTCAACGCGCAATCCGTTGGCACGCGATTCTTTTCAGCTCCTCTCCCTTTTTCAAGATGAATCCAATCCGAAACCGATTCTGCATGGCGGGATCGCTTTCGGGGTCGATGCAACGCTCGGCGTGTCTGGATTGCCGCAAAGTGCGACTGGCCAGACTGCGCTGTTGACTGGCATCAACACTTCACAAATGCTCGGACACCATCTGAGCGGTTTTCCGAACGCGAGACTCCGCGGTGTTCTGCAGGAAAAGTCTCTGTTGAAACAGCTGCAGCAACACGGGTGCCGTGCCGCCTTTCTCAATACTTTTCAACCGCCTTTTTTCGATCACAATCCGTATGATATCGTCCGCTATCTCTCGACGACCACCCTGGCCAATCTTTATGCCGGTTTGCCGTTTTTCACTCTCGATGATCTGCTCGGCCGACGTTCGATCTACCAGGATATTACCAATGAAATGTTGCAGGCAAAAGGATTTGCCGTTCCGCTTTTCACGCCTGAAGAAGCCGGTGCGATCGTCGCTGACCGAGCACAACAGTATGACTTTGTGCTCTTTGAGTTTTTTCAGACTGATCGAGCCGGGCATGCCCAGGATTTCGCGCGTGCGATTGGTGAGTTGCGCAAATTGGAAAGATTTTTGCTCTCCCTGATCCAAAGGATTGAACTGGAAAAGACGCTGGTGCTGATCACCAGCGATCACGGCAACATCGAGGACTTGTCGATCAAGTCCCACACCCGAAATCCCGCCCTGACCTTGGCGTTTGGCCCTGAGGTCGATGAATTGGCCCAGCTCCTGGAAAAATTGACCGACTTTGTTCCGCTGATCCTCTCGACCTGCAGTCGCTAGCTATCGTCGCCGGCAACGACGGGGTTGCCCCACATGACGGCACTTTTAGTGGTTTTTAAAAAAGTAGATGTTTTCCGGTTCGGAGGCTGCGACGAGGCCGTTGTCGACCACGATGGGGTGGGTGAGAATATGGCCGCGGGTTTTATAAGACCACAAATGGCCGCCGGTTTGCGGATCGACAGCATAGAGATGATCGTCGAGAGAACCGAAAATAACGGCGGCAGGAGTGATCACCGGTGCGGTGCTGATCACCCCTGAAGTTGGAGTGCGCCACAGCAAGTTGCCCTTTAGGCCCTCCAGACAATAAATCGTGTGTTGGGTCGTGCCAAAGCACACCTTTTCGCCATCGGCTGCTGCACCCAAAAAGATCTTTCCGTCTGCAGAAAAACTCCACAGCAGCTGGCCGTTCAGCAGATCCAGGCAATAAAAATGTTCGTCGGTTGAACCAATAAAAACGCGATCATTCAAACAGGTCGGCGAGGCTTTGATCGCGCCTTGTGTTTGATATTCCCAGACAAGATTTTTTCCGCGCCAGGCTGTTACACGGCCGTCATCCCCTCCGACGATCACCAGCCCGGCTGAAAATGCGGGGGATGACTCGGTTTGGGTGTTCAGCGAAGTTTGCCATTTGAGCTCTCCACTGGCGAGATCATAACAGACCAGTGAGCCGCTATAGTAAGCGACGACCAGATCTTCGCCGGCGATCAGCGGTTCGGTGAGCAGCGTTTCGCCGGTCGCTTTCCATATTTCATCGCCGGTTTTCATATCGATCGCTTGGATGGCCGGTTTTTCATTGCGGCGCACCACAATCGCCTGTGATCCATGCAGTGCGATAGCTCCGATGGTGCTGCGAGACAACTTGAATTTCCCAACAGTTTTGCCGCTCTCCAGCCTGAGGATGTCGATTTTGCCGTTGAGCGTCGGGATGAAAATCATGCCGTCCTGATGCAGAATCGTTTGTCCGATTGCCGCAGTGATTTTTTTCTCCCAGACAAGTTCAAACGGCGGCGACACCGCGATCGGTTTTGCATGCGTTCTGCCTGGATCACCGCCGTAGAGCGGCCAATCCGATGGCGTGTGCGGCTGCAAATCCGCCAGGTTCAATCGACCGCACTGCGCAGAAAAGAGCAAGAAAACAAACAGGAAGCAGTGCAGTAACTTGTTAGAAATCCCAGCCGAAAAAGAATTGGGTGAACCACGTGTTATCGATTTCATAGCGATCCAAAGTGGTGAGATGGGAGAGATCGTCGAGTTGAAAACGGCGGCCGACATCCATGCGCAAGACGAGCATACCGCCGAAACAGAAACGCACGCCGAATCCGGTGCTGCCCAGCAGTCCGTTGGGTTCATCGTACCATGCATTGCCGACGTCAAAAAACATGGCGCCGCGGATGGCGTGCAATCCCAATCCGCCAAAGGGAAATTTGACCACCAGATTATCGATGAATGGGAAGCGCAATTCATTGGAAATCAGCGCGAGCTTGGTTCCCCAAATTCGCCAAAATCCATATCCGCGCAAATCCCAACTGCCCCCCATATAGAAAGGTGTGCTTTCTTTGCCGTAATTGAGCTGAGTCCATAAACGCACCGCATGGGTCATGCGCGGGCTAAGGCGAAAATAATGGCGGTAATCGGCAATCAAGGTCGAAAAGCGCACATTTGAATAGGCCACATCATAGGTGTTGCCAAAGGTCAGGTTGATCCGCTCACCGTCGATCGGTCCGGTCATGCCCCATAGAGAAGTGTCCTTGATGTAAGAACCAAATGCCGACACCAGCAGTGCATCGCGACGATAGTCGCGAATAAACCATTCTTTGTCAGAATGGCGGATGTTGAGGCTGGCTTCGATGCGCTTGAATTTCGACAACGGATAGCTGAGTGCGCCATAGCCGCCATATCGTCGCTCCCAATACCAGTAATCGTGGCGATTGTAAAAACGTCCGGCAAAATGGTAAAGGCCAATCGACATATTGGTGCGTCTGGAAAGATCGACTCGGGTGATCGCCAAGTTGAAGCTTTCAAGAAATTCATCCCTTGTCTGCGCGCGGTTGCTGATCAGGAAAAAATATTGATAGTTGCCGAGCATGTCTGAGATGGCCACCTGGGCGCCGCCCGATGTGCCAAAAATCGGATCCTGCGTAATCTGACTCTGCGCAATGTCGAGGTTGTATTTTGCTTTATAGCGCACGGCTCGTGTTGTTTCCGGACCGGCAATTTTATCGAATGAACGCCCGGCCGCAAGCATGGGTACGTTGAGAGGTTCAACCGGAACGGCATTTTCAATCTGCGCATCGATGTCAGGCGCCAAAAATATCTGATAGGAAAAATTCTCAAAACCGGTGAAAATCAAAGTGCGGTCGTCAGTCCATTCCGGATCGAACACACCGGTGGTAAAGCGGGTGACCTGTTTGAGCGTTCGGTTTGGATTGGCAACCGAAAAGAGATAGGTCGAATCCGGGGTCAGCTTTGTATCGACCGGTGAAAAGGCCAAAGCAGCAGTGGTGGCCAACACAGGGGGTTGTTCTTGATCTTGTACCTGCAGAATCCAAACATTTGAAGTCCCACCGCGATCCGAAGAAAAAGCAAGACAAAGGCCGTCAGGCCGGAAGGCTGGAGCATGATCATTGAATTCTCCGCAAGTCAAGGCGTGCATCTCGCCGGTCTGCAATTCATAGGCATGCAAGTTGTAATAACCCGATTCGCCATAGATGCCCCGATCAGAACTGAAGGCGATTGCTCCGCCATCCGGTGACCAACTGGGGTCTCTTTCGTCGAAATAATCATCAGTTACCTGCTGCAGTGAATCGAGATGCAAATCGTAGATGTAGAGATCGCATTGGCCGGAAAATGCAAGACCGCTGAAAGCAATGCGCGACCCGTCACCTGACCACGAAGGTGAATAGATGGAAACCAATTTTGTAAAAACATGGTCGTTGATGATCTGCTGTTGCTCGATGTCGTAGATGTACAGATGGTCTTGCTCGCCGCTTCGCGATGAAAAAACCAGTCGTCCGTTTGGGTGAACATCGATTTTGTTGCTCAGCAGATGAAAAGATTCAAAATCTGCCGTTCGTTCGCCGGCAATAATGGTTTTGACTTCCGCTTCACGATCGCTCAACCGGATCGGCATGGAGCAAATATTGGCATAACCGCTGCGGGTGGAAAGGAAATAGAGTTCCGGGGTATCGGCGCACCGGTAAAAAGCGGGTTTAATATTGATGCCCTGGTAGGTCAATTGCTTTGCCGCCATGCGTGCAGAATCGTGGTCTTGTAACAGCGGGAAATGCTGTTTTTTCAGTTGATACAACCAGTCTCGATCGAAATGGCGATAGTTGACTCCCAACGTCGCTTCAAAGACATCGCTAAAGTTGGTTGACATCCAGATGTTTTCAATCAGATCGAGGATTTTGGCTTCTCCAAAAGTGTCGGCAATGTATTTGATCGCCGCCTGGCCTTCTTTATACATTAAAAAAGAGCCATTGATCTGGTAGATGTTGCTGAGAGGGTAGAGGTAGCCGTTGAGAATGGCATCGCGCGTGAACATTTCCGCCTGCGAATCCCAACCTGAAGACCAGTATTCGGCCAGGCCTTCTACAAACCAGAGCGGCAGCCCGGGATGGTTGTTCTGGCGATGTCTCTTAAGGATTTGAAATTCTAGGCTGTGGGTAAAGACGTGCACAAGTTCGTGTCGCAAGACATGCTTAAAATCGGGAATCGACCCGTTGGCCGGCACCACCACTCGACCTTTGATAAACTCGAAGAATCCTCCAACCCCTTCAGGAATCAGATAAGGGATGGTGTTGGTCTCTTGAAAGTGGGCCTGGGTGGCATAAAAAATCAGCGGTATGCGTTGTTGGACAGTGTGGTTGAATTTGTTTTCCAGAAACCGGTAGGTTTCTTCAGCATAGGCGGCACCGATTTCCGCCAACTCGCGCATTTCTGGATAGTAATAGATGTCGAAATGGTCGGTCTCCAGCACATGCCAATCGAATTGGTTGTACTGAATTTTGTTGCGGCCAAAATAGTACTGGCAGAAGCCGTTTTTCGACTGCAACAGGAAGAGCAAAACAAATAAAACTTTAAGCAGGGTCTTGAATTTCATGGCCCTCGCCGACTTGTATTTTTTCTGTTATTTACTGCCCATCGGAGCATTTTGTTTCATTTTTCACCGGTTCGCTGTTCTGGTCTATGGTTTTTTCATAAAAGCGAAAGGTTTTATACCGTTGGGCATCGAGATCTTCCAGGGCGCGGATCATTGGCTCGTTGCTTTCAACGATCAGAGAACATTCTGAATCCAAAAAACCGAGTTCCCGGCCCCGCTCGATGGTATTGAGATAAAACACCAGATCAATCCCCCGATGGCGATATTCTTTGATGACTCCCATGGCGATGGTGCGCAATCGGGTGATTTTCGACATCTCGCGGATCATTTTTACAAGTCCTACCGGAAAGAGCCGGCCATTGGCTTTTTGCAGAGCCGGATTGGCATCTTTGATATTTAAAGAAAATCCGATGCAGCGGCCGTTGTGAAACGCCAGATAGGTCAGTTCCGGGACCACCACCGGTTTGAGTTCCTTAAGCAGATGATCCAGTTCGGCATCCGTAAAGGGCACGTGTTCCCAGTTTTCCATCCAGGCATCAGCAAAAATCTGACCGATCAGTTCAACAGCCCGGTCGAGCTGCTTCATGTCAAGAGTCTCGAATTCGATTTTTTGCTGGCGGACGAGGCGATCGCGGATGCGGTAGAGCGACGGCGGCACCACCACATTGCGGTGCACCAAAAATGCATACCAATCGCTCGCCTTGGCCAGGCCGCTCTCCTCGACCAATTTGCGATAATAGGGCGGACTATAGGCCGTCATGATTACCGGAGGATCGTTAAAACCATCGACAAGAATGCCGCTGATGTCGTACAACCCAAAACTCATCGGCCCCAACATCCGTTTTTTGCCGCGGTCCCTTAACCATCTCTCTGCAGCGGCAATCAGCGCCTTGGCCGCATCCACATCCTCGATGCATTCAAAAAAACCAAAGAAGCCGGTATCTTGATTGCGGAAACGCTCATATTGGTGGTTGACATGAGCAGAAATGCGACCTACAGGTGTCTTGCCCTTGTACACCAGAAAGAGCGCCGCCTCGCCGTTCTGGAAGAAAGCCCCACTCTTCGGCGATAGAGCTTTTTCTTCACTGCTCAGCAGGGGGGGAACCCACTGGGGAATGTCGCTATAGATTTTCCATGGCAAACGGATAAAGTCACGCAAATCCCCGTGGCTCTGAATCTGACGCACTTGAAAATTCATCTGTCACCTCTGCAAGAGATTTTTGTTGCTTTTTTGAATAAAAATTCGTATTCTAAAAAACTTTTGAAAAGCAAAACAAGAGCCCGGAAAAGCTTTTACCGGGATTTTCACGCGGATACGATCGCCGGTTTTGGCCGATCGGTCTGATCATTATGGGAGTCTTATAGAGCATGGCACATCATAAATCAGCATTGAAGCGCATTGAAGTTTCCGAGCGCAACCGCACTCGCAATCGTCATTACATCAGCCAATTGCGCACCGAGATCAAAAAAGTCCGCTCTGCAACCAACAAAGAAGAAGCGCAAGCGAACTATCGTCTTACGGCCTCGCTGTTGGACAAGTTAGCACAAAAAAATATCATTCACAAGAATAAAGCAGCGAATCAAAAAGCCAAACTTGCCGAGCTGGTGAATAAAATCGCTTGATGATTTGCATTCGTTTTTATCGATGCTTTCCTGATATTGGCGACAGCCAAAAAAGGGGTATGATTTTCATACCCCTTTTTAATTGGCTCTCAGTCGAATTGCCATGCGCCAAATTTGGTCCACTGATTTCCTCTATTTGCGCGAGAGCACATAGTTCGGGGCTTCTTGCGTGATGATGATATCATGTGGATGGCTTTCCATCAGTCCGGCCGCTGTGATGCGGATAAACCGGGCTTTTTCTTTCAGCTCCTGCAGGTTGGCCGCGCCGCAGTATCCCATGGCTGCGCGCAGACCACCGATCATTTGAAAAATCACATCGCTGACTTTGCCGCGAAATGGCACCCGCCCCTCGATGCCCTCTGGGACCAATTTCTTGACGTTTTTTTCGCCTTCCTGAAAATATCGATCCCCACGACCGCTTTTCATCGCCCCCAATGAACCCATGGCGCGGTATACTTTATACGTCCGGCCTTCATAAAGTACGGTTTCACCTGGGCTCTCTTCAGTGCCCGCCAACATATTGCCCAACATGACCGTGTCGGCGCCGGCAGCAAGGGCTTTGGCGATGTCGCCGGTTTGTTTGACCCCACCGTCAGCGATCAATGGGATATCATGCTTGGCACAGACCTCGGCACACTGCATGATGGCGGTCAATTGCGGCACTCCCACTCCAGCAACCACTCGGGTGGTGCAAATGGACCCGGGTCCAATCCCAACTTTGACCGCATCGACTCCCGCGTCAATCAAATCGACCACACCTTCTGCAGTCGCCACATTGCCGGCAATCAGCTCGACGTCCGGGAACTCTTTCTTGAGCAGTTCGATCGTGCTGAGCACGCCCTGCGAATGTCCGTGTGCGGTATCCACCGCCAAAACATCAGCGCCTGCGTTGATCAGCGCGCGAGCGCGTTCCTTGGTGTCATGCGCCACACCTACTGCTGCACCAACCATCAATCGACCGTGCTTGTCTTTGGATGCGTTGGGGTAACGCTTGCGGTTTAAAATATCTTTGACGGTGATCAATCCCCGCAACCGCTGGTCTTTGTCCACCACCAACAATTTTTCGATGCGGTGCTTTTGCAATATTTTTTCCGCCTCATCCAGCGATGTGCCGATGGGAACCGTAATCAGATTCTCTTTGGTCATCAGCTGCGAAACCCGTTTGTTCGGATCCACTTCGAAACGCAAGTCGCGATTGGTGAGAATACCCACCAACTTTTGTCCATCGACAATCGGGATGCCGGAGATATGGTAACGGGACATCAGCGACAGCGCCTCGCTGATTTTGCGATCGGGAGAGAGTGTGATCGGGTTGAGAATCATGCCGCTTTCTGAACGCTTGACCAGATCGATTTGCGCCGTTTGCTCTTCGATTGTGTTGTTTTTGTGAATGATGCTGATCCCGCCTTCACGAGCAAGAGCGATCGCCAAATCGGATTCCGATACCGTATCCATTGCCGCACTGACAATCGGTATGCTGAGTTTAAGACGGCGGGTCAAGCGGGTTCGGAGTTCGACTTCTTTTGGGAGAACATTCGACTTGTTCGGCACCAAAAGCACATCGTCAAATGTCAACCCTTCTGACAGTATCATTGGCATTGGATTTCTCCTGACAAATTAAAGTAAGCCGATTTCTTCCTCTACACGCTCGACGATGCGGTTGCTGCGGATCAGGTTTTTAATCGCCAAAAGATCAGTGTGAAAAAGGCGGTCGCGCTGCAAAGTGGGGATTGCCATGCGAATTGTCTGATAAGCGATTCGCGTGCCTCGCCCAGGCTGCATTTTTTGGCGAAAATCGATCGCCTGACATCCTGCCAACAACTCGATGCCGATTATGGTCTCCGCATGGTCAAGAACTTCGAAGGCTTTGCGCGCCGCATGTGTTCCCATGCTGACGAAATCCTCCTGGTTGGCTGATGTCGGTATCGAGTCGACCGATGCCGGATGGCTCAGAACCTTGTTCTCCGATACCAACGCTGCTGCAGTCACCTGGGCAATCATAAAACCCGAGTTTGTGCCGCTTTCCGATGCCAGGAAGGGCGGTAAACCGCTCTGTACGGGATCCAGTAAATTTTCAAGACGGCGTTCGGAAATATTGGCCAGCTGAGCAAGTGCGATCGCCAACACATCGGCTGCCAGCGATATCGGCTGTCCGTGGAAATTGCCACCGGATAAAACGTCTTTGTCCTGATAAAAAACCAGGGGATTGTCGGTGGCAGCATTGATTTCGGTCAACACCACGCTTTGAACATAATTGATCGCCTGGCGAACCGCGCCATGGACCTGGGGGATACAGCGCGAGCTGTATGGGTCCTGCACTTTGTTGCAATTGCGATGCGATTCGACAATCTCGCTGTTCTGCAACAGATTGCGCACATTTTGTGCGGTTTGCATTTGCTCGACAAAACCGCGCGCCACCTGGATACGCGGATCAAATGCTTTTTTGGTGTGCAATAGACTTTCGACCGTAATGGCCCCGGCTATATCCGCAAGCTTGACCAGATGCAACGCGCGGTACAACGCATAGGCCGCATAGGCCGTCATGATCTGCGTGCCGTTCAGAATCGCCAGCCCTTCTTTGGCTTGCAACACAATCGGCTGCAAGCCAGCCGCTTGCAAGGCCTGGTGGCCAGGCACAGCTTTTCCATCTGCCCACGCCTCGCCGAGCCCAAGCAAAACCAGGGTCATATGGGCAAGTGGGGCAAGATCACCACTCGCACCAACCGATCCTTTGCATGGGATGATCGGTATGATATTTTTGTTGAGCAGAGTCAGCAAATGGTCAACGATCAGAGGCCGACAACCTGAATACCCCTTGGCCAGTGAATTGACCTTGAGCAACATCGCCGCGCGCACGATTGGAGCTGGAATGGGTTCGCCGACTCCGCAAGCGTGGCTCAACACCAGATTGAGCTGCAGCTCTTCCAGTTCATCCGACGGAACATCGATGTTGGCCAGTTTGCCAAAACCTGTGTTGACTCCATAAACTGTACGGCCGCTCTGCAGGATCTGCTCAATACAATCACGCGATTTTACCATTTCTGAAAAAGCCGATTCGGCGAGATGGGCAGGCGCATGCTTTTCTGCCACCTGGTACAAGTGGTCCAAAGAAAGTGAATGACCATTAACCCGGACAGGATTCATAACAGAGCACCCCTCGATCACTGTGGCCAAATCCGGAATCCGCGACGCCGAATTTGAACCGGAAGTTTATCAGTCAATACAGCTTGTTATGCGGATACGCTGCCAATTTAATCGATCGGCCAGAGGTAAATGATTTGGCGCTGTTATTATTACAGTTAAATTGCATGGCGACCCATATCGAGACACCATTGAATCTCGAATAATAATAAATACAGGGAAAATAATCAACTGCTTTTTAACCGGCACTTTTTTTCGTCAGGTTTCTCAGCAGAACGGGTTGCCGATCAGTGGGATCGATCGAATCGGCAGCGACTTTTTCAGCGGATCGAGTGGGCGCTAACCGTGCAGGAAGAGAATGACGGCATCACAGATGGCCGGCTTGTGAAAAGGGAATCCATCCCTAAAAAAAAAGAGCGGCCGCCCATAGCCGCTCTTTTTTTTGGAGGATCTTTGCGCCGGTTTACATGGTAGCCATCGATTGGAACTGTGCGTAGAGTTTGAGTACGGCGGGGACGTAATCGCGCGTCTCGGCGTAAAGAATGCTGTTGTTGCGGTTGGATTCGAGCCACATCTCGGCCAGCCTGGGCCCGCCATTGTAAGCAGCCAGGCCACCATCGTGCTCGTACATCTGCACCAAGTGGCTCATGTAGCGGCACCCTAAACGTATGTTGATGATGGGGTCAAAAAGAATTTCTTCGGCTGTGGTCCATTTGATCCCCTCTTCAAGAGCCAAATACATGCCGGTCGACGGCATGATCTGCATTAATCCCATTGCCCCAACTTTTGACGTGACGACAGGATCCCAGGTTTTTGCGCTCTCGTGGGTGATCGTGGCCAGAATAAAGTCGATGTTCAGGTTTGGATACTTGATCGACATTTCATAGATTTCGTTGGCGATGGCTTGCCGTCTCTCTGATTCCATCTTGGGATTATATCGGGAAATGATTTCCTTGATCTTGACCAAACTCGCAGAGCGTTGCCTCTGTAATTGCGCCAGGTGGCTGTTGGTGTGCAGCAGAATGGATAAATCCCTTTCTCCGGATGCGCTTGGCATCGGCCTCAGGTGCTGATCCAACATAACCATGGCGATACTGAAAAGAAAGAGGTTGACAGCAAGCACCAGCCCGGCTTTTTTCAGCTCTGTGGAGAGCGATGCGCTCATTTGGTTTCTCCTTGAATGCAAAACGAAAGATGCTGAAAAGGGTCAGGGTTGTGCGTCAATTTGTTGATGTTTTGGCGTTCAGATAACACAATATGTTGCTGGAATATTCCCTAACCCATCTGTTCTAGGCTGCTGCAAGATATATGCCATCCAGAGCTTTTTCCATGACAATTGCTGTCTCCCTGCGGCAATGGAATCTATCGATTTTTCGAAAAATCAAGGGTGAGAGAGGTCACAGAATGGCAAAATGGGGCCCAAACCGCCTTTTTACCCTCACCTCGGCGGCTGATCGCGGTTGGTCTCTATTCGGCACTGTTCAATTTTGGTACAGTCAGGATTTCTCTGCTCTTTTAGGAAACATTTTTCCCCTTTTGTGCCCGTTATCCCTCTCATTCGTCTGCCGGCAGCGAAATCCACGGGTGTTGTGGCAGATGAGGGTCAAAACAGGGTCTATCTCTGGCTTCTGTCTTGACAATTTCATAAAAGTGTGATATTTTGAAAAGATGATCAGAGTTATGTTCAGTGCGGATTGACCAACACCTGTTAAGGGAGGAACACCATTTGAAGAAAAACAGTGCTCTGCTTGCACAGGTTTTACAAACACATCCTGATGTGGTTAAAAATCCTTTGCGCCGCCAACTCATTCAACAAGTTGTCGATTTCCAAGAGGCTCTGATTGCAGCAAATGGCTGCCTGGCCACCTGGACCGAGATCAACTCGACCGGCCGCTCGCCGATGGACACTCTGATTGTACGCTATGAAGAGATCGAAAAAAATATCGACTGGGATTCTCCCAACAATATAGCAGTAGAATCCTCGACTTTTGCCGATCTTTGGCAGGATGCGCTAGATGTGCTGCAAGGAGCGAAGCGGATTTTTGTCACCGAGCGCGTGGTCGGGGCCGATCCGGACTATGCTCTGCAGGTGCGCACTGTGACCAGCAGCCCTTTGACTGCACTTTTTACCTACAATATGTTTCGCCCGGTCTTGCCAGAGATCTCGAACAGCAGATTTTTCGGCCGCGGATTCGATCTGCTGGTTGTGCCCTATGACAAGCTCAATCGGGAAAGATATGCCGGTCGTTTGCGCCGACTTGCTGACGGCCGGACATCCGATATGGCCATCGTGATGGATTTCCGTCATCGCCTTGGCCTCGTATTCGGTTCAGCCTACCAGGGCAGTGTAAAAAAACTGGTTTTTTCTGTGATGAACTATTACCTGCCGCAAGAAGGTATTCTGCCACTGCACTGTTCAGCCAACGAAAACAAACAGAGAGACCTGGCGCTTTTTCTCGGATTGTCGGGTACAGGCAAGACCACTCTATCGGCGGATCCCAAACGCGCTCTGCTCGGCGATGATGAGCATGGGTGGAGCGATCATGGAATTGCCAATTTTGAGTATGGCTGTTATGCCAAACTCATCAATCTCAATCCGAAAAAGGAACCGGAGATCCATCAGGCGGTTTTTCACCAGGATCATTACTTGGAACACGGCGCCATCGTTGAGAACGCACTGATGTTTCCGAATGGGTCCTTCGACTTGAACGATGAGAGGTTGACGCCGAACAGCCGGGCTTCCTTTCCACTTTCATTTTTGTCCAACATCAAGCCGTCTGCGGTTGGACCACACCCCAAAACCATCATTTTCCTCACCGCAGATGCCAACAGTGTCTTGCCGCCTGTGGCAAAGTTGACAGCTGAACAAGCGATGTTGTGGTTTTTGCTCGGCTATACCAGCAAGCTTGCCGGCACAGAAACCGGTATTGTCGAACCGGTGTCGACTTTTTCGCGTTTTTTTGGTCAGCCGTTCATGCCCTGTCTGCCAGCCAGCTATGCCGATTTGCTCGGCCAACGGCTTAAAAAGCATGGTACGCAAGTTTATTTGGTCAACACGGGATGGAGCGGAGGACCTTATGGCGTTGGCAGGCGCATGGATATCACCTTAACCCGCACAATTATCGATGCTGCGCTCAACGGAGGGCTCGCCTCGGTTCCACTGCGCAACGATCCTTTGTTCCATCTGCAAGTTCCTCTGCATTGTCCAGGGGTGGATGACCAGTTGCTCGATCCGGCCGAGACGTGGAGCGACAAGGATGCCTTCCGCGGTCGCGCCCAAAAGCTGGCGGGCGAATTCAGCGTTAATTTCGACAAAGCTTATAAGAACAAAAAAATCGATAAAACGATCGTCTCCCAATGTCCGGGCAAATAGACTGCATTGCCGGATCACCCCAGCGGAGAATGCCTCGATTCGGTTGCGGGAAATGGATGGCATGGAGAAAACCTGGCGGCCGCACTTGAGCGCAAAAGCAAGAGCTGCGGAGCGGTTTTGCCTAAAAGGTGCCGGGCGGACGGATCGACGACCTGTTCACGTACGGGGGATAAATGGGACCCACATCGACAGTGCAGAGTTGGCGCAGCAAATCGACCATTTTTTCGCTTCGGTGCAGGAACTCGGTTAAATTCTTCTTTTCGTCACCGCTCCAACCGAATTCAGCTGTCACCAGCAGGCGCGGCCAGAGCAGGAAGTCGAGATCTTTCTGCGGATAGCACCACATGCACGCCTCGACTCCATACACCCGGGCGATTTCCTCTGTTGTCAGATTTGCCGGCAACAGGCGGTCATGATAGAGCCTCTCGATCGACAGGTCAGAGTGGGAATAATCGAGATACATGCGGCTCTCCACAAGTTGTGAGAGAACCACAGTATGTCCCTGCTGCAGAATTTTTACCAGCTGGTCGGCCGGCCAGCACCAATGCTGAACCAATCCTTCTCTTGACAAATCTTTTGCCCAGGTGATCTCCTCCCAGCCCATCAGCTTTTTCCCCAGCTTGTGCAGGATCTGTTGCACTTGGAGCAAAAATTGGCATTGCAGTTCGCGATAAACTCGCTCCGGCGGCCAGCCGTGTTGACGCACCAGCGCTTGGCAATCCGGGCACATGTCCCATGGCCCTGTTTTATCCTCTTCGCCGCCTGCACCGCCGACTTCATCTGAGCCGATATGCACAACCGGTGCCGGAAAAAGAGCTGCCATTTCGGCCAGGAACCCTTCGATGAATTCAAAAGTACTTGCCTTGGAAACGCAAAGTGCGGTGTTGTTGTTGCCGTAACGCTTGTCTCGCAAATCGAGGCGTTTTCCCAGGCAATGCAGAAAAGGCAGTGCGTGCATCAGTGCATCCGCATGTGCCGGCATGTCGAACTCCGGGACCACGGTCACGCCCCGTACAAGCGCATAGTTGATCAATTCTTTCATCTGTTCCTGGCTGTAAAATCGGCCTCTCGAGGAATAGGCGGTCAATTCAGGATACACTTTGCTTTCCACACATATGCTCTGGTCGTCGGTCAGATGCAGGTGCAGTGTGTTGAGTTTGCATAAGGACATCGCCTCGATCGTACGCTTGATAAATTCAGGTTCGATGAAATGGCGGGCCGGATCGAGCATCAATCCGCGATAAGGGTAGAGAGGACCATCTTCGAAAAAACCACCAGCAATAACCGGCTGATTTTGCCTGTCCAGCGTGACGAGCTGGATTAGCGTCTGCATCGCATACAGAAAACCGCTGCTGCTGGCTGCACGGACCACAGCTCCCTGTTCATTGACGGACAGCACGTATTGTTCGGCATCCATCGCGCTCTTTGCTCGACGTTTGGTTTTATTCTCCATTGCAAAAAAAGCAAAGGGTGCTTTGTTCCCTATATAGATCGAGTCTTGTGGAACGGAACGGTGCAGGACGACTGGTGTATGACGCTGGAAAATTCTGGCGAGCTGGCCAGAAAAGGAGTAAGCGGCAGAGAGCAGTCCTGGATCAGCTCCGGTTGGGCAATAAATCTGTGTTTGTCCGGTGAACAGGTAATTTCCAACACCTGCTTTCGAAACAGTTGCCCGAGGTAATAGGGTTGCAGCGGTCATGATTCTCAATCTCCCGATGCAACCGCGATGGCGCGGGAAAAATTATTCCGCATGATCCAACCGCTAAGCGCAGCCAGAGAGAGATACGCTGCCGCCCAAAGCCATTGGGTGAAGATCAATTTGCCGATCGCGAGGAGTGTGGAATAAAAAAAGACCGTACAGGTAAACCAGAGAAGAAAAGCGGTCTTGAGTTCACCCTTCTTTTGCATCACGCCGGTTATCTGGCTGATTTTTTTCCACCCCGGGCCTGCAATACGCATGCGGCGGAAAAACTCGCAGGTCTGCCGGCCGGGTTCTTTGCTGGTCAAAAATGTAACCACAACCCACACCACGGTGACTGTCGTGACGGTGATCAAGACCCGGACGGCGAACAGGTCGCGGCCGGGAATGCTTGGCAGCGTAAATTCCAAGAGATTGCCCACCACAAAAGCAGAGAGCAAGGCAGAGATCTCGGACCACGGGTTTACTCGCCACCAAAACCAGCGGATAATCATAACCGTCCCGAGTCCACTGGTCAAGACGCCGAGGTACTTGTATACCCCGAGAATGCTGCGCAGCTGCGAAGTGACAATGAGAAAGATGAGGGTTAAGAGCAGCATTGAAATCCGCGAGACCGCCACATAATGGCGACCGGAGGCGTGCTGGCGAATGAAGGGGTGATAGAGGTCATTGATCAGGTAAGATGTGCCCCAGTTCAGCTGGGTATCGATTGTGCTCATGAATGCCGCCAGCATGGCTGCAACCATGATGCCTTTTAGCCCTGAAGGCAAAAAAATGTCGATCATTTGCGGAAAGGCTGTCTCTGGATCAGCGATGTGGGGAATGGCGATGATGGACAAAATGCCGATCAGAATCCATGGCCAGGGCCGCAAGATGTAATGACAAAAGTTATACCAGAGGAACGCGAGCAGAGAGTCGTTTTCTGATCGGGTAGCGAGCATGCGCTGTACCTGATATCCGTTTCCCGGCGCTTGCGACCACCAGGTCACACCGATATAGACAAGAAAGGTAAACGTCGCCAGGTTGAAGGTGTTCAGTGGAGGAAAGAAATTGATCAGTTGTTTGTTAAAGCCGGGTGTGGCGGACAAAGCGGAGATGATGTCAGAGCTGTGAGTCGCATCGACATAGACAACAATTGCAAGGATGATACAACCGATCATGGCAAGGGCGAACTGGATCAGGTCAGTATAGACCACCCCATACAGCCCGGAAAGCAATGAATAGAGAACAGCCGCGCCACCCAGGACAATGAGCAAAAGGGTGGTGGATGTGATGCCGCCTGCTATCGGCAAAACCAACAGGGGTTGATCCGAAAGGTGCAACATGACGGTGAGGATTTTGGCCATGGCAAGGGTGACCGATGCCATGATGGTGCAATTGATCAACACTCCGTCAAAAATTACCTTAAAGATCCGCAGCGTATCGCGAACCCGGGAGGGTTCATAACGCTGAGCGACAAATTCGATATCGGTCACGGCTTCAGTGCGTCGCCATAGTTTGGCAAAGAAGAACACAGTGGCGATCTGGCCGATGGCGGCGCTCCACCAAAACCAGTTGCTGGATATACCGCTTTCGCGCGACATGCCGGCGACGAAAAGCGGTGTGTCTGCCGAAAAAGAAGTGGCCACCATCGATGTTCCGGCTATCAACCACGGCAAGCTGCGGCCCGCGACAAAATAATCATCGGGGCTCTGGCTGGCTTTGCGCACGAACAGCAATCCGATACCGATGGCGCTGACAAGGTAAAGAACGACAATAGACCAGTCCAATCCACTCAAGATCATCTCTCCAGTCTGAATGCATGAGCATAGGTTTTCCGCTTGTGCGCTGCATCCCGACAACTGGCACGTTCTGTCAGCCATACCTTTGCGACAAGGTTGGTGCAGCGCCGACCTGAGGCGATGAGGATGCTCGATCATCGGCTCAGAATCAAAAATGGCGGTGTAAAATAGGCAGCAGATTGTTTACTGTCAAGTCAAAAGAGCGTTGAGACGAAGACCTCAAAATGGGTTTGCGCAACAGAACTGATCAACCCCGCTGGCGCGAGGAATGTTGCGGCTCGTGACGCTGGCAAGGTGCGAAAATTTTTATTTTCTTGCTTCTCTGAGGCGGTATTGCTATACTAAAATCAATCCACGACATCAGCTTGATCAAGTGCAGGCAATCAAAACTATGGATGTGAGTTTCGAAAAGATCACCCGACGGGCTCATACCCTCGGCAAGCATCATCGGAAATACATCGATCAGATTGAAAAAAATATCGATCCATTGATGGCACGGTTGGAGCAAGCCATGATGCTCGATCGCGTGCATCTGGTGAGCACACCCATTACATACAAAGAAGAGATGCGGCTGATTGCGGATCTGGCCGATTCCGTTCCTGAAAAATTGCAGGATCTTGGCTGTTATTTTGCACTCCATTTTTTGCAGATGAATCTAAACGCGCTGGACGCGCTCCGGCTGGAGATGATCATCCGCAAAGCCGAGCCCACGCAGGTTTTTCGCAATTTTATGTTGCAGGTCGGCCATGATTTTCGCAAACTCACGGCCGCTTATATGGAACAATTGCTGCAGATCTATTTGCCGCCGGACAAAAGCCCGGAATATGTGTTTCTCAGTGTGGGAACCCGATCAGATCAGGATGATATCGATATCGGGGTGGTG
Source organism: bacterium (assembly GCA_029565675.1). GTDB lineage: Bacteria > Zhuqueibacterota > Zhuqueibacteria > Residuimicrobiales > Oceaniaggregativiventaceae > Sulfursilanivivens. Next base: position 261,265 of record JAKQNP010000002.1, read on the forward strand.
GACCGCGGCGATGCAGATCGCCAAATCCTCAATCTGGCAATCAGCCGGATGAGCAGCGAGATGTTTAAAAAGGCGATCTGCCTGCATTTTTATCTCTCTGAGCATGTGGGCAGCCCGTTATCCTTCTCCGCCTCGATTCAGGAGTATTGCGACCTTCTGGATAAGGAAATTCATGATTTTGTCATCATCACCGAGATGCTCGGCGCTGCCCGCGTGATCGGCAGCCGCCGCCTGTTTTCGGATTTCCGCCGCCAGGTTACCATGCGTTACTACAACAATCCGGCCGAACCCGACAAGGTCAAATTCCATGAAGGCTATCTGCGCGGCATCGTCGGTGAGGTGCGTTCGCTCTATTTCCGCGATTTTTCCGCTGACTATATCAGCCCCAAAGGCGATGGCTTGCGCATGATCAAGGCTGGTCTCTATGCGGCCAAAACCATTTTTCACCTTCGCCAGGTCAACGCCTGGCTCATTCTCGACGCTCTTAAACAACGCGATCGCCGACGCCATCGCCAGTATGAAAGTCTGGAAGAGCCGCTGACCTTCCTGGAAACTTTCCGCTATCTTTATCAGCTGCTCATCGGCCAGGAAGAAGATATTTCTCTCAACCAGCCTCATGCACTGGACAATATCTCCCAGGTCGCGGCGGCGATGGGCTATGAAGCAGTCGGCGGCGCGCAGATCGCTGATTTTTTTCTGACCGACTATTATAAAAGCGTATCCCTGGCAAAAGAGACCATCCAACAGTTGATGCCGGATATTATCGACTATTTGAGCGGCATCACCATCTTTGGCAAATTGCTGCGCCACAAGCGCGTCACGGAAAGCGGGCAGCGCCGTATCGGCAATCTGGCCACTCGCTTCCTCGCTGAAACCAGGTTTTTTAGAGGCACCCAATTCTGGGATGATATCATTGCGGTGCTGAAAAAGAAAAACGGCGAGGTTCTAAAACGGTTGGTCAACGACCTCAGCGCCCTGCCGCCAACCCAGCAGGAGCATGTGTTTCAAGGCTATAGCGAATGGGCATGGAACTCTTTTATCGCTGCTTTCCAGTTTCTGACGCTCTTGCATCAGTATCGCGATTTCTTGCCGGACCGCTATTTTTTTGAAAAGTTCAACGTCAATTTCTTTCACCGCATGCGCGGCACCGAGGAGGAAGCGCGGCGCCTGAGCATTGTGTTCAAATTTTACCCCAAACTTTTACACGACTATATCGGTCTGCTCGATGAAACCCAACGCCGCAAGTTCGCCAAATGGATGGACAGCGAGGTCTGGGATCGACTTCTTGTCCCGTCGCGCAATCGGCTGCAAATCCTCCTCAAGCTCCACTACGGCACCAGCAAGTACTTTAAACGGATCATGAATACCGTTTTTCAGGAACATCCTGAATATATCGATTTTCTCGATCAACCGCAGCATTTGAGCCTGATCGCCCAAGGCCATTTCGCCGAAGTTCAACATGCCTTGAATATCAAACACAAACTCAAACGACTGCTCGATTATCACCGTTTTGAGTTCTTCCGTGTCTGCCTAGGCGTTCTAAGCGATGCCCCGCCATTGCAGATCGCCAACGAGTTCACCGAGTTTTCCGATACCTATTTACACGTGTTGTTTGATGTCTGCAAACAGGATTATGATGAACGCCGCGGGATTGAATACCATACCCAGGATCTGCTCGGCGTTTTCGTGACCGGTGGACATGGGCATATGCTGGCTTTCGATGACGATTATGACATGATTGTTCTGCTCGATTCAGACGACGAAAAACTGCTCGCCTATTGCAACGGTATCGTCGGGCGTATGCATCAGGAGATCGTTAAAACCGGAATCATGCCGCACTACCGGCTGTCAGATTACACCGGTTCCTATGTCTGCACTTTTCGGCAACTCAAGGAGCTGCTCGATCATTCCTCGCAACTGTTTATCGATATTTCGCAACTGCTGGGCGCTCGCCTCATCGTCGGCAGTGCAGCGCTGCAGCGATCGTTTGAACAGACTTTTATCGTTCCCTACGCTTTCGATCGCTATGCCGTCTATTGCCGCCAGATGATCGACGAAATCCAGTCGCGGCATCAATCTTTTTACAACCAGATCAGCGAAGGAATCAACATCAAGGAAAGCCCGGGTGGATTGAGGGATATCGAGATGTTGCTGTTGATCTGTCGAACAATTTTTCGTCTCCGCGAACACTCGAATTTCAAACTGCTGATGCTGCTGGCCAGCCGCCATACCGCACAAAGCGCCTTCTTTGAGAACCTCTACCACCATTACGAATTCTTGCGCAAAATACGGAACCTCAACCGCCTGATGATCGCGGCCGATGATGAGATCAGTTATACCCAGCTCGACAGTTTGACCGCCAATTTGCTCACAACATCGCCGGAATCGCTGTCCCGCGGACGAAATCTGGTCAGACAACTGGCCCGTACCATGATTAAAGTCCAAAAAGAGAGTGGTGTCATTTTTGAACAATTGATTCTTCCCAATCTGAATGTCCATTTTTGTGATCTTGAATCCTTAGAGGAGAACTCATGAATCGCAATCTATCTCTTTTGACGCTTGTCCTCGCCTTGATCGCGGTGGGGATGGCCGTTTCCGCCTGGTCTCTGGCCAATCGTGCCAAGCAGATCGCGCTTTCTGAAATCGAGCTGGAGGAACGCGATGCGCTGTTGACACCGGTTTTCGATGAAGAAACAAGTTCATGGAGTTATCTGGCGATTTTTGAATGGGCGCTCAGCCACTCCAGCGGACCTGCCATCCGACTTGAATCTCTGGTGCCGGTCGAGGAGCAAGATGGCTATCTGGTTACTTTGTACGACGGCGCCCCGACTGGTTCGGATTTGCAGGAACGGGTTTTTCGCACCGAGTCGACCCTGCAGGAAATTCAGCTCCATCCTGAAAAAATCAAAACTCTGGGACAAACCGTTCTGGCGGACCGGGAGTCCCTTGATCTGCAATTGGAGAGCGGAAAAACCCGCTTTTTGCGAGTTGGAGTCCGCTTGCATCCCTACGGCGAGAAACAGAATCTTTTGGCCGATGTGGTTTTGCTCTCCTTCAAGCTCTGTTTTGATAACGGCAAAACGAGGATCATCCGCCGCGGAATTCCGATTCAAGCGCTTACGCACCTTCCACAATAAAACACATGTCTTGCTTTCCCGTGCATTGGCAGGGGTTGGTGATGGCCCGCAAAAATAGTCTGAATCGAGATGTCGTCGCACTCGGACTGGTCAGTCTGCTGAACGATATCAGCAGCGAGATGATCTATCCTCTTTTGCCGCTTTTCCTCACGGTGACCCTCGGTGCAGGTGTGCAGGTGCTCGGCCTGATCGAGGGGATCGCGGAAACCACGGCCGCTCTGTTGAAATGGGGTTCAGGCTGGATCTCCGACCGGCGCAAAAGCCGCAAACCTTTTGCCCTCTTCGGCTATGCGGTTTCCGCCTGCACCCGGCCCCTGATGGCTCTGGCAGCCTCCGCTGCACAGGTGGGTGTCATCCGTTTGAGCGATCGAGTCGGCAAAGGCATTCGCACGTCTCCTCGCGATGCTCTTCTGGCTGCTGCTGCGCCTCCGCACCTGCGCGGCCTGGCTTTCGGGTTTCATCGCGCCATGGATCATGCCGGCGCAACCATCGGTCCACTGATCGCCATGGCGATTCTGGTTGCCTATCCAGAACAATATCGCCGGGTGTTCTGGTGGGCGGCTTTGCCGGCGTTCATCGGCGTGCTCATTTTGTTAATTCTTGTGCGCGAACGCCCTGATTCGACGGGTCCGAGCCGCACTCTTGCCGAACCCTGGCAAGCTGCAGATCGCCGGTTGTTTCACCGCTATTTGGCTGCGGTTTTTGTCTTTGCTCTGGGCAACTCCAGCGATGCGTTCCTGCTGCTGCGCGCCAATCAACTCGGCATCGCAACGGTGCATTTGCCGTTGTTGTGGACAGGATTGCATGTGATCAAGATGATCACCTCTGTGCCGGGCAGCAGTTTATCCGACCGCATTGGCCGCAAAAAAGTCATTCTCGGTGGGTGGCTGTTTTATGCCTTCATCTACAGCGGTCTGGCCGTGGCTGACCAGTCCTGGCATGTGGTCGTTCTCTTTGCTCTTTATGGAATCTACTTTGGTTTGACGGAGGGGAGTGAAAAAGCATGGGTGGCTGATCTGGTACCAACGCCGCAGCGCGGTTCGGCATATGGGCAATACCATTTTTACATCGGCATTGCTGCTTTCCCATCGAGTCTGTTGATGGGAGTGGTTTGGTATCGCTTTTCACCGTCGACGGCGTTTTTTATCGGTGCAGGATTTGCCGCGGCAGCCGTTTTGTTGCTCTTGTTTTTTCGCAATCCTCAAAAAAAGAGTGCATAAAAAAACGGCCGAATATCTTTTCGGCCGTTTTTTTAATGGCAATAGAGGATCCAACTAAAGTTTTTTGATTTCCGCCACCAATTCCTGCACCTTTTCTTTGGCACTGCCAAAGTACATCATCGCTTTGGGATTGTAAAACAATTCGTTGTCCACTCCGGCGAATCCGACATTCAAACTCCGTTTGATAATAATGATGTGGCGGGCTTTATCAACATCCAGAATCGGCATGCCATAGATGGGACTGCTGGTATCGGTGCGCGCTGCAGGATTAATAACGTCGTTGGCGCCGATCACCAACACCACATCGGTATGCGGAAATTCGGGATTGATGTCATCCATGTCGAAGAGCAAATTATACGGCACATTCGCTTCGGCCAGAAGGACGTTCATATGTCCCGGCATGCGGCCGGCGACCGGGTGAATGGCGAATTTGACTTCAACTCCGCGTTTGATCAGCAGTTCGGAAAGCTCGCGCACGGCGTGTTGAGCCATGGCGGCTGCCATGCCAAAACCAGGCACCACGACCACAGATTGCGCATACCCCACGATCATCGCAGCTTCTTCATTGTCGACCGATTTGACCGACTTGTCACCGCCGGCGGTTGTCGTCGCCCCGGCAGCCTGGTCGCCGGTTCCGAAAGCGCCGAAAAGAACATTGGACAGCGAGCGATTCATTGCTTTGCACATGATCTCGGTGAGGATCAAACCCGCAGCCCCAACCAGAGCGCCCGCGATGATCAAAATGTCGTTTTGTACCACAAATCCGGTTGCACAGGCAGCCAATCCGGAGAATGAATTGAGCAGCGAAATCACCACCGGCATATCCGCTCCGCCGATGGGGATGACCAGCATGACACCCAAAATCAAGGCGATCAGCGTCACAATTGAAAAGAGCAAGACACTCGGTTGGAAACCGGCAACGATGATGCTCAGGATCACCACTGCCAGCATCATGGCGGCGTTCACCGGTTTTTGCAGTTTAAAGGTGATCGGTGACCCGGATATCATCCCCTGCAACTTGCCAAAAGCCACCATGCTGCCGGTAAAGGTCAATGCACCGATAAAGACGCTGAGCAATGTGGTGATCGCAAGATCCACCGGCATTGCGGCAACCCTGCTCTGATGGTTGAATTCGACAAATGCGACCAGAGCCGAGGCGCCGCCGCCAAGCCCGTTGAACAGACCAACCATCTGCGGCATGGCGGTCATTTTGACCAGCCGGGCAGAAAAAACCCCGATCAGAGTGCCGATGATCATGGCAATTGCAATCCATTTGAAATCGATGATTTGCCGATCCAGCAGAGTCATGAGGATGGCAATCAACATTGCTATCGCGGCCAGCAGATTGCCGCGACGGGCTGTGGCCGGCGAACTCAAATAGCGCAGCCCGAGTATAAACAATACCGCCGCCAAAAGATAGGCTAAAGCGATGACTGTAGACAAAGCGTCCATAGACATTCTCTCTTGTCTGTTGGGTGATCCCGCGCTCAGGCTTGGGAGTTTTTGTTCTCTTTTTTCTTGAACATCTGCAGCATGCGGTCAGTCACCAAAAATCCACCGACCACATTGATCGTCGCGAAAGCGATGGCAATCATACCGAGAACCACCTCAAGCCATCCAGCCCCCCGACCGGAGATCAACAAGGCGCCGATGACGGCAATACCGGAGATCGCATTGGCTCCGGACATCAAGGGGGTGTGCAGAGTCGGCGGTACCTTGGTGATCACCTCAAAACCGACAAAGGTCGACAACACAAAGATTGTCAGGCCGACCATCAATTCCTGCGGCATAAAATCTCCCTTCAAGACTATTTGATATTCAGCATCGATTTGACTTGTTCATGGATTACTTGTCCCGCATGGGTGATGCAGGTGCTTTTGATGATTTTATCCGTGAAATCGAGCTGCAATGCCCCGTCCTTGAGCAAAAGTTTGAGCAGAGCCGAGATGTTGCGCGCATACATCTGGCTGCTGTGTATCGCCATGTCGCTGGCCAGATTGACAGGCCCGATGAGCATCACACCTTCGTGGCTGATGGTCTTGCCAGCTTCGGTCAGATCACAGTTACCTCCCTGGTCGACGGCCATGTCCAACACCACGCTGCCGGGTTTCATCGCTTCGATCATGTCGCGGGTGACAATCCGAGGCGCTCTTTTGCCGGGCACTTGTGCCGTAGTGATGACCACATCCGCCGCCGCAACATGGTCATAGACAGTCTGTTTGATCCGCTCCTGACTGCCTTGCGAGACCTCTTTTGCATAGCCGCCGCCGGCTTCGGTCTCTTCTTCCAGTTCGGCCTGTACAAATTTGGCTCCGAGACTTTCCACTTCGATTTTCGCCGCCGGACGGATATCAAACGCTTCGACGACCGCTCCCAAACGATGAGCGGTGGCAATCGCCTGCAATCCGGCCACTCCGGCGCCGATAACAAACACTTTGGCCGGCCGAATCGTTCCGGCAGCGGTGGTCAACATGGGGAAAAACTTTTTGCTCTCCTTGGCTGCCCATAACACCGCCTTGTAACCGGCTGCTGACGCCTGGGAAGAAAGCGCATCCATACTCTGCGCTCGGGTGATGCGCGGCAAGGTTTCCATGGCTAGGGCGGTAATCCCTTTTTTTGCCAATTTTGCCGCCAATTCCGGTTGCTTCATGATCTCCAGGAAAGAGATCAAAACACTGCCGGACGGGTAGTCATCAATTTCATGCCGCCCTTTTTCATCCTTTGGCGGATTGACTTTGAGGATTATCTCTGCTCCGGCAAATAACTTTTGATGCGAAGGCGCGATCTTGGCTCCCGCATTCGTGTAATCCGTGTCGGTACAAGATGCCCCCAAACCTGCTCCTTTTTCCACCCAGACCTCAAATCCCGAATCTGTCAACCGTTTGACCGCATCGGGCGTCATAGCGACACGTTCTTCCGGCAGGATTTCTTTTGGAATGGCTATTTTCATCTCATCTCCTTGAAGGAAATTTACCGCTTTTCACGTCTCATTTTCTTGTCATGCCCCGCTTCAATCGAAACGAAACAGCAGCATTTTCGCATGGCCGGGATGCGGGGTGTTCGGGGTGTTGAGAATTTAGATGTTTATTGTTATAAATCAAGGTTTTTCCGAATCAAACATAGGGCAATACACTCAGCGGATCTGTCCAATTTCTGCAGATGGCGATAACCAAAGACAGCTCCCCCAAAATGGTCTTTTTTGCTCCATTAGGCAACCGCAATCATGCGCTCCACAGCACGCAACGCTTTGCGGCGAATCTTTTCAGGCACTTTTATGATGTATTGGGTCTTTTGCAGCGAAGCCAGCGTATCCTCCAGAGTGATCTCTTGCATGTGCGGACAGCGGATGCTGCACAGACGCAGCATCTCTTTGTCTTTGTTTTCTGCAGCGATATTGTCGCCCATGCTGCATTCGGTGAGCAAAAGATAACGGTTGGCTTTGACTTGCTGCACCGCCCGGATCATCGCTGAGGTGCTGCCGCTGAAATCCGCCGCTGCCGTCACCTCCGGGCTGCATTCAGGATGCGCCAGGATATAGACATCGGGAAACTTTTTGCGGACGTTCTCGATGTCCGCAACCGTAAACTGCTCATGGACTTCACAGCGACCGTTCCACCCGATCATCTCATATTCGAGATTGGGGTCGGGATAGCGCAGTCCGAGTCTGCTTTTAACCGGGAAAACGATTTTTTTGCCTGACTCTTTTGCAACATTCCTGGCCAGATATTCGTCCGGCAAGAAAATGATGCGGTCGCTGTTGAGGCTCTGGACCAGTTTGACCGCATTGCCCGAAGTACAGCAATAATCGCTCTCCGCTTTGACATCCGCATAAGTGTTGACATACGAGACGACCGGCACACCCGGATATCGCTTTTTCAGCTTGCGCACATCGCTGGCCGTGATGCTCTCGGCCAAAGAGCAGCCTGCTTTTTTGGCCGGCAGCAAAACCGTTTTGTTCGGATTGAGAATTTTTGCTGTTTCAGCCATAAAACGAACGCCGCAAAAGACGATGATCTCTTTGTCGGTTTCCGCGGCTTTGCGGCTCAGCTCGAGAGAGTCGCCGACATAGTCCGGAACGGTATGAAAGAGAGCAGGCTCCATGTAGTTGTGTCCCAGGATGACCGCATTGCGCTCCTTTTTCAAGCGATTGATCTCATAAACGATCTCAGCCTTTGTTTTGAGCTCTGCCGCGGGGATGAACTCGGCCAGTTTTTCTTTCATCCTCTCGAACGTGGCTTGCACAGTTTTTTCATCGATTGGCATGATATCACCTGTTTTTATTCAATCAGATTGCCTTGAATCTAAAATAACATACTTGCGCTGCAATAAATTTCAATCGCTTGCGCCGCTTCAGAGAACGAGATTGAACGAATGCGGCAGGCGAATTTTGAGGGTGTCGTTAAAATTCGCTACAGTTGCAATGAGCTCGTCTTTGCAGCGCAGCGCGTAATACCCGGACGGCTTTTGATCCCATTTCTCGATTTTACCGTTTTTGAAAAGCGCAACCAGATCATCGACTTCCAGTTCCATGATTCGTTCAGAGATGTGGTGGCGAAAAAACTGAACCCCTGCGTTGGACAGGCGCCAACCCAGACTTTTGCGCAAAGCGATGGGCAGACCGATAGAGGAAAGGCCGGTTTGCAGGGCTGTACGCCAGTCCGGAATGGCCAACCACAAGGTTTTTTGGGTGACATGATAGACGAAATTGTCGAGATAATGCCGCTCGATGCCCCAGATCCGATTGAGCTCATCGAGAATGCGGCTGACTTCCGGCTCATCAGGAGTCTGCATTAGCAGCTCGTTCAGGGGCTCATTATGGGGTCGTACCGCGAGCGGCTCAAGTTTGCGCAGCCGAGCAATATAAAAACTTTCCATGGGTTGCGGAAACGGATAAATACGATAACTATTCGCCATGTCAGGATGCAGTTCCGTCTCGCGATAAACCGTCAGGCCCGGCCGTAAAACTTTGCCGGTCGGAAGAGGAATGTTCTCGATCGCCACCTGGTGCGGATAGTTCTGCAACAAACGATCGATGACCCTTTCGTTTTCTTCCGGCGCAATGGAACAGGTTGAATAAACCAGCACACCGCCGACCCGCACAGTCTTGAGCGCAGAGACCAACAGCTGATATTGCTGATTGCTCTGGTGTTCGAGGATTTCAGGTCTCCATTTGCGCGTGCGCTGCAGCTGAGCGCCGCTCTTGCCGAGATTGGAACACGGCGCATCGACAAGCACGCGGTCGAAAACCTCCGGCATCCAGCGGCCAAAGCGCCCACCAGGCAGACAATAAGATGAACAGTTGATTGCACCGGCGCTGCTGATATTGGCCTTCAGTGTCTGCAACCGCAGCTCAGAGACATCGTTGACGACCAGCCTGCCGCGATTCTGCATGGCAGCCGCGATTTGCGTCGATTTGGACCCCGGTGCTGCCGCCAGATCGAGGATGGTCTCGCCGGGCTGCGGATCCAAAACCAAAACCGGGATCTGTGAAGAAACCCCCTGATAATGAATTGCACCGGTAAAATAGAGCAGTGTATGGCTGAGCGGCACAAAATCGTCATCGAGGATCAAGCCGTCGGGATTGAACGGATGGTGTTGGAATGTCATCCCAAACTCGCGCAATTGCCGACAGACACTTTGTCGATCGGTCTTGAGGGTGTTGATGCGGATGGCCGTCGGCTCTTCACCAATTTGGGACAAAGCGTCCCGTCCGATCAACTCGGTGAGATAGCGCTCCAGTTCGGAATTGGGGATAAGCATCAGGATTTGCAAGAATTTGGTTGGCGATAGGTCAGTTGATTTTTTCCTTTGACAGGCTGAACCCAGCAGACCAATTTAACTTTTTTAATCCAAAAATACAATGGTGATGTCAAGCGTGCAGAACATCATTTTTTGCAGGCTGCGGGCCACTTTTTCGAGCCATTGCCTTTTCTGCAAAGGCAGCAGGACAGAGCGATCGGGGTTTCCGGTCGTTTGCCGGCTTTAACGGCTGGTATTCGCTGAATTGCGGCAGGACGCACAATTGCTGGATAAAATTGGTGGATTTTATTTTTTCAGTCCTTATATTGGTCACCGTGGTGTGGCAAGGCGAGATAACACGTAAATGGTTAATATAAAATCAATAATATAATTTATATATCCCTGATCAATTGATCCAGTTTGGATCACCTGTCTTTGGATGAGCTCTATCACACTGATATTCTCGCAATTCCGGTGCTTTACACACGCTCCGGGAACGATTGGAGAGCAAAGATGTCCGCTTTATCGAAAAAGTGGCTCAGACTCGCCACCCAGAATCCTGCCCTGGCCTGGAACAAGGCCCGCACGACCTTTCGCAATCGAATCGGAGCGCGCTGGGACTATTCATTTCGCAACGGTCAGGCCAAACCGCCGGCCACCATCTGTATCAAATTGACCAATGCCTGCAATCTGCGCTGCCAGATGTGCGGCCAGCCGCGTGAAAATGCCTGTCCCGGCGAAGCCAAATATGCGCCGCCTGAATTTTTTCGCCACTCTGTCTCGCTCGAGCAGTATCAGCGCCTGATCGATGAGGTCAAATTTTTTCGGCCCAACATCTATCTGTGGGGTGGCGAGCCCTTCCTGTATCCCCATTTGATTGAGCTCATCGCGCGGATCCATCGAGCGGGTTTGACCAGCCAGATCAACACCAACGGCATGTTGCTCGAAAAACATGCTCGCGAGCTGGTCGAGGCCGGTTTGGATGATCTGATCGTCTCGATCGACGGACCGGCAGAGGTGCATGATGCGGTGCGCGGCCGCGAAGGGGTATTTGCGCGCCTGCAAAGAGGCATTGCCGCGGTGACAGAGGCCAAACGCGAACTCGGCAGCAGGACGCCGGTATTGCGAGTGCGAGGCACCATCTGTCCGGAAAATTTCAACCAGATTACCGATTTGCCGCGTATCGCCCATGAATTTGGGGCCGACAGTTTGAATTTCAACTGGACCTGGTTCACCACCGCTGCAGCAGGTGCGGCGCACCAAAAACTCATGCGGCAATTGTTCGATATCGAAGCCAGTTCGTGGATCCCATTTTTGAGCGAAAGCGTGCTCGATCGCAAAACACGCGCGAGTTTTGCCGCTCTGCCGAAACAGTTGCAGATTCTAAAAAAACAAAGCGTTGACCTGCCGATTTCTTTGTCGCCCCACATCCGGCCCGACCAGGTCGAGGCCTATTTTACTGATATCCAGCAGACTTTTGGCTGCCGCGATTGCTATTCTGTTTATGTCAAATCCTATATCCTGCCGAACGGCGATGTGACACCCTGTCCGGATTACCCCGACTATATCGTCGGCTCGATTGTGCAATCCCCATTTTTGCAGATCTGGAATGGCGATCGTTATCGCAAGTGGCGGCAGGAACTGAAAAAACACCGGCTGTTCCCCATCTGCACCCGTTGCTGCGACCTCTATCTGTCCAGCGTGCAATTTATCTGATCAACAGGATCAAAAAGTGAAAATCGCCTTTATCAATCCGCCCTTTTTGCCGCGCTTCAGCCGCGGACAGCGCAGTCCCGGCGTGATCAAGTCCGGCACTCTCTATTATCCTTATTGGTTGACCTATGCAGCGGGCATGGCGGAAAAGCATGGACATGAAATTCGTCTGATCGATTGCCCGGCTGCCGGACAATCTGCAGAAGAGCTGCTCGCTGCACTGCTGGCAGAGCCTGCCGATTTGATTGTGCTCGAAACCTCAACCCCGAGCTGGGAGACAGACGGCCGCCTTGCAGACCGGATCGGTCAGACCCTGCCGGAAAGCCGAATTTGTATGGTCGGTACGCATGTTACAGCCCAATGGAGGCAGACTCTGCAGGCCTTTGCGGAAGTGGATTATGTCGCCATCGGCGAATACGATCTGACCGTCACTGAATTGGCCGATGCCCTGCAGGGCGACAAACCGGCATTGGCCGGCATTGCTGGACTGGCCTATCGCGGTTCCGCAGGTGCACAGCGCACCGCTGAAAGGCCGCTGCTGCGCGATCTCGACCAGTTGCCCTGGGCAGCGCCAATCTATCAGCGATTTCTCGACTTTGATCGCTACTATTTTAATCTCTCTCACCACCCGATGATCATGCTCATCGGCGGCCGCGGCTGTACTTCGATGTGTTTTTATTGTGTCTATCCCCAGGTCATGCACGGCCATCGCTATCGCCACCGCAGCGCCGACGATCTGGTGAGCGAATTGCTTTGGGTGCAGGAAAATTTGCCCCAGATCAAAGAGATCACCTTTGAGGACGACAATTTTGCCGCCGATCCGGTTTTTGCCCGCGCTTTTGCGGCTCGGGCTATTGAACGCGGAGTCAAATTGCCCTTTTTCGCCAATCTGCGTACCACAGTCGATTTTGATACCCTAAAGGCGCTGCGCCACGCAGGCCTGCGCAGCTGTGCGGTCGGCTTCGAGTCGGGCGATCCGCTGCTGTTGCAGAATATGCGCAAGGGCCAAAACCTCGAACTCCAGAAGCGTTTTTGCCGCTATGCCGCCGAGCTCGGCGTGTTGGTGCACGGCTGTTTTATGGTCGGATTTCCGGGAGAAACAAATGAAAGCATGGAGCGGACCTTGCAATTGGCCATGTACCTCAAACCCGACAGCGCCCAGTTCTATCCGGTGATGCCTTATCCAGGCACCGGGGCGTTTCGTTATTATCAGGAGAACGGTTATCTCACAACGGAAAACTTTCGCGATTGGCTGACTGTTGAGGGCGGACATCAGTGCGTGATTCAACTTCCCGGTCTGCCGGCTTCGGCGATTGAGGCTTTTTGTGAGCGTGCTTTTCGGCGCTTTCATTTCCGGCCGCGCTATCTGTTCGCCAAGTTGGGACAGGCACTGCGCCAGCCGGCTGAAGGTTATCGATCGCTGCGGGCAGGAATGCATTTTCTGCGCTATACCCTGTGGAATCACCGCCGGCATCCAGCATCAACGGCCGAAAAGGTGCTGCCCATACCTCCAGATTGGCGTCAGCGCATTCGCGTCCCCAAAGGCAGGATGGAGGAGGTGAAAAAAGGGACTTGACCCATTTCTCGCCGTTTATCCAGTTCCTCCCGAATCATTCGACAGCGATCCGCTTCCAGGTTGTAGCGCGAAACCAGCACGATCAATCCCAAATGACCGAAGACAGGAATCAAGGTGAAAAGCAGCACAATGCCGTGAATGGTGCGCGGCGATTGGCTGATCGCCTCGGCGGCATAACCGTAATGCGCCAGCAGCCACCCGAGCAACGCACCGCCCACCGCCATGCCAAGCTTGAGGGCGAATAGCACACCGGAAAAAACCAAGCCGGTGATGCGGCGACCGCTTTGCCATTCGCCATAGTCGACCGTGTCGGCCATCATCGCCCAAAGAATGGGTATGGCCATTTGATTGAAAAAATGCACTCCTGCAAATCCGATAACAATTAACACAATCTTGTCATTTGGCAAGAAAAAGAGGCCGATCGACAACATGACGACAATCGATTGTGTCAGGATGTAGGAATTGACTTTGGTAAATCGTTTGCACAGGCTCGTGGCAAACAAGGTGCCGAACATGGCGGCGGCCATGCCGACAGTTAAAAAGGTGCTGGTCAAATCCGCCCGACCGGCGTACCATTTCATATAGTAGATCGCCGAGCTGCTGCGGATCACCAAAGCGATGAGCAACACAAAGTTCATCAGCGCCACGATCCGCCATTGGTCGTTGGCAAAGAGCAAACGAAGATCTTCGCGCAAGTTCGTTTTGGTTGTCGCCACCTGTTCAACACGTTCGCGGGTGGAAAAATAGGTGATGGCGAACAAAATTATCGCTCCGGCGCCGAGCACCGCGATGGCCAATTGAAAGCCTTTTTGTTGATCGCCCTGTCCCAACCATTCGGCCAATTTCATCGTCGTGGCCGCCACCAGAACCCCGCCGCCGGTGCCGAGAAAAAAACGATAGCTGTTCAAGGAAACGCGTTCTTGCGGATCTGCGGTGAGCACGCCGCCAAGGGCGCAATACGGGATGTTGATCGCCGTATAGATAACCATCAACAGCGAATAGGTCCCATAGGCATAGATGAGCTTGCCGGTATAGCCGAACTGCGGTGTGGTAAAAGCGATCACCGCAGATAAGGCAAAGGGAATGCTGAGCCAGATGACATACGGCCTGAATTTGCCCCGGCGGGTCGAGGTGCGATCGGCAATTGCGCCCATGATCGGGTCGGTGATTGCGTCGATCACCCGGACGGCGAGAAAGAGCGTGCCCATGGCCGCCGCGCTGATGCCAAAAATGTCGGTATAAAAATAGGCCATGAACAACATGACTGAACTGAACACCACCTGGCTCGCTGCATCGCCCAGACCATAACCGATTTTTTCCCTTGCTGATATCCGTGCCGTTCCAGCCTTCATTTTCGCCTCGTGTTTTGGATGCAATGGTGATCAAAGGTAACAGGAAAAAAGCAAAAGGCAAAAGGAAAATGGAAAGATGGCGCTGGAAAAGCAGTGAAACCAAGAACCGTTTATTGAAGGCCGAAAATGAAAAGGGTGCTGGTGCAAATCAGGGTTCTGGGTGGTTGGTTTGCAAAAACGTCTTGGCAGAGGATAGGAGAAGGGAAAAGCTGAAAGTTTGCTGCAATTCAAGAATAATTGCGCAACAAAAAGAGAGCATCGACCGTCAATTGCGGGCGATGTTTTTCGCCGTACCGGGTGGCAAAACCGCCGTCGGGCTGTTGATTGCAGAGAACACCCTGCAAAGCCAGTTCATACAAATCGATTGCGCTTTCGCCGGCCAACCGGGCGGCATAGGCAATGGCAGCCAAATCTCCGGAGTCCGCTGTTCTGTCTGCAACCGCCTGCAGGAGAAAACGCTTGCATCCACGCGCGATGTCTCGATCCAGGCAGCTCCCGCCAACGTGGTTTGCAAAGAGCGGCAAAGCCATCCAGTGGGTGTGGATGAAGACCGGAAACCGATCCCCCTGCCAGCCCTGCCGCAGAAAGTCGAGCGCTTTGGCGAAAGCCACCTCATTTTGCCGACCTGCTTCTGCCAGTTTGCAGCACACCGCCGAGGTCAGCCAAAGCTGATTTTCATACCTCCCGGGCATCATCCAGGGCGGCGGGTTCCAGCCGATGATCTCCTCGGGCTCGTCCCACGAGCCGTCAACCCTCTGCATCCGCTGCACAAAATGAGCGGTTCTGTCGAAAATGGCGCTTTTTGCTGCGCCAAGCCAGATCAGCCACTGCATGGCGACCCATGTCGTGGAGACTGCAGACAAATCACCCTGAAAATCTTTGTCTGTTCGGCTCCAGCCGCCGTCCGGCTGCTGATAAACGCTCATCCTCTGCAATGCCGCAGCGGCGTCGAGCTTGTGGCAAGCAAATTGCGCGAGCGCAGTGACGACCGGTTCGCCTGCGGATTCGATGAATTTCAGTGCGCGATCAGTTTCTACCATGGTCGATTCGTTCCGGAGAATTGGATGTGATCAGGCAACCGTGATTTTTTTCTCCAGATAGACATCCTGTATGGCGTTTAAAAGTTCGACACCTTCAGACATCGGTTTTTGAAAAGCTTTTCTGCCAGAGATGAGCCCTGTTCCGCCTGCCCGTTTATTGATGACTGCTGTTCTGACAGCCTGCTGCAGATCGTTTTTGCCGCTGGCGCCGCCGGAATTGATCAAGCCGATTCTGCCCATGTAGCAGTTGACCACCTGGTAGCGGGTCAGATCGATGGGGTGGTCGGAGGTTAACTTGTCGTAAACCAGCTTGTGCGTTTTGCCAAAATTGACGGCTGTATAACCGTTGTTGCATTCGGCTTGCTTCTGTTTGATCAGATCCGCCTGCAGCGTGACGCCGAGATGATTGGCCTGGCCGGTTAAATCCGACGCCAGATGGTAATCCACGCCGTCTTTTTTAAATGCGTTGTTGCGCAAGTAGCACCAGAGCACGGTAAAGAGGCCGACTTCATGCGCCCGCTCGAATGCCTGGGCGGTTTCCTCGATCTGCCGGCTCGATTCGTCAGAGCCGAAATAGATGGTCGAACCGATGCCTACCGCTCCCATGTTGAAAGCCTGTTCCACCGAGGCGAACATCCTCTGATCGTATTTGTTGGGATAGGTCAGCATTTCGTTGTGATTGAGTTTGACGATAAAGGGAATTTTATGCGCATATTTTCTCGATACAGCGCCGAGTACACCAAGAGTTGAAGCGACTGCATTGCACTGGCCTTCGATGGCCAATTTGACGATATTTTCCGGGTCGAAGTAGATCGGATTGGGGGCAAAGGAGGCGCCGGCGGAATGCTCGATGCCCTGATCGACCGGCAGAATCGACAGGTAGCCGGTTCCGGCCAGCCTGCCGTGATTAAAGACCGACTGCAAATTGCGCAATACATTGGCGGACCGATCGGTATGAACCATGACCCGGTCGATAAAATCGCCGCCCGGCAGGTGCAGATCTTGCTTTTTGACCCCCTGACACTTGTGATCCAAAAGAAAAGATGCTTCCTCGCCCAAAAGCTCTGTGATTCTATTCAACATGGCATTTCCTCCCAAAGGCTTCATTTTTCGATTGCTCGCTCGCACCGCTCTGCAGGCGCTATCCCGTCAGTGTTCCAATCATTCCGGGATCGGTCCCAGATTCGGCATAAACGTATGCAGCACAGCCAGGCTCAAACGGTTGCTGCTGACGCGGTAGCGGTTCATGAAAACAATGATCGCCGCCTCTTGTTCCGGGAATCGGGAAAAATGGGCGACAAAACCCGCTACCTGGCCGCTGTGGCTCTGCTTTCTTAGCCCTTTGTATGGCTCCACATTCCATCCCAGGGCATAACCTGTGCCGTCTCCATTGGGGAGAAGGGCTTCTGTCCACATCGTCTTCTTGGATTTGTCGCTCAAAAACTGATCGTTGTACAGTGCCGCATCCCATTTGACCAGGTCATAGACCGAGGTCAGCAAACCACCGGCGCCGAGAGTGGAGGAGGTTTCAGTGGGATTGCGGTTGATCAACTCTCCGGCTTTGTTAATCCAGTAGCCCGAAGCCCGGTGGCGAATAATGGCTTCCGGATCCGCCATGCGGGTTTGCAGCATGCCGAGCGGCTGAAAAATACGGACCGCCAACAGCTTGCCCAGCGGCAAAACTTCCAGGCGTTCGACAATCAGGCTCAACAAATAATAACCGGTGTTGCTGTAGCTCCAGCTGAATCCCGGCTGGAAATCGATTGGCCGCGAATGAGCGATGCCGATGACTTGCTCCGGCGTAAGGCGAAAACGGTAGACATCATAACTGCGGATCTCTTCATAGTCGGGAATGCCGGAGGTGTGGGTCAATAGTTGGCGCACTGTCACCCCAAGCCATTCGCTCGGCAGCCAGGGCAAATGCTGCCCGATTGGGTCGTCCAAATCGAGTTTATGTTCCTGCACGAGCAGCATGACCACTGCAGCGACAAACTGTTTGCTGATCGAACCGATTTCGAATACGGTGCTGTCCATGACCGGTACCTGAAGCTCGACGTTGGCCCATCCATAGGTCTGCAAATGCACCAACTTTCCTTTGGACGCTACAGCCACCAATGCGCCAGGGACCGTGTTGTCCTGCATGTACTGTTGGATCCACTGATCGAGTTTCCGCAAATCTTCAACAGCCGGCTGCACCAGTTGCGCAACAGCATGGGCAGAAAGGACAAAAAATAAAATCGCTGCCAGGGTCGCTGCCCGGCAACCGGGTTTTTGCCGCCCAAACTTGTCGATGACCATATGCCCCTCCTCGCTTGCCTTCAGTTTGTTTTAATTTATCGATGTTTTTTCAAGAAGGCAAGGCCGGGATTTGTTCGACTTTCTGATAAAGCGCCAGTTCGATCCCTCGCATCGCCCGGCGTCGATTTCTTATCGGTTCGAACAGCTGTGAAGAAACCAGGCCGGCCAGACATCCGCATTGAACAAAGCTCCTGAAGTGGCGGTAATGATCGCCGCCGGCAAAACCTTCGATCAGCCTGATGACCCAGGCGCTCCAAGGCCTGGTCTCGTGATCGATTTTAAAATCGACTGCTAAAAACCAGCCGCCAGGCTTGAGAACGCGATGCACTTCGCTGATCAGTTTTTCCTGATCGGCGCGGCTTTTCTCATGAAGAGCCAGACTGGTCAGCACACCGTCAAAAGAGTTGTCGACAAAGGCGAGATGGGTGGCGTCTTGACAATGGATCTGAACGGCGTGACCAATCTTTTTTGCCACCCCAAGCATCGCGCGGGACCGGTCAAGGCAGTGCAAACGGTCGAAACCATTTTCTGCCAGGAGCCGGACCTGACTTCCGGTGCCGCAGCATACGTCCAGTATGGTTTCTTTTCGATGGATGTACAATTCCTCGACCACCGCCCGGCGAACCGACTTGAGAAAGGGTTCGAGCAGTGGTTCATACAAACCGGCAAATGCTTCATATTCGTTCTGCAAAGAAAAGTTGCTTTCCTTTTTATCGTGCACTGTCAATTCTGGGTTTGTGCAAAGCCCTGCAATGGAATGTCGCGGCGGTTTCGATTTTGGCGTTTGTTGTCGCTGCCCAAATCTGGCAACTGCTGCTCTTGTGCCGGTCATCTGCTCGATCGTAAATGACTGGAGCAGTCGTTATATAAGAAATGCAACATCCCCTCGCCTGAAAGACATTCCTTCTTTTTATGCAGATGGCAAAAATGTTGAATTTTGTGGCCGTTTTTCACCCTTTGTTTACGGTGCCAAATTGACTTTTTGTGCGATCCGGTGCTGCGCACCGAATCCGAGTCTGCCCGTTGCCGTTTTTATTTCCTTGATTTTTATAGCCTGATTGGATACCTTTTGCGCGAATTGAAAGAAAACGGCGAACATAAATTGCCCGCCAGGCCAAAAGGGCCGTGCTTCTGCACGCTTGATCTCGGGCCGACCTCAGCCATTCCATCTTCCTTTCCCAAGGAGACCGACATGAAGTTTCCAATGTTTTTTTTGTTGCTCTCTTCTGCGTCATCGCCCGCTGGAAGATCTGCTCTGCAGTTGGCGAATCTCAAAACCGAATATAAAACTGATCCCCTCGGTCTGGATGTGCAACAACCGCGCTTGAGCTGGGAGATTCTCTCCACAGAACGCAATGTGAAACAGTCTGCCTATCAAGTACGCGTGGCACTCGATTCCGAGTTGCTGCAAAAGAATCAGCAACTGCTTTGGGATGCAAAAAAAGTCATCTCAGATGCCTCTGCGCATGTGAGCTATGCCGGCCCTGATCTGCAATCAAAGACCCGTTATTTCTGGCAGGTGAGGGTGTGGGACAATCAGGGCAACGAATCGCCCTGGAGTCCGGTCGCCTGGTGGGAAACCGGCTTGCTGCAACCAGACGACTGGCAAGCCTCCTGGATTGAAGCCGCGAAAATGGACCGATCTGAAATGGCTTCGGCAAGCCCGATGTTGCGCAAAGAGTTTTTTCTCAAAGGGGAGATTCTCTCAGCCCGCGCCTATGTAACTTGCCTGGGATTGTATGAAATGGAATTAAACGGCACCAAAGTGGGCGATCAGGTGTTGACGCCGGGCTGGACTTCGTATAACAAACGCGTTCAATATCAAACCTATGATGTAACCGAGCTGCTGAAATCCGGCGCCAATGCGGTGGGTGTTCAACTGGGCGGCGGCTGGTATTGCGGCGATTTGGGCTCTCATTCTGATCGTCTGAATTACGGCGAATCGCTGGCCTTGCGCGCACAAATCCGGGTCAATTACCGCGACGGCAGCAGCGCAACAATCGCTACGGATTCCAGCTGGACAGCCTCGACCACCGGTCCTATCCGTCAGTCGGGCATCTATAACGGCGAAACCTACGACAGCCGCTTGGAGAAAAAAGGCTGGAGTTCAGCCGGTTTCGATGCGAGCGATTGGACAAAAGTCACAGTCATCCCTGCACCCAAGGTTGCGCTTGTGGCGCCGGCAGGACCGGCTGTGCGCAAGATGGTGGAATTGCCTGTGCAGCGCATCATCAAAACCCCCAAAGGCGAGACGGTTGTCGATTTGGGGCAAAATATGGTTGGCTGGGTGCGGCTCAAAGCCGCTGGAGCTGCCGGCACCAGGGTGAGATTGACTTTTTTCGAGGTCCTGGACAAAGAGGGCAACATCTATCTGGATAATCTGCGCACTGCCAAGCAAACCGATGAGTTTATCCTCAACGGTTCAGGCGAACAGGTTTTTGAACCTCGGTTTACGTTCCACGGATTCCGCTATGTGTGGGTACAGGGTTTTCCCGGTCAACTCGTTCCGGAAAAGTTTACCGGCATCGTGGTCCGGTCGAGTTACTGCCAAACCGGCACATTCAGCTGTTCCGATCCGTTGATCGATCAACTGCAGCGCAATATTCAGTGGGGCCAGGCCGGCAACTTTGTCGATGTGCCGACCGATTGCCCTCAGCGAAACGAACGGCTGGGTTGGACCGGTGATGCCCAGGTTTTTGCCCGAACCGCCTGCTTCAACGGCGATGTGGCGGCTTTTTTTACGAAATGGCTGAAAGATCTGGCGCTGGATCAAACACCGAGCGGTGCCGTTCCGCATGTTATTCCGAATCTCCCGGAAAAACGACCCTTCACCAATGCCGGCTCCGCCGCCTGGGCGGATGCAGCCGTTATCATTCCCTGGACGATCTATCTCTGTTATGGCGACACGCGCATCCTCGAACAACAATATCCGAGCATGAAAGCCTGGGTGGATTACATGGCAAAAAAAGCGGGCGAAACCTGTTTCTGGAACACCGATTTTACTTTTGGTGACTGGTTGGCTTTTGCTACCGAAAATTCTGATTACCCGGGCGCAACCACCGATAAGGATTTGATCTGCCAGGCCTATTTTGCCCGATCGACGGACCTTCTGCAGCGCACCGCCGCTCTCCTGGGCAAAAAAGACGATGCCGAATATTATGCGCAACTCTTGCAGAAAGTCATCGATGTTTTTCGCCGGGAGTTTGTCACAGATAACGGACGCGTGGCATCCAATACCCAAACCGCCTACTCTCTGGCTCTGGCTTTCGAGTTGTTGCCCGCAGCGCAGCGCCAGCAAGCTGCGAAGCGTTTGGCCGATGATGTCAATCGTTTCAAACATATCACCACCGGTTTTGTCGGCACACCGCTTCTCTGCTCGGTTCTGAGTGACTATGGCTATTTTGATGAGGCCTTTATGCTCCTGAATCGAAAAGAGTATCCTTCCTGGCTCTATCCCATTACCCGCGGCGCCACCACCATCTGGGAACGATGGGACGGCATCAAAGCCGATGGCTCGTTTCAAAATCCGGAGATGAATTCGTTCAACCACTACGCCTATGGCGCAATCGGGGAGTGGCTGTACCGCGTCGTGGCTGGAATCGAAATCGATCCGCAACAACCCGGCTATAAACATATTCTTATCCAACCGCATCCAGGCGGCGGCTTGACTCGAGCGCGTGCGGAATTGCACTCCATGTATGGACCAGTGGCTTGCGGGTGGGAACTGCAAGAGGGCAGCATCAAGATCGATGTGACAGTGCCAGCCAATACCTCGGCGATGATCACTTTGCCAGCCGGGAAAATGGCAAAAGTGGCTGAAGGTGCAAAGCCGCTCGGCGACGCAAAGGGGATCCTCTCAGCCGAACAAAAGGGCGATGATGTGGTCATCGAAGCGGGATCCGGCCAGTATAGCTTCAGATATCCATGGACGACCGGCTTGAGCGGCAAATGACCGACCGATTAACCGTTTATCTTGTATTGGTGGCGTCCGATGCAGCAATTCGGTTATGCTTTGCTGCATCGGTCCCGTATTGACGATTTTGATAGACACTTCAGCTTTGGCAGCGGCGGTTGCGCTATCGGTCACAGCTCACCCGCGCTCCATGCAGACCATCGTTGGGGTATGCAACTTGCATGGATATCTTTTTGCGCATTGCAAATCAGACGAATGCCATTCAGACTTTTTTGAGGAAGGACAAGGGTTGAAGAAATGCGCATCGGTCTAATCGGCTTGGATACTTCACACGCGCCGGCGTTTGTGCGCGCCATCAATCAATCCGATCATCCGGACCATGTTCCCGGCGGCCGCGTCGTCGCTGCCGTGGTCGGCGGAAGTCCAGATATCGAAGCCAGCGCCGCACGCGTCGACGGCTTTACGCGTGAAATCCGCGATCAAATGGGCGTACCTCTGGTCGATGACATCCCGTCTCTCATTCCGCTGGTTGATGCGGTTTTATTGACCAGCGTCGATGGCCGGGTGCATCGCGCCCAGGCGGAACCGATCATCGATGCCGGGTTGCCGCTGTTCGTCGACAAACCGATGGCCGCAAATCTGAACGATGTGCGCGCGCTTTTCGATCGCGCCGGGCACCGAGGCTCTCCGCTTTTTAGCTGCTCAAGCCTTCGATTTTATCCCGGACTGGTCGATACGCTCGCCGATCCCGATTTGGGTGCAGTTGTCGGTTGCGATTGTTATGCCCCCTGTCCTCTGGAGCCACACCATCCGGATCTCATGTGGTACGGTATCCACGGGGTGGAAATGCTCTTTGCGGTACTGGGCCCCGACTGCCGCAACGTGATGCGCCTGTCCAGGACAGACGACATCGTGTTGGGATATTGGGAGGATGGCCGCATTGGCGGCTATCGCGGACTACGCAAAGGATTTGCCGGTTACGGAGCGACAATCTTTGGCAATAATGCCATTCGCTCCTTTCAATATCACGGCGATTCGCTTTTCCACCCATTGTTGCAGAAAATTATGGCATTTTTCCACAGCGGTCAGGCGCCGGTGCACAGGCAAGAGACCGAGATGATGTTTGCCTTTATGGAGGCCGCCGACATCAGCAAAGCCCATGATGGAAAGCTGGTTCAGCTCGAACGCTGATCCGGCGTTTTTTTCCATTTGCTTTTTGTTTGCCTCCTTTGTATTGTTCATACAGATTGTGCGTTTTTTTGGTGTGGCGCCTGAGCGAGCATCCAGGCAAACTGAGCGGTTATGGCATCCGGCCCTGGCCGGCCGAATTTGCCTCCAACAGGAGATACAATATGGCGATTCCATTTGACCGTCTGCCCGTAATCGCGGAGGGCAAAACCAAGATCATTTATGGCAATCCGCAGAATCCCAAAACCGTCTATATGCGCTTCAAGGATGATATCACCGCGGGTGATGGGGTTAAACACGATGTGATTGCCGGCAAAGCTCTGGTCGATTGGAAAACCAATCGCGATATTTTTCTCTATCTAAAACGCCGCGGTGTGCGCACCCACTATCTTGAAACGCCCGAGGAAAAAACAGCCCTGGTCGAAAAACTCGATCGCAAAATCAATCTCGAAGTGGTGACCAGGCGAGTGGCGGCCGGTTCAATCCTCAAATGGGGAAATTTTGCCGAAGGGACGCGTTTCGATCCGCTGATAACGCAATTCCATTACAAGGACGACCCTCTGCACGATCCGATGCTGGATGACAGCTATATCGATTACATTGTCCGTACCAAGGCAGGCGATGAATACCGGACGATGCGGCAGATCAACGATCAGGTATTCGTGTTGCTGGAACAAGCCTTTGCACAGTTTGCCGTTCAGTTGATCGATATCAAGCTAGAATACGGCATCATCGGCGGACAAGTGGTTTTGATCGACGAGGTCACCGGCGGCTCATTCAGACTTTGGCCGTATCGCGGAGAAAAGCCCGATTTAACAAAGCAGAATGTGTTGGATGAGCTCGATCCCTCCGGCCGGCTCGACAAAGATACCTATCGCATGGGCGAGTCGAGCGATAAAGTGCTGACCAAGTTTGAACAGATTGCGGCGATAACCTCCCGGTTTGCCGAGCTGTGATCGAGCAATTGACTCAATGACAGACATCCCGAGGACAAGGGGGTGGTATGGATCGAATGACAGGTTTACCCGAATGGCTGAGCAATTGGAAAGAATGGCTGCAACTGTGGGCAATTTTCTATTTGTTGCCTGCGCTGGCTGCGGCTTTGATCTTTTGGCGCGGTTCGCTCAAAAGCTATAAATGGAATATATGGGATGTGGCACAGTTTGTCCTGCCGTTTTTGCTCTGGTTGACGCTCTATTTGCTGGAATTGCGCGATAAAGCTGTACAAAACTACTTCGAGGTCCTGATCCTCAGCGGAGCTCTGTTTTGCACTCTCAGTCTGCGCGTTATCTTGCACCGTTTCAGCAAGGGCAAGGGGCAAGCGCTCTTCCTGCTGATTCTTCTGTGCGCGGCCGCTATCGCTCTTTATTATAAAGGATTTACCTTGCCAAGAAACCGGCGCAATATTTTTAGATCGACGAACGCGACTTCCGCTGTTGTTGTTCTGGCGGAACAGCGGCCCGATTGTCCTTTGCCTGGACCCCTCTGATGAATCGAGCCATCCACATCGACAACGCCAACGATCCGCGATTGGCGCCTTTTCTGGATCTCAAGGATCGCCGGCTTGCCTCGCAACAGGGATTGTTTGTTGTCGAGGGGATGCACCTCGTCAACCGCCTGCTCGCCAGTTCCTTCCCGGTTCATGCTGTCGTTTGTGCGGAAAATCGTCTCTCCGAATTGCCGGATAAAACTGCTGAACGATGCCCGATCTACCTGTTGTCCGAAAAGATCCTGTCGACTCTGGTCGGTTTTGCGTTTCATCGAGGGGCAGTCGCCGCTGGTGTGCGACAGCCTCTGACTGAATTAAGCCGTTGGCGAAGCCTGTGGCCGGAAAGCTTTGGCCTGGTGGTTTGTCCTGAGGTCAACGATGTGGAAAATCTCGGTGCAGTCGTGCGTTCAGCAGCAGCTTTCGGCGCTGAAGCGATGGTTCTTGGCAAGAACTGCTGCGATCCTTTTGCGCGGCGCGCGATCCGCGCATCCATGGGCGCGGTCTTTTCACTGCCTTTGTTGCAAAGCGATGATCTGGCCAGCGATCTGCAATCGTTGCATGATCGCCAGGGAATGCAGAGGATCGCGACCGTCATCGACCCTGATGCCCGGCCTTTGCAGGAAATGG
This sequence comes from bacterium, assembly GCA_029565675.1. Classification (GTDB taxonomy): domain Bacteria; phylum Zhuqueibacterota; class Zhuqueibacteria; order Residuimicrobiales; family Oceaniaggregativiventaceae; genus Sulfursilanivivens. Next base: position 286,557 of record JAKQNP010000002.1, read on the forward strand.
CCCCGCCATCGCGCTTTGCCTTGCTGCTGGGTACCGAAGCGCGAGGTTTGGCTGATCCCTGGATCAACCTGTGCGACAACCGCGTGACCATCCCCATGGCCTGCGGCATCGATTCACTCAACGTCGCTGTCGCTGCCGGCGTCTTTTTCTATCACTATTTTCAAAGCCGAGCGGTCCATTTTGAGCATCGCCCCAAGCGGCTGCGGCTTACCTGACTAAACTCATTTTCTGGCTGGCAGTCAGGATTTGGCCATCCGCAGAAACAGAGCGCACACGACAGAAATAAATCCCCGAACCAACCGCCACTCCAGCCTCATCCAAACCATCCCAGACAATCGGATGACGGCCGGCACTCTGCTGTCCCGGTTTAAAGCTGCGGACCAGACGACCGTTGATCGCATAGATGTCCAATTCCACCTGCGCTGATGACGCCAGGTGCACCTCCAGAATTGTCTTCGGATTGAAGGGATTGGGATAGCAAGTCAACAAACAAAAACCTTGCGGTTGTTGCGGCGATAGTGACTGTACCCCGGTGGTAAAAGAATGGTCGTAACAATTTTCGGGCACAACCGATTCATCGATGTGCCATTGAGTGCTGACATCGGTGAAGGAGTTCAGCCAAATCGGCATTGCAGGCTCGCTGTGAGTGGCCAGCATTTCCCGCCATCTTTCGTCGTCCAGACGATCCTCGATCGGCTGCGCAAATTCATAATAAGAAAAAATCGCACCGGCAGTGAGACGGGTAACCTCACCTTCGCGCACAACAACAAAGATCTGCAATGGATAGGCCACTCCTTCTTCCAGACACAATCCGCTGTTGGTGTCGGTGTGCACGTCGGCGATGACCGCCTGTTGATCGGTTTGGCTCCTGTCTGGATTGCTGGCATCTGTTTCTACCAGCAAGGCCTTTGCAACTTTGCCAAAACAGAAGAGATTTTTGTATTCCGCCTCTGTCAACGGTGTATTTTGCAGTTCTTTGCCGGCAACGTCGCGCAAAAAAGCCAACAACTGTGCGAACAAATCGATTTTGTCGTTATAATCGTCGTTCAGCAAACCGCGTCGGGCAAGCCCGTCATGGGTGTAGCGCAAAAGAGCGCCAAGGCGGGCATAAAGCTGCGGATTGGGTTCGACATAGCTGCGCGGTGTTTCTGTGACTATTCCGCGCGGCGTTTCGCTCTGTTTGGCATACAGAATGGTGTCGTGCCGCAATTCGGCCCATGAAGCGAGCGCGGTCATCAACTCTTTATCTGCCCATGCCGGACTTTTCATGAACGTCGGATAGCCGCTGCCCTTGGGTGTCAACAAGGGTGCCAGTGTGTAGAGCCAGTTCCAGTAGAGATTCTGGGCCCAATCGGCTGCCGGCTTGGCGGCAAATTCGGCGTGCAGAGCGGCGAGTTGGCCGCCATAGTTGGCAAATTGGCTCTGTTGATAGAACTCCTCCAGTATTGCCGCAGCGCGGTCCGAGCCGAGTGCGGCCATCACGTCCAAACCTTTGGGCATCGTTCGATTGGCGACATAGGGCATCACCAGGCGGGAAAAGAGATAGCTGTCTGGAATGGTGCGCATGCCCATAAAGCGAAAGCCTTTATAGGATGTAAAAGTTCCGTATATCCAGTTGGGGATCTCGGGCTCGCGCAGTTTTTGCGCTTCAGCCATGAACGCGGCAAGGAGATTCGCATTCGCCAGGCTGTCAGCCGGCAACTCGAGCCAATCCTCGCCGTAGATGCGTTCAGCAATGCCGCGGTATTCCGGGACCGCGGGATCGTCCGGGCGACCGACAAAGAAATTCGTCGGTTCGATGATCAGATTCCATTGTCCAGCAGCCGCCTGGGAATCGTCCGGCGAACCGAGGTGTTGGGTGAGCAATAGAGCTTGCAGAGTGTGGCGCTCGGCGAGATCGCCGAACTTTTCTGCTTCCACCGTAAAAATCATTTGGCCTAACCAGGTGAGAACCTGGAAATAGCGGCGCAAGGATTCGCTGTGGGTATAATGGCCGCGCGGTTTGAAGCGGCTATAGTCCAGTTCGGAAAAGGGGCCGAAAATCGGCGAAAAAGCGTAGCCCGCATGCGCCTGCACCAGATTCCATTCGGCTTCAACCCAATGGCGCACATTTTCAGGGATGTCGCGCAACTCACCGTCCAACAGACAGCGGGCGACGTGCAGATAGGCGAGATTGCGCAGAGCAGCTTCTCGCACATCTTTGTCGGTCGTTGCATTGCAGAGAACCTGGGTGTCGACAATCAAAGAACCGATCATCTGTTGCACTGCCGGGATAAAACAGCGCACTTCGATATCTGTGAGAAGGCGTTCGAAGAGAACATGGTAGATGTGCAACACAGCGTCGGTGGTGACAAAGACAGGTACTCTATCCCAGGTGTATTGGTTGTAATAATCGTAAAATTGGCGGCAGATTCCTTTGCGGGCGAAGAAATGATTTTCCTGCAAAAGGCCGAGTTCATGGTCGTTGAAAAGGTAGATGCTTTTGAATCGATTGAAATTGGTGACATCGCTGAAATCAGGCGCCAGCTCGTAATCGGGGAGCATGGGGGTGATGAAAAATGTATCGGGTTGATATAAGCCAAAATCGGTTGCTGTCGGCTCAGCAATTTCGGCGATTTGACTTTGCAGTACCGATGGCAAACAGAAGAGCAGTGCAGTCGCTAAAAGTCGATAGATTCGCATCACAGCCCCCTGAGAACCAACCCAAACAGCGGTCCTCATGAGTTAAATTTTTGAACGCGCCAAGTCGAGTTGCGCTATTCCGGTCGGCCGAACATTGCCGGTTTCGAGAAATTTAGTCTGCGGTCATCTTGTTTTCCGCCGGCGGAGCCTGTTTGATTTCATACTTGGACGGGCACTTGAACAGGATTTTTTCAGCGAGGAAATCGGCATGCTCTTTCCGCCAATGCCCCTCCACCACGACCTGTTGATTGTCGGCCAATTGATCCGGCAAAAGGTCATTGTACCATACCTGCATTGTATCGATCCCATCCTGCAGAGCAAAGCTCAATTCCAGCTTTTCCGCATTCCAGTCGATCGATTCTGGGACGACCATCCCGCTGACCCGTATTCCGCGCACATCGTTTTGCTGCGCCTGTGCTTTCAATTCAGAGACGGTCAGATAGTAGACCGACGCCTTTTTCAGGCTGCCAAACAGCAAAAAGACCACAGCGGCAATTATGATTGTCAACCCGATAACAATGCGAGGTTTCATCCACCTTCCTCCGTTAAAGCTTTCCCGCAGAAAAGACAGCGACCAGGTGCGCAAAATCTAAACACAAAAAGGTAAACAATTTGACCCTGTTTGTCAAGCAGATTGCATGGCTCGAAATTGTCGGGCGGTTCTGTTCTTTGCTGTTGCATAACCCCCTGATTTTTTGTATTGTTTAGACATGGATCGGTGCAGCAGATTTTCAACAACGGGTTGGAATTGAATGGTTTGCACCATGCCTTTATGGCGCCGATCGAACCTGTATTTCAAGGAAAGGGGTTTGCCATGCGGACGCATCTGTTTCGCCTTTCTCTCTTGAGCCTTGCCTGTTTTGCTCTGCTCACGATTTTTGCATCGTCCATCGATCCGCTGTTGGCCCGCTGGGGAGATCCGTCGGAAGTCCATTCGCTGCTCGCTTCGATTTTTCTGGTCATTGGGGTGATCAGTGTCGCTTTGATCTTTGTGCGCACGGTCATCGGTCTGGTCTTGACGGTTTTTTTGGCAGCAGCGGTTTTTTACCTGGCCTACCATTATTTAGGCGTTTTGATCGGTGGTTGAAGGATGAAAAATCGATTATCTGAACAAACCGACAGCCGAATCGCCAGCGCAGATCCAACGGTTTCGATCGTTCTGCCGGTTTTTAACCGCAATCATCTGGTGCAGCGCGCCATCGATTCGGTTTTCGCGCAGACATGCCGCGAGTGGGAATTGTTGATCATCGACGATGGCAGCACCGACGGTCTGCATGAACGGATTTTGCCTTTGGTCATGCAGAATCAAGCGGTCCGCTATTTCAAACATGCCAATCGAAAGCTTTCAGCAAGCCGCAATATCGGCATTCAGGCTGCCCTTGGCGAGTTTATCACTTTTATCGATTCCGATGACGAGTATCATCCTGACCATCTGGCGCGGCGGATCGACTATATGCGTGCCCACCTTGAGGTGGATGTGGTGTATGGGGGTGTGGAACTGATCGGGCCGCCGCATACCCACTATGTTGACGATGCTTTCAACCCGGGGCATAAAATACATCTCTCCGAATGCACGATCGGTGCCACTTTTTTTGGCCGCAGATCGGCTTTCCTTGTCACCGGTGGATTTAAAATAATGGCCTATTCGGCAGAATCCGAATATCTGCCACGGCTGCAACACTCTTTTCGCGTCGAGCGGGTTGGTTTCCCGACTTATCGCTATCATACAGGCTTGCCGGACAGCATCTGTGCGCAGAGACTGCAAAAGAGCGGTTCATCCGGCGAACTGAAGTCGCGATAGAACGGCCATGCCATCTAAAATAAGCGAGTGTTCCATGAGTTCTCTTCCTTTGCCGCCCTCGGTCCTGCGCCCATCGTGGATCGAGGTCGATCTCGATGCGATCGAACACAACGTCGCCCAGATTCGGGCACGCCTCGACGGCGTTCGTTTGCTGGTCGTGGTCAAGGCTGATGCCTATGGATTGGGTGCTGTGCAGGTTTCCCGCGTTCTGGAAAAATGCGGCGTCGATTGCTTGGGGGTGGTCTGCTTGGATGAAGCCTTGCAACTGCGCAACGCCGGCATTCGGCTGCCGATTTTAAATATGGGAGCTATTCTCCCTCAACACGCTGATCGGGTTGTTAAGCAGCACCTCGAACAGGTGGTCAGCGATATTGAAACCGCACAAGCTATTTCGGCGGCTGCGCTGAAGCATAATGCCCCCGCATCCGTGCACTTGAAAATTGATACCGGTATGAGCCGTTACGGTATGCCCTGGCAGGAGGTGGGTGAACGGTTTGGTCCGCTTTTTCAGTTGCCGCATCTCCGCTGGATCGGCGCCATGAGCCATTTTGCCAATTCGGACGGTCTGGATAAGAGCTTTCCTCTGTTGCAGCTGTCGCGTTTCTTGCAGGCGCGACAACACCTGACCGAAAAAGGAATCCAACTGCCCATCTGGCACATTTGCAACAGTGGCGGTACTTGTGATCTGCCGCAGGCCCATCTCGATATGGTAAGAGTCGGATTGATGGTCTATGGCTACTATCCGGATCCTGAGGTGCAAAAGCCGTTCGATCTCCATCCCGCCCTGTCGCTCAAATCGGTCATGGTCGCTGTTCGCGAACTGCAGCGCGGCGACAGCGTCGGTTATGGCCGCCGCTACATGGCCAAAACACGCGAGCGCATCGCCGTTCTGCCGATCGGCTATGCAGACGGCTTTGACCGCAAACTGCGCAATGTTGGTCAGGTTTTGTTGCACGGCTGCCTGGTTCCAATCATCGGCGGTCTGTGCATGGATGCCTGCTTCATCCGCATCGAGGATGTACCAGAAGCGCGGTGCGGTGACACCGCAACGCTGATCGGTCGGCAGGGCGATCTGGAAATCTCACCGCACGATATCGCTGCGCAAATCGGTTCGGTGAGCTATGAGGTCATGGCGCGGCTCGGCAAACGCCTGCCGAGAGTCTATCTGCACCATGGAACGGTTTGCGAAACAGTCAATCAACTCTGTCCCTGATGGCAATAGAATTCCTTGGAGTCTGGTGAATGGGACCTGGAAAACTGCGCATACTTTTTCTCTTGTTCTTTCTTTTTCCGCTTGCCTTGCGCGGCCAGGGCGCATTTTCGCTGTTCAATGGCCGCAATCATCCTGAATTGCGCTGGCAGATTCTCGAAAGCGACCATTTTCGCGTGATTTTCCATCAGCGGCTCGATTCGCTGGCCAAAGAGTGCGCTGCGGTTGCTGAAGCGTGTTATGCGCCGATTTGTGAAAATTTGCAGCATCGACCACAAAGCAAAATTCCGATCTATCTCACCGACCAGGACGATATCAGCAATGGATTCACTGTTGCTGACCGCTATATCGGCATATGGGTGAATGTTAATGGCTACATGGAGTGGAGTTCAGGCGAAGACAAGTGGCTGCGCAAAGTCATCGCCCATGAATTGGTGCATTATGTACATTTTTCCGCTCTGCGCACGCCGCTCGGCCTGCTAGGGCAGAGTTTCAGCGGCACGCCAACCTGGTTTATCGAAGGCTTGGCGCAATACGAGTCCGAAACCTGGAATGTGCTTCGCGGCGACCTGTTGCTCCGCGTTTCGGTCTGGGATGATGTTCTCGATACCGATGGCGAAAACTGGCCAACCAATGGCCCTCTGATCTATGCAATCGGTAACTCGCGGGTGCGCTACCTGGCAGAGCGCTACGGCGATAGTTCGCTGGTCAAGCTCATCAACCATCGCAAGCACTTTCTCGGCATCCCCTATTATGATTTTGTTGCAGCATTTCGGGCCGCGTTCAACGAATCCGAGGCTAAAGTCTTGCAAGACTGGCATCGCCGCATCAACGTCTGCTATAACACAATCTACGGTCAGAAAGAGCTGCCCCTCGAGGCAGTTGACAACATCGATTTGCCGATGCTCTTTATCGACGGTCTGGATGTCAGTGCCGACCGACAATGGTTGGCGCTGGTTGGTATTTTGAATGCCAATACCGTCTATCGCTCACTGGTGCGGATGCGCAACGACTCGACTAAAGCGATGCAGGTTCTGGCGCAGGGAGAGATCAGTGCCCAGGTGAGTTTTTCTCCTGACGGCTCTTTGATCGCCTTTTCACGCTTGCGCCGCGGCTGCAACGGTTCGCTGATGCGCGATCTCTATGTGAGCGATCCGCACGGCAATCTTGTGCGTCTGACGAGCGACTGCAACGCGGTTGACCCGGATTGGTCGCCAGACGGCAGGCGGCTTGTTTTTGTCGATGAGCAAAACGGCCAATCCAATCTCTATATCATCGATGCTGCTGGCGGCCGGCCGCAGCAACTGACCGACCTGAATGGTGATGTGCAGCTGCTGTCGCCGCGCTGGTCGCCGGACGGCAAGAGGATCGCGGTTTCGCTTTTCGATGCACAGGGCAATCGGGATATCGCTCTGGTCGACAGTTGCGGTCTGGTCAAGCCCCTGCTCCGGGATCGGGACGATGATCGCCTGCCAACCTGGTCGCCGCAAGGTGATCAGATCGTCTTTGTCAGCTATCGCAATGGTTCACCGAATCTGTTTCGATTGCCCATAACGAAACCGGATTCCCTCTCTCTGATCACCGATATCGCCGGCAGCGTCACTCGACCGGTTTGGCGCGGGGATAGCCTCTATGCCATATTGAGCGATTCCCGGAAGCGCGATCAGCTGGTGCGTTTGGACGCCAATCGGTTTGTGGATCTCCGGCAGACATCGGTCGATTCGCACTTTACTGCCTGGATGCACAAACAGCCGCCGGCCGGCTTGCCGCCACTCGCACCCGACGGGATTGATCCGGTAGCGACAGAGAGCTCAGGCCCCTACTATTCTTTTCGCCATATACGCCACGTCCTCACTCTGCCGATCCCTGTCGCTGCGAATGACGGTGCTGGCCTGTTTGCCATGAGCCTCTTCGCTGAACCGCTCGGCAAACACCTGCTCAGCGCTGCAGCTTTTATCGATGCCGCTGATATCGCGCAGAGTCAATTTTTTCTCAATTATCTCAATCGATGTACTTTTGCCGATGTGGCGCTGTCGGGTTTTCGTCTGCCTGCCAGCGGACAAATCTGGGATGGTCGAGCGCTGGTGGAAGAAGCGCGTGGTGCCAGACTCGACGTGCAATGGCCGCTCGCACTCGGCGATCAGCCATTTGACCGAGCTCTCGTGGGTGGACATGCCGAATGGAGTCAGAATCGGGTGCTCAACAAAAAGGATTTTTTGGATACTCAGATTGTGCCGGCGGAAAAACAGATTGGCGAATGTGGTTTTTTTGCCCTTTACAGACGAAAACCGCCCGATTTGCGCAATACCTGGAATCCGCAGAGCGGCTTTGGCGCACTGGTCCAAATGCGCTTTTCGGACAAAAACTGGGGAAGCGAGCTTTTCTACCGGCGCCTGACCGCCAACACTTACGCTATTCTGCCTTTGCCGCTGGCAGAACACGTTTTTTTTATCCACACAAAGGCGGACGGCGTCAGCGGTGAAACGCTGGCGCAAGATTTTGTCGGTTTGGACCGCGATGATCAACCCGACTTCGGCAGGGGATTGCGATTCGTCGATCGCGACCGTGTACGAGGTTTTCGCCGTTTCAGAATCGGCGACCGTCTGCTCTTTGCCAGTGCTGAGTATCGGTTGCCGTTGTTGCCGGATTTGGGATGGAATATTGCCGGGTTTTCTTTTCGCGAAACGAGCCTGACCGGGTTTTTCGATACGGCAACCGTCTGGTGGGCGGATTCGACCTCCTGGCGCAAAACCGGTTGGGATCGCTCCGTAGGTTGGGAAATCAAAAATCGTGTCTCGATGGCCGGATTCGATTTTGTTCACGCTTTTGGGATGGCATGGCCGCTGATTGATACGGGCGAAAACGAAAAATATTATCGCCTGCGGGCAGTGATACCTTTTTAGCGCCGCTGGCGCCTAGCAAAAGTTCTGCCGCTGTATCAGACGCCAAAGGAATGCAGGGTTTTTTGCAGCCGCATAAAGAATAAACGATTGAATGTTTTTTGATTCGCTTAACACCGAATCTGGGTCACTGGTGTCCGGTTACCGGATACCAGTGAATCTGGGTATAACAGGATGAAGGCAGGTCAAAACAAAGAGGAGTGCAAAAATGGCTCGTAAAGTGGGTATATTGACCGGTGGCGGCGATTGCCCCGGTTTGAACGCGGTGATCCGCGCTGTCAGCAAATCATTGATCTTGCAAAATAACATAAAAGTGATCGGGTTTGAAGATGGCTTCGATGGCCTGATCTTTCGCAAAACCGTTGACCTGACCTATGATGCAGTTTCAGGCATTCTGCAAACCGGCGGTACAATCCTCGGCACCTCCAACAAAGCGAACCCGTTCCGCCATGCGATCGAGAAAAACGGCAAGCTGGAATATGTCGACAAATCAAAAGAAGTGTTGGCTTATATTGAAGAACTGCAGTTGGAAGCATTGGTCTGCATAGGCGGCGATGGAACAATGGCCATTTCCAAACAAATGATTGAAATGGGAGTGCCGATTGTAGGAGTGCCGAAAACCATCGACAATGATATCTTTCATACAGATATGACTTTTGGCTATGATACGGCGGTCACTATCGCTGCAGAAGCTATCGATCGCATCCACACCACCGCCCAATCTCACCATCGCATCATGCTGGTGGAAGTGATGGGGCGATATGCCGGATGGCTGACCCTGGCGGCGGGAATTGCCGGCGGGGCCGATATCATCTTGTTGCCCGAAATCGATTATAATCTGGATGTCGTTTGTGACCGGTGCCTGGAACGCAGTCGAAAAGGCAGACGTTTCAGTATCATCGCCGTTTCTGAAGGCGCCAAGCCGATCAATGGCAATCGGGTGGTAAGCCGTGTCATCAAGGACAGCCCGGATCAGATCCGTCTGGGCGGCATTGCAATCAAGTTGGGGAACGATATCGAAGATCAAACCGGACTCGAGACACGGGCGACGGTTCTCGGACATCTGCAACGCGGTGGTTCTCCTACGCCCTTTGATCGCATTCTGGCAACGCGTTATGGCGTGGCAGCCGCCGAACTGGTGGGCAAGAGGCAGTATAATGAGATGGTGGCTCTGCGGGGCAATGAAATTGTGTCTGTGCCGATCAGAGATGTCGGAGGAAAGACGCGAACCGTGCCGCTCGATTCACCTCTTATCCATACCGCTGAAGCAGTTGGCACCAGCATGGGAATTTAGGAACGCTGCGCAATCCAGGTTGGCCAAGTTTAGCCATGGGCGGTTTCAATCCTGTCCACCAGGAGGGCTGCTTTTCCCTCGATAGTTGGCTAGGATTTTCTCGATCAAGTGGGTGGTGGACATGCCTTCAACGCCGGGCAAAAGCACGATTCTACCACCATACGATTCGACCAAAGACCTCTCGTCTTGATTGATGGTGTCGATCGAATAATCACCACCCTTGGCATAAATATCCGGTTTGAGCTGACCGATGATTTTCACCGGCGATTGATCATCGAAAATGATCACAAAATCCACGCAACTCAAAGCAGACATGAGCTGCGCTCTTTGTTCCTGATTGACAATGGGACGGTTTGCTCCCTTGGAAAGGCGGACCGAGGCATCGCTGTTCAATCCCAAAATCAGCAGATCGCCTAACGCCCGGGCCTTTTCGAGATAAAGTATATGACCGGCATGCACCAGATCGTAACAGCCGTTGGTCCAGACCACCCGCTTGCCCTGGCTTTGCGCCTCGCGCACGATAGAATTGAGTTGAGACAGCGAAACGATTTTATTCGCCTGTTCGCGGGCTTGTTCCTGTCGTTCAGACTGCAGGATCGACTGCAAGGAAAGCGGCGCCAAACCTGGGCGCGTTACAGCCAAACCAGCCAGACGGTTGATCAGCTGCGCCGTTTCCTGGGGCTGTAACCCGGCAAGGCAGCCGACTGTTGTTGCCGCAACAACGGTTTCACCTGCACCGGTGACATCGAAAACAGACTGGGCAAGGGTCGGTATATGCAGGGGGGCGGCATCGCGGCTGACCAGCTGAATGCCCTTGTTTCCCAGACTGACATAGATGGCCGCGCAATTCAGTTGTTTTTGCAACCGTTGGGCTGCGCTGACAAGATCGCTTTCGCCCGGAACCGCTGCCAGCAGTTCTCGATCGTTGGGAGTGACGGCTTCGAATCCCTTGAACAGATGCAGTTGCCGTTCTGAATCACCGATCAAATGAATGCCGTGTTTTTTTGCTGTGCGGGTCAATTTTTGCAGCCGCGAAGCTGTCAACCATAAGCCCTCTTTTTCCACCATCACCAACACATCAAATTTGGGCAAAGCTGATTCGATCGCGCTGGACAAACGGGTGCAAATCGCGGCGGCCGGCTTTTCACTGGCGGGCAGGTCGAACTGCAAAATTTCTTGCAGCGGATAATGATCGCCCTGCGCCAAAATCCTTGTGCGGCCACAGGTCACTTTTTCGCTGATTGCCAGTAAAAGTTCAGAGTCGATGCCGCGGTTGTCAAAGGCCTGGCGCAAAGCGATACCGGCAGGATCATCACCGATGAGACCCGCGACTTTGACTCGGACCCCCCATTCATTCAACAATACGGCCACATGGCCGGCCGCACTCGGTTGATACAAGCGCGATTCGACGGCGATGCGGGGGAACGGCCCATCCGCCGACATTCCGGTGATGCGGCCGTTGACCTGTTCGTCCAAATAGAAATCGCCGATCACAAAAACCGCTTTGCTGCGGATACGCTCAAAAAGGGATGGCAGCCGAAGGTCCATATTGATCACCTCTGTTTGCACCAAAATGCGATAGACGGACAATATAAAAGTTAACCAAAAAACCATTGATCTGCAACCGCTTTGTCGAAGGACGGCGCCGCTGTGGCCGTGAAAGGTCTTGCTTTTCAGCCGTTTTTTCGGGATATTTGTGCGGTTAACAAACGAATTGCTGCGCCGGATACCCGACCAAATCCTGAAATGGACACCAGCGATGATTCATGGTGCGGAAAATCATTCCGTATAAATAATTACCAGGAACAGAAAGAGATGAAATCCATTCGTATGTTCGGACCGATGCAGCTCAAGGCTGTCGATGATCCAGAACCCCAGCTCACCCCGGGACAGGCGTTGCTGCAAATCGAAGCAGTGGGTGTGTGCGGCTCGGATATTCACCGTTATCGAGGTGTGACTTTTGAAAAAGAGGACACCCGTCATCCATTGATTCTGGGGCATGAGTTTGCTGCGCAAGTACTCGAGACAGGGCCAGGCTGCCAAAACACCAGAGTCGGAGATCGGGTTGCCGTCGAAGCAGGTATCCATTGCGGCAAATGCGAATTTTGTCTGCGTGGCGACATCAACCTCTGTCCGCAGATCCATTTTTGTGGTGTGCCACCCCATGACGGCGCTTTGCGGGAGCGCATGGTGTGGCCTGAACACCAGTTGTTTCATCTTTCAGAGAAGCTCAGTTACGAGGACGGGGTCATGTGTGAAATATTTGGCATCGCTTTGCACAGCCTCGATCTGGCCAATTTACGGCCCGGCTTTCGCGCTGCAGTGCTCGGCAGCGGTCCAATCGGCGCGGCAGTGATCCAGCTGTTGCGCAAAACTGCCGGCGCTGCAGAATTGTATGCAACCGATCGACTCGACTATCGCTGCGATTTTGCCCTGCAAATGGGAGCCGATCAGGTCTGGAACGCCGATCGCAGCAATGTCGTGGAAGAAATCCTGGCTTGCACCCTTGGACGCGGAGTGGATGTGGTCTTTGAGTGCGCAGGTGTCGAAGAGACGCTGGCACAGTCGGTGCGATTGTCTGCTCCGGGCGGCCGTCTGATTTGGATTGGCATACCCGAAGCCGATACCCAACCCTTTCCCGTCAGCACTGCCCGCCGCAAAGGCATGACCGTGCGCATGGTCCGCCGATCGCGAAGAACCTACGACCGCTGCATTGCCTTGATGGAAACCGGCCTGATCGATCCAAAAGGATTTGTCACCCACCGTTTTCCATTGTTGCGCACGATGGAAGCCTACGAGTTGGTCAACAACTATCGCGACGGCGTCATCAAAGCGGTTATTCAACCCTCGCGTTTAACTTGAGAATTTGCAGATGGAACAAGCGGATGAAAATCGGAAAGAGTTGGACCTGGTCTCGCGAGTCCGGCACTATTGCCGACAACATCGCCTGTTGCCGTCCGGCGGTCGATTGTTGGTTGCCATTTCCGGCGGAATCGATTCGGTCGTGCTTCTGCATGTGTTGCTGCAATTGCAGCAAGAGTTTCAGATGCAAATCTGCGCCGCCCATTTGAACCATGCCATTCGCGGTGCGGAGGCATCGCAGGACGCGGAATTTGTGCAAAGGATCTGTCAGGAATGGCAGGTTGAATTGGTCTGCGAAAAAGTGGATGTGCCGGCATTTTGCCGAACACACGATTTGGGGCTCGAGGCAGGTGCCCGGGTGGTGCGCCATGCTTTTCTGCGCCGTGCTTGTCGCGACCGAGGATGCACTGCCATCGCGCTGGGCCATCATGCCGACGATCAGGCTGAAACGGTGGTGCTCAACTGGTTGCGCGGCAGCGGGGTGACCGGCCTGAAAGGGATGCGGCTTCGACGCGGCAAAATCGTGCGGCCTCTTTTTTTCGCCCGTAGGAACGAAATCGACGCCTATGCCCGGCAGCGCAATTTGTCTTTTCGAACCGACAGCAGCAACACCGATCCGTCCTACCGACGAAACCGCATTCGCCATGTCTTGCTGCCCGTTCTGATCAAGGAATACAATCCCAACCTGGTCCAGGTATTGTCGCAGACGGCGGAACTTTTTGGCGAGTTGGATGAATGGCTGGTTCAGGAAGGTCGACGGGGCTACCGGGATTGCCTGGTCGAGCGCGGCGATGGTAAAATTGTGCTTGAAATTGATCGCTTTTTAGCGTATTTTAATATTCTTCAAAAATATATACTTGACGCTGCTTTTTTGGACCTGAGCGGTCGGCGATCAGCTCTGCGGTATGCCGAATTGCTGCAGTTGCGCCGACTCTGCGCCAAACGGCAAAGCGATAAAACACTGCGCCTGTCCGGTGGCTGGGGTTTGCGGGCCGAATCGCACCACCTGGTTATTTCAGCTGCGGTTCCCGAACCGGAGATCCTTGTTTCCGTTTCCGGGCCTGGGATGGTTAGGCTGTGGCCCCCATTTATCCTCGAAATAAAAGCGGATTCACAACCGTTAGAATGCATACAAAATAACCATAACCGGCGAGTCGAATGGATCGATGGGGAAAAACTCGCCTGGCCTTTGACCATCCGGCCTTTTCGCAATGGAGATCGGTTTTATCCGATCAACTCAGCCGGCAGCAAGAGCATCGCCGACTTTCTTGCGGATGCCAAAGTGCCCTATCGCTTGCGGCGCCGGATTCCTGTGATCTTTTCGGCAGAGTGTCCGGTTTGGGTCGCTGGCTTTCGACTGGATGATCGATTTAAAGTGACGCCACTAACCCGATCACTTTTCAAACTCGAATTGGGAACGACAGGTGAGCAATCGATCTGAATTTGAGCGCGTTGTCTTTGACAACAAATTCAGGGTCTTATTGACCCGGGAACAAATCGAGGCGCGAACTCGTGAATTGGGAAAACAGATTTCCACCGATTATCGCGGTAAACAACCGATCGTTATCGGGGTTTTGAATGGCGGATTTTTGTTTATGGCCGATTTGATCCGCCATATCGAGATCGATTTGGAGATCGATTTTATCAAACTGTCCAGCTATGGCGACCAGAAGGTCAGCTCGGGTAGAGTCGAGGTGCTGAAAGAGATCAATGCCGAGATCTCCAACCGCCATGTTCTCGTGGTTGAGGATATCGTCGATACCGGATTATCGGTAAAAGCGCTGGAGAAAAAATTCAGCGTTTCCAAACCGGCATCGTTGCGGTTTGTCGCGCTGTTGCGTAAAACCGAAAAAGCCAAAGTTCATTTTGATATCGATTATGTGGGTTTTGAAATACCCGATCACTTTGTCGTCGGGTATGGTTTGGATTACAAACAGATATTGCGCAATTTGCCGGCTGTTTATGTTATGGAATAAAAGCCGTTCGTTTTCTCGCAACGGCGGCAAACAAAAGGACAAGACAGGTTGACAGACAAAAAAAATGATCTATTTTTCGCATCAAGCGGCGATAACCGCCCGCCGAATCCGCCGCCGCAGCGAAAAAGATCAGAAGATAAATCGCCGTTTCGGCCGGGCACGCCGCCGCAAAAGCCGCAAGTTCCACAATGGAAACGCGCATCGAAAACTCTGGTGTTTTGGTTGGTGGTGATCGCTGTTTCCCTGCTGCTTTCGCAGCGTTTTTCAGTTTCACAACAAAGCGTGCCGGTATTGATTTTTGACGAATTCCTGGCCCAGCTGGAAAGCGGCAAAGTCAAATATGCACAGGTTGAGGATAAAGTGCTGCATGGCGCCTATTCGCCGGCCGCAGAAACATCAGACGATAAGACTCAGTTCGATTTTAAAACCATTCTTCCGACCAACGTTGATTTTACCACTCTCGAGCGATGGCGGCGCGATTATGGCATCAAGCTGGAGTTCAAAGAAAACACGCCCAATTTTTGGAGCTACCTCATCTCTGCCTTGCCATGGTTGTTGCTTGTGGGATTTTGGATTTATATCATCAGACGGATGCAAGCGGGGGGTAATAAGGGTGTTTTCTCTTTTGGCAAGTCGCATGCCAAGATGTTTCTCGAAAATCAAACACGGGTGACCTTTGCAGACGTTGCCGGAGCGGAAGAGGCCAAGCAAGAACTGCAGGAAATTGTCGAGTTTCTCAAAGACCCCGATAGGTTTCAGCGCTTGGGCGGCAAGATTCCCAAAGGCGCCTTGCTCCTCGGGCCGCCGGGAACCGGTAAGACACTGCTGGCTCGTGCGGTAGCCGGGGAAGCGGGTGTGCCGTTCTTCAGCATGTCCGGAGCGGATTTTGTCGAAATGTTTGTCGGCGTCGGCGCATCACGCGTGCGCGATCTGTTCGATCAGGGCAAAAAACACGCGCCATGTATTATTTTCATCGACGAGCTGGATGCCGTCGGGCGGCACCGCGGTGCAGGCCTCGGCGGCGGTCACGATGAACGCGAACAGACATTGAACCAGCTCCTGGTCGAGATGGATGGTTTTGAAACCAATGAAGGGGTGATTCTGCTGGCCGCCACCAACCGGCCCGATGTTCTGGATTCCGCTCTTTTGCGCCCCGGCCGGTTTGATCGGCAAATCGTTGTCGATCGCCCCGATGTCCGTGGACGTGAAGGAATTCTTAAGGTTCATACGCGCAATATCCCAATGGGCAAAGATATCGATTTGACCGTACTGGCCAAGGGTACACCGGGTTTTTCCGGCGCTGATCTCGCCAACATGGTTAATGAGGCGGCTCTGTTGGCCGCGCGCAAGAACAAATCCACGGTCGATATGGAGGATTTCGAAGAGGCCAAGGATAAGGTGTTGATGGGCGCTGAACGCAAAAGCTTGCTGATCAGCGACGAAGAAAAACGCAGCACCGCCTATCATGAAGCCGGACACGCCCTGGTTTCCTATCTGATCCCGCAAATGGATCCCGTGCATAAAGTGACCATCATCCCGCGAGGCCGTGCCGGCGGTTTTACCTCAATCTTGCCCGAAGAGCGCATGTTCGCTTCGCGCGAGCAATTGCTCGGCAAGTTGCGCATCCTTTTGGCGGGCCGCGCCGCCGAAAAATTGGTTTTCAATTGCTTGACGTCAGGCGCGAGCGACGATATCAAACGCGCCACTGAACTGGCGCGCAAAATGGTCTGCGAATGGGGCATGAGCGACCGCCTCGGACCCATGACTTTTGGCGAAAAACAGGAAGAAATCTTTTTGGGCCGCGAAATCAGCCAACATCGCGATTACAGCGAAGAAACGGCGCGATTGATCGACAGCGAAATCCGCCAATTGATCGAAAATGCAGAAAAGAATGTCGACGATTTGATGCTGCAAAATCAAGATAAATTGCATGCAATCGCCAAAGCGCTTCTCGAGCGCGAAACCCTG
This sequence comes from bacterium, assembly GCA_029565675.1. Lineage (GTDB taxonomy): Bacteria > Zhuqueibacterota > Zhuqueibacteria > Residuimicrobiales > Oceaniaggregativiventaceae > Sulfursilanivivens. Next base: position 303,250 of record JAKQNP010000002.1, read on the forward strand.
TACGGCGAAGAGGTCGATCTTATCGTCAAAGGGAAAAAACTGCCGCCGCTGAAGAAAAAAAGCAAAAAGACCGATTCCACTGCCACCAAAAGCACCAAGACAAAAAGGAGCCTCAGCGGCAAAACTGTCGCCAGTGCCTAGGTGATCTTGTGCGGAGGGGATAGATGATGAAGAGCATTCGGGCGGTGCTCATGGCAACGCCTCCTGTTCGCTCGCTGCGAGGCGTTCGCTGTATCGCTGCTCTTCCTGTAAAATCCATGCAAAAGCTGTGGCACTCTATTCTTTTGGTGCTCCTTATCCTGTTTTTTCTGCCCGGGCTCTTTTGTACTCCTCGGTTACATCTCAATAAAAGAATGGTGGTTTTTCCGGTCATCGATCGATCATTTCGGGATGACCTTTCCTGGATGGGTTGGCATCTCAGCTCAAGGGTGATCGACGGCTTGCAGCGGACCTTTTCTGCAGATACCCTCGTCTATCCCCTGGATTGGATCTGGGAAGCGGTTGATCTCGATTCGGTTTCCTCAACCGACTATCTTTTGGCCTATGCCAGACGGATCGGCACCGATTGGGCAATTATTACCCAGTTCGAGAGCGAGTGTGTCGGCTGTCCCCTGCAGTGGCGCCTGTTCGATGCACACAGCGGCCAGATATTGCGGGAAAACGAAATCGCCTGGGATCCACAAAAACTGCAAGAGCTCTCCCGCATAATTGCCGCCGATGTTTGCGCGGTCTTTCGTCCCTATCGGTCGACGGATATCGAAGCTGAAAATGGTGAGCAGATCCGCCATTATGCCGCCGCTGAAATGCTGTTGGCACAAGGGCTGCCGCAGCAAGCTTTGCCCCTGGCCCAGCAGGCCTATTTGGCGGATACCAGCCATGTCGAGTCCCGCAATTTGCTCAGCCGCAGCCACTTTCGCACCGGCTTGCAGCTCGCTAGCGAAGGCAAAAACGGCCAACTCCACTATCTCATCGCCCTGCGGTTGAGCGAACGCACGATCATGGCCTTCGATTCAGCGAACGCCGAAGCCCATCGATTGATCGGCAATTATTATTTGACCGAAGAGAACTGGCATAAAGCCGAACAGCACCTGTTAAGCGCTGTTGAGAGCGATCCGCGCAACGCACGGATCTATTTTGATGTCGCTCATCTGCACCGCAGCCGCCTGGGCGGTTTTGGCTTCCGCAATGAAGAACAAGTGCTCAAGCGAGCGATTGATCTGAATCCGGCCTATGAGGAAGCGCGTCTCTATCTGGCGGATTATCTCTTTTTCAACAACTGGAAAAAACACGCGGAACGGGCGATCGATGCGCTGTTGACGATCCATCCCCGTTCGATAAACGGCTTGCTGGCGCTCGGCAAAATGGCTGTCGCAGAAAACAACCTTGAGCGCGTGATCGCGATTTATAACAGCATTTTGCAGATCGATCCTTACAACCCGGTGGCCTACTTTAATCTGGGAGTCTACTATTTCAATCTGCAGGAATACGAGTACGCCGAACAGCTCTTTCATCGAGCAGTGCAATACGGAGACTATGCGGATGCCCATCTCTATCTCGGTACCATCTTTGAACTGCAAGGCGACAAAGAGAGGGCGATTGCCGAATACCGTTTGCGAATAAGAACCAAACGCGGTCCCGATGATATTTATGCGGATCGCGCCATGGAACGGCTCTTTGAATTGACGCAACCCGATTCAACGATGTTGAGGAGTCATGTCCGATCGAAATGACAGGCGGATATGGCAATGTCGAGATCGAAAGCTGGTCATCGGCGGCGCCACGCTCATCATGGGTATTGTCAATGTAACCCCTGATTCGTTTGCCGACGGCGGACGATATCGCGATGTTGGGCCCGCCGTCGACCACGGCATCCGATTGCAGGCCGAGGGCGCCGACATCATCGATGTCGGCGGCGAGTCAACCAGGCCCGGCGCCGCAGCGATATCCGCTGCAGAGGAGATCGAACGGGTCGTGCCGGTTATCCGCGAGCTGGCGGCAAAACTGGATGTGCCGATCTCAGTGGACACCCACAAGGCCGCGGTAGCCGCTGAAGCTCTGACAGCAGGGGCTTCGATAGTCAACGATATCAGTGCGCTGCGCTTCGATCAGAAAATGGCTGAATTGGTTGCCAAATCAGGGGCCGGGGTGGTGCTGATGCATATTCAGGGTACACCGCAGAATATGCAATTTCAGCCGCATTATCGCGATTTGCTGGCGGAAATCCACAATTATCTGGAATCAGCGATTGCGAACGCCGAGAGAGCCGGTATTGATCGAGCCCAAATTGCTGTGGATCCGGGCATTGGTTTTGGCAAAACAGCAGCGGATAATTTTGTTTTAATTCGCTGTTTGCGCCATTTTATCGATCTGGGTTTTCCTCTCGTGATCGGTCCTTCGCGCAAGTCTTTCATCGGCCGCCAGTTGGATCTGCCTGTCGAGGACCGGCTGGAAGGCACACTGGCCGCGGTCACAGCTTCGATCCTGAATGGAGCCGATGTCGTGCGCGTGCATGACGCAAAGGAGGTCAAACGAGCCGCCATCATCGCCGATACCATCAGCGGCCGTATCCAGGTCGTTTAATCGTTTTGGTTGGATCAGGTAAACTGTTGATGAGCCAATATGCGCTTTTTGATTTTTAAAATCGGATTTTTGCCGGTTACGGTGATGGATGTGGTCGATATCGCGATCATGTCTCTAATCATCTATCGGTTATTTAATTTTTTACGCGGTTCGCGCGCGGCTCAGATGGCTCTTGGTCTGGTCATCATCATGTTTTTATCGGTTCTCGCCCCGTTTTTGCAGCTGCGCGGTATCAGCTGGATTTTTGAGAATTTGCGCAATGTCTGGCTGGTGGCCTTTGTAATTCTGTTTCAGCCGGAAATCCGCCGTTTGTTGATCTATGTGGGGAAAAATCAACTGGTCCGCTACTTTGTCCAGGTCAGCGATACACGCGTCATTGACGAAGTGGTCAAAGCAACGCTGGAATTGCGCGATCGCGGCTATGGGGCTTTGATCGTGGTCGGTCGCGAAACCGGTCTTAAACAGTGGCTGGAAACTGGAGTTCGTCTGCAAGCTGAAGTCAGTACACCGCTGTTGTTGTCGATCTTTAATCCGCGGTCGCCTTTGCACGATGGCGCAATTATCATTCAAAACGATATCATCGAAGCCGCCAAATGCATCTTACCGCTTAACGATGATATCAAGTCGGAATCCGAATACGGCACTCGCCATCGAGCAGCGATTGGTCTATCAGAAGAGAGCGATGCGATGGTCATTGTGGTTTCTGAAGAGACTGGCCGGATTTCTCTTGCCCTGGAAGGCAAACTCAACTATGATCTGAGCGAAGAAGAGTTGAAGAAAATGCTGCAAGAGGGCAGCCGTTATGGCAAAGTTCCTGTCGTATCGGCCGCTTGAAAGACTGCAACGAACCGCATAACGCATCGACGGAAAGATGATGTGAGCATGGACAAGATAAACAAGCTCAGAACGATCCACTCATCCAGGTGGCTAGGGTGGACGGCCCTTGCGGTCATGTTGCTTCATCTGGTCCCTGATCCGATACAGGGGTGTACCGTTGGTCTCGTTTCCGGGCGATCCACTGTGGATGGCCGGCCGTTGCTCTGGAAGAATCGCGATACATCAAACCGCAACAACGAATTGGCTTTTTTTCGCGGACCGCAGTATGATTTTATCGGCGTCATCAACAGCGATGACACCACTCAAGTTTGGATGGGAGTCAATACCGCCGGATTTGCGATTATGAACGCCGAATCGCTCGACCAGCCAGGCGACAGTGTTGACACGGAAGGTTTTTTCATGAAAACGGCGCTCGGGTTGTGTGGCAATCTGCAGGATTTTGAAGAGTTGCTGCGATTGACCAATCTTGCGGGCCGGGGAACCAAGTCGAATTTCGGCTGCATCGATGCACACGGCGGAGCGGCTTTTTACGAAACCGGCAATCGATCCTATAACAAGATCGACAGCCAGGATCCGATCGCGGCGCCACGCGGTTCCCTGGTCCGGGCGAATTTTTCCATGACCGGTATAGGCGACGAGAACGCCTACGGGACCTGGCGCTTTCATCGAGCGCGTGAGTTATTCGATCGAGCAATCGCCGACAATCGCATGAGTCATCAATTCATTTTGCAGCAAGTCGCCCGCGATATCCTCCTGCCGGATATCGATCCCTATCCTCTGCCTTTTGCCGGGCGGCAGGGAAAGGCTCCGAAGGGCGCGGTGCGTACCCAGGACTCGATCAATCGACATCGCACAGCCAGCTGTGCGGTTTTCCATGGAGTCAAACCGGGCGAAACGCCGAGCCTAACCACCATGTGGCTCATTCTCGGTGAGCCAGTGGCTGGTGTGGCTGTCCCGCTGTGGCCGGCGGCAGGTGCGGTCGACTATCTCGACGGCAAAGGAGGATCAGAACTGAATCGCCGTATCCAGGCAGTCGAGAGCAAGCTCTATCCCTACCGAAAATGGCCGCATTATCTCAAAACTCAAGAGTTGGTCGGTTCACGGTCGTCGATCCTGACCTCTTATCGAGATTTCGAAGACCAGATATTCAGCGCAACCGCGCAAGTTCTGCAAACCTGGCGCGGCCGGATGCCTGGCTTGCAAGAGATCCGCGAATTTGAACAGGATCAGATCCTTCGAGTTTTGCGCTTTTTGCGGTGATCTCTGATCGAAACGAACAGCTAATTTATGTTGCCCGTTCTTGCGCTCGCTGAAGAGTGTAAAGCGGCGGCAAAACTGAGGTGTCGTGTCCATATGGAAAGCAAGTGGGATCGAATTTCCAGCTCTGCTGAAGCAACCGCGCTGTTGAAACTGTTTTTGCGCATTGATCAGCTGTGCGACCATGAAGGGGATGTCAACGAGTTCTTGCCCAACCTTTTGCACCAATTGGCGCAAATTCTGGATGTGCAAACCGTGGTCGTAACGATCAAGGAATCAGAGTCGCAGCAGCGGATCCTGGGTCGCTATGATCGCGGCGAGAGCGACCTGAGCGATCAGGAATTGATGCATCTGGCCAACCGCACCATCGAATCGCGCAAAGGAACAGCCGAAGCGCCGACAGACAATCGGATAAACAACATCCTGGCGGTTCCGATCGTTAAAACTGCCAAAAAGCTCGGCGCTTTGTTGCTGATCAACAAATCGACCGGGGACTTTGGCGAATATGATCGCATCGTCGTGACCATCGTCGAGACGCGTTTGGATGATGTGCTGGATGAGCTTATCAAACGGGAAGAGCAGCGCCGGGTTAGTCTGGAAAACCGCGTCATGAAGGAGATCGACAAGATCCGCGACGAATCGACCGACCATGGCGAAGCCCTCGACCAGATGATCCGAACCATTCTCGATTCGGTCGGGGCACAAATCGGATTCATCACCTTGTACGATTCTGAAAGGGACCGCCATCTGCCGGCGGGAAAGATCTTGCGCGGTTCGCGTCCCATGAGCCAGGATGATTATCACCAAGTCGGCAATCTGGTGCGACTCTCCAAGGACGAGCATCGAACCATTATCCAGGAAAAACTCCCCAACAGCGAAATCGACTGCATTCTGGTGGTGCCGATGTTCATCACCGGCCTGTTTCTCGGTTCAGTCGTCTTGATCAACAAAGGAGACGGCCGACCCTTCAGTGAATCGGATAAACAATTGGTCGAGTCGGTTACCCGGCTGATCGACAGTTTTATTTTTCAAGAAGAAAAATTCAAACGCTTGATGGTGCTGATCGGCAGAGAAGCCACACGCGACGTCGAGGAAGCGCTGATCGGCAACCGCCCGGATACTGCCCTTGGACAGCGCACCATCATCACCATGCTGTTCGCCGACATCCGCAATTACAGCCAAACCACCAAAGATATGGATCCCTCCACTGCAGTGCGCATGCTCAACGATTATTTCAATGCCGTTACGCCGTTGGTCGCTTCCCATTACGGCATTGTCGATAAATATGTCGGAGACGAGCTGGTCGCGCTTTTCACCCAATCAACGCCGTCAGGATCGCATGCCTACAACGCTGTCGAAGCAGCATTGGCGTTGCAGGCTGAATTGAAACGGCTGAACCGGGAGTGGGAGTTGACCGGGCGCCCGATCATCCAGATCGGGATCGGCATTCATACCGGCGAGGTTGTGCTCGGACAGATCGGCAGCTACGATCGCAAGGATTATACCGCTATCGGTGCCAACATGAATTTTGCTTCGCGGCTGCAATCGATCGCCGGTCCCGGCGAGATCATGATCAGCGAGGCGACCTATGTTGGCTTGACCGGCCGGGCTATGGCCCGCCGGGTCGGGCCCTATTCAATCAAAGGCTTCGGTGAAATAATGGCCTATCGCGTCGAGGGTCGCTCTCCGGAACAATTCTAACCCGAGCTACCGCGCATGATGGTCCAGGAGTCGGTGCAGTCAAGAGGAGACAGGCGATGATTTCGCAGACGGTTTTTCGATCGATGCAAAAAAAAACGCAACAAATGCTGAGCCATGCAGGAATCGTTTTGACACCGCAAGAGGTTGAGCAAATTGAAGTGGCTGATTTTGGCCTCGGCCGTGTCGAACAGATCGGCCTGCAGCTGGTTGTCTACGTCAATACCAACCGGGTTTGCGCCAAAGAATTGGTCATGGTGCCCTGGCAGATTTGCCCGGAACATTGTCACCCGCCGGTTTTGGACGAAGACGGCAAGGAGGAAACTTTTCGCTGTCGTTGGGGACAGGTCAATCTATATGTCCCTGGAGAACCGACAGCCAATCCGCAAGCCCGCTTGCCGGAGGATAAACGCGAATTTTTTACGGTCTGGAATGAAATTGTCCTGAAACCTGGCGAACAATATACCTTGCCGCCCAATACGCTGCACTGGTTTCAAGCCGGCCCGCAGGGAGCGATCGTTTCCGAGTTTTCCACCACCAGCCGCGATCAATCCGATATCTTTACCGACACCGAAATACAGCGCAGCACCAGAATAGGGTGACGCAACTCTCGCAAGCCTGAACAAAGATCGGCCGTTCCACTGGCCCGACTGTATCAAATTGACACACTCGAGACGCAATGGATGTATCAAAAGAATACACTCCGCAGTTTTCAATTGTTCTGATTTGAGTTAAATCAATATTAAACAATTGCCAAAATCTCCCGATCCCTGGCATGCACTTTGCGCTGCAATGGACAGGGTCTTAGTCGGCCACGGAGGAGGAGAAAAGATGAAACGAATTGGAATTGTGTTGTCGCTGTTTCTGTTTGTCGCTGCTGCTGCAGCAACCCACAGCAATTGGCAATTGGATTCCAGCGAGATTGTTCTACCGGTTATCGTTTTCAATCCTCCTCAAATCCCGGATTCGCTGTCTGCCTGGACAGCGGATATTGGGAGAACGACTGGCGACAGCAATCGCACAGAGTTGGCAAAGCCAGCCGAGATCGATGTCCGTCCGGATGGGATCGCAATTCCGGTTGTCAACACCCTCACGTTGCCATCTGAATCGACACCGATCAACAAGCGCGATTAGCCCTGTCATTTTTCTCTCCTTCCAAAAGCGGCGATGTACCCGGCATCGCCGCTTTTTTTGTCCTCCTTTTCAGTGGCTGAAAAATTGGCCGATTGTTGATCCGGGTAAAAAAATCTAACCGAATTTATTCAATTCTCATTGACTTGCGATTTGGGATTGATTAATTTGTTGCGGATTACCGAAACGGAACGCGCTTGATCTGACCCCCACAACAAGGAGAAGAATATGAATCGAGGTGTCCGCCTATATCTGTCCTTTTTTGGTCTGATGGTGCTGTGTCTGCTGATGAGTTGCAGCACTGCCCACATGGCTTTACCTACAGAATTGCTGGATTCATCGGAAATGCTGGTTTGTAATGGCCGGGGTGGTTTTGACGAAACTTTCACCATGGGATCCTATCAGGTACAAAATGTAAAAAGAGGGTGGACGAAAAAGAACGAATGGGGTTTTATCGGCTATTCAAGTTCAAATACCAAACAGCAGTTTGAATTCAGTTTGATTTCACCGACAGGCGAACGATGGCAGGGACAGGCGGCCACCAATTTAAAACAAAAAGAACTCGAAGGTCAGGCATGGGGTGGTCAACTGGAGATCGCTCTTTCCGAACAGGAGAATTTCGTCGTTCGATGCAGCGGTCCATCGACCTGGACCCTGGTCCTCGTTTTGAACAGCAAAAAGAATCTGCATGATGGGATCTACACCAACACCGAGCAAAACTACGTGATTAGAGGCACTCACAAACTGTCGGGATCGCCCATGCCTCTGACTGACGCGACAGGATATGTGATCAGTTTCAACGGCGAGGTCCTGGCCGCCGTCGAAGTGATCAATGACGGCGCTGTCTGGTTCAGCAAAAAGCTTTCGAATGCCGAGCGCGATCAATTGGCTGCCGCTGCTGCCGCACTGCTGCTCTATCGGGATCTGGATGCATGAACATGAGTGACCGGTCCAGATATCCCACCATCCAGCTGCGCGATGCGAGCGCCAGTGCGGATGAACCATTTCGTTGCGAACCGCCTTGCCGCCGTTCAAATCATACACGTCACCCCGTTTTCGGCCAGCTTTGTCTGCAAGGCAATGCGAGCAGATGCAAAGCTGAAATTGCTGGCGTTGAACCTTATTTTGGTTAATCCTTGGGAGATCCAAACATGAAAAAGCTGCTGTTTGTGATGCTGGCGGTTTTATGCGGATCCATTGCGGGCACGGCTCAAATCAATCGTCTGGATATCGACGACAATTTCCACGAGCTGGACTCTGAAGAGTTGACCCTGCGCTTCTTCAATGCGTTGGATGGTCTGCCGATTCCCGATGCCCGAGTCGCTATCGATTCAATAGGCGCTTTTGTTACCGACCGAGAAGGTGCGCTTCATTTTCCGATTCCGGAAGAGGATGGCTTTTATCGGGTGGAATTTGCCCATGCGGATTATATCCGCTCGGTTTTTCAAATCGAAGTCATGGCCGGAACACTTTTTTTCAATCGATTCTCTGTGTCGCCTGCATTGCCGGTCGGCAGTGTCAGGGTGGTTCTGGATTGGAGTGAAGAGCCGGCGGATATCGATGCTCATCTGATCAAACAGGGGCACTATCATGTCGCCTATCACCACAAGCGAGTGAGCGAAGATGGGGTGGCGCGCCTTGATCGCGATGATCGAGATGGGTATGGACCAGAAACCATCACGATAAAACAGATCGATCGCACCAGCGATTATCTCTATTTTTTGCAGGATTATAGCAATCGGAATAATCGCGACAGCCATCGATTATCCGAATCAAGAGCGACTGTCAAGGTATTCGGCAACCGCAATGAACTGCTGCAGGTCATCCAGGTTCCGCAGTTTCAAAGCGGCACCTATTGGCCGGTTTTTCGCATCAGCAATGGTCGAATCGTCTTGTTGAACGCTTCTCTGACCAATGCGGCTCCTGAGCTCTGAGCGAGATCGAATCGAAGCATGGCGAGCGCAGTTCTGCCGCTGCTTAATCCGGCATTCGGGCGATGATGGTCATGTTCGCGTGATTGAAAAAGTTCTTGCCTTCAGCTCTATAGAGAAAATCGAGCCGGCTTCGGTAAGCATCGGCGATTTTTCCGCGCACCATTTTGAGTGTGCTGTTGAGCAAATGGTTTTGTTCGGTAAAACCTTCTCCCAGCACCGCCACAGCCGCGGGAAGCCACTTGGCTGGAAATAATTTTTTTCCGACGCACATTTTTTCAAAGTCGTCGAGCGCTTGTTTTAAAAGCTGCAAGGCCGCGTGTTGTCCCTCTTCGGTTCGGCAGGAAACACCTTGCCCGTCGAGTCGTGCCAGCAAATGCTCGCGGTTGGGAACCAGCAGCGCAACGGTATAAGGCGACTGGTTGTTGTACAGCATCACCTGATCGATCAAAGGGGACGAAGAGATCATCGCTTCTTCGATGCCTTCTGGACTGTATTTTTCGCCGTCGTCGCTGATCAAGAGGCTTTTTTCTCGGCCCAGCACATAGAGAAAACGATCGGAGTCGATGTAGCCGATATCGCCGGTATAGAGCCAACCGTCCCGCAACGCCTCAGCGGTGGCGCTTTCGTTGCGCCAGTAACCCGCCATGACATTTTCCCCTTGCACGACGATTTCACCTTTTTGTCCTGCCGGCATTTCACGGCCGTTTTCATCGCAAATCTTGACCTTCACATTGGGCGCGATCTGCCCGGAAGAACCCAGCTTGTGGCATTTGGGGACATTGGCTGAAATGATGGGCGACGCTTCGCTGAGGCCATAGCCCTGCAGCATCGGGATGCCGAGTGCATAGAAAAATTTTTGCAGTTCGATATCCAGAAGAGCACCGCCGCCAATGAAAAATTCGAGTCGGCCGCCGAAATTCTCGCGAATTTTGCTGAACAAAATCTTGTCGTACAACCCGATCAAAGGCTTGTAAAGTGCTCTCAAACCTTTTCCGCGGTTGTGTCCCAGACCATTGTAGCGATAAGCTGCCTTAAGCGCTTGTTGAAAGAGCTTTTCCGCCCGCTTGCCTTTTTGCCGAATGCCTTTCTCGATGTTTTTACGAAAATTTTGTGCCAGAGACGGTACGCTCAGCAAAAAGACAGGACGGCTTTCCCGAATGTTCAGCGGTATGTTGCGCAGAGATTCCATGGGTGTTCGACCGATCTGAGTTGAAGCCAGGCTGGCACCGTTCTTCATCAGCGTATAAATTCCGGCGGTATGGGCAAAAGAATGGTCCCAGGGCAGAATCAACAGCGATACATAATGCTGCGGAATCGGCAACAATCCGCTTGCTTGTTCCACATTGGCGGTATAGTTCCGATGTGTCAGTACGATGCCCTTGGGATCAGCGGTGGTGCCGGAAGTGTAACAGATGTTTGCCGGATCGTTTTCCTGCACACTTTGCCACCGCTCTTCGAAAAGAGATCGATTGTGCTGCAAGTACTCCTGTCCGCCGAGCACAAGATCCTGTAATGCCATTTCGTCGCTGTCAAGTTCAGTGCCGGTCTCGAAAATGATGAGGCGTTCGAGCTCGGGAAGATCTTTTTTGATTTCTTGAACCTTGATAGCCTGAGATGCCGAAGCGAAAACCATGCGGGAACTGGAGTGGGCCAGGCGAAACTTGAGGTCAGCTTTTTCCAGTTTAATGGACAGCGGCACATTGATCGCACCGGTGTGCAAAATACCGAGTTCGGCAATCACCCAGTCATTGCGGCCTTCGGAGAGCAGGGCAATGCGGTCACCTTTGTTCACCCCCAACGCCAAGAGTCCGGCAGCAACTTCGGTTACCGCTTTCTGGACCTGGCTGAATGTGGTGCCCTCATAGGCCTTGTCCGTTTTCTCCCAAAGAAAGATATTGTCAGGGAAAAGCTCGACACTGGTATGGAACATCTGGCAGAGGGTTCTTTGGATCACGACTAGCCTCCTTTTTCGATCGGTGAATTTCGGTGCGGGACGATCGGGCATTGTTCAAGATATAGTTTTTTTGCCATCAAAAGCAAGAATTATTCGATTTTTGCGTACAAATCCTTCCATCCTGGTCGATTAAAGGCAAAATAAAGAGTTGCTGCAGTCGGCAGAGTTCTGTATCTTCTGAGCAGAACTTGATCAAAGGTGTCTGCATGGATTCCAGTGCATGGCACGGTGTTCGGCAGACGATTGTCCATACGGGGTCATCGAGTAAAATGTCCAGCCATATCCCTCCAGATAAAATCGAAGAGGTGCGCCAGGCCAGCGATATCGTCGAGGTCGTATCCGGGTATTTGAGCTTGCGTTCGAGCGGCAAGAACCACTTTGGTTTGTGCCCTTTTCACACGGAAAAGACACCTTCATTCAGCGTCAATACGGAAATGCAAATTTTTCACTGTTTTGGTTGCGGCGCTGGCGGAAATGTTTTTACCTTCATCATGATGATCGAAAAGATCACCTTTCCTGAAGCGGTGCGCAGATTGGCCCAGCAAGCGGGTATCGTCCTGCCCGAGGATGAGAAGGATCTTGATGACCTGCGGGAGAAAGAGGCGCTTTTTATCGCCAACACGGCCGCACATGAGTTTTTCAGCAACAACTTGCTCACTCGTCCGGAAGGCGAGGCTGCACGCGCCTACCTGCAGGCGCGGGGAATCGATGAGCGCATGATGCAGGCCTATGGCCTTGGGTTCGCTCTCGACTCATGGGACGGTTTGATCCGCCATGCCTCTGAAAAGAATATTTCCGAAGAGTTGTTGCTGCGTGCCGGGCTGGTGATCCACAATGAAAGCGGAAGAGTCTATGACCGTTTTCGCAATCGCATAACCTTTGCGGTTCACAGCATCAGCGGTCAGCTCGTCGCCTTTGGCGCACGCCGGCTGAATGAAGACGAAGATTCGCCCAAGTATATCAATTCTCCGGAAACAGAGATTTACCAAAAGCGCTACACCCTCTATGGTCTATATTGGGCGCGTGAGGCGGTTCGCAAAAACCAACGCGTCGTCTTTGTCGAGGGATATACCGATGTGATCAGTCTGGTCGAAGCGGGTTTAAAAGAGGTCGTCGCCACCTCGGGCACGTCGCTGACCGAAGAACATGCCCGCCTGATCCGCCGTTACACTCAGCGGGTGTTTTTGCTGTACGACGCGGATTCCGCCGGCGCCCAGGCAACCGTCAGGGGAGCGGATATCCTGCTGGAAAACGGTCTTGATGTTGCCGTCTGCACCTTGCCGGCAGGCAACGATCCAGACGATTTCGCCCGTCGACATGGCCGCAAAGGTGTCGAGAAGATGCTCGAGTCCGCTCGCTCCTTGATGGACCACAAAATCGATCAGTTCAACAGTTCAGGACAAATGCACAGCGCTGTGCAGCGAGCCGAAGCCACCCGCACGCTGCTGGTATCGGTGGCCAAAGTCGAGGATCGGTTGCAGCAATCGTATCTGCTCCGCGAACTGGCGGCCAAACTGCAGGTGGAAGAATCGATTTTGTGGAGCGAATTGCGCAAGCTCAATCGCCGCGTTAAACGCCATGCCGATCAAGAGAGCAAATCACCAGCCGAGGAGAACAAATATTTCCTCACCAAACGCGGTGCGGCTGAGTTGGGCATCCTGGAGGTCATCCTCTTGTATCCTGAATATACTGAAAAGTTGATGCAAGTGCTGCATTACAGCGATTTCATCAACACAGAAATTGCGCGAATTTTTCAGAGCGTCGAAGGTGAGCTGCTGAATCACCAAGGGTATGACCCACAACACTATTTGGCGAGCATCGAAGATCCCGTTATTGCTCGGACCCTGGCCTCCCGAATCGACAAGCGCGTCCCTAAATTTGCGGAAAAATTCGCGCTCGATTGTATCGTTTCTCTCAAGCTCGTTCAGGTGCGCGAACAGATCGATGTGTTGCGTCTCGAAATGCGCCAACAACAGACCGATAAAACCAATATCCATCCATACCTCGAGCGTATTCACCAATTGGAAAAGCAAAAAACCCTCATCGAGTCGCGCAAAGAATGGTACATAACCGAGCTGTTCAAATGATTTTCCTCTCGCCGGTGATTCCTCCTGCTCCGCCATGCCGGTCGCTTCGCAGCTCTTCTGCGAGCAAACCGCACAACCACCCCAAAATACAATCAAAACGACTCGGCTGATTTTCACTTGCCGTTGGGCTAAACTGCGCGCAACGATCAAGCTTGCTGATTGCCTGGCAGATTGGCCCTGTCCCGTTTGCGGGTCATGCAAGATCCGGGTCTCGGCAAATCGCAAATAATTGAGCGAAAAAGTGCAATTCTTTCGAATCCAGTTTATTTTCTTGACATTCGTCGGGGAAATAGATATATTTTTATGTGGGTTATCGCAGCAATGGGGTGTGATTCCCAACTTTCTGCCGTGCAGCGCAAGGGCGAGAGAGAGGAATTTTATTTATGTGAGGGGAGAGTTGATATGACTCAGACTGTAAAGGGTGAACTCAAAGTACTCGGCAAGAGTCCGGAAATCAGCCGGGTGAGAAGAGCGATCAAGAATGCCGCCAAAATCGATGATGCCGTGCTGTTGATCGGCGAAACCGGCACAGAGAAGCGGTTTATTGCAGAACATATCCACAAGATCAGCGATCGAAGCGAAGGACCTTTTCTCCTGATCAACTGCGGTGCCATCGGCGATACGATCGATGAAAACAAGGTTTTCAGTCTTCCGCCGAATGGCGAACCTGCCGCAGAGCCACAGCTGTTCGCCGCCAAAGGGGGTACTATCTACCTTGAGAGGATCGACAGGCTGTCGACTGCTTTGCAGAATCGCCTGTACAATTTCCTCGATACCTGCGCTGCCCGGCAATCCAAGTTATCCCTGCACGCGCGTTTTATCTGTTCGGCTGAACCCTCGCTGGCGGCCGCGCTAGAGAGAAATGAGTTCCGCCAGGATCTGTTTCAGCGCCTCTCGGCGATTCGCATCCATGTCCCGGCCTTGCGAGAACGAAAACAAGATATCCCATTTCTGTTCAACCACGTGCTCGAGCAGTTGTGCCAGGATTACGGAAAAACGTCGCCTGCTGTCCCGTACAAGGTGTTTGACGCCATCCTCGCGTACCCCTGGCCGGGCAACATGCACGAGATGCGCAATGTGATCCGCAATCTGGTGATCATGTCGCCAGAGGGTGAGTTGTCCGCCGATTATTTGCCCTTTTACTCCAAGCCTGATCCGCTCGAATTTCTCGAAGGAACTGATATCCCCACGGCTGTCAGTGAAGTGGAAAAATATCTTATCCAAAAGGCTTTGGCCAAATATGATGGCAATCAGTCCAAAGCTGCACGGTTGCTGCAACTTTCAGAGGCAGCGCTGCGCTACAAAATGAAAAAGTATGGGTTCCCGTCTGCTCGTTGAGCCCGAGAATCACCCAGGGGATAGAGCGCTGCTAAAGGCCAAACGGCTGGCAAAAGCGGAGCCGGAAAATTCGAACGTGCGACCAACAGGCGAATCGGTTGCTCTCTTCCTGCCCTGGAGAAAAGAAAACTCCACCACCCCATGACATCAATTGGTATTCGGCTTTTCCTGGCAGAGGTGGATGCGGAAATCGCCCTGATGGATGCGCCCTTGCCGTTCGATCTGAAATGAGGTAAGTATGCTGAAAGATGAATTGGAAATTCCTGCAGAAAAATGTTACTGGCAATGTGATCTCTCCGGTTTTCAATTCGAATCGACAGATCAACTCGAGCAAGCACCGACGATTTTGGGCCAGGAACGAGCGGTGCGGGCCATTCAACTCGGTCTGTCGATGAATTTTCCAGGATATAATATCTTTGTTGCCGGCGAGCCGGGTACTGGCCGCAGCACCACCGTGCGCTTTCTTTTGCGCGATGTCTACCCTTATCGTCCGACGCCGAATGACGTCGCCTATGTCTACAATTTTCAAAAGCCGGATATGCCGCTGGCCTTGCGTATGCCTCCCGGAAAAGGGAGCCAATTTCGACGGTTGATGGAATCGTTTGTCGAAAATTTGCGCCAGGGGCTGCCGCAAATGTTTGAAAGCGATCGCTATCGGGCGCGGCGGCAAAAGATTATCGATGAGTTTAACGACAACAGTCAAAAACTGTTTGCAGCACTCGACAAAAAAGCGACAAAAGCCAACTTTACGGTCGTTCAAATCCAGATGGGACCGATGGTCAAGCCCGATGTCTTGCCGCTTTTGGACGGTCAGCCGACCTCTTTCGAACAACTGGAAGCCATGCAGCATGAGGGAAAATTCGATGAAGCCCAGTTGAACAAGATGGTGGCGCTGCAAAAAAAATTGACCCGCGAGTTGAAGAAAATCATCGAAAAGAACCAAAAGCTCTCCCGCAAGATGCGCGATGACCTCAATGCGCTGGACCGCACCCTGGCCCTGCAATACCTCGATGAGACGATGCAAGAAATGCGGCAAAATCTCTCAGAGCCGGTTATCCACCTTTATCTCGATGCGGTTGGCGAGGATATTTTGGACAATTTGTCTTTTTTCAAAGAAAAATCCGAAGGAGATGAAGCCTCCTCACCGCGCTCTTTGGCGCACAATCCCTTGCCCGCCTACCGGGTCAATCTGGTGGTCGATAATTCGCATACCGAGGGCGCACCGATTATTTTCGAAAACCTGCCGACCATGAGCAAATTGTTTGGAACCATCGAGCAAACGATCAACAGCGAAGGTCAATGGTTTTCAGATTTTTCCACCATTCGGGCAGGATCTCTGCTGACCGCCAACGGCGGTTATCTTGTGTGTGACGCCAGAGATTTGCTGAGTGAGGCAGGGGTTTGGACCAATCTCAAACGCGTGCTCAAAACCCGCAAGCTCGAAATTTGGGCGCTTGAGACTCCCTGGGGAGGCGGGGCAAGTGCGATCAAACCTGAGCCGATCGATATCAATCTAAAATTGATTCTGATCGGCGATCCGACTCTCTACCATCTGCTCTACAATGCGGATGCGGATTTTATGAAGATTTTCAAGATCAAAGCCGAATTCGATTATGAGATCAAGAACAACAGCCAAAGTGTGCTCAAATACGGGATTTTCATTCAACGCTTGTGCAAGGAGGAGGACCTCTTGCCATTCGATCGCTCTGGGCTGGCCCGGGTCGTTGAAGCCGGAGCCAGATTGAGCGGGGATCAGACCAAATTATCGACTCGCTTCAACCATATCGCCGATATTGTTCGCGAATCCGCCTTTTACGCCCGTCAAGACCTGGCCAAATTCGTCAACCAGGGGCACGTCGACCGGACTCTGCAAGAACGCCGGATGCGCCGCAATCTGAGCGAGGATAAAGTTCGCGAAATGATCGAGCGAGACGTTCTCATGATCGACACTCAGGGCTTCAAGATCGGACAGGTGAACGGTTTATCGGTTTATGATATGGGCGATTATGCCTTCGGCAAACCATCCCGCATCACCGCCCAGACCGCTGTCGGGCGCTCGGGAATCGTCAATATCGAACGCGAAGTCGAACTCAGTGGACCAACCCACGATAAAGGAGTGCTCATCCTCACCGCTTTTTTGCAGCATGCTTTTTCCCAAAACAAGCCCTTGGCCTTGAGCGCCAGCCTGTGTTTTGAACAATCCTATAACGAAGTTGATGGCGACAGCGCTTCCTCAGCCGAGCTCTATGCGTTGCTGTCGCGACTGGCAAAGGTGCCGATCGATCAAGGACTGGCGGTTACCGGCTCGATCAATCAAAACGGCGAAATCCAGCCGATCGGCGGCGTCAACGAAAAAATTGAAGGTTTTTTTAGCCTGTGCGAGGCGCGGGGTTTGACCGACAAACAGGGCGTCATCCTGCCCCGCCGCAATGTTCAGGATTTGATGCTCCATCAAAAAGTGACATCCGCAATTGCTGCCGGAAAGTTTCATCTCTATGCCATCGATCACATCGTGCAAGGCATCGAACTGTTGACCGGCAGTGCTGCCGGAACAGTCGACGAAAACGGCCTTTATCCCGAAGAGTCCATATTCGGCCGTGCTGACCGAACCTGCCGCGACTATGTAGAATATTTGCGTTCGTGCTCTGCAGTGCAAATGGCCTGAGACAACCATTTCGAGGAGCCAATCCACCGGCTGGCAAGAGAAGCGGCAAGATCTGAAGGATTTGACCTCAACTCAATAGTTTTGCAGAAACTCTTGAAAAGTGAGGATGGGCAGCTTTTGTCTTGCAGCGGTTTGACGCTGTTTGTCGTCGTTGTAGCCCCAGGCGGCCAAAAAACATTCAACCCCAAGTGGCTGCACGGCGAGGAGATTGCTGACCTGGTCGTCGATGAAATGTATCTCACACGGAGCAAGCTTTTTTTGCTGCAACAGGTCGCTGATGATGTCCCGCTTGGAATATTCTTCATGCGCATGAAATATCCATTTTGGTGCGACCTCGATGCCGTTGTGCTGCAAAATCTCGATGATATAGGAGGATTTTTTGGTGCTGACGATGGCCAGTCGGTCCTGTTTGGCATATGCGTACAACAACATCGGTATGCCCGGATAGATCGGATTGAGGTTCAACCAGAGACGGCGTTCTCTGATGAGCAATGACTGGCGTTCCAAATAAAAGAGGTTAAAGAAAACAGTGCGAAGTTCGGTGTTGGCCATTAAAAAAGCATCAAAATCGATCTGGTCTTTCAATTCGATCTTTTTATGCAGCGCATGGAAGATATAGACATAGTCTTCACCTGAACGGATGTAATTGCGCAGGTGGCGGGCTTTCTGTAACATGGCGTGCGACAATTCGTCGACACTCAGAATCTTGGCCCCTTTCCCGGAGTAGGCCGCATAGGCATTATTGCCCACCACCAGGCATTCCTGGATGCTGTCGACAAGTACACCGTCAAAATCGAGAGCCAGAAAGCGCCGATTGTTTTTGTTGCTCACCTCACCCCTCGATTCACCTCACATCTGAAAACAGGTTTTGCCGGAGCCTTTCGGTTTGCCCATTCCATGCCCAATTTACGGGCTCTGGCATCAAAAAGCAAGGGAAGCTTTTCACTCTGCAAAAGCCAAGCTTGCAATTTTCCAGACTTCTGTGTATACTTGAAATACGAGAGCAGCACTGTCCCGTCGTCAGACGGGACACCACGGGTAAGAGAGATGAATGATGATCACCTAACAATTTTGCTCGCTGAACAGCTCATCGACAAGCTGCAATTGTCAGCCGTGGTTTTCGATTCGGTCAAAAACAGCGCACATTCACCGGAGCTGTGGCAGGAAATCGATCTGCTCTGTGCCCAGTTGGCTTTGCGTTTTTCCGAGCCGGCTGCCGCACACGAATTCTTTCGACCCGCAAGATTGCTTTACCGCAGCCTGGGAATCGATCCGACACGCTATCGACCGTCTTCGGAAGCTTTGCTGCGGCGTGCCCTGCTCGGCAAACCGCTTTATCGCGTCAATACCGTGGTCGATATCGGCAACTATCTTTCCCTGCGCTTTCAATTGCCGGTTGGCATCTACGACCTCGACCGGCTGACCCCGCCGCTGATTTGTCGCCTGGGCAAGGAACAGGAGGGGTATATCGGCATCCAAAAAGGCTGGATCAACGTCAATGGCAAAGTTGTGCTTGCCGATCGCAAGGGTCCATTTGGCAATCCGTCCAGCGATTCCGAGCGCAGCAGGATTGTGCTGGAAACCACTTCGATATTGTTCGTCATCTATGCGCCGCACCCGTGCGATCAGCTTATGGCTGCCAGCGACTTCACGGCCGATTTGTTGAATCGCTTTTGCGGGGCCCGGCGCCGGCAACTGGATTTGATCTCTTGATTGGAGCGAGCGGGATGATTTCACGGGATTCTTTTTTGCGCCCGGCCTTGTGGGGTGGGGGAGCAATCGGCTTGTTGACCGCTGTCCCCATGTTGAACTGGATCAACTGTATGTGCTGTTCCGGCGTGCTTGCCGGCGGTCTGGTGGCCGTCTATCTCTACAGGCGACAGCTGGGAGAGGGTCGCTATATTTCAACCGGTGATGGAGCAGTATTGGGTTTGTTGGCGGGTCTGTTCGGTGCGGTTGTGAGCACTCTGCTTGGTCTTGTTTTCAATGCGATGCTGTTTGACTCCATCTCCACGATGGTCGACGGCCTCGCAGATCCCGCTGTCCGTGAACAAGTTGCGCAGTGGCGCGAGTTTTTGTCGACGCCGCTGGCTTTTGCCGGATTTTTACTTCTGTCGCTGATCTCCTATGCGGTCATCGGTTTGCTGGGAGGCTTGCTCGGAGTCTCAATTTGGGGAAAGGGTGACCGAAGGGAGAAAACGGTGCGAGGCTGCGGTGATTGAACAACTGCTGCAACTGTTGCTCGACGCAGACCGTCCGCTGTCGAGTGCGGAAATAGCGGAAAACCTGTTTAAAACAGCCGCTCCGCCGTCGCCGCTGGCTGAAAAATTGGTCGCCGCAATAGCTGGCGGTTCGGATCGCATCAGTCGAAATCGGGCAGGCGAATGGATTCTATGCGACCGCCATGCGCCTGCTGCTCCCGATGGCTGGAGCGTGATGCTTTGCAAAGCATTTCCCGAGAGTTCTTCTTGTTGGCAGGAGTGGCAAGGATTTGCTCTGCTGCGGCTGCGCTCGGATGGACGAGAAAAGGTCGGTCTCCTCACTGGAGCTGATCTGGTGCAAGGACTGGCACCGTTGCTGCAAAAGACTGCAAAACTCCTTGCCCCCGATGAACCGCTGCTGTTCGACGGCTTTGGCAATCAAGTTTCGCTGTTTCGCACAGTCTACCGCGGGTTGTTGGGCGCCGAACTGCTGCAACCGCTGATCAACCTGCGACGAGTCGTGCAGGCCGACAGTGGCAAAAAAATACGCACAGCCGTCGAGCTCTCGCAGCAGTTGCACGTGCCGGCTTACGAATGCGATTCTTTCTCTCTACAGATCGATTTATTGGCCGAGCAGGTCGAGGCGGCGCTCGCCAGCGAAGGCGCAGCCGCAGTTGTGCTGCCAAGATGGATCGAGCTCTGCCGACAACCGGTCGACGACATCGACTTCAGCCGCTATGCTTTTACCCGGGAAGATTTGCGCAGCTTGCCGCCTTTGCCGGGAGTGTATCGCATGTATGATCGCGCCGGGCAGTTGCTCTATGTCGGCAAAGCTCGCAGCTTGGCCGACCGTCTGCGAAGCTATTTTATCTCCACAGAAGAACTCGATGCCAAAGTGAGCACTTTGCGCGACCATCTCCATCGAATCGAAATCGAACGAGTCGGCTCGGAACTCGAGGCTTTGTTGCTCGAACAGGAGTGGATTGAAAAGGCAGATCCGCCGATCAATCGTCAGCTCAAAGTGCATCAGCGGCCACAAAAATCCAGGCAGAGATACCCGCAAATTATCTTGTTGCCCTCGACAGACGAGGGAGCAGTACAGCTCTATTTCCTCCATCCGCAATTGGGATTGGATGATTTTTTATGGCCGGTTTCCGGAGAGCGCACTGTTGAACTGCAAAACGCAGTGAAAAATCACTTTTTTTCGCAGCCGCTTGCGGGCGAAGCGCCCAATAAACGGTGGCGTTCTGAAATCGCCGCCAGTTGGCTTGCCCGGCGATTCGAACAGGTGAATCGAATCGATATGCGGCTGGTCACTTCAGCCAAGGAAGCTGTGCGCCTGGTCGCGTCCCAGGCAAAGAATGTCCTCGATCATCCTGAAGAGGTGGTGATCCAGTGGTGAACTGCATCTTTCCGCTTGTGCGGATCACAAAACCCAATTTACCGATCTCAATTCGACCGGCAAATTGGCGGTTGGCGATTTGCGGCCTTATCCTTTGGGCTGCTGTTTCAGCCATGGCTGGATCCAGTCTCACATTGCCCAGCCCTCAGCAGGTTTTGGGCTTTGTCCCGGGAACCTCGGGTCGTCTGGCAGATCCTGACGAAATCGTTGCCTATTTCTATCGGCTTGCCGCGGCTTCGCCGCGTATAAAAGTGCAGGAATTCGGCAAAACCGCTGAAGGCCGGCCCCTTATCCTGGTGATTTGTTCTGCGCCGGAGAACCTCGACAAATTGACCGCCATTCGTGAAAATCGACGCCGATTGATGGATCCGCGGCAGTTGTCAACAACTGCGGTGTCGCAAGCGATCGATTCCGGGAAGGTGATCGTTTCGATCAATTGTTCGATCCACGCTCGCGAGGTTGGCCCGGCGCAGATGAGCGCTCTGCTCGCCTGGAATCTGGCTGCCGACAGCAGTGCAGCTGTGGGAAATCTGTTGCGCGAAACCGTTGTGCTGTTGATCCCGGTGCACAATCCGGACGGTCTGGCCAGGGTCGCTGAGTGGAACCGCAATTACCAGGGCAGCCGCTATGCCGGCGGGCCCTTGCCCTTTCTCGATCATCCGCGAGCCGGACACGATATCAACCGCGACTGGTTCATGCTTACCCAACCCGAGACACGCCTGACAGTGGAGCATGTCTACAATGTCTGGCACCCGCACGTGGTTGTCGACCTTCATCAGATGGGGTCTCGCGGCCCCCGCCTTTTCCTGCCGCCGTATATCGATCCGCACGACGAGGAAATCGATCCGTGGTTGCAGAGCCAAATGGCCGCTCTGGGCACGACTGTGGCCGCCCGATTGACGGCAGAAGGCAAAAGAGGGGTTGCTGTACATGCCTGTTTCGATGCCTTTTCTCCGTCGCGCGCCTATGTCAATTATCACGGCGGCCTCCGATTTTTAATTGAAATCGCCTCTGCTCGAATGTCAGATCCCATCGAACTGCAAAGTGATGACTTGCAGCAGTTCTGTGGTCTGGATCCGCGCAGACGGGCGTGGAATTTGCCGTTGCCCTGGACCGGCGGCCGGTGGCAACTGGAAGATATTGTCGATTACGGTCAGGCTGCGGTGCTGGCGGTTTTGCAAACCCTTGCCCGCGATCGGCAAAACTGGCTCGCGTCAGCTTATCGCGTCGCCCGGCAAGCCTGTGCCGACGACTCTGCGCAGATGGTTTTTTTCCTGCCGCCGACACAACAAGATCCTGCCGGCGCGCGAGAACTGCTGCAAGTCTTGCAGAATGGCGATGTGGAGTTCTACCAAGCCCAAACCGGCTTTTCTCTCGGCGATACCCTGATGCTGCCGGCCGGGACAGTCATTGTCCCCACGGCACAACCTCATGGAGCTTATGCCCGCACTCTGCTGGCGAACCGTCCTTATCCTTCTGTCGATCAAGATGGCGCTGCCTTGGCTTATGATGTCACAACCCATTGCCTGCCGCTTTACTTTGGGACAAAAGTCTATTCGGCCTCAGGCATGGTTGCGGCTCCGATGGTGCGGACGACCGCTGAAGAGGCATTCCCGCCTCCGCCTTTTCCACAGCGAGCTACAAACGGGTTTCTGAGCGATTGCCGATGGTTGTCGGCCTATCGAGCGCTGGCCGACCTTTGGGAAGCTGGTGCAGAGGTGTTTGCGATCACCGATTCACTCGCCATCGGTCCGGAAAAGCTGCCGCCCGGGACTTTTTGGTGCAACTATGCGGATCAAAACGTACTGCAGACCGCGGCCGCCAAGTACGGCTTTTCGGTGGTTGCCGCGCCGGAAATGTCGTGCGTTCCGGCATTGGCTCTGCAACCGCCGCGCATCGGGCTTTATGGCAGCCATCTGCCGCATGATGACGCCGGTTGGACGCAATTCTTATGCGAAAGTTATGGTTTGACAGTCGAAATCGTGACCGATGCGGATCTGCGCCAGGGATCGCCCCAGGTCGACGTGCTCATCTTCAGCGATCAGCCGGTCGACGAAATCACCTGCGGTGCGGATTCGACTCGGCTGCCGCACGCGTATACAGGCGGTCTCAGTTCCGCCGGAGTGCACAATCTAGCCAACTACCTGCAAGGCGGCGGCCGCCTGGTCCTGCTCAATCGCGCTTGCCTGCTCTTTAATTTGCAGGCGCTGCGATGCGAATTGCCCGATACCGAGGTGATTTTTATGCCGCTCGATGCACCCGGAAGCCTGCTGCGCGGTGTCGTGGCAGCCTCAGATCCGTTGGGCTGGGGTATGGCCGGCGAATTGGCGTTGTTCAACCGCAACGGATTTGCTTTTTCTGTAAGCCGCGCGGAACGGGTGATCGACTATCCCTCCGACCACCTGCTCCTCTCCGGGATTATGCAAACCAAATGCCTGCCGCTCGGCGCCTGTGCTTGCGCTACGGTTAAGATAGGCAGGGGAGAGGCGATTCTCTGTGGTTTTCAACCGCAGTTTCGTTGTCAAACACTTGGCACTCTTCGTTTGCTGCTAAATGCGTGTATCTACAGCCGTACCACTGCAACCGTCATCTCCAATTCGGCGGTCGATTGATGTTTTCAGGCATGTGCATTGCGCCGGCACGGATCGGCTTGCCGGCACCATGCAGGCGAAAAACCCAAAACAACAGGGAAGACAGACAATGGAACAGATCAGCCCATTTGTCAAGCAAAGCAAACCATGGGTCATTCGGCGGACCCTGGCGGAATATTTGCATGCCCGCAATATGTTTACCCTCTTGAACGAACAGCATGAGCAGGGAAAAACATGTCCATTTAAAGATCTTAAAAACCTATCCGATGTTCTATACAAAATCAAAGAAGAGCTCTATCTGGTTTTCCGCCGTGTCCTAAATCCGGGAACCCGTGAATTTGAAAAAGCGAACAAATACACCCCAAACAACGCCGAAATCGAATTGATCAACAATGTCGCCATGATTTTCCACAAAGTGATGGTGGCGCGCGAACTCAAATATGTTATGGAACACTATGCGGCTGACAGCGAAGATTATCTCGAAACAAAAAAATCGTATGATGTCTATTGGGAAAAGGTCAGAGCGCTTTTCGACGAGGGCCTGTACCTCCTTAAAATCATCCTGTGCGACTATAGCGATGACGATTTGATCTTGTGTTATTTGTTAAGCAACGAATCCTATCTGGATGAGTCGTTTGGTTTCTCGATCATCGATGTTTTGCAGAAATGCGGCAAGGTCAAACCGATCGACCGCGCTTATTGTCAGGTCGGAGAATACTGCATAAAAAGCGGCTGGACTGATCTGGCAAAAAAAATGTTAACCCGTGCGCTCGAAGTCAATCCCGGCAACAATTCAGCCAGGCACATGGTGCAGACTCTTTCCCAAAGAGTCGGTTAATCGATCGAAAGAATAGTTGGTGGAAACTGTCAAAGGATTTGCTTTCTAGGGTAAAAAGATGTAATTTATTAATGTCTTTAGCTGGCAAAACGCGGAAGTATTTTAACGTAAATTTTGGCAAGGTTATTAAAGTTGAACTCGGATTGTATAATCCGATAGGATGAGAAGTGGTGACTTTCCCCAGAAGGAGGATCGAATGCAGCTTAAAGAAAAGATCGTTGGCGATGTGGCCATTTTGGAATTAAAGGGCAAGCTGATGGGAGGCCCGGAGACTCAGGAAATTCATAGCAAAGTCAAAGATTTGGCCGATAAAAAGCAGCTCAAGGTTATCATCGATCTCGGCAAAGTGACCTGGATGAACAGCACTGGTTTGGGTGCCATGATGTCCTCTTTGACGACTCTTCGCAATGCCAAGGGTGATTTGAAGCTTGTGCGAGTGACCGATAAAGTCAAAAGCCTGTTCATGGTTACCAAACTGATCACGATTTTTGACACATTTGACTCCGTTGAGGATGCGATTGCAGCGTTCCGCAAGTAACGGGATGTCGCGCAGCAGGAATTGAACTACCGGACGATTCGCTTTTTGCTGCAACAGTTTGAGAGATGATATTAAACAAGCAACAGAAGGCTATTGATCAGGTCCAGCGCTAGATCAGTCAATGGCCTTTTTTTGTTTCATCGGTGTTTGGCTGAGCGATGTCAGGTGGTGGTGTCCCCGGGAGCACAATGAGGGGTGGAGAGAAAAATGAGCAAAACTATTGCTGTTGTTTTGAGTTTATGCTGGCTGATCGGATTAGCCGCGGCTCTGCCAAGCCGTCAAATGGAACCGGTCATTATTACCGGCGCGGAGTTGGCGCCGTTTCTGGGCGACGATCCAATTTGGTTGCGAGTTGCGGTGTACAACGCCGCGCTCAAGAGCTGGACGGTTGTTCCCTTTCAAGTGGATGAACGCGATCAGGATGGCAACTATTTCCATGCCAACGGTGTGCTGGATCCGCAGGACGAACTGGTGGTGATGCTGCGGGATTTGGGAGATAGGGCAGCAGTTACTCTCAAACCGGCGGATCCCGCTCTGGCCAGCCGCGCCCGCGTGGAAATCGCCGTTACCGATCCGCTGACCGCCATAAAACGCTATGCCTACGTCTTTTGGTCCGACCAGTTGGCGTTGAGTCCCATTTCCTACGTTCGGCACGGTTGGCAGGGCAGCACCGATGTGGTTTATGGAAAATCCTATGTCATCGGGCACGATCCGAATCAGGCGAGCGGACTGCCGACAGCAGTGCTGATCCCCAAAAGCCTGGGCGGCGACAGCCTGGATTTTTATAAGAACCAAAGATTCCGACTCGAATTGCAGATGACTGCCTACGATACCAAAGACCAGATTCCCAATATTGACAAGCTCATGATCGATAATATCCCTCTCAAGGAACGCATGGTCAATTACGATATCAAATATAGCTTTCTCAAAGTTGCCACCATCAATGTCAGCCAGGAGAAGGCGCCTGCTGTCACCGTCGGGCCTGTCCGCATCGTGCGGGGAAATTCGCTCCTGGTTTCTCTTTCTTCAGCTTATTTTGAGACCAAAGACCAAACTTTACCCTGGCCGACCTATTTTTATTATGACCATTTCTACGAGATCCCTTATCGATATAATTTCACCGATCTGCTCGACCAACTCTCCACGGCCGAGTTGGATGTCAAGATCAAGCGTATAACCTTTTCTCAGATCCTCGATGCCAACGGTAAAAATACCATCTATTACAGCAAAGAAGATGACCCGACCAATCCGGTTCGCGTTAACGATACTTTTCATCAGATCGGCGGCTATAATCTGAGCTCTGCCACCTGGCCGGGCTGGCACTGGTATGCCCTGGTGGCCGATCCGGCGCAGAGCAAAGTAAAGACCGCGAGCCTATTCACCATTCTCGAATTGCGCGAACAGCCGGTCGGCAGTTCCCAGGCCGTTTTCTTGGATGAATATGACGACAGCGACGGCACACGACTCTATGGCAACAGCGGGTTGCGCATCCTCGGTGCGGAACCGGACTATATCTCCGGGTATCTCGATTTCGATTTGACCTTCAAAAACTATGTCTTTGCAGAGAACCATGATGCCTATGAACTGGCAGGCAAGTTCGACACGCTCTCGGTGCCGCTGCAACTTGCAACCCTGGAACAGGATAAGGTGCCGCCGGCTCGCATCGATGACCTGGTAGCGTTCGCCAACCCCGACGGCTCCATCACCCTGCAATGGACAGCGCCCGGCGATGACGGCCAGGTCGGCGGCCCCGTCGATACGCTTGTGGTCGGCTACAACACCATCCCCTATATCGCAGATGAGGATGACGTCAATTTTTGGTGGTATAGAGCCACCAAATTGGTCAAAGTGCCTTCCCCTGCCATGCCCGGAGAGCAACAGTCGGTTCTGATCAGCGGGCTCGATTTTTTCAAGACCTATTATTTCGGCATTTTAAGCCGCGACAACAAGCGCAACGTCTCCGCAACGGCTTTCGTCTCCGGCAGCACCACACCGGTGGAACTGGCGGCGTTCACGGCACAGCCGCAGCGCGACGAAATTGTGCTGACGTGGAAAACAGCCAGCGAGAGCAACAACCTCGGCTTTGCAATCGACCGCCGCCGGGCCCCGCAAAGCGGCTGGAATGCGGTCGGCTTTGTCGACGGACGGGGCACGACCCAGGAACCGAGCGAATACCAATTCATCGATCAGCCGCCAGGCTTCGGTGAATGGGGCTACCGGCTGCGCCAAATCGATATCGACGGCAGCGAAACCATCTATGATGAGATCTCGGTGCAGCTCGCCGCTCCCTCGCGCTTCGAGTTGGCCCAGAATTATCCCAATCCCTTCAATCCTTCGACGACAATCACCTGGCAATTGCCCGGCGACGTTTCCGGACGAGTGATTCTGGTTATCTATGATCTGCTTGGACGCGAAATCTGCACTTTGCGCAACGAAACTGCACAACCTGGCTATTTCAGTGCCATTTGGGATGGACGGGATATGCGGGGTGAGCCGGTCGGTTCGGGGCTCTATTTCAGCGTTCTTCAGGCTGGATCCTATCGAGCGACCAGGAAAATGATCAAGCTCGATTGAAAAGTTCCATTTTGTGGCTTGCTTTTTTTGCAGTTCGCGTCTATATTGTTCTTATGAGTGGAGATCAGCTGTATCGCATCAGCGATTGGCCGGAAGACGAACGGCCGCGCGAACGCCTGCTCAAATACGGGGCTGAAACTCTGGCGGATGCCGAATTGTTGGCGATCTTATTGCGCACCGGCAATCGCAACATGACCGCCGTCGATCTGGCCCGCCAGTTGTTGCACGAATCCAGTGGCCTGCGCGGGCTGGACAGCCGCGCTGCCGCTGACCTGGCAGCGATCAAAGGCATCGGAACAGCCAAGGCAGCGCAGATCAAGGCGGCGCTGGAAATCGGCAAGCGCAGCGCCCAACAATCGTGGACGGCGCATGACCGCATTCGCTGCTCTGAAGACGCCTACCGCTACATCCATCTCAGACTGCGCGATCTGCAGAGAGAAGAATTTCGGGTGCTTTTTCTGAACAGCCGCAACGAATTGCTCGGCGAAAAGACGCTGTTCAGCGGCAGTTTGCGGGAAAGCGTGGTTTCCCCGCGGGAAATCATCATCCATTCCCTGCAACAAGCCGCGGCTTCGATCATTCTCTTCCACAATCATCCCAGCGGCGATCCTTCGCCATCCCAGGAGGACCGGGCGATCACCCGCAAAATCACCATCGCCTGCCGGTATTGCGATATCTCGGTTCTGGATCATATCATCGTGGGCAAGGATTCCTATTTCAGTTTTGCCGATCAGGGATTGATGGGGGAGTCGGCCGGCGAATGACAGGTGCCGCTGCGGGCTTTAACCCGGCTTGTCGGCAAAATTGTCGGCGGGGCATTTGACTATCGTCTGTGATTGCGGATCAAATCCCGATACCGCGTCTTTCCAGCAACGTGCCTTCCAGCAGGTAGAGATCGATAAGCGCGTTCAGATGTGCGACCGTGGCTTGCGCTTCATCCAGAAGCCCGGCAGTCAGATCGCGCTGCGCCTGCAGGACCAAAAAATTTGTCGATTTGCCGACGCGAAATTTTTCCTGCTCGGCCGCGAGTTTTTTCTCCTGCAATTCCCGCGTGACGCGGGTGGCCTGGATCTGCTCGCGCGAACGCACGACCTCGATGTAGGCCGAACAAACATCCCACTCCACCAAACGTTGCAGATTTTGTACAGACAACTCGAGCTGCTCATGGCTCCATTCGGCTCGATCCCTGGCTGCCCGTGCCTGGCGGTTGATGACCGGAAAGCCAAAGTTGACTCCTGCCGAGATGTCGTAAAAAGGGCTTTGAATGTCAGGCAACCCTTCGCGGAAAGACTGTGCATACGAAGAACGGCCGGCGCTGATAAACACATCCAGACGCGGCAACAAGCCGTTTTTGGTCCGCTGGATCTCGAGCTTGCCTTTCTGCATTGCGATCCTGGCCTGTTTGAGATCAGCTCGATAGGTCAAACCCAATTCCCGATGCACTTCGATCGATTCCAACGAATCGACCGGCATAAAAGGCTGATCCAACAACGCCGGCACGGTTTGCCAAACCGATGTCGGGGTTGGATTGAGCAAGAAAAGAAAGGCCAATCTGGCCTGCTCATAACGGCTTTGCGCATCGATCACCGCTTCTCTCCGCAAGGAAACTTCCGCATGTACAGCCGCCAGCTCCAGTTCGGGCAGTTTGCCGACGGCAACCCGTTCCTGTGATTCATGTAACTGGGTATTGGCCAAATCAAGAGATTGCTTTTGGATCAGGATTTCCTGGTTTGCCAGATAGAGAGTCCAATAGGCATTCTCAACATCCGCTACCAGATTTTCTGCTATCGCTTTGAGCTCCTCGCGAGATCTCTCGACGTCGAGTCTGGCCTGGCGCAGGCGGGCAAGATTGGCGCCGATGCCGCCGCCTTGCAACAGTGCCTGGGCGACGGTTACGCCAAGGGTGCCGGAATATTGATCCGTATAGATGCTCGACAAGTTGCTGGTCATCGTCGCTTCTGCGGACACAGTTGTTCCCGTCGGCAAGGCCTGATTCAGAGCGGCGGAATAGACCAGCCTCTCGGAAGTCAATTCGAACGGTTCCGGCCGCGATCCCAGAAAACGCTGACTCTTGCCCTTGTTGCGCGACATCACTGCTTCCAACTGTGGGTCAAATTCCGCCCGCTGCTCCCTGGCATAGGTCTCGGCGATTTCGGGCTGCAGGCGCTGGATGGCCATGGAAGGATTGTTCTCCAAAGCAGCCAAGATCGATTCCTGCACCGTGACCCACAGGGTATCGCCCCCTGAAAGGTGCGCAAAGATGTTGTCCTGGCCTGCGGATGGAAGTGAAAAAACGACAATCAGAAGAAAGGCGATCAATGATGGCCGGTATAATAAATTGCGCGACAATTCATGGTTTAAACTATAGCGTTTCATCCTTGCACCTGTTTGGCTTTGAAAAACGAACGACCTTCAAAGAGAGAATAGACGACCGGGATGAGCACCAAGGTGATCACTGTCGAGCTCAACAAACCGCCGATCACCACGCGGGCAAGCGGAGCCTGGGCTTCGCCTCCTTCGCCCAATCCGATGGCCAGCGGTATCAATCCCAGCACAGTGGTCAATGTGGTCATCATGATCGGCCGCAGACGGCGGGAACCGGACAGCGCTATCGCATCGAATAGAGCCATTTTTTCCTCACGCCGCAACAGATTGGTGTAATCGACCAACAGAATGGCGTTGTTGACCACAATGCCGGCCAACATGATACAGCCGATGAACGCCTGCATGCTGAAAATGGTCTTGGTGAGGATCATGATGATGACGACCCCGATAACCGCCATGGGAATTGAAAACAAAACGATGAAGGGATCGCGAAACGATTCGAACTGGCCGGCCATGACAAAGTAAACCAGCAGGATGGCCAGGATGATCCCCAGCAAGAGTTCCTTAAAGGCTTTTTGTTGCTCTTCATAGTCGCCGCCGAAGAGAATGGCGAAATCCTTTGGCACCGGGACTGACCGCAGCTGGCTGCGGATATCGGCAATGACCGAGCCCATATCTCGGCCGGTAAAATTGGCCGAGATTGTGATAATCCGCTCCTGATCCTTGCGCTCGATCTGTACCGGCCCTTCCCGGGGAATGGATTGCACAACATTGCGCAAAACCACCGGCAGCCCGCGGCTGTTGATCACCGTGAGATCGAGCAATTCTGTTAGATCGCGGCGATCCTGCTCGCTCAAACGCACGAGGATCCGATATTCTTTGCCGCCCTGGCGGAAATAGGAAGCATAGGTACCGCCCACTGCGGTCTGCAACGCTTCGCCGATCGCCGAAATGGTGAGTCCCAGGTCAGCCGCTTTTTGCCGATCGATCTGAATGATCTGTTCTGGACTGCCCTCCTGACGGCTGATCCGGGTATCGGTGATGCCTGGAACCTGGCGCACGATCTGCTCCACCTGTTGCGCGAGACTCTGCGCTGTGGCGAGATCGTATCCGCGCACCTCCACCGTGACAT
The DNA here is from genome assembly GCA_029565675.1 of bacterium. GTDB lineage: Bacteria > Zhuqueibacterota > Zhuqueibacteria > Residuimicrobiales > Oceaniaggregativiventaceae > Sulfursilanivivens. The sequence continues at coordinate 334,332 of JAKQNP010000002.1, forward strand.
TGTCGGATGCCGATGACCCGAGACGCAGCAGAAACAATCCCTGACCTGCCCGGGTCCGGACCGTCACCCCCGGCAAATTTCGCAGCAAAACGCGCAGATCATCGGCAATCTTTTCGCTGCTTCTTTTGCGCCGGTTCTTTTCAACCAGCGTGCAGCGGATTTCGGCGGTATGACCCGTGCCGACCCGAGCCATCATGTCGGTCATTTCCGGCACGTTCTGTCTGACGACCTCTTCGATCGCCAGTGTCGCCTGATCGATGATTTCCAACCGCGTTCCCACCGCCATCTCGATGTCAACTCGTACTTCGCCTTCGTCTGCTGTGGGCATCAACTCGACACCGATGAAACGGATCAGCAAGACCGACGCGATGAAAACCACCAAAGCCGACAGAACAACTTTTTTGCGGTGCACCAGAGCCCACCTGAGCAATCGACCATAGGCAGACTCGACCTGGTTAAAGATCGCTTCACTGGTGGCGTAGATTTTGTGCAGTTTGCTTTCACCTTTGCGGTGTTCGGACGGCTGATAATGCAAAAACTGCGCAGAGAGCATGGGAATCAGGGTCAGGGCGACCACCAGAGAACACAGGAGAGAAAAACTCACCACAAACGCCATCTGGCTGAACATGATACCGGACATACCGCGAATAAAAATGACCGGAAAGAAAACCACCAGCGTGGTCAATGTGCTCGCGACAATGGCAGACCAGACCTCTTGCGTGCCTTTCAGCGCGCTGTCTCGTGCCGACAAGCCGCTCTCGCGGTGCCGATAGATGTTTTCCAGAACCACGATCGCACTGTCCACCAGCATGCCAATGCCGAGCGCCAATCCTCCAAACGTGATGGTGTTCAGAGTGAACCCGCCAAAGTACATGAGCCCGAAAGTGGCAATAATCGATATCGGGATGGCCGTGGCGATGATCGCCGTGCTGGACAGGTTGCGCAAAAAGATAAAGAGCACCACAATTGCCAACAAACCGCCCAACAGGGTCGAATTGCCGACGCTGTTGATGGAGCGCTTGATATAGATCGATTGATCGAATCGCGCGGCAATATTGAGCTGCGGCATATCCTGGTTGATCCGGGCAATCTCCTCTTTAACCGCTTCCGCAACCTGCACCGTGTTGGCACCCGATTGCTTGTTGATGCCGATGCGCAAGCCCTGAGCGCCGTTGATGCGGTTGAGCTGACGAACCTCAGTCCATGAATCTTTGACCTGGGCGACATCTGCGATGCGGATAGGTGTGCCTTCACGGGTGGTGATCACCGTGTTGCGGATTTCATCCAGCGACTGGTATTCACCCTGGGTGCGGATGAGAACTTCGACGTTGCCGCGTTCGTATAGACCGGCCGGCAGGTTGCGGTTTTCAGCTTGCAGCGCTGCAGTGATCGCCCTGGTGGATAAACCAAGAGCTTTTAACCGCTCTGCATTTATCTCGACTTGAATTTCTCGCTGCAATCCGCCCCAAATCGATACGGCGGCCACACCTGCAACCCGTTCCAAACGGTATTTGACCTGGTCCTCAACCAGTTGGCGCAAATCCATCAGATTCATTGCACTCGATACGCCGAGATTCATGATCGGAAAAGAAGAAATATCAAATTTGCGGATCATTGGCCGTTCCACATCTTCCGGAAGCCTTCCCAAGATGCGATCCAATCTGTCCCGGATGTCATTGACCGCTACATCCAGATCCGTGCCCCAGTCAAAGGCGGTGCGAATGCGGCTCGTCCCTTCGTAGGAGGTCGAGGTGATCTCTTCAACACCCTGTACAGCGGCCAGGGCTTCTTCGATCGGTCGGGTGATCAACTCCTCCATCTCCTGGGGACCCACATTGCCATAATCGGTGATCACCGATATCGAAGGATAGGTCACCTCGGGCATTAAATCGATGGAGAGCCGACCAAATGAAAACAATCCGAGCAGCACGATGATGATAAAAATGATCGACGTCAATATGGGACGATGAACCGGACCGTTGGCGATATTCATTTCTCACTCCTTGACTTGCGAACGCGGAACCGCACTGTTTTCGCCAACGGTTTTTGGAAGGATCACCTGGCTGCCGTCTTCCAGCAAATGCTGGCCCAATGTGACCACCTGCCCCTGGATGGCAGGTGAGGTGATTTCAGCCCACTCATTATTGAAAATACCGACTGTGACCGGCATATAACGCACCTCTGGTTTGTCTTGCTCCAGAACAAAGATACCCTGTTGACCGTTTCGTCTGACCAGTGCGGCACTGGGAACAACCTGGGCTTGCTCCTTCTCGGCGATCCTCACCTGCACCCGGGCAAACATACCCGGCTTTAAAAGATGGTCTGAATTGGCAACAATCAGTTCCATCTGTGCCATTCTCGACTCTTGTTGCAGCATGGGGGCGATATGCGAAACCCGGCCGGTGAAGGGTTTGTCGGAAAAAGCATCGACTCTTACCTGGCAGGGCTGACCGATTTTGATAGACCCATAATCGCGTTCAACAATGGTGGTGCGCACAATGACCGAATCGATACCGATGACCATGAAAACCGGCGTATTAGGCGCCAGCAGCGATCCTTCATCGATGTAACGCTCACCGATATATCCCGGCTGCGAGGCGGCCAGAACGGTATAGCTCAAACGGATTTTTGCTGAGGCCAAAGCGGCTTCGCGCTGCTCGACCTGTGCAGTCGCCAGCTCCAGCCGTGATTGCTGTGCCTGGTGATTGGTGAGCGCTGCATCGAGTTCCGCAGGCGAAGCGATGCCTTTTTCCTGCAGCGATTGAACGCGTTCGAGCTCCTGCTTGGCCAGCGTAATCTGACTGGCCGCTTCGGCGAGTGATGCTCTGGCAATCTTGAGATTGGCCTCTGCTTCTGCAGTCGCCTGCTGGTATTCCGCATCGTCGATACGAACAAGGATTTCGCCTCTCTTGACCCAATCGCCGATCCGTTTGTTCATTCTTACAATGCGGCCCGATACTTTCGGCGCCACAATGTATTGATAAAGAGCGTGGACGGTTCCGGTATATTCGCGCGTGTCGATGATCGCACTGTGGCGCACGCTGTCAATCTGTACGGCGACCGGCGGTCTCCCCGGCCGCTGCGAGCTTATTTGTTTGTTTGCAAAGATGAGACTGGCAATGCGCCACAGGAAAAAGGCCAGAAAGAGAACTCCCAGAACAACCAGAATCTTTTTTTTCATCTGTTTTTTACAACCTCTGCTGGTAATCAACTTTTTCGAGCGAAGATTTGTGAAATCGAGGCAACAAGCAGAAAAGACCATATAAAAACCAAATTACGAAAAATTAACTTGATTCGCCATAAAAAAATGGCGCCAGGCATCGCGCGTCGTGGAGGGTTCAGCACAAAAGCACATCCGAATTATCCGAATCTGAGCGGTGACCCCGATGACAAAGCCAAGGCAATTGCCGGGTCAACTCAGAAATGGCCTTTAAGGATTTCCACAGCGGCCACTGTTGCGGTTGTCGTGGTGAAAGCGCGGCCACGACGAAGCCGCATAGCCGAAACTGGTGGTTCGCACCGCCGCCAGATAGCCTGTATACCCCGGACCGTTGTCGATGCCGCCGATCAACAGGGTGCCGTCTGTCAGGATGATCGGTGAAGACCAATTGATGGCGGCGATGTCATGTTGCCACAACAAAGTGCCGTCGGTTCGCACCGCATAAAGCATCCCGGTTTCCGCCCCAAAATAGAGAATGCCGTCAGCGCCGATAGCCGGCGTGCTGTAGATGTCGTCCGGAGTCTCATGTTTGCCCTCGATGATGAATTGCCATTGCAGCGAGCCGGTAGGCGACAGGGCGAGCAGTCGGGCGCGCAGATCCGCTCCTCCGGCCTTGGTTGCAAGAAAAATCGTGCCGTCAACGCCAATGACCGGCGAAGCGCGCACGATCCGGTCTCCAGGCAGGTGGACCCGCCAGCGCAACTCGCCGTCCGAAGAGACGGCATAAAAATTTGAACCTGCACGATAGCTTTCGGTCGGGATGTAAAGGGTGCCATCCGCGTCGATTGCCGGAGTAGCCATACTCAGTTCGTCCTCGTTGGCGAAACCAAACGCCCATCGGCGCGAGCCGTCCGGATTGACCGCATAGAGAGTGTCCTGACCGATGACGACAGTGATGGTGCCATCAGCGCCGATCACGGGCGAGGCGATGCATTCGCGGCCAAAACGCGCGCGGCTGAAATGCCACTTCGGCCGGCCGGTGACCGGATCCAGGGCATACAGACCGTCTGCTCCGACATAGACCGTCCCATCCGCGCCGATGGCCGGAGTGCGTTGCCCCATGTCTCGTTTGACAAAAGAGGGATATTCGAAATCGTCAAAGGTCCATCGCCGGCTGCCGCCGGGAGAATAGGCATGCACGGCATAGTTCCGGTCCATCACATAGATATTGCCGTCGTCGCCGATTGCCGGTCCGTAGAGAGCATCGTCGTGCGAAACCGACCATTTGAGTGTGCCATCTGAATTCAGAGTGTAAAGGCCGCCCGGCGTCCAGCCGTCGGTGTTTCGATACATCCCGGTGCTGAAGACAATCGTGCCATCGTCCGCCACCGCCGGAGAAGCATAATAGACTGCCTGGCTGGTTTTGTAGCGCCAGAGCACGCGTTTTGTGCAGGAGGCCGAAAGATGCCGGTCGCGATGCATGATAAACCAACCTTTGGCCGGAACAGCTTCGCCGTCAAGAGTGACCTCGAGGTCGGCAAAATCCTCCAGAGCGCGGTATTCATACCTCACCGTGTCGCCAGCAGGATTTTTGTACTCACCGGTGCGCGGTACACCTTCGATTCCAACATCAATCTCCGCGGTCAGGGTATAGAAAACAGGCCGCGGGGATTCTGTTGTCTGTTCTTTTCCGCAGGTTATGAGGACCGCAAAGAAAACAGTCGATATCAGGTTGCGCAGAATTGGATTTTTTTTAGACATCGACATTTCCTCCCATAAAAGTTGATTTCAGCCGGGGTGGTTTGTCGATTGGGTCAGGCGTTCGTGCATCAGCTTGCAAGGCCGGATAGGGAATGCTTCGTGAATGGGCGTCGTCGAAATGGAGTTGAGTTCAATAATGGAATGGGTATCGCATTTTTCATTGCCGCGGCGTTCAGGCCGTGGTTGAGAAAGCCCCTAACCCCTTCTTTTTTTTCTCTTAGGGGTATTAGCCCCAATAGACATTTTTTCTTTTTATCGCCCCACCTCATGCAACAACTTTTTTTCCAGCGCATCGGCTTCCAGCAATGCCGGCAAATCTCGGCGCAACTGCGGCTTTTGAAAGGCCGGCGCCGCTCGACCAGGCCCGCTGCGGATCGGCTCGCCAAGCGGTTGCCATTTGCCGCCGTCGACGCGAATCCGGGGAGTCGGCAAAAAGCGCCACTGCAACCGGATTTCCTGGTCTGGAGCCAGATCAAAGCGAAATTCATATATGCGGTTGAGGTCGTCGCGCGGCTGCAGCCTGCCGCGGATAGGCGCCTGCAGCTCGTCCGCTGTCAAAATCAACTCATCTTGTTTGCCGCAGCTCAACCTGCCCGACAAGATTTCCTCATCGCCAAAAGCAGCGCGAAACCTGGCCGGACTCAGCTCTTTCGGCAAGGCCGGCCGGATCACCAGCGTGCGGTCGAGCCATTGGGGCCGCAAGCCGAGATAGTCCTGATAAACGACGCGGGCGAACTCGGAAACCGACCAGGCCTGGGAATAGGTTCCGCTTATCCGCACCCGGCCCGCATCATCGGGCAGCGGCTCCACCAGTTCGGACAGCGATCCGGGCATGTCCAGTTCGAGAATTTGCGCGGCGAGGTTTTTCGACAGCCGGAACGCCTGCTCACGATGTCCCTGATCGATCATGGCGCTGATCACCGGTCCGGCTGTCCAGTGCCAGCACATGCCGTTGTGGTAAGCGGCATCAAAATGGTAAATCTGATCGTGGTGAAAGGGATGAAAATTCTCTTCTTCTTGTGCCAGCGACGCGACACCCCACGGATAGGTCAGCCGCGACACCAGTTGCTCGAGCACATTTGCTCGGACTGAATCGGCGACCACAGGCCGATCGAGATGCAGCGACAGAGCCATCACCGCGTTGGGCCGCACCTGCAAGTCGGCGCTGCCGTCGCTGTTCAAATGGTCGGCCAGCGCATTCGAGTTCGGCACCACAAAGTGCTCTTTAAAAGCTATCCTTGCCTGTTCCGCCAGCGCTTTCCATTCCCGGGCGTCGGATTCATATCCCAAAAGATGCGCGATCTCGGCGCCGGCTTCCAGCTCGGCGATCCACAACGCCTGGATTTCGACGGCGCGGTCGCCGCGCGGCGACCAGGCTTGCTCGCCGCGAATACGCGCGTCCATCCAGGTGTCAGCATCGCCGTGGGTGAGAAACCCAAAGCGATCAATCGAATTTTTTCTGGATCCATTGATCGCGCGCTGCACGACCGGATAGAGCTCGCGCGCGAACTCAATATCCCCGGTATAATCGAGGGTTTCTTTCAGCTCGCGGATGAGCCACGGCGTGCCGTCAGCGGTGTTGTAGATGATATCGGTCGGCGAAACAACGCGATTGGGGATGCGGCCAAAGAGGGGTGAAGCGGGATCGCTCTGCTGCCAGGCAGCAAAATGGCTGAGGATGGCGCGCGCTTCGTCTAGAGAGCCGGTGACCAACGAGATCCCCGGCAAGGCGATAAAGGTGTCCCGTCCCCAATTCTGATTGAACCAGGGCAAGCCGGCCCAGATGCCGGTGCCAAATCGATCGACCACCAGGGCGCGGCCGGCGATATGCGCCCAGATCAGGGCGAGGTTGAATTGCGGATCAGCGGTTTCGACCCAACAGCGCGATATTCTTGCAAGGATCTCTTGCTGTTTGCGCCGCAGTGCCGCGCCAGGATCCAGGCACAGGATCTCTAGTCTCTCGGTCAGCGTGGATGAGTCGCTGGCAAAAAGCACTGCTGCCTGCACCGATCGGGCAGCGCTGAAATGCAACGTTTGATCGCCGCCGGATAAAATGCCCGAATCGGGCTTCTTGTGGTCGTTGTTCGAACGCAAGGCTGGATCGGTGCAGGCCGCAAGAGCGATATGGATCCTCCCGCTGCCGGATCGGCCGCGAAGCACACCCCGCTCATCCGGAACCAACTTCACCGCTTGATCAATCCACAAGGGCTGGAAAGAGATTTGCCTGGGTGTGCGGGTGGTCAGCGTGAGCAGAAGGCCCATTTCGCCGGGCAAAACCATGAGGCCAGAAAGCGTGCCATCGGCGAAACAATGCTCGATTCGATCGGGATGGAAAATCGCCTCACGCGCTTGTGCCAGGTTGAGCCGTTCGCCGTCCAGCCACCAGACACAGTCAGCCAACAGCCGTTCGTCCGCGGCGGTATAACCGTCAAAACCGCCGTAACGACCGCTGCCGTCGTTGGCGGCAAACAGATGTCCCTGCCAAAATCCGCCGACCCGGTCGGTATCGGCAACCACGCGCGGCCGTTGGTCGGTGAAGCGCAAAGCAAATTTCGCGAGCGTTTCATCTGTCGGCATGGATATCGTTTCTTGCGGCCGGCGGCATCCGGTCAACACCAGCGCGAGGCCGACGACAAAAATCATTCGATGCATTATCAACCCCCTGCAACTGGCCCAACCCGCAAAGATCCCAAATCACCACCCTGACCATTTTTTGCCCTTTTGTTCATCACCATCGACCGATGTCATCAACCCATCGTCCTGATGGCGCGAGCGAGCAGCGGTTCTACTCCACTTTCAGCAATCGGTTCAGCTCCGCCAGGCGGCGCTGAAATAGAGCCCGGGGACCGGCCTGTTCTATCAAGGCAGCATCCTGCACATGGTTTTGGATGACGGTGATCGTTCCGGTTCTGTTGTGACGGATGGCACCTTGTTCGATGTGGTGAAAGACGTTGCGTTCCACTGTAAAGCCGCTGCTGCCTTCGTCGAGAAACAGGCCGTTGTTGAGAGATCCCACCGCCCATGGCGAGCGCTGGATATGGTGGATGTGATTTTCACCGATCCAGCTATCCGGCTGCAGCGACAGGGTATAGATGCCGCCGCCGTCGCACAGCAATTGCAGCACGTGATGGATGTGGTTGCGGTAGATCCGATTGCCGCGCATGGCGCTGGGCTTTTGCGTCCAGGCCCAACCGACGCTGATGCCGGTATAGGGCAAATCAGAGACCTTGTTGTGGGCGATGGTGATCTGGCGCGGCGCACCGCAGGCGATGCCGCAGCAGCCGGGATAATCCTGTGCGACCCGGACAATTCGGTTGTCGAGCAACGAGTCGGCAACGCAGATTTCGCGTTCATCTTCGGGCAGATAGGGGGTATGCAGCTGCAGTCCGGGCTCGGTAAAGACTCCGACACAGATGCCGTTGCCTCCGATTTCGGCAAAGAGATTGCCTTGCACCCTCGTGTTTTGGGTGCCTTTGTGCAGGTCCAATCCAGTGGCTGCGAGATCGAAAAATCCATTGCCGGTCCAGCAGGTGCGATGGGCAAAATTGACCTCCACGGCAGCGGGCGGCCGTTCGGCAAACTGGGTGTTGTTGATGGTCGGTTCGACCGTGTACTGGCCGGCCTGCACATTGAGCAATCCCTGTTGGCTCGGCCGCAGCCAGGTGGTGTGGCTGAAGACCAGATCGCGGAACTCGAGATCGACAACCGGCTTGTCGGCGGTTCCCTGCACGCGGATCAGGGTTTCGAGTCTGGGTGCGAGGACGGAGTGGTCATCCAGTGTTTCGCCGGGTCGCGGCAAATAGATCAGCTGCTTTTGCCGACGGTCGAGGTACCATTCGCCGGGCTCATCGAGAAATTCGATGGCATTCTCCAGATGATAGGGTTCATTTTCGTCCTTGGGCGGATAATCGCGGCGAAACAGCAGATCGCGGGCCGGGTCCTGCAAGGTGAGGTACGCATAGCGGCGATCGCGCTGCAGCGAGTCGATTTTGAGGATGCTCTGCGCCCAGTGCAACTGCACGATGAATTCGATATCGCGGAGGTTTTGCCAATCGCCGATGTCGCCGTTTTCGACTACCACTTCGCGGCGACGCAGGTCCCACAATTTGAGCCGGTAATAGGAGTCTTTGTTCGGAGTGCGCGCGCGTACGGCAGGTTGATTGTGCACGGTCAGGCGGCGGAAATCGTCCAGCGGTGCGGCAGCGCTGAAACGGCCCTCGCCAATCGGCTGCCATCCGGCTACAGCCACACCGCCGCTGATCATCGCCTTTTCACCTGGGCAGGAGCGCCAGACCACCGGGTTCCCCTTGCGGCCGGAGTCACGCGCATCGAATTCCAGGGTGCGATCGAGAAAATAGGTGCCCTGCCGCAGAGTGACAATGATCTCCTCATCCAGATCGGCAGGCAAAGCGCGCACAGCCTGCTGCGCGCGCTCCAGAGTCGCAAAGGGTTTCTTTGCGGTCCCTGGATGGCGGTCATTGCCTTGTGGTGCGACGAAAAATTCAGCAGCCTGTGCAGACCAGGCGGCCAGCAACCAAAAGCAGGACAAGATTAGGAATCTGGGGTGAGACATAGGGAATCCTTTCGAACGGTTATTTGTTCAGCTGGAGCGCGATTGTGCTGTGCACCATCGCCGGAGATCGTTCCTGGAGGAATCCAAGGCTCTGGAAAGGAATGCGCTTCGGCGGCAGTTGAACCAAGCTGTGGTTTACAGAGGTTGTAAACTGATCCTTTTTATTCTCTCTCTGCACAAAAGGGCATTCAATTAAAGAAAACATAAAGACCGGCCATGATCACTGCGAGAGCACCCCAGGCGATCCAGACGTTGCGCGAGGAAATATTGTCGCTGTAGATCTCTCGGCTTGTTGGCAGTGGTTCTGTTTCTTGCCGGGAATGGTCCAGCAGCGAGACGGCGATCATCCAGATCACCGAGGCGCTGAACAGGTAGAATGACAACAGCAAATAGTGCGGCCAAAAGTGGTTATTCGGGTAATTGGTCAGCTGGCAATAACCGATGGCAAGGCTGATGGTGCTGCCGATGATCAGCGTCGACAGGGCGGCTCTGGAAGTGGCTCTTTTCCACAGCACGCCGACGAGAAAGACGGCGGCCATCGGCGGCGCGAAAAAGGCGATGATCCCCTGCATGAGATTAAAAAGATCGCGGCCGACGCTTTGCATGGAGAGAGCGATGGCAACGGCCAGCAACGCAGTGGCGGCAGTCATCAGGCGACCGACCCAGACGATTTCTCTTTGCGATGCCTGGCGGCGGAATTTGGTCACATAAATATCCAGAGTAAAGACGGTGCTGAATGAATTGAGCGCCGAGTCCAGGGTGCTGACCAGAGCTGCGATCAGCACCGCAACGATCAATCCGATCATACCGGAAGGCAACAAACCAGTGACCAGGGTCATATAAGCTGTGTCGGGATCGGTCAGATTCGGATACAGCACGGCGGCGAGAATCCCGGGCATAAAAAAGATCAGCGGCGGCAGAATTTTGAGAAACCCGGCAAACAGGGCGCCCATTTGGCCGTGCCGAATATCTTTGGCGCCCAGCACGCGTTGCACGATCGTTTGATCAGTGCACCAGAACCAGACACCGAGCACCGGATAACCGAGCACGATTGCCGGCCACGGAAAAGTGGGATCATCAGCGTTGCGAAACAGCCGCCAGTAATCCGCCGGTATTTCCTGCACCAGCCGATCGAGACTGCCGATTTTCAAAAAAGCGAGCAGGGTCAAGGCGGTGGAAGCGACGATCATCAAGATGGACTGGAAACTGTCGGTGATCACCACCGCCTCCAGTCCGCCGGTAATGGTAAAGCTGGCGGCGATACTCGCCAGAAAAACCAGGCAGACCCATAAAGGCCAGCCGCTGATCTGGCTCAACAGCAGTCCGCCGGCATAGAGAGTGCCGCCGAGCCAAAGCACCACAGTGGTGAACAGCGCATACCAGGAGAGAAAGGTTCGGCTTGTCCGGCCGAAACGGCGTTCGACAAATTCGGGCATGGTGCTGATGCGTGTTTTCAGATAGAGCGGGATGAACAGCATGGCCAACAGCATGAGAAAAAACCACGCCAGCCATTCGAAGTTGGCCGCCACCATACCCGATGTGTAGGCCACCGAGCAGGCGGCGAGCATCATCGACGGCGAGATGTTGGTGCCAAAGATCGACAGACCGATGTTCGGCCAGGTGAGGTTGCGGCCGGCGAGAAAAAGATCGCTGTTTTGCCCGCGGCGGTAACTGATGCTGAAGCCGAGTCCCAGCAGAATGACGATATAGGCGATAATGACGATCAGATCCAGCGGGGAAAGCGATTGTCGGATATCCACAGATTACTCCATTTCTGGTGATCGTGACACGCGCGCGGTTTATCGGTGCAGGCCGTAAATGAGTCCAGGCTGAACCATTTCCACCAGCGACAGGCCGGCAAATCCGCTTGCGGATGTGGCGAGTGCGGCCCAGGTCTGCAGATTGTGGCTGCCCCATGGCAGGTCAGCGTCTTCGACCATCATGCCGATTCGGCGGCTAAAGTCAGGTGTGCAGAGAAAACGTTTGGTCAGAGCCACGGCGCGGTCGACAGCCGGATCGGGATTCTGTTGCTGCACGGCGAGCAACGCCAGGGGGATGCCGGCGGTCTTGGAGTTGTCCCAGGCATCTTGCAGCGGCCACCAGGGCCGATCGCCCATCACCGCCAGCAATCCTTTCTCGCCGCGCACATACCAGTCCAACACCTGCTCGATCCTTTTTTTCAATTCGGCATCGCGGCAGTGGTGGTAGACCGTCATCAGGCCTTCGGTATAATAGAACGCGGCGCCGAAATGGAGAATCGGCTGATCGTAGATGCGTTCGACCTGTTCGCCGTGGTGGGCATGGCAAATCGGCCGGCCGTCGCGGTTCCAGTTGTCGGTGAGAAAACGAGCGGCGCGTTCCGCCACTTTGAGGTAGGTTTCGTCGCCGGTCAGGGAATAGAGCACCGCAAAATTGGCGGCCTGCAGGGCGGTGGCAGTGGAATAGACCTCGGTCATCGCCACTCCGCTTTCCATGCCGTTGGTAAAACCACCTGATTCGAGCTGCCACTGCATGGCCCAGTCGCGGCAAAAGTGTTCCAGTGCCGCAGTATAGCGCGTTTTGCGCGCATCGTCCACATAGGCGCAGGCCAGCCCCAGAGTGATGGCGGTGCTGCCGATGTCGGCCATGTTCATCCAGTGAAAGGTCATGATGCTGTCAATTTCAGCCTGCGTGAGCAACTCAGTCGGCTTGTTGCGGTAGGTCTGATGCCAGGCGCCGTTCGGCAGCTGTTCGGATACGAAGCGATCGAGGATCAAAACAGCGGCATCGAGGTAGCGCGGTTCGTTCAGCAGACTGGAGGCGGCGAGCAGGGTGCGCAACGGGTAGGCGGAAGTGTACCACCAGAACATCGTTGCGGTTTCGCCGGGTTCAAAATCACCGAGAAACCCGTTTTCCAGACGGTGGTCAAGGGTCCATTCGCACAGCTCGTGCAGGCGTTGGCGAACATCGGTACGGCCCTGGCGAAAAACCGTATCCGTGTCCGGCAGAATGTCCGGCGGTGCGTTGGGAAACATCGGCCGCAGGGCGGTATTGGGTTCGCCGCGCACCACCAGAGCATTGACGAGAAAAGATTGGCCGGGATCTGCCTGAAACCGCAGGCGCAGGCGGCCGTCGGTGACCCGGGCGCTGAAATCGATCTGCACCGTGTCGCCCTGCTCGACGGTTAAGGACGCAAGGACCAGGCTGTCCTGCGCCCAGACGGAAAACGGACCGTGCAGCTGCTGCGGATCGTGGCAGATCAGCGAGACATCGACAGGGCTGTTGTCCAGGCCGATCCAGAATTCGGCTTGTTCGAGCTCGACGAAATCGCGCAGCAGAGGGTCGGGAAAATCGATGCGGGCAATCTCGCGCACATTGTCAGCCCATAGGTAACGCGGGCTGTGATAGACGCGGGATACCGGTGTATAACCGATGGCGACTTGTTGAAACGCACCGCCGAAATCGAAACAGGCGATGACATCGCGGGAAAAAACGACGAGAGGAGCGATTATAAAACTGAGGACCAAAATCGCCAGGAATTTTTTCATCGGATGCTCCAAGGATAGGTTTTGATCTCGGAAATGGATTGCCTGGAAACGGCTTGCCAGACTGAAGTGACAGCAAAAGGTTGAAAAAAAATATCACAATGTCAACGGTTAAAAGTCCGACGCCGGAATTGATTGCCAGCTCTTCCGCTGTCCGATGATGGGCGCGAATTCATGCGAGGTGCCGGTTTGAGTTTTTTGCGTGCCGATTCGGCAGGCGATGCCGATCAAATCGATTGATTTTTGCAGAAAATTTCCTTAAATCGTTTTTGTGTCGATCCGGGTATCCCTTGCAGACCACCGATCTGGTTTTCTGGGTCTGTATGGGCAATCCCTCGCAGAACAATCCCGTATTGCGGAGAGTTAAAAATCGGTTCTCTGAACCGGGAAAATCGGCAAAACCATCGATCGAAATTCGCTCGTTTTTAGCTTTGGCTGGCATCGGAACCAGATTCGGCGTTAACCGAATCCAGCAAGTTGGCGGGAGTATTTATGGATAAATTGAAACAGCTCGGCTCGAGCGTGGCCGACTTTTTTAACATCGCGATTTTTTCGGCCGGAAACACCACCATCACCCTGTGGACACTGTTCTATCTAGCGATACTTTTTCTGCTGCTTTATATCGTCACCACCAAAGTGATCAGACTGGTCGTCTACAAGATATTGGCGAAAAGCAAAGTCGATCTGGGCGTGCGCATTGCGATCGGCTCCATCATCAAATATTTGATCATGACCGTCGGTTTGATCGTGATTCTGCAAACCGTCGGCATCAATCTCAGCAGCTTGACCATCCTGCTCGGTGCCCTTGGCGTCGGCATCGGCTTTGGGCTGCAAAACATCACCAACAATTTTGTCAGCGGATTGATCATTCTTTTCGAAATGCCGATCAAGGTGGGAGACCGCATCGAAGTCGGCGGAGTTGCCGGCAATGTGGTCAAAATTTCGATGCGCGCAACGACGATTGTCACCAACGACAACATCTCGATTATTGTGCCCAATTCCGAGTTTATCTCCAAAACCGTCATCAACTGGAGCCATCACGATCGCAATATACGCTTCAATTTCCCGGTCGGGGTGTCTTACAAAGAAGATCCGGAGATAATCAAGAATTTGCTTCTGGAGGTTGCGAGCGATAATCCCGGGGTGCAAAAATATCCCACCGCCGACGTTCTCTTTTCAGAATACAGCGACAACGCCTTGATATTCAATCTCCGGGTATGGACCAGCAGTTATATCGACAAACCAGGCGTATTGAAAAGCCAGCTCTATTATGAGATATTTAAAAAGTTCAAGGAACACGGCATCGAGATTCCGTTCCCGCAGAGAGATGTACATATCAAGGAAATGCCGGAAAAGATGCCGTGATTGGCTCTGGCTTGATTGAATAACAAGCGGAAAAAGACGTGAATTGGGTGCCCTGCCGAAGCCAGACGTGACAACCCTTCAGCGACCGAGGCCCGAGCGATGCAAACCACACTGGTGTTTTCAACCCTCCTGTTGTTGTTTCTTTTATTTATTTGGGGCCGTATCCGGCATGATTTTGCGGCGCTCATCGGACTGTTTTTGCTCGTCATTGCCGGGATCGTGCCTGCCGATGAGGCATTTGCCGGTTTTGGCCATCCGGCGGTCATCACCGTTGCCGCGGTGCTGATCATCGGCAAAGCTCTGGAATATTCCGGACTCATCGATCTGTTGGGCAAATGGGTCACCCAGATCGGCAAAAATTTACTTCTGCAGATTTTGGCCTTGTCCTCTATCGTGGCTGTCGCATCAGCCTTCATGAACAATGTCGGCGCCCTGGCGATCATGATGCCGGTCGCGCTGCATATCGCCCGCAAAAACGGCCATCCGCCCTCTTATTTGCTGATGCCGATCTCTTTTGCTTCGCTGCTGGGAGGAATGACAACCCTGATCGGCACGCCCCCCAACATCATCATTGCCACCTTCCGGGCTGACCTCACCGGAGAATCTTTCGGCATGTTCTCTTTCAGCCGGGTTGGGCTGCCTATCGCTTTGAGTGGTATTCTGTTCATCGGTTTTATCGGTTGGCGTTTTCTGCCCAAACGAACCGCGCAAAAATCGGAAAAGGATCTCTTCGATATCGATGATTACATCACCGAAGTTAAAGTCAGCAAAGAGAGCAAGGCCAAGGGATTGAGCATCGCTGAACTCGGACCGATTTCAGATGCCGACGTGCAGATAATCGGACTGATTCGCAAGAAGAAACACCTCCACGAGCTGGATGAGAACGAAATTTTGCAGATCAACGATATTCTGATATTGGAAGCCGATGCCGAAGCTCTGGAAGTATTTTTGCAGGACACCCGAATGGAATTGGTCGGCGGCAAACAGTTCCGCAAAGATGCCGAGGGGTCGAAAGACATCGCCATCAGCGAAGCGATCGTGATGGCCGGTTCGCCTCTTATCGGCCAAACCGCCGCCGGTATCCGGATGCGAAGCCGTTACGGTGTCAATCTTCTGGCCGTTGCGCGGCGGGAAAAAAAGATCCGCCTTCGTCTCGATCATGTCCGATTTCAAACCGGCGACGTGCTGTTGTTGCAAGGCAGAAGCCATTTGATCGACCAGATCATCACCTCGATCGGTTGTCTTCCTTTGGCGCGACGGGGCTTGCGTCTGGGTTTTGAGAAAAAAATTATCCTCAGTTTGAGCATCTTTTCCCTCTCCATCGCGGCTGTGGTTGCCGGCCTCTTGCCTGTGCAGATTTCATTTTCCATCGCCGCTGTCGCCATGGTCCTATCCGGATTGTTGCCGTTGCGGCAAGTCTATGAGAGCGTGGATTGGCCGGTAATCGTTCTGCTCGGAGCCATGATCCCGGTGGGAGGTGCCCTCGAGTCCAGCGGTGGAGCCGCGCTGGTTGCCGAACAGATCTTGCGGTTCGGCGAATCGCTGCCGGTCTACATGACGATTGCTTTGTTGTTGGTCGTGACCATGTTTTTATCGGATATCATCAACAATGCCGCCACAGTGGTGTTGATGGCGCCGATCGGTATCAAAGTGGCGCAGGGATTGGGTGTTTCGATCGATCCGTTCCTGATGGCCGTCGCAATCGGCGGCTCTTGTGCTTTTCTGACCCCGATCGGCCATCAATCCAACACCCTGGTCATGGGGCCCGGAGGCTACAAGTTTAGCGACTATTGGCGCATGGGTCTGCCTCTGGAATTGTTGATCCTGCTGGTCAGCGTGCCGGCGATATTGTATTTTTGGCCTTTGTGAGCATCGCGCATCTCCAGAACCAATCCCGACCTGCCAGCAAAGCAAGTATCGACGCGGATCGCTTTCTGCTCTGGATGGGTCAGAGAAAATGTCGTCTGACCAGACATTTCGTTTGTTATAGAGTTGAAATTTTATGGATTTAATGGTGTTGCGTCTGAAAACGAGACAGCGCTGGCCTGTAGCGAAGTTTGGCAGAATAAGGACGAATCGATGGAAAGCCGGACCAGCATCCGGCGTGTACACGAATGGTCAAGATCGAAAGGAGGCGGTGAAATGGCTTTGCTGTATGCCGGAATCGACAGTTCGACTCAGGGAACCAAAATCGTTTTGCTCGACCTCGAGCGCACCGAGGTCGTCTATGTGGATTCGGTCAATTACGACAGCGACTTGCCGGCCTATCAAACCCACAACGGTGTTGTCGGCGGCGCCGAAAACGGCGTCTCCGAGTCGGATCCGCAGATGTGGCTGGACGCCCTGAACCTGCTGTTTGACCGCATGAAAAAGAAGAACCTGCCGTTCGGCGAAATTCGCGCCATCTCTGTTTCCGGACAACAACATGGACTCGTCGCCTTGGACGCTGACGGCGACCTGACCCGCAGCCGCAGCAAGCTGTGGAACGATTTCAGCACCGGCAAGGAATGCGAGCTGTTGACCCAGGCGGCGGGCGGCGCGGACCGCATGATCGAGGAGGTGGGCAACAGCCAGCGCACCGGCTACACCGCCGCCAAGATTTTGCACCTGGTGCGCCATGAGCCCGATGCCTATAGACGAACCGCCACTCTGTTTTTGGTGCACAATTACATCAACTGGTATCTGACCGGCGGCAAACAAGGCGGGGTGCGGGTGATGGAACCGGGCGATACTTCGGGAATGGCCCTGTGGCATCCCAAGAAACGCACCTGGTCCAGGAAGGTCGTCGAGTCGATCGCTGCGGATCTGCAGCAAAAATTGCCGCCGCTGCAACCGTCCGACCGATTGATCGGCAAAATCGGCAAACATCTTGTCGACGCTTATGGTTTTTCACCCGCATGCCAAATCGACGCCGGCTCCGGCGACAACATGTACGGCGCTGTGGGCACCGGCAATGTGGTGCCGGGTATCGTCACCATCAGCCTCGGGACCAGCGGCACCGCCTATACCTTTATGCGGGAAGCGTTTATCGATCCGAGCGGCGAAATCGCGGCGTTTTGCGACAGCACCGGCCATCATCTGCCGCTGCTCTGCGTCTCCAATCTGGCCAACGGCTACAACGCGGTGCTGCAACAATACAAATTGAGCCACCAAGCCTTTGTCGATTTGGTGGAACAGGAACCGCCGGCCAACCGCGGTCGTGTGCTGATCCCCTGGTACATGGGTGAACGCACCCCGGATGTGCCGCAGGCGGCGCCTCTTTATTTCGGATTCGATCTGGACGAATTCCAACCCGCCGTGCTGTGCCGTGCGGTTCTGGAAGGCCATGTGCTCAACCTCTACGACGGCTTTCGCCGCATGCCGGTAAAAAGCGATGAAATCCGCCTGACTGGCGGCCTGGCAAAGTCGCGCGCCTGGGTACAGACCATCGCCGATATTTTCGATTGTGCGGCGGTGCCGGTGGAAGGGGAGGGTGCAGCCTTGGGTGCCGCTCTGCACGCGGCCTGGGCGCACGGCAAAACGACCAAACCCGACCTGGATCTGGCCCAACTGGTGCAGCCGTTTGTCGTTTTGGACGAATCGAAGCGCTGCACTCCCCGTTCGCAATATCGATCCGACTATACCCGATTGCGGGCTCTGTTCTCCGCTCTGAGCGCACGGATCCGCGGCAAAAACGGCGAGGATCCCTTTGCGCTGCGCGCCGCGCTGCTGGGCGGCGATCGCAAATTCTGATTTTCGCAACCGGAGTTCAATGTGGCATTGAAAGGATATCTGTTAAGCTTGCGCAGCAAGCTGCAGGGCTTGGGATGTGAGCTGACGGATGAAAAGCCGATCGCCTATGGTGTGCAGATTCGTGTCGAGTCAGCGGGTCAGCAGGGCTTGCTGCGGCTGTATGAGAACAAAAAAGGCGAAATTCGCGTCGACTTTTCCCAGATTCGCGATCGCGATTTTGCCGAGCGCCTGGCCCGGTGGATCGGTGTGCCGGATCACCCGGCGACAAAAGACACCCTGCATATCGATGGCGATTTGATCGGTGCCGACGAGTCGGGAAAAGGCGATTATTTCGGCCCCCTGGTCTGCGCGGCGGTGTACGTCGGTTCAAGCCAACTCGGTGCCTTGCAGAGCCTGGGCGTGCGCGACAGCAAGGCTTTGAGCAACTCAGCAGTGCTGCGGCTGAGTTGCGAAATTGTTGACTGCTGCCGGGGTCTCTTTAGCGTGTTCGAGCTGATGCCGGCCGAGTACAATCAGCGTTACGCACAGGTCGGCAATCTCAATCGCCTGCTCGCCTGGAGCCATGCACAGTCGATTCAAGAGGTGCTGCGAAAAGTGCACGTGGAACAGGTGGTGGTCGATCAATTCGCTGCTGCAGCGTTGCTGGAGCGGGAACTGGCGGGGATCGATGCATCGATCCATCTCACCCAGGTGCCGCGCGCCGAAGCGGTGCCAGCGGTTGCGGCCGCTTCCATTCTCGCCCGCGCCCGCTATTTGCGACGCATGGACGAACTGTCGCGACAATTCGAATTGGACCTGCCCAAAGGCGCAGCCAACGGCGTGCTGCAGGCCGCACGCCTGTTTGTCAAACGCTATGGACGGGACGAACTGCATCGGGTGGCCAAGCTGCATTTCAAAACAACGGGACAGATATAGAGGGAAGAGAGGGAACATTTCGGAATTAAAAGAGCATTTCGGATTGCGGCTGAATTTTATTATTGCGCCTCCGGCTCCATCTTTCGCGATGGGCTTTTCTCATCTGCCGACTTCGTGAGTCGTGCGGTTTTTCGTAATCCTCTGTTTTCCAGGGGCGAAAGATGGGATCCTGCGGCGGCGGAGCGAGCTTCCTCGGCCGCAAGAGCGGCGGCCTGCGGGATCTCGCTCCGCTTCATTTGGGGAAAACCCGCAATCTCGAATGGAAGCCGGCTCTGCGCACAGCAATCCCCGCATCCGCCAGCTGGCGGGATAGAGGCAGTCAGGGAAAGCGTGTCTTTTTTAAGGTTCAATCCTCAGCCGATTTTTTTGTTGGTGTAATCGCAGTCAGGTACCAATTGCATGCCGGGCCAAAGTGCCAACGCGCTCCTGGGCGACGGGGAATCGATGTGGGTTGGCAATAGCAGGGGTGTGGTGCGCATCGTGAATCAGATGGAGCCATAAAAAAATCGCCCCGAGCGATGCAATCGGGGCGATTCTGTGTGCAAGGGCAACTCATCGAAAAACTGCGGGTTATTTTTCCTCTTTCAGATCCTTCATATAGAGCTCGGTCGATTGCGTCAGCATCTGCTGCGTGCGCAGGGCCATGGCATGCGGATCGGTGATCATGCCGTCGAGCAACACGACGCTGTCGAACAGCGTTTCAACGGCCTGCTGCAGAAAGGGGCTCTTTGCATCTTTTTGATAGATCTTCAACAACCGGTGGATCAACGGATGCTTGCCGTTGATCTCCATTTTGCGTTTCGGCATTGGCGTGTCGTGCTGCATCATGTGCATCAACTTTTCCATCTGCGCGGACAGCCCCGGTGTGGTGCCCACCAGCACGGCCGGACTGTCGACCAATCTCTCTGAAAGCACAACCTCTTCCACGCGATCGCCGAGAATGTCCTTGAACCGCCGCGCCAGATCGCGGAGCTCCTTGTCGCTGACCTCGGGCGCGGATTCCGCTTCTTCTTTCTTTTCCAGCGGTTCGATTCCTTCGATCTTTTTGAGATCCGCTTGATCGACCGATTGCAGCGGTTTCTTGTCGAATTCGATCAAGCCGGGCAGGGCGAACTCGTCCACCGGATCGGTGCAATAGAGGACCTCGATATCCTTGGCTTTGAAAATTTCCAGAGTCGGATTTTTCTCAATCGCTTCGCGGGTGGCGCCGGAGAGGTAATAGATCGCTTCCTGTTTGTCGCGCATCCGTTTGACGTAATCGCTCAAGGATACCGTTGCACCGGCTTCGCTGTTTTTGGACGAATCGAAACGGAACAGGGGAGCGAGCTTTTCCTTGTGGGCGAAATCCATATACCCCTCTTTGAGCACCCGACCGTATTGCTGCCAAATCTCCCGATAGATTTTGGGTTCCTTTTCCGCCAGTTCCTGCAGGTGGGACAGAAAACGGCCGACCACCGTGCTGCTGATCTTGTGGAGATAGGCATTTTCCTGCAAGGTCTCGCGGGAGATGTTGAGCGGCAGATCGTCGCTGTCCAAAACGCCGCGAACAAAGCGCAGATAATCCGGCAGCACTTCCTGGGCATGGTTGTCCACCATGACCCGGCGGACAAAGAGGTTGATGCCGGTTTCGTCCTTGCCAAATCCAATGGCTTCGCGATTGGTTTTGGGCACGAAGAGCAGGGCATGGAATTGAATCGGCGCATCAGCGGAAAAATGCATCCAGGTCAGCGGCTCTTCGGTCTCGTTGGCGATAAATTTGAAAAACTCTTTGTACTGCTCCTCTTTGACCGCGGTTTTGGGCTCGCGCCAGATCGCCGATTGTTTGTTGATCTGCTCACCGTCGACTTTGATCGGAAACGGGACAAAATTGGAATATTTTTTGATCGCCGATTCGATGGTGTATTTCTCGGCAAACTGCTGGGCGTCTTCGCGCAAATGGACGCGGATCTCGGTGCCGCGTTTGGCATCGGCCGGGCCGGGCTCGATTTCATAGCTGCCCTGACCATCGCTGGTCCAGCGATAGGCCGGCGTTTCAGGATCGGCCGGCCGCGTGGTGATTTCCACTTTGTCGCCTGCCATAAAGACCGAATAAAAACCGACGCCAAACCGACCGATCAGGTTCAGTTTGTCCCCGCCGTTCTCTCCCAACTGTTTGATAAACTCCGAGGTGCCGGAATGGGCGATCGTGCCGATGTTGTTGACCAGCTCGTCATGGGTCATGCCGATGCCGGTATCGCGGATCGTGAAGAGCCGTTTGTCCTTGTCCAATTCGATCTGGATCTCAAAGTCCAGGTTGGGATCAGCCAGGCTTTCGCCTTTGATGCTTTTGAACCGCGCCTTGTCCAGCGCATCGGCGGCATTGGAAATCAGCTCGCGGACGAAAATATCCCGATGGGTGTAAAGAGAATGCGCGAGAATGTCCAGCAATTGGCGGATTTCCGCCTGGAAAACATGTTTTTCCACAGTTGATTTTGGTTTGCTCATCGATGGTCTCCCGAATTCGTCTATGTAAAAAAACAGCCTTGTTGCCGAAAAGAGCGAAAAATAAGTGCAAAACTGCTGTTTGCCCAATAAAATGGACTATGCAAAAACCGTGCAAGTTTGTAAGATCAGTAAAAACAAGCGGTCGGTAGAAAGAAAAGATTTTGTAAAAGTCTGCCAAAATGGTCGATGTCTGTAAAAATGGCAGAGATGGCGGTCAGCAAAATTCCCCGGCTCTGTCACGGCGACAGAGCCGGGGGCCAGACGGCTATTTGTTCGATTTTTTTACGGTTGGTTCGGTGGAGTAAATGAGATTGTCTTTGGCGATATACATATGCTCGTAGATATCTTCGTTGCTCTGTTTGCCGATGGTGTGTTCATAGGTCTTGTAGCCGCCCGACAGATTGACCACATTTTTAAAACCGTTTTGCGTCAGAATGCGGCAAGCGAGATAGCCGCGCAATCCGGCAGCGCAAAAGACGACAAGCCGTTTGTCGCGCGGCAGTTCGCTCAGGCGGCTGCGCAGCGCGTCCAGGGGAATGTGTTTGCTGCCGGGGATGGTGCCGAGTTTGACCTCATCATCGTTTCGCACATCCAGGAGCAGATACGTCTTCGGATCGAGGTCTTCCAACTCGTACCAGTGCACGATATCGACAAGGCCCTTCAGGATGTTTTCCGCGACATAGCCGGCGATGTTGACCGGATCCTTGGAAGAGGAGAAGGGCGGCGCATAGGCATGTTCGATTTCGGTCATATTGTAGACCGTACCGCCGCATTTGATCACCGTGGCGATCAGATCGATGCGTTTATCGACGCCGACATATCCGACGATCTGGGCGCCATAAACCTTGCCGTCGTCAGGCGAGAACTGCAATTTGATCGTCATCGGCTGGGCATTGGGATAGTAGCCGGCATGCGAGGCGGTGTGGATGATGGACGAGCGATAGGGAATATTGTGCTGGCGCAGCAGTTTTTCCGATGCGCCGGTCGAAGCGACGGTCAGGTCAAATACTTTGGCGATGGCGGTCGCGATGGTACCCCGATAGCTCTCGGTGTTGTTGAAAATGATGTTGTTGGCGGCGATGCGCGCCTGTTTGGTGCTCGGCCCGGCGAGATAGGCGATCATTTGTTTGCCGATGATCGGATTGCGGAATTCGATGGCGTCACCGACCGCATAGATGTCGGGGTCAGCGGTCATCATGTGTTCGTCGACCTTGATGCCGCCGGCCGGTCCGATTTCCAGTCCGCAATCGCGCACCAGCTTGCTCTCGGGCTTCACACCGATCGACAGGATGACGAGATCCGCTTCGAGTTCACGGCCGCTTTGCAGCTTGACCGCGAGTTTTTTACTCTTTTCCGAGAAAGCCTGTACCGCATCTTTGAGATAGAACTCTACTTTTTTGGTCTTCAGATGCTGGTGCACGGCTGCCGCCATCTCGAAATCGAGCGGCGTCATCACCTGATCGGCCATTTCGACGATGGTGACAAAGACCCCGCGATGGTGCAGGTTTTCCGCCATCTCCAAACCGATAAAACCGGCGCCGACAATTACCGCGCGCCTGGGTTTCTTTTCATCCACGTGGGAGACGATGCGATCCATGTCGGTCACATTGCGCAGGGTAAAGATTCCCGGCAGATCGACGCCTGGAATGGGCGGTTTGATCGGTTCGGCACCCGGGGATAGGATAAGCTTGTCGTAGGTTTCATAAAAGATTTCCCCTGTTTCCAGGTTGCGCACTTGTACTCTTTTATTGGGACGGTCGATGCTCTCGACGTTGTGCCGCACGCGCACATCGATGTTGAAGCGTTTGCTGAAGCTCAGCGGGGTCTGCACAAACAGTTTGTTGCGTTCGGTGATTACGCCGCCGACAAAATAGGGCAAACCGCAATTGGCGTAGGAAATGTGTTCTCCGCGCTCGAAAATGATGATTTCCAATTTTTCTGCAAGGCGCCGCAATCTGGCTGCTGCGCTGGCACCGCCGGCCACACCGCCGATAATGACCACTTTTTCCATTTTTCTCTCTCCTTCGAAGAATGTGCAACGTGCATGGTCGATAGATCAATACAATTTGATGTTTTCCAATACAAAAGGATGCAGAGATAAGATTGCGCGGTTTCAGAGATGGGTCCTGAATAAATCTGATCTCTGTTCCCCAATTTTATGGGTTGCCTTTTGTGTTTGCCGCGTGACGATTTGTTCGAACAGGACGGGAAGGCGGCGCCAAGCGCCGCCGCTTACTTAACCCTTGCAGGGTGGCTGTCGCCGTCTCATCGAGACCAAATTCGCGGAAATTGACCCGCACACAGGGTACGGCGCCGATTGCCCGGTGCCAGGCGTTGGCCCGCCTTACCGCTTCCTGATGGTTGCCGCAAAATTCGGGATACCAATAATAAGCCGGCCAACTGTCGCGCACCGGCACCGCCGCCGGCATCCCCATATGCGCGACCATGGTGATCCGATCGGCGAAAAGCGGCCGCCACAGGGTCGCGTGCGGCAAATCCTCGCGCACCGGCAGGCCGCACCACGGCGTGCCCCAGACCTGCCAGAGCGGCAGAGATCGGCATCTTTCGTGAAAAATTTCGCCGGCCAGCACCGTTCCCGGACAGGCCTGCTGTATCCCCTCGCTGTACAACTGGGTGGCGGTCTCGAAATCGCAGCCGGGATCGTCGACAAAATTGCCCAGCTGATCGAAAAAAAGCGCGTCAAAGGGAAAGCGCGTTACCAACCGTTGACAGACCTCAGCCATGTGCTCCCGCCATTCGCGGCAGCCGGGGCGGATATACTCGATCGGCGGCTCGCCCTCGACTCGCCAGCCTTGCGGGTTGCCGTTGCGATCGCGGACTTGCTCGTGCCGGAACCGGGCATAGATCGGCAGCCGTGCGTCGCATCCCCAATAGTTCAGGTGCGGCATGAGCCGGTACCCGAATCGCTGCGCGGTATCGATCACTCTGGCCAAACCGTCCTCGCCGCCCAGTTCAGTCGCCGGCCAATAGTCGGGATAGGCGGTGTCAAACGGCGCGTGAAATCCCCAGAAATAGAGCAGGCAATTTTTGCCCACACCGGCGCGGTGCATCGCTTCGAGCAGCCCGAGCAAATCCTGAAAGGTGTGGGTGATCTTGCCAGAACCGCTCCATAGCTCGACATATGCTGCGGATGGGATTTTTTTCACCCAATCCGGCGAAAAAAAAGGCTTTTGCGGCCAGGCCCGATCCATCCACTTTTTATAGTCCTGCCACACTTCATCTGGAATGGTGTGTTCGCGCACCATTTGCTGTGGCGGGCCATACGCCGACGGACACTCTGCACAGGCGGCCGCGCGCCAGGACAAAATCAATCGAAATCCTGTTTGGTCTCTTTCGACCCGAACTTCTGTGAAAGACTTGACCGGCTCACGCAGGCTGATCTGCACGGCGGCACCGTCCATTTCGACCGCCATGCACGACACCCGCAGCCAGCCGCCCCACGGAGCACCACCCTGGGGGAAAGCCTTGCCGTCAACCACCCGGCCGTCCTCGGCAGGGATGTGCAGCCGAGCCGCAGCCGGGACGCGAATGACTTGCAGCCAGGTGCCGTCCGCCGACTTTCGCCAGGGTGCAAAATGCAGATCAGAGTGGGCCATCGCCTTCCTCGCAAGGTGGGTATCAAACCGTCACGGGCAATCCGCCAGCACATCGATGCCGGCTGCAGGGGATTTGATACCGCGGGAATGGCCCGCTCACCCATTTGCCGCCGGCTTGTTTGACTGCGCCTCAACGTTGCGCCAAAATATTTTTCTTTCCAATATAACGCCGTTTCAGCAGTCGATCAAGATCAATTACAGGCACAGGTCCTCAGACAGACCGCTTGGATCAATTGTATCGACACGCGCCGCGCCGGGCTGTACCGCGCATCAACGGCTGTTCATGGGCGGATCAGCCGTTTAATCGATTTGCCGAAAGTCGCCACAGCATTTTTTATCTTGCGCGATATTCGCGGCGTTCTTATACTGAAATGGGGTCATAATCCTGGACATCAGAAACAAGCCTTGTCAGGCTTGCTTTCCGCCATCGGCTCGCGGCGCCATGGTCTGCTCCTCTCCCACTTCCCTTCGCCTGCTCGGATCCCTATTCATCGCCACACACCCGTTTTGTCAAATCAGACTGTTTATTCTGAAATACGAAAAGTCGAAATCGGCTGGTGCGGCGCAACAAAGCACAAAACGGACAAAAACAAGCACGAAAGGAGCCTTGCGATGAAAGTCGGACGAATCCTGCGGACTGTACTTTTGCTTGCCGCATTCATACTGCCTGCCAGGGCGAGCACTTTTATCGTCACCAACACCAACGATTCCGGAGTGGGCTCTCTGCGCGACGGCATCGCCGGCCCAGCCGACAGCGTCCGGTTCGATATCCCCATCTCCGATCCCGGCTATGATCCGCTCAATCAGGTATGGGTGATCAAGCCTGCTATCCCTTATCATGTGCCCAAAAACAAGACGATAGACGGCCGCATTCCTCTTGCCGGCGGTGGATCCAGACCCGGGATCGAGATCGACGGCTCGATTTTGGGCCAAGCGGGACAAGACGGATTCAGGCTCGAGGAGGGTGTGGTTTTGCGCGGCCTGGTTGTCCACAGCTGCGCATATGGGATTTGGATCAGTGTAGAAAATTGCGCGGTGATGGATTGCTACATCGGCACCGATGCCGGTGCAACGGTCGCCAAGCCAAACAAGTACAACGGTGTTTTGCTGATCAACGGCGCGCAAAACGCTGTAATCGCCGGAAATCTCATTTCCGGCAACAACTATCCCGGAATTCGTATTACCGGCACCGAAACAGGCCACAATACCGTCATCGACAACCGCATCGGCTGCAATTTCGACGGCACCGCCGCTCTGGCCAACAGGGAAGGGATCACCATTCAAAACGGCGCCAGCCACAACCTCATCGAACACAATCTGATCTCCGGCAACCTAGAAATGGGGGTTCATCTGCTGGATGCGGGCACCAACAACAATGTCATTCGGCACAATTGGATCGGCACCGATACCAGCGGCACCGCAGTACTTGCCAACGGCAAGTTCGGCATCGCCCTTTTCAACGGCCCCTGCAACAACACCATCGGTCCCGGCAATGTGATCGCCTATCACAGCCATTACGGCGTTATGGTGGATGGTTCCGACGACTCTGACGGCACCGTGTGCAACATCATCACGGCCAACAGCATCTATGCCAATGTGATACGCGGCATCGAAAATATGCGCGGGGGAAACGGTGAACCGCCTGTGCCGAGCGTGCAAGCGGTTGCAGCGGACCGGATCGACGGCACGAGCGGCGCCGGTCAACTCGTTGAACTTTTTGCCGATCAGGCGGGGCAGGGGCAAATCTATCTCGGCATGGCCGAAGCGGACGTCAGCGGCCATTTTTCGCTCGCGTTGACGAGCACGCTGCTGCTGCCATTTGTCACGGCGACCGCCAGAGACAAATGCGGCAACACCTCCGAATTTTCTGCCGCCATGGCCACCGAGGTGCATGAACCGGCGAACACGGAAACACAACCGCAGCAGTACCGCCTCGAGCAGAATTATCCCAATCCATTCAACAGCGCCACCCTCATCCGCTTTGCCTTGCCGTCCAGAAGCATGGTCCGGTTGAGCGTTTTCGATCTAAATGGCCGTTTGCTGGCCGTGCTTGTCGATGAAGAAATGCCGGCCGGCGAACATACCGTCGCCTTCGATGCGTGGTGCTTGGGCAGCGGGGTTTATTTTTATCGATTGCAGAGCGGAGATTTTGCTGCGGTGCACAAGCTGCTGGTGATCAACTAAGATCGATTGAGCAAACGGTTGGATGGGACATAGAAAAGGAGGTTGCAATGGAGAACCGTTATCGAAAACAATCGGCCTTCTGCCTGTGGGCAGCCGTCTGCGTCCTGTGCTTCCCGTTGAGCAATTGCGCTCTGACTGCCCCACTCTCGAAGGCGACAGCAGACAGCGGCTTTGTGCTCGTCAATGGCGCGAACCTCTGGTACGAGATTGAGGGCAGGGGAGAGCCACTTCTGCTCATCGCCGGTGGTCCGGGGTCGGCGCATGATGTGTTTTCTCCCCACTTCTCGGCGTTGGCTGATGCAAACCGCATCATCTATTTTGATGCCTATGGGAGGGGCAAGTTTGACCGGGCGAAGTGATCTGATGTCACTGCGGTCAGGGCTTCAGCATGGATCGCGGTGACATTTTTTTTGAAAATTGCCGAGTCCCAGAGCGGGGCACCCGTGATCCGATGCCCGAAATCAGGGCTGTTTTTTCCCTCGGGGGACAAGAATGCCGCGAATTGGCGTTGTAAATCCACATTAAAATATTGACTGGATGATGGTTATTCTGTACTTTTATCATCATGTTCCGGAAAGCCTGTTAAAAAAAGAGACCAAGTCATGATCAACCTGTCGGTTCGGGCAATAAAAAGAAATCGCGCGCTTGCATTTTTAATCTGGGCGATGCTCCTTTTCGCCCGGCCGATGGATGCCCAGGTGCGCATCACCTCGGCTCAGCTGCCCACCTATCCGTTTGCCGACCCCGATCCGGTGCCGCGCCTGAACGCCGTCTATCCCTATTTCCGCTATGACGGCTACAGCACCCGCGCCGTCGACAAAGCATGGACGTTGGTGGAGTTGGAGAACGAATTCATCCGCGTGCGCATTTATCCGGAAATCGGCGGCAAGGTGTGGGGCGCCATCGACAAAGCCACCGGCCATGAGTTCATCTACGACAATCCGGTGGTCAAATTCCGCGACATCGCCCTGCGCGGGCCTTGGACTTCCGGCGGCATCGAATTCAATTTCGGGCTGATCGGCCACGCTCCCACCTGCGCCACTCCTGTCGATTATCGGGTCGACCGCGAAGCCGACGGCAGCGTCAGCTGCACGGTGGGCAGCCTGGACCTCGCGTCGCGCACCCTGTGGCGGGTGCAAATACGGGTGCCGAAAGATGCGGCTTACTTCGAGACCAATGTGCTGTGGTCCAATCCCACTGCTCTGCACCAGGGCGACTATCACTGGATGAATGCAGCCGTGGAGGCGAGCGACGACATGCAGCTCTGTTTTCCCGGCCATCTTTTTATCGGCCACGACGGCCGGCCGCACGCGTGGCCGATCGACAACGAGGGAAGGGATCTGTCGATTTACGGCAACAATGCCTTCGGCGCCCACAAGTCCTATCATGTGATCGGTTCGGACCGGCCGTTTTTCGGCGGCATCTGGCGCGACCGCGGAGTCGGATTCGGCCACTGGGCGCCGTACAGCGACAAACCGGGCCGAAAAATCTGGATCTGGTCGCTGGCGCGCAGCGGCGCGATCTGGCGCGATCTGCTCACCGATCCGCCCAAACCGCAATATGTCGAAGTCCAGTCCGGCCGTTCGCTCAATCAGGCGGCCTTTAACAGCAGCGAAACACCGTTCAAAAACAGCGATTTCGCGCCGCATCGCACCTATCGGTGGCAGGAGATCTGGTTCCCTTTGCGCGGCTTGACCGGCCTCGACGGCGCTTCGCCGCAGGCGGCCTGGGCAATAGCCGCGGACGGCGAGGCGCGGCAGTTGCAACTGTGCCCCTTGCAACCGCTGCGCGGCAACCTGTGGCTAACCGCCGACGGCGATACCCTGCTGCGCCAGACCGTCGACCTGGCGCCGCTGCAGACACAGGTCTGGCAGCTGCCCGCCGATGTTGCGGCTGGTGCCCTGACGCTCGGCCTCGACGACCAGCGCCTGGGCGATCTGCCGGCACCTGAGGATCGCCGTCTGCACAGGCCGATCGAGTCGCCGCAAGAGGTGGATTGGCACTCGGTCAGCGGTCTCACCGTCTCCGGCTGCGAACTGATGCGGCAGCGGCTCTTTGCAGCGGCGCGGCAAAGTTTCGAGCAGTGTCTGCAGCTCGATCCGCTCAACAGGACGGCGCTGTGCCGGCTGGCGGAACTCGAACTGCGCCGGGATTGCCCGGATTCGGCAGCGCCCTGGATCGAGCGGGCGCTGGCGATCGACACCTACGATGCGACAGCCAATTGGCTGGCTGCCTGCCTCGCCCGCCGGCAAAACCGGCTCAACGATGCGCTGGTGTCTCTGGATTTTGCCGCCCGGGATCTGCGCTGGCGCGCGACCGCGCTCGGCGAGAGATCCAAAGTATCCTTTTTGCTCGCCGATCCTGCATCGGCGGAAAAGCTTGCCCGCCAGGCGCTGGAAATCGATCCCCTGAACCTGCGCGCCCGGGAATTGCTGGCTGTCAGCCTGCGCCGGCAAAATCGGCCCGCCGACGCCCTCGAGTGTCTTGCCGCCTTGCAAGCGATCGACCCGCTCAGCCATTTCTGCCGCTTCGAGCGCTCTTTGCTCGACCCAACCGCCCGGAACATCAGCGCTTTCCGCGATTCGGTGCGCGGTGAATTGCCGCACGAAAGTTTTCTCGAATTGGCGCTGTCCTATGTCGATATCGGCGCCACCCGCGATGCGCTGGCTGTGCTCGGTCACGCGCCGGAGCAGCCGATTGTCGATTATTGGCGAGCCTGGCTGCTGCATCAGAGCGGACAAGAAGCCGCCGGTCTGCAGGCGCTGCGGCGCGCGCAGAGCAGCTCGATACACCTGGTGTTGCCGTTTCGCCGCGAAACGCTGCAGCCGCTGGCCTGGGCGGAACAAGTGCTGCCGCACTGGAAAAACATCTATTATCGCGCTCTGATCCTGTACCACCTGGATCGCCGCGATGCGGCAGTAAAGGAACTCGTCGCCTGCGGCGACCGCATCGATGCAGCGCCGGCTTTGCTGTTGCGCGCCGAATGGCTGCAGACAACCGATGCCTCGGCGGCGGCCGCCGATTTGCTGCGCGCCCGCCGATTGGCGCCGGACGAATGGCGCTGCTGGCATCGGCTCAGCCAATTCTATCTGCAGACCGGCCCGACTGATGCGGCGCTGCAGAACGCGAGCCGGGCCTGTCAACGCTTCAGCAAAGACAATTTCCTCCTCGCCCTCGATCTGGTCAAGGCACAGCTGGGCTGCGCACTGTATCCGCAAGCGCTGGATGTGCTCGCCGCCACCACCATCCTGCCTTACGAAGGAGCGCGCGAAGGCCATGACCTCTATCGCCAGGCGCATCTGCTGCAGGCTGCGCGACTGCTGCGGCACCAAAAGCCGGATGACGCTCTCGACCACATCGCCGCCGCCCGGCTCTGGCCCGAACACCTGGGCGTGGGCAAACCGTTTGCGATCGATGAACGGCCGGAGGACTATCTGCAGGCCCTCTGCCTGCAGGCCGACGGCCGGATCGACCCGGCGCTCGAACTTTATCGGCAGATCGCCCGATCCACCGGGTCGATCCAGACGGCTGCCGACTATCTGGCCGTGCGGTCGCTGCGCCTGCTCGGCAGAGAGCAGGAAGCGGCTGACAAATTGCAGCAAAGCCTGCTGCACAGCGAAATGGCCGCCGAGACCCGCGCCTGGCTGCTGGCGCTCGAAAGCGGAACCGCCGGCAGCGAGCCGACTGTTGCCGATGAACGCCCATCGCCGTGGCACCCCCACACCGGCGACCCTTCTCTGCCTCTGCTGCAAGCTGTGCTCGCTGAACTGGACAGCCAATAACCCCAAACGGGAGACCCAGCCATGCAAACGAGTCGCTTTGTCCTTTTCCTGTCGGTAGCCGCTCTGGCCGTTGCGGATGTCCCCCTTGCCATGCCGAATCCCGCCAGCGAACCATCGCAGCCGGCAGAGGTGCGGGGAGTGTGGACCCATCCCGGCTTTTTTGGCGCCGACCGCCGGGTCGCGATGGAAAAGATCGCCGCCACCCTGGATCAATACAAGCAGGCAGGCATCAATACCCTGTTTGTCCTGGTCAAAAATACCAGCGGCTATCTCTATTATGCCAGCGAAATCGGTGTTGTCGATCCGGCTTATGACTGGGACTTTTTCGGCGTCTTTCTCGCCGAAGCGAAAAAACGCGGCATGCAGGTGCAACCCTGGTTCTGTGTTTTTACCGAGACCGCCATTCTCGGCCAGGTGCGCCAGCACCCCGAATGGCTCATCAGCAGTCCCAGGCGTGAAATGGTCGGCATTGTCAATCCCGCCCTCCCGGCCGTGCAGGAGTATGAAATCAGCCTGATGCTGGAATTGGTGCGCAAATACGAAATCGGCTGGATCCATCTCGACTATATCCGCTACCCATGTGAACCCGTCGAACCCTATTTCAGCTTTGACCGCGAGACCGCGCGCCTCTTCGAAGAAGAGACCGGCATCGAACTGGCGTCCCTGAAACCGCGCGATACAGGCAATATCGAATGGAATGAGTGGTTGCGCTGGAACACCGAACGGGTGACGGTCTTTGTCCGCCGGCTCCGGGCAAACCTCCACGAAACGAATCCGCAGGTCAGGATCAGCGCCGCGGTTTTTCCCGATCCGGTCAACGCCCGCATCCTGATCGGACAGAATTGGCCGGCCTGGGTGCAGGAGGGACTGGTGGACATGGTCAATCCCATGCTCTACACCGGCCGCACGAATTTCTTCGAAAAGCTCGTGCGCGAGGCCATGCAACTCGCTCAAGGGCGGGCGCTCGTTTGTCCTGGTATCGGCATCGGCATCGGGACTTCGCAGGTCCTGAGCGAACCGGAAGAGATGATCGAACAGATGCAGATCTGCGAATCCCTCGGCGCCGCCGGGGTGGTCTATTTTTCGTCCTATTCGCTGACGCAGCCGTTCATCGACCGGCTCAAGAGCGCGGTGCCGGGCGCCAAACGATGATTGTCGCCGGTTCATCAAAAGCCGATGCAGAGAACTCTTGCCGGTCGCAAACGATGGACGGCGCTTGCGATACGCCGGCCGTTGTTTCTCCAAAATGAATAGACGATTGGATTCCGGCTTGCCGTCGTGCTCGACCGGTGCGCAAAAGGCGGCGGTCAAACAGAATGGATGTCAGAAGGAGAAAATGCGTGACTGGGCGTTTTTTTTATAAAAGGAAAGATTCGATCGTTGGTCGGATTGTCACCGCCTGCTGTTTGTCGGTCATGATTCTGGCCCTGGTTCAAACCGGCTGCCGGCAGGCAGAAAACAAAAAGAGCGGCCAAGCCGATGACAGGGCGCTGCATCGCTTCTATCCTTACGATCCCTCTGCTCCGGAACGCATGACGCCTGTGGAGACGGGCGTCGAAGAATGGCGGCCAGCGGATATCGAACAAGAGATCCGGGCGCGGGTCGAGATTGAAAAACAGCGGCGGGAGATCGGGGTCTATTACTATCGCATCGGTTACACCCTCGCCTTTCCGCTGCCGATCGCGGCTTCGCCGCAGATGGCTGATCTGCCGATCGGCATTGCGGGCATCGTCTATCCCTGGCACACCTGGTTGAGCTGGGTCCTCGAGGAGCGGTGGCGGCTGTTGCAGTGCGCCTGGCAGCGATTCGGCGACGACCAGGCCGGCGCTCTGCTGCAGAGCGAGCTGGCGGCGCTGGACGGCTGGGATTCCTATTGCGAAATCCCGGGCGGTTTTTCTTTGTCGAGCGCGCATCTCAGCGCCTGTCTGGCAAACGCGCTGGTTTGCCGGGATGGCTGGGAGGAAGAAAACTATAACAAGGCGCATTCTGCGGCTGCAAGGATCTATCGGCAGGAAGCGTTGCCGTGGTTCGAACGCGAGTTCGGCACCGACAGAGAGCTGAACAGCGGCGATCTGCAGAATATCCGCATGATCGGTCTGGCCCGCACCGCCCAACTCGGCCGCGTCATCGACGGCCCCGCGGTTGAGGCGATCGAAGAACGCACCCGCGAAGCTTTGCGCCTCTGGTTTCGCCTGCGCAGCGGCGAATCCGGTTACACGGAGGCGAACGCCTATGACGGTTTTTTCCTGGACAGCATGACCGAATGGCTGGGCGGTTTGCCTGACCGCGACGCTCTGCTCGACCAGGGCGGCGATGCTCTGCTGGAGCTGGCCGGACAGTGGATGGCGCTCTCCCTGCCCGGCCGGCTGGACGTGCAGGCGCCGCTCGGGGATACGGAACCGGAAATGCCGTTCTGGACCACGGTTCTGTTGCGCCTGGCGGCCTGGCGCGGCTGCTCCGACAGTGCCTGGTTTGTCAGACGGCTGCCGCTGCAGAGTGTGTCGGCCGCTTTTCTGACCGCAGCGCTGGAAGCGGCGCCGGCGCTGGCCGGCGACGGCAGACCGCCGGCTGGCGGGGCGGCCGAGTTTCCCCACGCGATCGCCCTGCGCACCGGCTGGGAGGATGCAGACCTTTTGGCTGCCGTCGGTTTGCCGCGCGCCACAACCGGCCACCTGCACGACGATGCAGGCCAGCTGGTGCTGGGGTGGCAGGGAAGGTTCTGGATCACCGATCCCGGCTATCAACAGTACCGGCCAGGCAGCGAGCAGGATTTTTCGATCGGCCCTGCGGCGCACAACGCGCCGGTAATCGGCGGCAAGGCGCAGACGCGGCGGGCGCCGCGATTGACGGTGCCTGGTGAAGAATCGGGAAAACTAGAGCGCGCGGTCATCGACCTCACCGGCTGTTATGCGGGACTGCCGGCCGGCGCTTTTGTCGAACGCGAGGTGCGGCTCTGCCGCGATCCGGGTCCTGTGGTCATCGTACGCGACCGTTTCGAAAATATCGGGGAAGTTGAGGTGCAGAACTTTTGGCACGGCGGCACCGGCCTGGCCTGGGCTTTCAGAAAGGGCTGGGCCCGCCTGAGCGACGGGGAGCGCAGCCTGTGGATCGGCGTCTATCCCGGCGAGATTTCGGCAGCCGAACTCGACTTGCATGAGGGCAGCCGCGGACCTCTGACGCTGCGATACAGCGCGCCTGTTCCCTGCGGCAGCGGCGATCGGTTCTGGGCTTTTGTCTGCGATGACAGCGGCGGCTGGGATCCCCCGGCGCAAGTCGTCATGCGCGCCATCCAAAACTGGGAGCAAGAAACGGACGAATTGTAATGGTTTTGATCGAGTTGGCTGAATGGGACACCAGTGATATCCTGCAAAAACGAATAGTTTGCCTTGTTTCTCAATTATTGCTGTCGCAACGGGACGTATACGACTTGGCGGTATTGTCATGGAGAACACCAATCCTGTTTGTTGCATTGGGTATATGCATGGGTTATGAGCAAAGATGACAATTCTTGAAAAAATCAATTGCTATTTACGTATAAAAAAAGAAAATTAATACGTATAGGATGGAGCCCAGATTCGGTGTTAACCGAATCAAAAATCATTCAATCACTTATTCCTTATGTTGTTGCACAAATGGCAGTTTTCACCCTCTGTGTATTGCTATCAGATTGATTTTCTGTGAGATTCGGTGCTTCGCACCGAATCCGGGTACATTAAAACTGGAGAAAGCTCATATCGAGCGGGCAAAAAATATGCTGCAAAACGAAAAAGGCCTTTGGAACAGCGGCTCGTTGTGCAACGAATCCAACAGCGTAAAAACTCATTGTCCATAATCCACTGCCAGTCTTAACATATCTTTGAGCTGAATGCCGTTTTCGTAGATCGGCTCTTTATAGTTGACCAGGAAGAAATCTTTCTCTATGGCAAATACTCTAAATCCTTCCCGCTGATAATAGGCAAGCTGATACCCGAAAGTCCCGGTTCCTACCTCAAGGCGGAGCGCTCCCATATTGCGGACAGTGGTAACGGCATGCTTGAGCAGTTCCGACCCAATGCCCTTCCGTTGATGTTCAGGCAAAACCGCAATACTCATCAACTCATAGACTCGCGGCGCAATGCACTGCACAACATACGCACCGACTGGTTCGCCCTGAAGCATCGCTACGAAACATTTTGATCGTGGCAAGTACGCTTTTATTTTCTCAACTGACGGATCCGCTTCCAAAAGTAGCTCTATTGGCGCCTTCGTGTTCGGAACTTCTTGAATTTCCACTGTTCATTCTCCGGTTGATGCATCCCCAGATTCGGTGTTAACCGAATCAAAAAACATTCAATCGCCTATTCTTGATGCGGTTGAGAAAAGGGCACTTTTCACCCAACATGCTTTGCCATCAGATTGATTTTCTTTAAGATCCGGTGCTGCGCACCGAATATGGGTCATTTTATAGCATGCGCCAGACCCAATATCGCTTAGAGGGTTGAGAGACCTTCCTTGATTCCTGATTTCTGCGCAACTTGATCTCGCAGCGATATCGCCCAAATGTATACTTTTTGCAATTTTACTTGATTTTCAGATTTTGGTTGTCTACTATTCTGGCAGGGAAGAAGCGGTGAGGGGGCCAGAGATAGCTCGGCGCGCTGAAAATGGGGAAATGGCTGGGGATCAGTCGCCTGACAGAGAATGATTTTCTCGATTTTTTCCCCCGCGGGAAAATCAAATTTCCTATCAATTATCAAACAAGATTTCCTATGACAGCCCAACGGCTTGTAAAAATCAGAGAGTCGCTCTCGCCGGCGGAGAAACGTTTTGAAAGGCGCCGCCATACCGCAGGACTTTATCTGGGTCCCCTGGCCGCCCTTATACTCCTGCTTTATCCGATGCCCCAGTTGACGTCGGCTGCGCACAGACTCGCCGGGATCATTGGCTGGATCGTGATCTGGTGGATCACCGAACCGATACCGATCCCAATGAGCGCCCTGCTCGGAGCGGTTCTGTGCGTCTTGTTCGGCATTGCTCCGGCCAGACAGGTCTTTGCCCCATTTGCCGATCCCACCATCTATCTCTTTCTTGGCAGCTTTATTCTGGCAGAAGGCATGGCCGTTCACGGCCTGCACAAGCGCTTTGCCTGGAGTTTGATGTCCTTACCTTGGGTTGGGAGCAGCCCCGCGCGCATCCTGCTGGTCTATGGCGGAGTCTCCGCAGCCATTTCGATGTGGATCAGCAATACCGCCACAGCCGCCATGATGCTGCCGATCGGTCTGGGCATCATCAGCGCGAGTGGCGGCGGGGAGCAGCTGAACAGGTTTTCCACTGGCCTGCTGCTGATGGTAGCCTATGCCTCCTCCACTGGCGGCATCGGCACACCCGTGGGTACGCCACCCAATCTGATTGGCCTGGCCATGCTTGAAAAATTTGCCGGAATCAAGATCTCTTTTTTCCAGTGGATGCTGTTCGCCCTTCCTCTGCTGGTTGTCATGTACGCCATGTTGTACTGTATTCTCTATCTGATGCACCGCCCGGATCACCCACAAGAGAGCCTCCCCAAGACCATCGCGCTGCAACAGAACCAGGTTCCCTTCTCCCGGGGCGAGCGCAACGCACTTATCGCCTTTCTGGTCACAGTTTTGCTTTGGATCCTGCCGGGGCTCGCCACACTCATCGGAGGGCCGGCCTCAGCCTTGGCGAAAATTCTCAACGACCGTCTCCCGGAAGCGGCAGCCGCTCTCATCGGCGCCAGCCTGCTCTTTATCCTGCCCATAAACTGGCCGCAGCGGCATTTCACCCTCAGCTGGAAGCAGGCCGCTCACATTGATTGGGGCACGCTGGTTCTTTTCGGCGGTGGCATTGCCCTTGGCCAGCTGATGTTCGAGACCAAACTGGCCGAGTCGATCGGCACCGGGCTTTTAAACTGGAGCGGCGCCAGCTCCACGTGGAGCGTCACCCTGGCAGCCATCTATATCGCTATCCTGGTGAGCGAGACCACCTCCAATACGGCCTCAGCCAATATGGTGGTCCCGGTCATGATCTCGCTCTGTCTGAGCGCCCAGATCAACCCAATCCCACCTGCCCTGGGGGCTACACTCGGGGCAAGTTGGGGCTTTATGTTGCCGGTCTCCACACCCCCGAATGCTATCGTCTATGGATCGGGGCTGGTGCCCATCACCAAAATGATCCGTGCCGGCATTCTCTTCGATTTGCTGGGGGGCGCGATCATTTGGCTGGGATTGCGGATACTGCTGCCGCTGATCGGCCTGGCATAGGGCCCGTTTTGCCATCCCCCGATGCTGCGAATTGCGTATAAAAGACAAAAATCTGACCTGGCGAATCATCTACAGAATTGATCCGGATGCGATCGTTAACTTTTAACAGCCAATTCATTTGTTCCGAGCCCGAATTCCCCTTCATCTTTTCTTCTGGTCTCGCCGGATAATCCACACTGCACGCCCGGGCATTTCCAGGACTCCTTTCAGCTTGTTCTTGCTGAGCAATTCTGTTCCACGCACATCGCCCAGATCCACCTTGACAGGGTTGGCATTGTGGTTGAGCATAAACACGAAATCGTCTTTCTCGCTGCTCCGCTCCGTGACTTCGAGGCCGACAACCGGATCGACCAGGCCTTTTATGCCGGTTTGGGTGCATATATGGCCGATTAATCCATCAAGAAACGAGGGCTCGGGATCCGTGGCCACATACCAGGCCGTGCCCCGGCCAAATCTGTTGCGCGTCAAGACCGGCCGGCCTGCATAAAAATCGCTTCCATACTCGGCCAACACCTCCGCACCTTCGGCATGGATCAGATCGCAAAGCAGGCTGCACCGATAGGAGCCGGAAAGCGAGCCAAGATTTTTTTTTATGACGATTTTGTTGTGAGTATCGGGAAAAAGCGCATCGATTTCTTCGGCCCAGATGCCAAGAACCTTGCGCAGTTCCGCCGGATACCCGCCCAACACCACACGGTCATTTTCATCCACGATGCCGCTGAAGAACGTGGTTAAGAAGGTTCCGCCGTTTTGCACAAAGCTCTCTACCTTTGCGGCAAAGCCGGGCTGGAGCATATAGGCCAGCGGCGCAACAAGGATCCTGTATTTGCCTAAATCAGACAAGGGACTCACCACATCGACCGGAATATGCAGATCAAAGAAGGCCTGGTAATACTTTTGGATCTGCGGGATGTACTTGAGATCGACGCTGGGTCCGCTGGATAGTTCGACTGCCCACCAATTTTCCCAATCGAATAAAATCGCTGCCTTTGCATCTTGCCGGGCACCCAGGATTGCATCGCCCAGGCTGGCCAGTTCTTTTCCCAGCTCAGCCACTTCAGTAAAGACGCGCGTGTTTTCGTGGCCGCAATGCTCGATGACCGCGCCATGGTATTTCTCGCATGCGCCTTGCGAGCGCCGCAGTTGAAAAAACATGACCGTATCCGCCCCGTGCGCAACAGCCTGGTAGCTCCACAACCGCATCACTCCGGGGCGCTTGAGCTCGTTATAGGGCTGCCAGTTTTGCTGGCTGGGCGTTTGTTCCATCAGCATAAATGGCTGTCCGCCTTTCAAGCCGCGCATCAGCTCGTGGCGCAAGGCCATATTCGCAGGCCCATCTGTGCTTAGCGGGTAATTGTCCCACGAGACCATATCCAGATAAGGCGCCCAGGCAAAGTAGTCCAAACCTTTAAACGTTCCCATCAGATTGGTTGTAATCGGAATAGCGGGCGTGATTTGCTTGAGCACCTCATATTCGTTCCTGTAGCAGGCCAGGAGGCTGTCGGACATGAAGCGCCGGTAATCCAGCGCAATGCCTTGAAAAGCGGTCCGGGTGCCATCGTCCCAGAATTCGGAAAGCGCATTGGGCAAGACGATTTCGTCCCAATCATAAAACGTATGCCCCCAGAACCGGGTTACCCATCGTTTGTTGAGCTCATCCAGGCTTCCATAACGGGCCCGCAGCCATTTGCGGAATTCCTGCTCGCAATTCTCGCAATAGCACTCGCCGCCGTACTCGTTGGATACATGCCATACGGCCAGAGACGGCAAAGCTTTATAGTGCTGCGCCAGTTCCGCGGCCAGGGCGCGCGAATAACGGCGATACGTGGGACTGTTGGGGCACGAGTTGTGCCGCTGCCCGAATTTATGCTTCCGGCCCTCGAAATCCACGCGCAGCACATCCGGATAGGCTTTGGCCATCCAGGCCGGATGGACTGCCGTGGAAGTGGCCATGCAGATACGGATTCCGTTCGTGGTCAGCAGGTCTGTAATTTCATCCAGCCATTGGAAATCATAGCGCTCTTCGCTCGGTTGCAGCAGTGCCCAGCTAAAAACCGGCAGAGTGACAATATCGATGTTGGCCCGCTTGAACATCCGGATATCTTTGTGCCAAATTTCGCGCGGCCATTGCTCGGGATTGTAGTCGCCTCCATACAGGATCTTTTTCTGGTTGGGAATATTCATGGATCCTCCGCGCAGGATTGGTCTGCTGTTCATTAAAAAACTTTTTGGGAAAAGGTCACATCAATGACCGATGCTGCCTCTATTGTCTCATTTTTTTCGCGCACAAGCATTACAGGCATCACTCGACCGGAGACTCGGATTGTGCGAACGCTTGTTGAAGTCCTTCACCTGTACCTTGGAAGCCGTTTAGGAGCGTAAAAAATGGCTGCCAAGGCCATTTTTCGGCAAAAAAGAAGGCATAATCTATTGAATAACAGCGAATTCATTAGGTCCGACCCCGAATTCCCGACTATTTCGGTGCGATCTTGTCGTGGATCTCATTCACGGCCATGAGCGCGGCAGATCCATAGAGCGTGTGGTACTCGGCGATCATCTCCCCATTCTTGATCACCGGATCGGTTGAGGCGAGCTGCTCCGCCTCGTCCCGCGTCTCGACGGCAAAGATGAACATCCCACGCCAATCGGTCTTGTCGCCAAAGGGGCCGGCGAAGACCAGCTTCCCGGCGTTCGCGAGCCGGTTCATATTGGCAAAGTGCCCTTGGAACATCTCGTCGCGGTCCGGACCGTCGGCCACGCGCTGCGGGCCGGTCTTGAGGATCACCAGAACGTACTTGCGCATCCCAAGCTCATCGGCACCGAGTTGCTTCGCCAACGCGGAATCAGCGACTGCCGACGACTTGCTGTCCTGCGCAAGGCCAGGAAGGTTGCTGAACGCCAAAAAGAGAATGGTGGTCACGAGTACGAACCGCATGAGAGCCTCCTTTGTCTAACCTCGAGTATGCTGCCCAAAAACCAGGGTCCACCGGTACAGGGCTGGTGTGGGAGGCAGCAGCGAACTCAATTAAACTAAACCGGCAATGACACCCTCGCGACCACACAACCGGCCGCCCTGCGTCCGATGGGCAGAAATTACTGCAGAACCAGCAATTTCTTTCGTATAGAAAAAGAACGGGTTTTAATTTCATAAAAATAAACACCCGAACTCAGACCGCTTGCAGAGAGTACAATCTTATGAGACCCACAAGACTGAATTTCACTAATGGTTTTCACTTTCTGACCGAGAACATTGTATAAAATGAACTCTACACTTCCGGGAATCAACAGATCATATTCAATGATAGTGTTCAAATTAAAAGGATTAGGATAATTCTGCTGCAGAATGAAATCGGGCAACATTTTGGTTGTAAATGAGTTGACACCGTTTTCTAGATCATATTCAATACCTTCCACCTTTGCAACTTTCAGGCGCCATGTATAGGTGCAAGTCGCTTCTGGAGTGATAGCTCTTGCACTTATTAATCCGATATGTTGAGCAAAAGAATATTCAAAATCCCATATAAGATCACGTGCAATAAAGTGAAGTGTCGTTACAGGTTTATTGAAAAGGGTATCAGATGAAATTCTTTGCAGGCTAATAGTTGCAGGCGAGGAAGAGTAGCGAGAAAAACCAGAAAAACTATTGTATAAGGGACTATTCAAACTGTCGATTAAGCGTTGCTTTGGCCACACGCCATCAACATCAACGAAACGATATATGCTTGCGGTAAGGGTGTCGATTCTTTCGAATATATACTCAATGTTGTTTTCATTGATATTGCATTTCTCGATGACTTTATAGACATGCGAATCCAGAAGCGTGGTATCACCGATAACCTTTTGATAATATTCTGTTCGGGAATACTTGTTGAAAACAGGATCGATCTGTTCTTCAATGTACTCCCAATAATCACCTTCATTAAGAGGATAGTATGCCAGCAATGAGTCCAAGACCTGACATGATCCTACAAGCGAAGAAAATAGAATGATACAAATCAAATTTTTAAATACCAATTTCATATGCATGCTGAAATTCCTCGCGTATTCATTTAATCAATCATGAAAATATTAACGCACAGATCAGGCGCGCTTTGAAGCGTCGCCTGCATCCGCCTTGTTCGATTTGTTTTTGATCATAACTGTCGAATTTCGCATTCTTGAACCAGGCCGTGTTGTCCATTTCACCTTCCTCTTGTCCTGCCGAACGTCCCTCTGGGGCGGCGTGTCAGCGACATGCCCGGCAGGACGTGGTCCGAGGGTCTATTGCTTTTCATATCATTTGCTGAGTTGTTTCATTCTCTTGAGTGACGCCTGCATCAATTCATTCAAGACCTTTTTGTCCACATCGTTCAGGGACTTGATATACAAGCATCCTGCGCTTGTTTTAAATTTGCCAAGCTTTTGCAGCAGAGCGCTATGGGTTTCGAAGCCTCCCATCAGGTACAATGTCAAGCTTTGCTTGCGCGGTGAGAAACCGATCAACATCCAGTCACCTTCACGCCCGCTTTTCCCTTTGTAGTGATAGCTGCCAAAGCCAACGATGCTCGCCCCCCACATCCAGCGTCAGTTCTCATGCGCGGGGCGCTCAGCGACCTCGCAAGCAGGAACCTTGTAGGCCGATTCCCGCATCCTTCGTGTATCCGGCCCTGGCATACGTTCGCGCCGCATCGAATAGGGCAACCACGTTGGCGGCTGGAACGTCGGGTTTGAGGTGGTGGTCAGGCCCGCAAATGTATCCGCCGCCTTCACCGAGACAATCAATACGGTGGCGCACCTGGTCAACAACGGTTTCCGGCGACAGGAATGGGAGTTCCTGAGTGTTGACGCCGCCGAAGAACGTGATATGCCGCCCGTATTCCCGCTTCAGTTCTGGCGCCGTAATGGGCAACGCATGCAACTGCACCGTCTCCCATACGTCCATACCGATATCGATCAAGTCCGGCAATACCGGCGTGATGTCGCCGCACGAATGGAACCAGATCGGAAGCCCCCGACGTTTGCCGAGGGCGAACAGCTTTTCATAGCGAGGCTTGAGGAACTTTTTCCAGAGATCGGGACTCATCAGCAGTCCGCGCTGTGAAGCAAAGTCGTCGGCGAGATACAGGATATCCAGGTCCGGGCCAACGCAGTCCATGAACCGCTCCACATATGAATAGGAGAAACGAAACACCTGTTCCACACAGGTTTCGAACGCCTTCGGATCGACCAGCATCTTGCACAGCGTCTCCTCGATTCCCATGAGATCGCAGGTCGTGCTGAACAAGGGACCCGATACCCAGTACGGGCCGCGCAAGGCACATTCGCCGGTCCAGTCCCGCAGGCTTGCCCGCAGATCGGCGAAATCGAAGCGCGTCGCATCCGGCCAGGCGTAACGTTCCACCTCGGTGGCAGAGGCGGCAGCCAAGGGATGAAAGTGCCCGGTTCCAAAGCCAGCATCTTCGGTCCCCCACGGCGACAGTGTTTTCCCGTTGGCAACGGGCAATTCGCCGGTGTAGCGCCATGCCGCAACACAACGGCCGTCTATACCCAGCCGCTCGTAGACGTCACCTCCCTCGGGCATACCCAGGAAGTTTCTGACGTCATCGCCATTCTCGATGCAGATGGCATCAACCGGAATGCGGTCCGGCACTTCATGGCGGATCGCAGCCATCACGCGTTCTTTGTGCGTCATCATCGTATCCCTCGTATAACGCTCGTTTTCACCTGTCCCAAACCGCCATGAAAGAATGTTCACGCTGCGACGAACGTGGCGGGCGGATTGGGGGGCAGGTGTAAAACGCTCGTTTTATGTCCTTCCATGAGTCAGGCCAGTCACACGCTTTGCAAAAGCGGCGGCAGATATGCTGAAAGCTCGCGGAAGAATGAGCGGCAAAATGTCAGAACGACCAGCCGATCTTGAAAGCCTGCAAGGTCTGCCATTCCGAGGTGTCAGCGGTTTCCCCCCACAGAAACACCGGTCCAATCTGGAGTTCCGCTGTGAATCCGGCCTGCATCGAAAACTTGTACCCCAGGAAACCTCCCGCATGTACGCCGACAAGGTAGGCTATGGGATCTTCGATCTGAGCATCTATATCAACATATCCGACATCCGCTCCTATCATCGTGCCATGTTCGAAGTCGCCAAGAAGGTAGTAACGGAACTGTCCGCCGCCTTCCCAGATAGAACAAGTCTTGCCTTCATCGGTTATTCGACCCGCGCCCAGCATGATTGCCACGCTCATTTTGGGGGTCAATCGCACCTCACCCGTGACATGAAGTTCTGGATTGAAAAGATGAAAAGGGGAGATGGTAAGTGACACATGGTGCTGTGAAGCATCTTCTTCAGCATCAACCGAGAAACAAAGGGTGAAGAGGAGCATGAATGCAATAAAAAAGCGCCTCATAGGGTGACTCCTGTCCTTGGGTGAAGATTTATGATCTGCTTTTTAATGCAGTCCTGGCGAAATCATACAGGTGCTTAACGCTGCGCTTCAGCGGCGCGCCGTTTTTTCGCGTCCGTTTGAAAGCGCTTGTTAGAGCCCATTAATTGGCC
This sequence comes from bacterium, assembly GCA_029565675.1. Classification (GTDB taxonomy): domain Bacteria; phylum Zhuqueibacterota; class Zhuqueibacteria; order Residuimicrobiales; family Oceaniaggregativiventaceae; genus Sulfursilanivivens. Next base: position 378,221 of record JAKQNP010000002.1, read on the forward strand.
CAAATGGTTGCTACAACCACCAAGAAGGCCAGTCTCGACGTTTGCCCCAGATCAATTCCCCTGTCGTTTTGTCTTCGACCCAAACGGCATACCTTCGCGGTTTACACCAGAAACAAAAGTCAATTCGAAACTCGTACTCATGACCCGGAAGCATGTCAACGTCCAGCAATCCCTTGGGATGGGCGCCAAACTTCGCCGGATAAGCTGCAAATTCAAGTTGATGTCTGCCAGGTGATAGTCTTGCCCTCTTGTAACCTCTGCCTATAGGTTTTCCGTCAATCATCGTAATGACGTTCGGTAGCGTGGACCAGTCGAAAACAGCCGTTGAAGATCGATCAATAGTTAAAGCATGATCGGGTGTCCATTCGTCATATCCCCAGAAGAATGGGGAATAGCGTGCCGAACAGGAAACCAGCAGTAAGGTTATAAGAACAAGAATGATTTTGCTCATGAGTATGCTGCTCTAACCTTAGATTCAGCGGAAAATCCACTGATTTATTAATTGGCTGCCAATCAAGTTTCTATTAATTTGGCTGTGATTTCATGACCTAATATTGACCAAGATTCGGTGTTAACCGAATCAAAAAAACAGACAATCGCTTATTCTTGCTGCGGTTGCGACTAGGACACTTTTCACCCAACTTCCATTGCCATCAGATTGATTTTCTTTGAGATCCGGTGCTGTGCACCGAATCCGGGTATTGATTATTTGGTCGACCAATTATTCAGTATACAGTCATAAACCGACAGCAACCGGTACAAGAACCATGAGTTGCAGAATTCCCATCGAAACCAGGGCAGGGGAGAGCAGGTTATTCTTTTCACCATGCTTTATCGTGGAATTCCTCAAATGCGCATACTTGCTGCCAAAAACACAAAAAGCCCACAACAGTCCCCAATGTCCTGCTCAAAGCTCACCTCACCGATAGATGCGGCCTCTATCACTTCATTCTCTCGCTCATTACCGCGACCTGCATTGCCCCGACCGGGGATCGGCTGCGGCCGCCGCTCGATGCGGCTTTTTGTCGTTCCTCAGCAGCCATTATGGGGCGTGTAAAACGGCCGCTAAGGCCCCTTTGGGGCAAAAAAGGCGGCATAATCTATTGAAAAAGTTCTATTTGATTTGGTCCGGCCCCGAATTCTCGATCAGCGCACTAACGCCTGCAAGACTTTCATAATATAGATCATCCAAAAATCGCGATAGTTTTTCATTCCGTTCACGGCGAGTTCGCTGTGGGTTTCATCGAGCAGATGCCGGAATTCCGGCAGGGTCAAATCCTCGATCAACAGATGGGATAGATAGTCCCTCTCCTTTTCTTCAAGATGGCTTTTAAAGGCGAGGGGCCAGATTTTCTTACCTTTTGCCTGACAAAAATTCAGCAATTCGGCATATTCTGGCGATCGGGTCCAGCAGCGCGGATTGCTGCACGGCAAATAGGCGGTATCATCCCAGGTCTCTCTCCAGTTCGCATAGCGGCGGTCGAAATCCGACTTGAGCGCGGCATCGATTTTATTGAGCAGGATCGTCATCTTCAGGTTGGCTGCATCCGTCAAGCCGGGATGGTGGAACCGTTCCGGCCCCGCTTGCCAGGGCTCGAAACGCGTATCGCAGGCAACCGCAAAAATGCAGAGAGTTGCAAGAACGATCGATTGGATTCGCATGGCATCCTCCTGAATAGCAGCGTCGAGGCGCATGGACCGCCGGCGAATGTTGCATTGGCAGCGAGTGGGGAGTGTCCGATTCCACAGGCCAGAGCCGTTCAGCTCAGGGCTCGATCCTGGCGCTTTTGCTTGTGAACAGCGCGGGCTCCTGGCAGGGCAGGTTCCGGTTTCCTGGCGCGGTATGGCTGCAGCGCAATCAATTTTGACTTTTGCTGCAAAATCCGATTTCACCCTTGCGGGCAAAATCGGTTTGGCTGAATGATTCAGGCTTTCTACAATACAAAACCAGCCAAAAACCTGTAGTGGTTTTGTTTGATTGTCAGTATGTTATCCAAATCATGATGGGCAAAATTGTTCAATCCAAACCAGGATTCAAAAATAATAAAGACATGGTTGTTCATCTTGTAATCGGCTCTGAGTGAGATACTGTAAGAATATTTTTTAAAAAAGTACATGACATCATACTCTTCCCATGATCGTTGCGTATCTGGTGGATCAACTATTCTACCATATGCGCAAGTTGTTGCTTTTAAATGACGACTGTATTTTAAACCGGTACCCAATCTTATGTTGTCATATCCATAAAGAAGAAAAAAACCACCATCGATCGCATCGATCCAGTATTTATCTTTATAGCCATTTGGTTCTTCGGCGCTTATGCCGCCAAATCGATTGTACCCTATAAAAGGAACAATTGATAGATCTTTCACCGTATCGATATTATATATACATTTAAAATTGTAAGTCAAAGAAAAACGAGTCCGATCGGCCTGTTTGGATTCAGCTTTCCAAAAAAGTTGATTGTGCCCTGCACCCAACTCCATTCCCAATCCTTCAAACGACTGCGAATGGAGAATTGAAGATCCAGATAACATAAAAAAGGCGATTGTGATTATTTTATGTTTAAAAACCATCTGAGAATTTACCGTTTCCTTTCGCCCGGTTCTCTTGAAGGCAATCGACTTGACAAAATAGTAAGAGAACAGGTGGGAAAGCAAGTTGATGCTGCTCGATCAATCCGAACGCTTCTTGTCCTTCGCACCCTTTGTCATCAATGAATTATGCCGGTTTAAGCCATCGGCTTTTAAAAAAAGAAATAATGTCGGTAATCTGTGGGAATCGAACTCTTTTTAAAAGCCTCCGGCTTTTAAAAAAATAAATAATGTCGGTAATCTGTGGGAATCGAACTCCCTTTAAAAGCCATCGGCTTTTAAAAAAAGAAATAATGTCGGTAATCTGTGGGAATCGAACTCCCTTTAAAAGCCTCCGGCTTTTAAAAAAAATAAATAATGGCGGGAATGTGTGGGAATCGAACCCACCCGAGGCGTTTTGCGCCTCACAACGGTTTTGAAGACCGCGGGCCCCACCAGGCAGCCATCCATTCCCGAGTAATAGAAAAATACAAAAAAGCTTAAAGGGATGCAACAGCAAACTGCTGCTGCCGTGTCCGCCCGCTGTCGGTTCATGGTAAACTCCTCCGGTCGCCTTGCTTCTGCCTGGATGAAATTTGGCGCTGTTGTTGCAGAAATTGGAGCTCATGCTGCCCCCGTTTGTAATACCTGTGATTTTCCTTGCGCTGTATCGGGATTATTTTTACTTTTTATTCAGCATTCCTTTCAAAAAAGGAGCCGATCGATTTATCAACTTGCGAACGGTTCAACCCTGCTTTGCTGGCCAGCCATGCGCAAAAGGATGGTTTTGGTTGCGAAATTTAACCTCGGAGAAAGGAGGAATGCTTGAAAGAGTGACGGGCTTCATTTCCTCGCCTTCTGAATGTGCAAATCCCACAGACAAATGGCCGGCGACATATTTCGCGGCCCTTCTCTTCTCATCCCATGCTTATTGCTTCTCCATCTTTTAATTCCCGTTGATCTGTTTTGAAACGTTCGATGCCTTTAATGGCCGAAACCAGCCCTACCGGTATTTCTTTATAATTTGCAGGAAATCAAAGAAAGGAGATGGACATGGGATGCAAAATACTGTTCTTAATCGGGATTTGGCTTTCAACCTCCCCGGCCTGGGGGGCGCCGAAGGCAAACTTTGCAGCGCCGTCGGATACGCCTCGAACCGAGCAAAAAATCGATCTGCCGACCGTGCACAAGGTTTTGTCATCCCCCGGAATTCCCGTGCACGGCGACGATCAATCGATGTGCTGGTACGATTTTCAGAGCAACGGCGGTGATGAGAAACGATTGTGGGTTTTGCCGGATGGCAATGTTTATGCCATTTGGCTAGGAATGAGCATTGAGGGTTTTCAGAGCGCGCGAACTTGCTATGCGATCAGCACCGACCTGGGAAATACTTTTGAATATATAGGGTTTGTCGAGAGCCATCGGGGCGAGATGCCCGCGCTGGCGGTGCTGCCGACCGGGCAGGCGGTCGTCGCTTCCCATTGCCTGCAGAGCAAGTACCCGGACTTTATCTGCTCGGTCTTTGTCGAGATCATGGCAGGAATGGGAATTTTTACCGAATTCACGATTCCGCACGACAATTATACCTATGTCGCTCCACAGGTCGCCTGTTTGCCGGACGGCAGGATTTTTTGCACGGCTTACAATTATTTTTACGATAATCCGGCCATAACCAATCAATATCGTATTTTAGATCCGCTGACTGGCAGTTTCAGCGCGAGACACGAACTGTTCCCCGGTGAACAACCCAGCTTTCGCTCCTGTACGGTGTCCAGCCCGAGCGGTTAAAATGTGGCAACCGTTCTTGCTGACGAGCTGTATAGCCTTGAACAAGACGATGTGATCCGGATTCTCTGCATGGAATCGACCGACGGCGGTGCGACCTTTGGCGAACCCGTCGCCCTGGCCGAATATCCGACGGATTTTTCCACTGTATTCGGCATACCAGGAAATGGAGTATCCGCGGTCTATGACTCGGAGGAGAATCTGCATGTTGTCTGGGATGCGGGGGCGTTTGCTGCAGATATTAACATCATTCTGCAACGCCCGCTCGATGAGTGGCATCAAGAGTTTTTCAAGATTTTACATTATTGTCCCGTGCTCAATGACGGCAAACCGATCGTTGCGGTACAACACGATACCGCTCGATTTATCCACTCGTTGACCCCGACCAATTCACGGTTTGGCAATTGGCACGGCCCCATGTCTTTTTCCAAGATCGGTTCTGACGAAAATGGTGTACTGACGATTGTTTTCACCGCTTTTATCGGCGATTCGACCGACTGTGATCCGGTGACCGGCTATGCCAACGGCGAGATCTTCGCCGTTTCCTCCGCAGACAACGGCCTGACGTGGGGGGAGCCGACCAACCTGACCAACACGCCGGAAATCGATGAGCGTTACGCCTACCTGTCGCAATGGAACGAAGCGGGCAAGATCAATATTCTTTATCAATCTGACCCAGTGGCCGGCGCCAATGTCGGAGTTGGCCAAGGACCGGCCAGTCAGTGCTCTTATCTGTTTCTCAAGACTGACACTCCTTCCACTGAACCGTATCAACGCCCGACCGGTGTCGAACAACCGCGAGTCGGCGCACCGGAACGGTTCGCCATGCAGCAGAATTATCCCAATCCTTTCAATGCCGAAACCACTATCGCTTTTTCGCTGTCCGACCCGGCTCAGGTTCGCCTGACCATCACCGATGTCCTGGGCCAGACCGTCGCCGTGCTGCTGGATGAGGCGATGGGAGCGGGACCGCATAAAGTCCGCTGGCATGCCGGTGCATCTCCATCCGGCTTGTATTTTGCCACTCTGCAAGCGGACGGTGGCCGCGAGACGCAATGCCTGTTGTTGTTGAAATAGCTTTTCTGCTCATGATCGCTGCCGGATGCAGCGGGTTTCTTTCCCCAATGCGCATCCGGCGTTTTGTCGCCTTTCGGAACAATTTCAGCCCCGGCAAGGGGCGAGCGAGAATTCATTCGCTCATCGGAATGGTCCTATCATGCCAGAAGGGCGGCCTGCTGATACAGGGAATGCGCATTTATTCTGTCTATGGCCCAGTTGTGCTGTTCGCGCTGCTGCTCGGTCTCATGTGCTCTGGCGATAAAAATAGCGGCAATGTTCGAGTTCGATTGAATTTTAAATAATTTGGCCTTATCTTGCTGTGCCGCTCCAGTCAGGCGGAAAGCATTGACTTCAGCTCGATGCGTTTATTTTTAAAAGATTCGAATTTGATCAGCAAACCTTTTTCATGTCACGCACGCTGAACCGCCCGCATCGGTGCAAAGCCAGAAAGCCCGTCCATCGGTTCCAAACGGCGCCGGCCATGCGGTTGAGCCAAACACCGGATCGGTCATGCAAAGATTACTCATTCTGCTGGTTTTTTTCCCATTTTTGCCGTTGCCCGCTGCTGAAAATCCGATTCTCGACAAAACCAGCGCGAAAATCCCCATGCGCGACGGCGTTCTGCTGGACGCCGATATCTATCGACCGGCGGACGATCTGCCCAGGCCGGTCGTCCTCTATCGCACTCCCTATAACAAAGAGACCGATCATCTGGACAACGCCACCATCCAACTGGTCAATCAGTTGGGTTATGTCTATGTCGTCCAGGACACCAGAGGCCGGTTCGCCTCCGAAGGGATCGATTCGCTGTTTGTCACCGACGGCTGGGGGGCGCTGCAGGACGGCACTGATACGATCAACTGGCTGATCCGGCAGAGCTGGTGCAACGGCAAGGTCGGCCAATTCGGCGCTTCGGCCAGCGGTGTCACCACCTACCGGTCGGTCGGCGCCGCCCACCCCAATCTGGTTTGCGCCGTCGCCATCGTCGCTGCTGCGGACATGTATCCGATGATCTATCCGGGCGGCGAGCTGCAAAAACACCGCGTCGAGGAGTGGATCGAATCGCAAAAGAGCGCTTATCTTTTGCCGTTTCTGTTCTCCATGCCCTACGACAACGAGTTTTGGCGACAAATGAGTCTTACCGCTCGTGCCGGCGAGGTCACCGCGGCGGTGCTGCATGTGGGCGGTTGGTATGACTGCTTCATCGACGGCACAATCCAGGCCTATACCGCGCTGCGGAACCAAGATCGCGCCGGCCTGCAAAGGCTGATCGTCGGGCCCTGGGTTCACACGGACCTGGGCAAGAGTCGGGCCGGCGAGCTCGTTTATCCCGGCGCTGAAATCGATCTGACCTGGCCGATCCTGCAATGGTTCGATCTCTGGCTCAAACAGGGAGGCGCCGGAGCAGAGAATTTCTCCGGGGTCACCTATTATCTGATGGGCGATCCCGCTTGTCCGGCAGACGGCGGCTGCACATGGATCGCTGCGGAAACGTGGCCTCCGGCGACCCGCCTCACCTCTCTCTTTCCGCACCCCGACAACAGTCTGGCGGCGAGCGCGCCGGCCGGCATGCACGTGCTGTCTTTCGATTTTGACCCAGCGCAACCGGTACCGACGGTGGGCGGCAACAACCAGGCGGGCGCAGGGATCAGCGACGGGCCGCGCGATCAGCGGATCCTCGGCTGGCGCAGCGATGTGCTAGAATTTGCGACCGCGCCGCTGACCGCGCCCTGGCGGATCGAGGGAACGGTGAAAGGCCGAATCGTCTTTTTGAGCGATCGCCCGGACATCGACCTGACGCTCAAATTGATCGATGTTTATCCGGACGGCAGGGAGATGATCGTCACCGATGGCATCCGCCGGGCGCGCTTTCGACAGGGATTCGCCGAACAGGACGCCGCACTGCTCGATCCGGCTGCGCCGGACAGCCTCGAGATCGTCCTGCCGCCGACCGCCATCGTTTTCAGCGCCGGACACCGCATCAAGGTGGCTGTCTCTTCGAGCAACTATCCGCGCTTCGAGGTTAATCCGAACACCGGCAGCCATCCGAATGACCGCAGCAATCCAGTCTGCGCGCAGAACCAAATTTTTCTCGGCGCCGGCATGTCCCGCATCGAGTTGCCGGTCGTGACGGCTGAGACGGCCGTCGCACGCACGGACATCCAACCCGCCAGCGCTGCGGCCGTGCTTTTGCCGAATTATCCGAATCCCTTCAACCCTCAGACCACCATCGGCTATCAGCTGTCGGAGGCCTGCCGGGTCCGCCTGAGCGTTTTCAACCTCGCCGGACAGGAAGTGGCGCGGCTTCAGGATGGCTGGCAGGAGGCGGGAATTCATTCCGTGCAGTGGCACGCCATGGATCAGCCCAGCGGCGTCTATCTGGTGCGCCTGAACGACGGAGAAGGCCTGTCGCTGCAGCGGATCGTTTTGCTCAAATAAGGAGACTGCCGACGGTCGCGATCCTGGTTTGCCAGGCAATGATCAACAGATGCCTGTCCCATATTTGGTGTTGAGTGAACCAGTAACCATTCGACCGCTTATGCTTCAGACGGTTGCATAAAAAGAATTTTTGACCCTTTGTGTATTTATTTCGGATTGATTTTCTGTGAGACCCGATGCTGCGCACAGAATCAGGGCAGTATCGTACTTTATTTTACAATCTTGCGGAGGATAACATGAAGTGTCCGAACTGTGGTTTGATCAATCCTGAAACAGCAGAGAAATGCGATTGTGGATTTGATTTTGTTGTTGCGAAACAAAGTAGAATACCAATACCCGAATATAAGAAATCCAAGAAACCGATTATATATGGTCTATTCTATTTGGTGCTCGGGGTATCCGCTTTATTTTTTCCAGAAGGTGATCCAACAAATTTTACACCGTTGGGTGCCATCATTTTTTTCATTTTTGTAGTTTTGGCGCTTTTTTCATTTGCCAAAGTTCTCTTTTAGAGTTCCTGCCTGATGTTCAAGCTCGATCTGAATTCAAAATGTTCGGTTTTTGCTAAAGAGCTCAGTTCATTGCCCAGAGCAAAAAATTTAAAACGATGCCGGCGCGCGTCATTCATCCGCGACAGCCGCATTTCATCGCCTGGCCGCTTTTGAGTTGAAATCCATCCCAAAAACAGCTCCATTTTCGCGACTGCGAGCCGATTGACCCTTATCTGACCAACATGAGTTTTTTCGTTGCCGTTCCCGCAGCGGCCGACAGCCGATAGAAATAGACCCCGCTCGGCAGGCGGCCGGCATTCCAATGCACGCTGTGGCTTCCCGCCGCCGCTTTTCCCTCGACCAGTAAGGCGACCTCTCTGCCGGCGACATCGAACACCTTGAGCGAGACGAACGATCTTTGCGCCAGCGCATAGCGGATGACCGTATTCGCATTGAAGGGATTGGGGAAATTCTGCGCCAGCTCGATGCGCACGGGAAAGCGGACCTTCGGTTCGACCACCGGGGTTGACATTTCGACCAACGGCCGTTGCCAGACACCGCCGCCAAAGGCGCCGGCGAGCAATGTTTCCCCGCTTACCGCCAGCGACAGCACGGTCAGGCTCGCCAGGCCGTCATTGACCGGCTGCCAAAGGTCGCCGCGGTCGACGGAGAGAAACACGCCGCCGCCATCGGTCGCGGCATAGACCGCCGTGCCGACCGCGACGAGGTCCTCAACGCTCGCCCCGGCCAGGCCCTGATCGGCGGCGCTCCAGGTGTCGCCGCGATCAGCAGAGCGAATGATGCCGTTGTCGGTGGCGGCATAGAGATAGCCGTCGCCGGCAGCCAGAGCAAGGACGATTGGATCTTCCAGTCCGGTGTTGACCGCAGTCCAGTTGTCGCCGTTGTCGGAAGAGCGAAACACGCCGCCGCCGTGAGTGGCGCAGAAAAGGGTTTCGCCGACAGCCGCCAGATCCTGCACCATTTTGTCGGTCAGGCCGTCGTCGGCCCGGCTCCAGTTTAGGCCGTCATCGCCGGAACTAAACAGGCCGTCCAGGGTAGCGGCAAAGAGGTTCTGTCGGTGCACGGCCAGCACCTGCACGTATTTGTTCGCCAGGTTGTTGTTGACCGCCACCCAATCGTCGCCGCGATTGGCGGAGCGAAACACGCCGTTGCCGTTGCTGCCGACAAAGACGAACCCGCCGTCCGCTGCCAGGCAGGTATACTCGAAGGAAGTCAGGCCGCGGTCGACTGCCGTCCAGGTGCGGCCATCGTCGCTGCTGCGATAGACGCCGCCGAAGGCGGCGGCAAACCAATCGCCGTCGATTTCAACCGCGTCGTGGATATGGGTGGCGATCAGGCCCTCGTTGACCGCGCTCCAGGCTGCGGCGATGGCGGGGGAGCGAAAGACACCGCCAAAGGTGCCGGCCAGCAGATCGGCGCCGACGACGCCGATCGCCAGCACATTTCTGTTGGTCAGGCCGTTGCCGGCCGCGTTCCAGGTGTCGCCGCTGTTGCTAGAGCGGTAGAGGCCGATGTTGGTGCCGGCGAACAGTTCCGTTTCGCTCGTCGCCAGCGTTTGCACGACTGGGCTCCACATCGGGCCGATCACCAGGCCGGTATTGACCGGTGTCCAGCTGTCGCCGTGGTCAGCGGAGCGAAACACGCCGCCGCTGCTGCCTGCGAACAGATAGCCGCCGAGATCGGCAAACGCGTTGACTTCCATGCTCAGGCCGTTGCTGGCTGCGCTCCAGGTGTCGCCGTTGTCTGAGGAGCGAAAAGCGCCGCTGCCTTCGGTGCCGGCAAACACAAGGCCGCCGAACACGGCGATGGTGCGGATGTAGGAATTGCTCAGGCCGGTGTTGGCCGGGCTCCAGCCGGCGCCGCGGTCCGTGGAGCGAAACACGCCGCCGTAGAGCGTACCGGCAAACAGGGTTTCGTTGCCGGCGGCGAGGCAGAGGACCGCGGTGTTGCTCAGGCCGCTGTTGACGGCGTTCCAGGTCGTGCCTTGGTCGGATGAGCGAAACACGCCGCTCATTGTGGAGCCGGCAAAGAGATCGCCGCCCACGGCGGTCAGGCTGCTGATGCGCAAGTCGTTCAGCCCAATGTTGACGGCGCTCCAGCTGGCGCCGTTGGTGGATGAGCGAAAGACGCCGCCGCCGTAAGTTGCGGCGAACAGATGATCGCCGACGCCGGCAAAGTCCATCACCCAGCCGCCGGTTGGGCCGTCAGTCTGTTGCCATTGCGCATCGAGGCCCGCGGCGAAAATCAGCGGGATCAAAAACAACAAGTGCCTACTCTTCACAGGATCGCGCCCTCCCGTTGTTCTGAAATCGAATCCATTTGCGGACCACAAAATTTGCCGTTTAATGTTTTGCCGGTACAACACCGGGGCCGGCCGATTTAGTCCGCGCAGCGGCGAATCGATACCGGAATGGCGCAGAAATCGGCAAAGAGAGAAGTTTTTCGGTTGTCCGACTCCTTTGCCGATCATGAATCCGGCTCAGCGCAGCAACAGCATCTTGCGCGACCTGTCAAAATGCCCCGCCTGCAGGCGAACCACATAGAGGCCCGACGCGGCCGCTCGGCCGTTGTCGTCCAGCCCGTCCCAGAGCGCGGATTGTTCGCCGGCGGATAGATGGCCGTCGACCAGGGTGCGGATGACCTGGCCGTGCAGATTGGCGATCGTCACCCGCACGCGGCCCGCTTCCGCCAGGGTATAGCGGATCGCGGTGGTCGGATTGAACGGGTTGGGATAATTCTGGTCCAGCGCAAAATTCAGGGGCGGTTCATGACTGGGCTCTTCAATTCCCGTCGCGGTCACCAGTGTCAACTTGCCCAGCGGCCTGGCCGAATCCCAGAGCGCGCCCGGCGGCCACTCCGCGGCATAGCCATAGTGAAAGGGCGAATAATTCGACGGGTCATCGAGAAAGATGGCCATGCCAAAGGTCGCGCCCGGCTGCAGGTACAAGCGGCTGACGACCAGATCAAAGGCGATTTCGTACTGGATATGACCGCTGGCGTCGGTGATCGCCCGGTTGACGCCGACAGCCGGCACCGGTGCATCGAAACCCAGGGCGTTGGGATAGGCGCCCCAATAGCCGATATAGACGGCCGTTGCGGTGCTGATCGCGAACAGCCCCTCACGGCTGGGGCCGGCGTTATCCCATACATCGTTGTCGTCCCTGTCGAAAAGGATGCCCAACAGGTTAGCCGGTTCGATAACCGGATCATTCGGATCGTCGACGGCCAGGAAGAGAGTGCGATCGTTGTTGGCCACATAGAGAGTGATGGGCAATAACGCGTGCGGATTGGCGATATTCACCGCCGTTGCATTCGCCCATTCGCCGGCGGCGATCTGGCCGTCGATGGTCGGCTCGGTTCCGGAGGCAACAAAAGATGACACAATGGCGTGGCCGCTGTCGGCAGGCGTGGCGCTTGTTTCGATCGACTGCGGCCCTTCAACGCCGCCGACCATTGCGCTGATGCGATAATAGAAGGTGGTTCCGGGAGCCACATCGCTGTCGATATAATCGCGCATCTGCCTGCCTAGCAGGCCTCGCTGCGCCAGATTTACGGTCGCCAGCGCCTCGTAAGGGCCGCCGGCGCTGGTGCCGCGGTAGATTTTATACTCGTCGATATTGGGATGCGCATAGACAGGATCCCAGGACAGCGGCACGAAACCGGCAAATCCCGTTCCGGCGGCGGGATTCAGCGGCGCCAGCGGCCCGAGCGCGAATCCGTAAATATCCCAATTCGAGTTGCGGAGATCCTGCCATACGGTTATACCCGCGCCGCGCGCGTCGAGCGCCAGTCTGGGATTGCGTTGGTTCTCCGGGACATCGGTCAACAGAAGGCTGTTTCCCAGGGGCAGGCCGCTAGCGTTATAATTTTTTCCCCAGATGTCATAGGTGCCGTTTTGATCGGACTGCCAAACGACGCTGAAGCCGCCGCTGGCCGTTGCCGCCACATCCGGCGCCAAGTGCTCGGACAATGCGCCAGATTCGGGGATGACGAAATAGTCTATCGATGACGACCCGTCCGGGTTGTAAGTGTGAGCATAGACTGTTTGATGCAGAGAGTAGATCATGTAACAAATCATCATCCGGCCGTCCTTTTGCAGGGCGATCGCCGGCTCGTAGTGACTCTTATCGATCAGATCCAGGCTCACCAAAAACTCTTCGCCTGCCGCCGCACCGTTGCCGTCATACCAGCGGGCGTATATTTGATATTCGTGTCGGTTGTTCCGCGCATCGTGCCAGGCGACGATGAAGGAGCCGTCTTGCTTCATCGCGACATCCGGAAAATCGCAGTACTCTGTGGCGGGGCTGTTGACCTGAAAATTTGCTCCCAGCGGCGTGCCGTCCGAGCGGTAGCGCTGGGCAAAGATATTCTGGGTCCAGTCGTGCCAGCAGATGACGAAATCGCCGGCACCGTTCATGGCAATGGCAGGTACTCGTTGACCGTTGGCGGTTTCATCTTCATTCACCTTGAACCACCAGCCGATCGGTGCGCCGTTGGCCGCGAACCTTTGCGCATAAATATTCATATTGCCTTCGCGCTCATCCATCCAGGTCACGACAAAATGACCGCGATCGTCCATGGCGACGTCCGCTGCTTCCTGGAACCCGAACTGGGGGTTGGGGGAAACCGGCAGGTTCTTGCCGACCGGGATTCCTTTCGCATCCACCAGCTGCATGTAAAGTCTGAAACCACCGGCCCGGTAATCCTGCCAGCAGATCACGGCACAGCCGTATCGATTCATGGCCACAGCCGGATAGTCCTGCTGATAGCCGACGGTGTCGTCGCTGATTTTATAGTCATCGATCATGGCTGCCGAAAGGGCATCCATCTCCGGTCGGAGAAAGGAATCCGGCTGGCTGCGCGCAAAAAGAAAAAGGGGAGCGGCAAGGAGAAAAACCCAGAAAAAGATCAGCCGGGACGTTTTCATCGTGCACCTCCTGTTGGGATGGCGGACAAGGGCGCCCTCTGCCAGGCGTTTGCCCTGGACCGTATCGGCCGCTGGCATGCGGACCCATCATTTGGTCAGCGCCATTTTTTTGCTGCAAAAGTAGAGCGGCGCTTGGCTATCGATCGATATGGCCTGCAAGCGATAAAAATAGACCCCGGACGCGACGCGGATGCCGTTCCGGTCGGTGCCGTCCCAGAGTCGCTGATGGCGCCCGGCCTGCAGGTTGCGGTTTTCCAGCGATTTGACTCTTTTCCCGTCGATGCTGTACACCGTCAACTCGACGCGGGCGGGACGAGGCAGATCGAACAGGATCGCGGTCGTCGGATTGAATGGATTGGGATAATTGGGCAGCAGGTTGAACTGCTCGGGCGTCTTTTGATCCGGGTCCTGCACAGCGGTCGCGAGCGGATCCGAGAATTCGGAGGTGTTGCCGTCGGCGTCGGTTGCGGTCGCCGTGACAAAGGCGCCGCTCAGCGCGCCGGACCAGCTGAACGCTCCGGCAGCGTCGGCCGTCACGGTCGCGAGACAGGTCTGGCCCTGGCCGTCGGGCCCGGCAAAGATCTCGACCCTGGCATGGGCCGGCGCCGTGCCGGTTACCGGCGCCAGGCTGGTGAGGGTGGGCGCGGGGATATACCGGTTGCCTGCTTGCAGGTCGATGCCCATGCTGCCGTTGGCAAAGATGCTGTTGCGGGTGATGGTGTTTTCAGTACTGTTCGGGTCGATGACGGCGACGCCGGCACCTGCATTGCAGGCGATCACATTGCCCGGACCGATGGTGTTTTTTTGCGCGCCGGTGTTCACTTCGATGCCGTGCTGACCGTTCGGCAGCGGCGTCGTGCCGTCTGCAGCGACGCCGATGCGATTGCCCGCGATCCGATTTTCGCTGGCCTCCTCATACAGGAGCTGGATGCCGTTCTCCAGGTTGCCGCTGATCACGTTGCCGCCGCCCGCCGTCTCTTCACCGACAACCGTCAGAGCCGCCATTAGTTCGATGCCGGTGGCGTTGGGGATTGCGCCGCTTCCCGCCAGGTCGGTGCCGATCCAGTTGCCGAGGATGCGGCTGTGGCGGCAATCCTCCGAGGGGATCAGGATGCCGTATCCATTTGCCGACAGGATATTCCGCTCGCCCTCTGTGGAACCGCCGATGACGGTGTAGGAAGACCGGCCATGCAGCCGGATGCCGGCGAACTGGTTGCCCAGGGCGATCGTGCCGCCCGCATCCAGGCCGATGATGTTGCCGATCACCCGGGTGCTGTCGCAGTCGTAGATCTCGATGCCGTCGTTCTCGCAGCCCGCGATGATGTTTCCCGGACCGATCGTGTTGAGGTTGGAGTTCTCCTCCATAAAGATGCCGACCCTGCTGGCGAGGGTGTCGTCGCCGGCGATGTTGAGGCCGATAAAATTGTTGGCGATCGCATTCCGCCTGCCGCCTGCGGAGATGACGATGGTGATCGAGCTCTGTGGGCCGACAACCGTGTTGCGCTGCGCCGCGGTTTCGCCGCCGATCACATTGTGATCGCCGCCGCTGATCTCGATGCCGCGGGATGTATTCGGATGGCGCTGCATGCCGCTCGCATCGGTATTGATCAGGCAATTGCTGATGCGGTTGTGATCACCCATGATGAAGACGGAATGACTCGAAAAGCCGGAGATCGTCAGGCCGGTCAGGGTGATGGAGGAACCCTGGATCTCGAAGCCGTTGCCGATCGTCTCGTCATTGAGGATACAGATGACCGGATGGCTGGAAGAGGGATCGAGGCCGTGAAAGGAGCGTTGCGTGAGGCCGTCGATCGCGGTTCCATCGTCGTTGAGGTGCGGCAGCCAGGTCAGCGGCCGGATGGTCCAGACGCCGGCGGCCGCGTCATAGCCGGGATCGGCCAGCGGGATATGGAAGTGGATTTGATCCGCGCCGGCGGCCGCGTCGGCATCGAGCATGGCCTGGCGCAGCGAGCCCGGCCCGGAGTCCGCGGTGTTGGTGACCAGGAAGGTGGCGGCGGGCGCCGCAGATCGGGCGGATGAAGCGAAATCGGCGTTAGCCGCGAACAACACGAAAAGCGCTGCAAACGCGACAATGCGCAAGACTTGCATGGTTTTCATCTCCTCTCCTTCAGACGGGGTGGGGGATAGACTAAATGGGGGTGTGTGCGTTTCTCCGGGACGGCGGGGGCAGGTGTTGATCAACGCCGCGATGCACCCCATGCGCTCGAGGCCTGAGTGGACCGCTGTGCAAGGGCCGTTGGTGGGGGTCTCTATAAATATAGCGAAGGGTTGATCTGTTGGCAAGGGTTTTTTGCTGCGGCGGGAAGGCGGATTTGCTTTATTCAAGGCCGAGCAGGAAATCGTCTTTGCGGATGCCGAGTTTTTTCATCTTGAAGCGCATGTTGGGTTCGGACAGGCCGAGGGCCTGGGCGGCGCGGCACTGGTTGCCGGCGAAGCGGCGCAGGGCTTTCTGGATGAGCTCTTTTTCGAGCTGCGCCACCGCCGCGCTCAGGGGTTGCAGCTGCAGATTGCCGAATTGCTGATCGGCTTTGAAAAAGGGGAGCAGCTCCGGCAACAGCTCGTTTTCCGGCGAGGAGAGCACCAGGTTGCGCACCACGTTTTCCAGCTCCTTGAGATTGCCCGGCCAGGAATGCTTGAGCATCTGGTTAAAGATCTCGAAATTGATGGCCGGCATCGGCCGGCCCAGCTCTGCGCAGATGCGCTGGAGAAAGTGCTCGACCAGAATCGGGATATCCTGCTTGCGCTCGGACAGCGGCGGCAGTTTGATGGTCATCTCGGAGAGCAAAAGAAAAAGATCCCCATCGAAACGGCCGTTTTGCACCTCGTCGTAGATTTTGGGGGTGGCGGTGCAGAGGAGGCGAAAGACAATTTCATTATTTATTATTTATTTGGTTGCATAGGAAAAGTGTATTTATTACTTTTAAAAAATTGATAAAATTTAATAAAAGAAATAATATCATTGTAATAACCAAAAATTTCACAAAGATCGCCCGGCAAAGGCTGGCTGAAAAGATCGGGAAGATGGATTTGTGAGAATAGCATTTCTTCAAGAAAAATAAACTTAGTCTTTTTAGGAGAATCAAAATGCGAACTAAAATAGACTTGCGTAAATTTCGTAAATTTTATGAATTGGGGCAAAAATATTTGCATTTATCAAGACTTGTCGCTGAGCAAGTGATTGAACATAGAAATCAAACCACCTCTTTCGTTTGGAATCCACCATCTCCAGAATATGAGATACAAGAGTTTTTTGATAAGACGAAATGGAGTGATGCAAGGTTAATTGAACCTTTGCTTTTTGATTTTTATCATGGGCTTGAACTAACATTGAAAGGATTTCTTTTTCTAAAACCGGGATACGAACCAAAACCCGAACATAAGTTAATGGAATTATTTAAGAATTTTACAAAAGTATATTCAACTGAAATTGAATTACAAAATATCTTTAAAAAATATATCGAACAATCAAATATGCCTGATATCCTGCAACAATTCATTAATGAAAATAAAATTCATATTAACCATATGTATGAATCTCTTCGTTACCCATATAATAAAAATCTGAAATTATCTTTCGAACATCTGATGCTACAATTTAAGGGTAGTGAAGGAGTTCCATTTTATAAGGATCTTGTAAAGGATATCGAGACGATAATAAAACACTGTAAAATGTTGAGAAATGAAATAGATTATAATGGTTTAGATGAAAATTGACAAACGGGATATTAAAAATAGATCAATGTCCTCCCAATTGGTAGAACATTTCCTAACAAATCATTCGAAGGGCATTGCACACTAAGAATTGGATTGGGTAAAATGCCGACAATCACGGTCAGGATCCTTTTGGAGGACACGCAAGGAAACCACATCAAAGGAGCAAAAATCAGTTTCCCGGATATCGATGGCTACCATCCCGCTTTTACCGATGCAGACGGCTCGGCTCTGATCAGATGCACTTCCACTAATGGGAAAATACTCGAACAGCTCTATATTGACGGCCGATATTACGGCGCAGTGAATCTGAAGGATGGGGCTGTGGTGAAGATGAGGTTGTGAGGAAAAACTCCTTCAAATCGTGAGGGGAAAATGAGGATTGGTGATGATGCAAGTTTTCATCCACAAGAAAAACGCAAGGTGAAAAATCGTAATTGGAAAAGACTCAATTTTGGCGATCCGACAGAGTTCGGAACCAGAAAAGACGCCGAAAATGAGGTCGACCGTGACATGCTGAAAACAAGCGAGCAGATAGCCTGCGATATTCACGAAACGTATTTCAGATTGAAAAGAGATGTTTTCGGAGATATAGATGAAAAAGAAAACAATGAATTAAGGATTTTTAAGCACTCTATGGATCTGATTCTGCTAGCTCTTTCACGCACGGCAAGCATGAACGCGAAAATTGCGAAAAGTAATGAAAATTTATCAAATAAATTATTTTGGTTCACTGTAGCAATTTTTGTTTTAACTCTGATATTAGTATGTGACGTTTTAATTAAATGACTATCAATCACATCTTAAACATATAGATTGGCTTGCTTAGTTTTTTCTTTTTTGTAAGAAATATTATTATTAATTTCATTCAGATGAAAGTATTTTTTTAAAAATGAGATAGCGATATGATAGGTAGAGAGCGAGAAAAACTGTTAAATGCGATTCTCTATTTTGTAAAAAACACCGATTATTGCCATAAACTTAAAGTCCTCAAGTTACTATATTTTCTTGATTTTATCCATTTCAAACAAACAGGTCGTTCTGTAACAGGATTGGATTATGAAGCTTGGCGCAAAGGACCTGTCCCTCCTAGCATTTTCCGAGAATTAGAGCCTGATAAAAATCCAAACGATTTTAAGGAATACTTTTTCATCGAGTATGAAGAATTCTCTAACGGTATGGGTAAATGTTTGAAAATTCTTCCGCGAAAAAAGTTCAACAAAAAGATCTTTACAAAACGTGAATTAGAATTATTAGAACAAATAGCTTTTATTTTCAAAGAAGCAAAAAGCGATGATATGAGTGAATCAACCCACTTAAAAAATATGCCGTGGGATAAAACTATTAAAAGCAAGGGCGAATCTGAATTGATTGATTATTCTCTTGCTCTGGATGATCAAAAAGATTCATTAGATTTTGATATATTAAATGATAGAATAAAAATCGACAAAGAATTCAAGGAGCTTTTTGGGGAAAAATGATTGCAGGTACGGTTTTATTCATAAAAGATTTTAAATTTGCCGATGGCGGAACAAGTAACAAATTGTTAATTATTTTAAACACTCCTCAAAAAGGCGAACCATACCTGGTCTGCCCTACCACCAGTCAAAAAAATCATCGGAAACCTGATCTCGGTTGTCATTCCGAAGATAATTATTTTTATATTGATGAAAAACAAGATAGCTTTAAGCTGAATACATGGGTTATTTTTCACCGAATTTATTCTTTTTTAACAGAAGATATCCTGAATAAAAAGTTCAAAGGATCCGCAGTCATAGAATTTCAACTAAATAATACATTATGGAAATGTCTAAAAAATTGCATTTTAAAGTCAAAGGATATTGAACAAGACTATTTAGAGATGATAAGTCGTACCTAGGATCCCACCCAGAGGTGATTTTTTACCTCTTTTTGTATTAACTACACTCCCCGATATGTTCTTACAAGCTAGGAATAATTATGAAACGATCAGGTGTAAAAGGATCTCGCATTGAATATGTTGTGGAAAATGGAGCAGCTCTTAAGAGAGAAAATGGGAAAATATGGAGCAATATTAGGAAAAAATGGTTGGTTGAAACCCCCGAAGAATATGTAAGACAAGAATACTTGCTAATTCTTTTATATGAGTATGGCTTTACATTTGAACAAATTTCTGAGGAAGAGGAAGTCACAGGACGTGGTTCAGGTAGAGCGCGAGCTGATTTTGTGATTTGGCGTTCTCCGCAAGATAAACAAGGACACAAATCACCTTTAATTATCGTTGAATGCAAATCAGATAACGTCACGATCCGTACAAACGACTATGCCCAGGGCGACAACTATGCCAGATTGACGAATGCCCCGTTCTTCGTCACTCACAACAATACGGAAACCAAGTTCTGGCGCGTCCGTAAAGACCGAATGCCAGGTTACTTGGAAGAGATCGAAAACATCCCCCACGCGGATGCCACAGACAAGCAGATTGAAGAACTGCTCACACGCCTGAAAACATTCAAGGAAGACGAGTTCGCCAACCTTCTTCACCAATGCCATAATGTGATTCGGAATCGGGAAAAGAAAGATCCTGTGGCTGCCTTCGACGAAATCGCGAAAATTCTATTCGTCAAGGTCTACGTCGAACGGGAACTGAAACGCCGACGACGACGCAAGAATCTTTTTACCGTGGAGTTCCTTCAAGAGCAGCTTGCAGATAATCCGCTTGAAGACCTGTTCCAGAAAACGAAGGATCACTACCGGGGCGACTGTATCTTCGAGGAAGACGAACGTCTTAACTTGAAATCAGCGACAGGCCTTGAGATCGTCCGTCTATTAGAACGCTACAACCTTTCGGACACAAGCGAAGATATCAAAGGCATTGCCTTTGAGCGCTTCCTTGGCAAGACTTTTCGAGGTGAAATAGGGCAGTTCTTCACGCCGCGCCCCATCGTTGAATTCATGGTTCGCATGTTAGACCCCAAAGAAGGCGAAGTTATTTGCGACCCAGCAAGCGGCTCCGGTGGCTTCCTGATTCGCTTTTTTGAGATTGTGCGAGAACAAATTCTTGCCGATGTAGATAGGCAATATCAAGAATACCGTGAAGAGATCGAGAAGGAGCGCATGTCGGAGGAGAAGAAAGCCCAGGCACTCCGGGAAAAATACGAAGCCCTGCAAGAGACTCTCGATAGCGACGTAGAGGGCTCCCGGCTTTGGAACCTGGCGAACCGTTGTATCTACGGTACAGATGCTAACGACCGCATGGCCCGCACTAGTAAGATGAACATGATCATGCACGGGGACGGCCACGGAGGAGTTCATCACCATGACGGTTTTCTGAATGTCAATGGAATCTTTGAAGGCCGCTTCGATATCATTCTGACCAATCCGCCTTTCGGTTCGAATGTCGAACCGTCCGATACTGTGCTTGAAGAGCAAGTTACGATCCCAGATGAAATCGAACGGCGCTATGTGGACATCTTTGGAGAGCCCTACCGCAACGCGCTTTCACGCATCCGGGCTGCTAAAGGTAAACCCATCGCCAGTTTGTTTGATCTGCCCACTGCGAAAGGTACGAATAAAAAAGTCGGCAATATTAAAACCGAAATTCTCTTCATTGAACGTTGCCTTGATCTATTAAAGCCTGGCGGACGTCTTGGCATCGTCCTGCCCGAAGGGGTTTTCAATAATCCTTCCCTGGCCTATGTCCGCGAGTTCTGCGAAAACCGCGCTTTCATCCGAGCCGTTGTGTCCCTGCCGCCCGAGACTTTTGTGTCGTCCGGCGCATCAGTGAAAGCATCTCTACTTTTCATGCAAAAGTTCACCGAACAAGAGCAAGCCGACTTCCTCCTCAAACAGAGCACTGCCACCCAGGAAATACATGACAAATACGCCTCCGAGATTGTAACCAAGACCAAAGAACTCGAAGCGGCTATCACTCAGGCTAAACGTGACAGAGACACCAACCACCGGAAAGCCCTACAAAGCGTAGTAAAGCAGTACACCCGCTACATGGAAACGAAAATAGAGACAGAAGCCCGCTTCTTGTTTAAATCCCGCTTCCCGTATCCGATCTTCCTTTATGAAGCCGAGCATGTCGGCATCACCGCCACCGGCGAGACCGACCGCGTATTGAACGAGCTTGTACCAAACGACTACATACCGTCGGACATCAACCACTCAGCCCTCGAGCTTTACAAAGCCTTTAGGGCAGATCCCAAACCCTTCCTTGCAGCGGAGGCCCCCGCATGATTGCACCAGCTACAGGAAAGGCTTTTGCGGTTCTGTTTCAGGAGATTGCTCGTTGGGATCCGGGCAGCTTTCACAAGATAAAATGGAATTGGCCTCCAGAAACAATGCGACCAATCGGAACATTTTTACAGCCCCGAAAGGAGAAGGTAGATCTAGCAACACATTCGTTCACTGACCTTCAACCGATCACCATCCATTTTGACGGATCCGTCGACAAACGCGATGTAGCCCCTGGCCGCATTTATACAATGGATTTATTCTTCGCACATCCTGGCGATATTGTCGTTGCCAAGATCGACCTCAAGAATGGTGCAGTAGGAATTATGCCTGCATGGCCGAATATCGTTGTAACCAATCATTTCGCAGTATACAAACCAGACAGGGACAAGATCATTCCGGAGTATTTTCTCCTATTGATTCAATCGCGCTTCTTCCGCGCTCATCTCTGGCGGAATAAAGTTGGAGCCGAAGGGCGGAAAGAGGTCAAACTCGACTTCTTCGAATCGGAATGCGTGCCTATCCCATCCTTCAACACACAACATACAATCGTAGACTACTGGCACCAAGCCGAAGAAGAACTCGCCGCTGCCCGTACCGCCTTGGTTGAACCAGTGAAAATCCTCAATGAACGACTTTGCGAACTTTACACACGAGAGGCAGCTCAAGACGTGATTCATACTCGGTTCTTTGCCCTCGACTTCAAAAACCTCGAAGCATGGGATGTAAAATCGGGACGCGCTTCCGCGTTTCGTTTGGCGTGCTCCTCATTTCGTCCGATGGGTGACTTCATTGAGGATGCAACCGAGATTGTTCGACCGTTTGACGAACCCGAACACGATTGGCCTGTCTACGGTGTGAACAACAAAGAAGGTGTTTTTCTAAACTCCAGACAGAAAGGTGCATCATTCAATGCACCTTACAAACGAATCCGCAAGGATTGGTTTTTTCACAATCCCACGCGGTGCAATGTCGGTTCTCTTGGCACCGTCCCTGACGTGCCGGAAGATGCTATTACAAGTCCAGAGTATCAAGTCTGGCGGATAAGGAAAAATGTGCCTGATCTCTTGCTTCCCGGTTTTGTGGCCGTCTTGATTCAGACGCCGTTCTTCATCGACCTAGTTCAATTCAACCGTGTCGGAGCCGTAAAGCAACGCATGTATACCGAAAACCTCTGTCAACTTCACATTCCATATATACCTGAACCTGAACAGCGAGAATACGCACAGGCCCGCGAGAAAGCCCTTCTTGCACTGGCAAAGGCAGAAGACCAATTAGCCACCGTCAGAGCTGACGTCGAAGCAATGATCCTTGGAACGAAACCAGTAGATGAAGTGAAGAGCAGCTTATGATATCATTCAGCAGATGACGTTGTATGCTAACGCTGATTCCCATTGTTAAGGTCAACAAGGAGGTATTTTATAAATGAATAAAACTACGGTGGCATTCAAAGACCTTGCAAATCGAATTACAGGGGTGTCAATTCCAATTTTTGGGATTTCATGGACTCCTCCAGAATCAGAACGAAAAATCATTCGTGAAACTTTCATTTTTCTTGAAGACCGACGTGCGCTCTATAGCGATTTTCATTTTGAAGACGATCGAGATGTTGTTAAATCTATATGCACAATCAGATCTGAGCTGACAGAAGCATTGCAACGTTTGTCGGAGGAGTCAGAGGCCATTTCTTCACTTAAAGCAATGCGAGCAGCATGCCGTGAATACCTTGATAATACAAAAAATTATGGCAGATCTGGCAGTCGCTTTTCTTTTATTAGCCAGCTTGGTAATCTTCGGGCAATCTTCGGAGTTCATGTTGCTTACCTAGCTGTGAAATATGGAATAGATTTAGATGGTGAACTGGTTCGCATCATTCCTCCAGAATTTCGGAATGCAAAATATCTTGAGGCTTAAAGCTCTGCCATTTCATCCACGACGATGCAAATCACGCAAGACTGATACAATTGTTAGGTAGTTTTCTTAACTTATTTAATATCAGGACTCTACCATGGGCTACCTGATCGAATTTCCCCTTGCTGAAGACGGCTTCGATGAGAGCATAAAAGAGGCCATTGAGGAAATTCTCTATAAACGAGGCATCTTCGGCCCGGCAAGGACAAAAGCTCTTGAAAAAGCCGAGGAAATCTTGCGCAAATACAACACGCCCATGCGGATCGAAGTCGAATTCCTCCCTGATATCCGGCTCACTCAGGAGGAGCATAAACAGATAAAAGATGCCTTCACAAAATCCCTCTACAACTACAAAACCGAACACAATAAGATGATAAGGGGGCTGTTTATTGATCTTTTGAGCGGTGAGTTGTTCGATTCGAATATTTGAAATACAGGTAAAAAATGAAAAAGTATAGATTTTTTCTCCTGTTGCTGTTTGTTTTTGGTCTTTGTTGTTCAAATTGCGGCAGAGAAATGAAAGATATTGATGGCAATCGTTATCGCACGGTTAAAATCGGCGAGCAATGGTGGATGGCGGAAAATCTAAAGGTTACCCATTACCGAAACGGTGAAGCTATCGCAAATATAACTGAAAACGATGCATGGGGAAATCCTGAAACTGGCGCTTATTGCAGTTATGACAATAATGACGGCAATGTACCGACATATGGTAGATTATACAATTGGTATGCAGTGAACGATCTCCGCGGACTGGCGCCTGAAGGTTGGCACGTTCCGAGCGATGAAGAGTGGAAACAGTTAGAAATGTACCTGGGTATGAGCCAGTCGGAAGCGGATGATATCGGCTGGCGCGGTACAAACGAGGGCGGCAAGCTAAAAGAAACCACCACAACACACTGGCAAAATCCCAATACCGGCGCGACGAATGAGAGCGGTTTTTCCGCCTTGCCCGGCGGTTGCCGCAATGACGTTGGTGTTTTCCACAATATCGGCAAATACACGCTCTATTGGTCTTCTTTGGAGAGTCATGCAAACAGAGCATGGCACCGGGATCTAGGTTTTTCCAGGTCAGAAGTCGTTCGCTTCTACGACCATAAGCTTTACGGCTTTTCGGTTCGCTGTGTTAAGGATTGAGGAAGAAGCCGACACTAAAATCAAAATGTTTTAACGCCGGATTCTATGTCATATAAATAAGAGAACGGCGCAACCAACAGGCCAACAGATCATAAAACTTATATCTTAATATTCGCTTCCCAAATTGTTCCATTTTTCACTTTTGAATTTTAATTTCGATTGTATTTATTGGGTTTAACCGCGTGAAGCTGCTGGTCTCATATACCAGAGGTCACTGCTTCAAATCCAGTATTGCCCACTTATAGACCAAATAATTTTGCCTATTTTTAAAAATACGAAGACAATATACATAATTTCTGGTCTATTTATCCAATGGTTTACAATTATTTTCTTAAACTCATTTTCCTGTATCTGGTGGCGGATAAACCCATGGACCTGGAAATATACTTTGAGTATTACTTGTATTATTATCTGTAAAAACAAGTAATTTATTAAGTTTTTCACTAGATTTCGAATTATCATTTAATAAACAACCTGTAATTAAAATAACGAATATTATTAAAGCTAAAAATGATTTTAGATACATTTTGTTCTCCTTTCAGGTTGTTGCATGTTCCGAAAATAAAAAAACATATCTAATGCCTTTATATTAATAATAATCTAAAATAAAAATTAGTCAAGGGAAATTATAATTTTTTTTTACAAATAAAAATATCAATATTAAATTAAATCAAATGTATAAATAATTTGAAAATAGTATTCGCCTGCAACGTGTTGCTTTTTTCCCTTCCCCCATTTTCCCTTTCTATTCCTCGTCCAGCAGTTCCGCCAGCGCAAAGCGCGCCAGCCTGATCTGTTCATAGGGCGAGTCGTTGCCGGTCTCGTACAGGCAGCCGATGCGGCCGTCGGCCAGCTGCGCCAGGCTCGAATAGGCCGCCGGGCCGGCGGTCAACCGCAATCCCGCGCTCCAGGTCGCGCCGCTGTCGGCGCTCAATTTCACCGTCATGCGCACGCGCTCCTCGCGGTCGGCCGGATTCGAGAACAACAGCAGCTGCCCGCCTTTTCCTGGCTCGACCGCGATCAGGCTCGCCTGGCAGATCGGTTCGATCAATGCCGAATCCGGCCGCAGGTCGCTCCAGGTCAGCCCCTCGTCCGCGCTCGTGCTGATCATGCGTTCCTTCCGGCTGCGGTCATAGTTGCGCATGTTGAGCAACAGGGTGCCGTCCGCGCGCTCCACCACCGCGCACTCGTTGACCTGATGCTGCGGCGTGCGGCCGCCCAACTGCCAGCTGGCGCCGTGGTCGTCGCTGAAGATGACGTGCGAATAATAATGATCGGTGCCGGCCTCGATGTGATCGCACGGCACCAGCAGCCGGCCGCTGCGCAGCTGAATGCCGTTGCCCGGCCCGGTCGCATACCAGGTCCAGTCGCTCTGTTTCACCGCCGCGGTGATCTCGAGCGGCGCAGTCCAGGTCAGACCGTCGTCGGCGCTGCTGCACACCCACACCGTGCGGCTAGCAGTGCTGGTCTGCGCGATGATCTCCGGCTCGCGGTCCGTGCCCAGATTGTGGGTCATGAGCAGCCAGATGACCCCGGTGGCGCGGTCGACCACCGCACAGGGATTGCCGCAGGTGTTGTCGCCGTCGTCCCAGATCACCTGCAGACCGCTCCAGGTCCGGCCGTTGTCGACGCTGCGCCTGACCACCAGATCGATGTCGCCGCTGTCGCTGCGGTCGCGTTTGCGGCCCTCGCAGATCGCCAGCACAGCGCCCGACGGCGTCGCCACCAGGGCCGGAATGCGAAAGGTGTCGTAGCCTTCGCTGCCGCCGACAAACACCGGCGCCTGCTCGATGTTAGCGGTCTCGCGGCCGCAGCCGCAAAACAGCCCCGCTGCGGAGATCAAAAGAACACAACAAAAACCGATACGCATCGCTCTCCTCCGTCTGTTGTTCTTGCGCCAGGATTCCACATCGCCCATGCCGGCCGGCTGGTTGCGCGGACCGACCGGCTTTGCTCGCGCTACAGCCTGATCCCCACCAGCAGCTGCAGGGTAAAGGTCGGATAGTCGATCTCCTCGTCGAAATTGGGTGGTTTGTTGGTGCGGAAAAAGCCGAACCCGATGCCGGGTGCAGGCTGGATATACAGCCTGCACCCGGCCAGATCGAACCGATAGCCGATCTTGAATTCGCCCCACATCTCGATGCCCGGATAGTCCTTGTCGTTGACCTTTGAATGGATCTTGTTGTAGGCCGGGTAGAGCTCCGCTTCGAGGTGCAATCCCCTGTAGATGAACCGGCGGTAACCGAGCAAAAGGGTGAGGGCATTGACCTCGAAACTGTCATGCTCGAAATTTTGCCAACACGGCCCGAAAAAGAGCTCGTGTCCGGCGGCGGGACGATAATTGATCTGCAACAGGTAAATGTCCGCCAGCGGATAGGTGAGGCTCGTCGCCAGGCTCCATTTTGCGGGTGTTTGTTCTGTTTGCGCAAGCGAATTGATTGTCGCCGTGAGAACAATGGAAGCGATCAGGAGTTTTTTCATATCGTCGTCCTTGTCCGATGGTTTGCGCTCAGGCGATTTTATCTCGCAAAAACCGGTTGGGCGCAGAAGGTTTGCCCCCCGCAGCTTGTTTGTGTTTGGTCTTGCCGATTGCCTTAAATCCGTTGCCAGGCGGAGTGCATCTGTGGTCGGCGTTTGCATACCGGATCCGGATTTTTGCTCTCTTATTTTCCTTGCTGCAATGACTCGAATTGTTTCTGCAGGCCGGGCAGCCGCTTGTCGGGCGCCAGGTCGAGCACCACCTTGCCGCTCTTGTCCGGCTGCACAGGCGCAAAACCGAACAGGGTGTTGCGCTGAAAGTCGCGCACTTCGCAGTAAAACAGCGCCTTGGTTTTTGGCAGGTCGCGGCGCGGGATCTGCACGGTAAAGCGCATGGCGCGGTCGATCGTGGTCTGCCAGAACGGCACGCTGCGGTCGAGCGGGTAATCGGGCGTCACCAGATAGAGGGCGATATAGGGCGTCCGGCGGTAGAGCGTGCCGACCCAGCGGTCGTCGAAAAAGGCGCGGCCGTTGAGCTCGATCTCCACGGTCCACAGATCCGGATCGCTGCGGTTGCCGCTGAACGCCAGGGTTTCGACCGGCGAGGCGATGTCGACAAAGAGCGGGTCGCGGTCCTGCCAGCGCAGGCCGCCGTCGTGGCTGGTGGTGGTCTGCACGTCGCTGACCAGGCGGATTTCGTTGGGGCCGTCGCCTTTTTCGATGGTCGCGGCTGGCTCGGGCAGCAGCCAGTTGACCGGCAGCCAGGGACCGAGCGGCTCGAGCGGACGGCGAAAGACCTGCGGGCTGCGGCCGGCCCAGGCAAAGCGATAGAGGCCGTCCTGCAGTTGCAGGTCCGCGGTGCCGCGGATCGGCACCTGCGGCATGCCGTTGCTGCTGAAGGTCCAGGTGGCGCCGCCGTCGATCGATTTGTAGACGCCGACGTTGGTGCCTGCCCAGACGATGTCGGCATTTTGCGGGTGCACGGCAAAGGCGCGCGCAAACGGGCAGGTCAGGCTCTTGCCGAGTTCCTGCCACGACAGGCCGCCGTCGATCGATTTCCAGTTCGAATTGTCGCTGCCGGTATAGAGCACGTTGTGATCCGAGGGCGCCATGGCCAGGCCGGAGATCAGATAGGCGCCGTAATAGGGCGTGCGGCGCTGCGGCTGCATGCCCAGGCTGATGCTGACCCAGCTCTGGCCGCGGTTGTGGCTCTTGAACAGCCCCTGGTGATGGGTGCCGACGAAAACGATGTCCGGGTCGTCCGGGTGAAACAGGATCGGGTCCATGCGCCGAAACAAGCCGCCGAGGGTGTGGTGAATCCAGGTGTCGCCGCCGTCATCGCTGCGGCGGAACCCGCCTTCCCAGCGGCTGCTGAGCAGCACGGTCTGCGGGTGATGCGGGTCGATCTCGACTTTCTGGAAGCGGCTGAAGCGGATGTAACTGCGGCGGCCGGAGGACGGCATGGCGTCGCCGAGGGCAACCGCGTAATCAAAGACGTGTTCCCAGGGCGCGACGCCGACCTCTTTGCAGCGATAGACGCCGTCGCTGGCCAGCACCAGCACCCAGCCGCTGATCTGCGGGTGCACGGCGATGTCGCAGACGTTGGCGCTGTCGAGGCCGATGAATTTCCAGCTGTCGCCGCGATCGGTCGACATCCACACGCCGCTGTGTTCGCCGCCGGCATAGAGGCGGGTCGGGTCCTGCGGATCGAGCTCCACCGAGGTCATGGACTGGTGTTCGGAAAGATCGACCGCCGATCGCCAGAAGTCGCCGCCGTCGTCGCTGATAAAGAGGCCGGCGCCCATGGTGGCCGCATAGACGCGCTGCGGGTCCTGCGGATCGACGGCCAGAGCCTGGATATAGGCAGAAGACGGGTGATCGGTTTCCTGCGGTTGCGGCAGCGCCGCGCCCGCCGCCCCCAGCAGCAGGCAGAGGAAGAGGAGTCGTTTGTTCATGCGGGGTTCCTTTCGTTTGGGATGAGGGTGTGTCAGGCGTTGAGCAACATGATAACAAAGGCCAGGCAATAGAGAAAGAGTCCGGCGAGCAGGATCTTGCCGCCGAGGGAATAGGCAAAGGTCTTTTGGTTGCGGCGGCGGATGACCGCGGCGAGAAAGCGCTCGCTGTCGGGCTGCACCTCGCTGGTGATCCATTTGATGGCCATGACGCGGCTGTAGATCCACACGGCGCTGGCCAGCACCAGGCCGAGGCCGGCGATGATCAGGACCTGTGCCGGCCGGTTGGTGGCGGCGATCAGGCGGCCGGAAAAACCGGTAATGGTCAGGGTGACGCCGGCCAGGCTGATCAGCACCTGGGCGCGCTGATAGAGGATGTTGAGCTGCTTTTCCAGGATATCGACCGCCCGCAGCACGTCGTTGTGGGTCAGGTGCAGGAGCTGTTTGACTTCATTTTCGGGCATGGAAACCTCTCACATTTCGAATTTCGAAATTCGAATTTCGAATTTTTCCCCTTCGTTTTCTTCGTGGTAAATAAAATCAATATAAACAAAAACTAATCAGTTCAATTGCCGGAAGATATAAATAAGGTAATAAGGTTGGGATTTAATTGCCAGGATTTTTCTATTAAGGTTGAAAAAAACCGAAAATAAGGTTTGGCCGTCTGCAGGCGATAGATTTTGCATGGTTTGTTGGGCGATTCGTCGCATCTTTTTTTGGTGTTGGCTCTTCCCAAATCGGAACGGGCCGATCGCTGTGCAGAAAGATCTTAACCTTATTTCCGCTCTTTTTTTCACCTCAGTAGAAAATGGCGCGCCCGCGAATCCCAACCTTATTGCTCTGCTGCGTACCGGTCCTGCATGATTCAAGAGCCCGCCTGAAGGCGGTACTGCGTACGGCTTGTGCACATTTCGTATGGCGTTGTAGTGTTCTTTAACCTTATTTCCGCTCTTTTTTTCACCTTCGTAGCCAATATCGCCCCCCGACCCCAACCTTATTGCTCTGCGCTTTGCATCGAGATCGTTGCCTGCGGTCGATACAGTGGGGGCTGCGTAACTGCATCGGATTCATGTTGGGATTGGCAAATTCTCATCACTACGAAGGGCAAAGTTAATTCGGACTATCTTTGTCTCACCTCATGCAGCAAATCGACGATTTCATCTCTCGATAGGACAATATCGATACCTTGCACATCCAGGGGAGAATCGTTTTTTGTGACAGGCTTTATGACAAAGATCGTCCCATCTTTGCGTTTTACCAAAACCTCGCCAACTTTCTTGGCTTTGTCAAGAACAGAGGCGAAATTTTGTCTTGCCTCAGAATAGGTGTAAATGGTCATTTTAAACCTCTATCGATTTGATGCCGATTTTTGTTGCAGCATCGACGAGTCCCTGATCAAGCGAAAGAAGGGGGGATTTATAGGTTTGAGCGCATTCGATAAAATAGGCATCATAGGCATAGATATCCAGGATTTGTGCCAATTCAACCGATCTGTTCAGATTGACGTCACAAAGCTGGATAGGAATTTTTTCAAAGGCCTCAAGGGCTGAGAAAGCTTGTTCGAGAGAGATACGATTTCTTTTAAACATTGCCGAGATTGCGTTGCCAATTTCAAAGGGAAGAGAAGAGGGGGCAAGCAAATAAGCCCCCCTGGTTTTATCGATTAAAACCGGCTTGTGTATTTCGTTTGTTATCACGGCGACCACGATTGAGGTGTCGATTACGATTTTCATAATCATCTCATATTATGTACAATTGTACAATTATATTAAAATTCTTGTGAAAATGCAAGTGATTTTTAGACACCTGAGCCTTTCTGTAATCCATCAACACGAGAAAGGTTCAGCTGATCTGCTGAGATGTGGCTAAATCTTGTAATGGTTCAAATTTGAGTTGTCTGCAGATGACAGATTTTGCATGGTTTTTTGGGCGATTCGTTGCATCTTTTTTTTGGTATTGGTTCTTCCCGAGTCGGAACGGGCCGATCGCTGTGCAGAAAGATCTTAACCTTATTTCCGCTCTTTTTTTCACCTCAGTAGCCAATGCCGTCCCCCCGATCCCAACCTTATTGCTCTGCTTTAAAATCCCTCACAGGCAATTGATTTTGTTTGCCGTAACCGGCAACGGTTCGTCGCTCAGCAGCGTCTTTTCCAGCCTTTGCGCGGCGCAAACGAGAAAGCAATCGAGGTCGTTTTGTTCGCTCTTGCTGAACGGGCTGAGCACATAGTCGGCGGTGTTGCCGCGCACGGGGCGCGAGATGCCGAGGCGGAAGCGGCTGAAATCGCGGCTGGCCAGGCGCTCGGCGATGGAGCGCAGGCCGTTGTGGCCGGCCAGGCCGCCGCCCCGGCGCCAGGCGATCCAGCCGAACTCGAGTTCCAGATCGTCGTGCACCACCAGGATCTCTTCCGGCGGGATCTTGAAAAAGTGCGCCGCGCTCTGCACGCTGTCGCCGCTGCGGTTCATCAGGGTCTGCGGTTTGAGCAGGATGAGGCGGCGGTCGGCAAGGGCGATGGTGCTGGTCAGGCTTTTGAATTTCTCCTGCCAGTTAAGGCGGCCGCTGAAGGAGAGGTGCGGCTCGACCATCCAGGCGATGTTGTGGCGGGTGTGTGCGTATTCTCTGCCCGGGTTGCCGAGCAGGGCGATGAGGGAGATCATGGCATGGGTTCCGTTTATGGACCGCCGCGCGGGTTGCCTCAGCGGCCGCGGCCGGTCCAGCAAAAGGTGCAGATCTGTTCTTGCGGCAGGCCGATCGCTTTTATCATGTCCGTCAAATGCTGATAGCGCAGCGTGGTCAGGCCGAGGTGCTGGCGGATGCGGTCGACCATGGCCGCGTAGTCTGCGGTGGTGTGGTCGGTATAGGCGGTGAAATCGGTGCAGCCGGGGCCCTGCAGCTCTTCGATGGCGCGGCGGGCGGCCAGATCGAGTTCCGAGCGGTTGCGCGACAAATTGAGAAACGGGCAGGAAAAGACCAGCGGTGGACAGGCCGGCCGCATGTGCACCGCGGCGGCGCCGTAGCTGAACAGGCGCTGAATGGTTTCGCGCAGCTGGGTGCCGCGGACGATCGAATCGTCGCAGAACAGCAGGTTTTTTTGGTCGATCAATTCGCGAATCGGGATCAGTTTCATGCGTGCCACCAGGTTGCGGATGGTCTGATCCTGCGGCATAAAACTGCGCGGCCAGGTCGGCGTGTATTTGACGAACGGCCGGCAATAGGGCAGATTGGCGGCATTGGCATAGCCGAGGGCGTGCGAGATGCCCGAATCCGGGATGCCGGCCACCAGGTCGGGTTTGACGGTGTCGCGTTTGGCCAGACAGGCGCCGCAGCGGTTGCGCACCTGCTCGACGTTCCGGCCTTCATAGGTCGAGGCCGGATAGCCGTAATAGATCCACAGAAACGCGCAGATTTGCAGCTGTTTGCCGGGCGGCTGCAGCTGTTCAAAGCCGTCGGCGGTCAGGCGCACGATTTCGCCCGGACCCAGCTCGTAGACCGGCTCGTAGCCGAGATTGGGAAAGGCGCAGGTCTCCACGCCGACGCAATGGCTGTCCGCTTTTTTGCCGATGATCAGCGGAGTGCGGCCGAGGCGGTCGCGGCTGGCGATGATGCCCTGGCCGGTGAGCAGCAGCATGGAGCAGGCGCCTTCGATCGCCTGCTGGGCGCTGTGAATGCCCTGGACAAAGCTTTCCTGGCGGTTGATCAGGGTGGCGACCAGCTCGGTTGAGTTGATCTTGCCGCCGCTCATCTCGGAAAAATGGGTGGTGCGCTGCCTGAAGAGGCGGTCGACCAGCTCGGCCTTGTTGATCAGGCGGCCGGTGGTGGCGATGGCAAAGGTGCCGAGGTGCGAGCCGATGATCAGCGGCTGGCTGGCGGCGTTGCTGATGCAGCCGATGCCGGTGGAACCGTGGAATTTGGCCAGATCGTCTTCGAATTTGGTGCGAAACGGGCTGTTTTCGATGTTGTGGATCGAGCGGGTGAAACCGTCGCCGTTTAGAACGGCCATGCCGCCGCGGCGGGTGCCGAGATGGGAGTGATAGTCGGTTCCGTAAAAGAGATCGAGGACACATTCCTGTTTGGCTGCAACGCCGAATAGACCACCCATGGTCGGAAACTCCTGCCTGATTCATTGTGTACCGGGTTCGAGCGGGGCAATGGCAATCTGTGCTGCTCGCAAAGGCCGCGGTCGCCGCCAGCAGACGGCGACCGCGATTAGATCGACAATATACGAATAGTTTACAAAAATGGAAAGAATTTGTTGGAGGGGAAAGATTTCACTGAAGGCTATCTCAACAACAACAGCTTTTTCGCCTGGCGGAACCGGGCTGCTTCCAGGGTATAGACATACACTCCACTGGGCAGGCCGGCAGCATCCCATTCAGTGCGATGTTCCCCTTCGCCGAGCTGCTCAGACACCAAAGTGGCGACCTCCTGTCCCTGCAGATTGTAGATCCTTAAGGTGGCCTGACAAGAGACCGGCAAGGTGAACGCGATGGTTGTGATAGGATTGAAGGGATTGGGAAAATTTTGTTGCAATGAAAAGTCAGATGGAAATGCAGGTCGGGAGACCGGCCGCACACCTGTCTCTTCGTTCGGATACAAAGAGATGTCGTCGATGTACCAGTCAGGAAAAGCGGTGGTCGTATCGTTGATAATCCTGAAACGAATGCCGATCTCTTCATTGCCTGCACCGCAGAAATCGTTTAAACTGTAATCCATCTTTGCAAAACGCGCTCGCTTGCCGGTGATGGCTTCTCCCACCTGTTGCCAATTCGCACCCCCGTCGCTGCTGACCTCCACCAGACCGGATTCGTTTTCCTTGAAATTATACACCGTGTAGAAGGACAAATAGGCTTTGCTCAGACCAGAGAGGTCTACGATAGATACAGCCGTTGCAGCGCTTTCGCTGCAATTGTCCGCCACAGGATTGGATAGGCTGTAAAGACTGCTCTTTCCCGAACGTCCAAAATAGGTGATACGGCCCCAGCCCGCTTCACAAGACCATTTGGCCATGCCTTTTTCAAAACCTTCAATGAGGTTGATTGCCCTGATTGACGTATGCAAGGTGTCATTGCCCGGATTCTCGTCACCGGCCATCTCGGTCCAAAAAGCGATGTCATAGAGGCCTGGCTCCAATGGCGGAAGTTCTGCAAAGGTCACTTCCGTAAACTTTATATCCTGGCCTTTGACAAAGCCAACGGTCTGCAGATCTGAATACAGCACATCACTTCCGGAAACAATCCGACAGGTGACCGCAACATCGAATGCATCGTTTGTGCCATTGCTGGAGATCTTTGCCTGGGGCAAAGTGCCGAAGCTCAGGGTTGGGATGGAATCCAGGTGCGAAGCCTTGGTGTTGACTTTCACATCATCGAGATAGAGCCTGCTGGTGGCCAGGCCAACTCTCAAGGGTGTAGAGACTGGTCCACCCGCATACAGCATGGTATACTGCGAACCAGCAAAAACAACTGTTGGATGAAGCACTCTTCCATACTCCCAAGCTCCTTGCGACCCAAAATCCAAAATGGGATTGCCCTCATATCTTACCCAATCCACACCATTCGCAGATTCAGCGAGGCCTATTCTGATATCACCCGTTCCGGCAATAGGATGAGAAGCATAATACATTCTAAATTTGTCGCCATTCTTTATTACCGAACCTGTCCAGTGATCTGCCATCTCCCAGGTGTTCTTGTACTGCGGGCCGCCTGTCAGAACCGGATTGTGCTCAGATTTGGTCCAATTCAATCCATCAACAGAAGTTGCATAGCCGATTTGGTCACCTGTTCCGGTGCCTTCAGCAGCGTACCACATATGGAATACCTTATCGACCAGAATGACATTGCAGAGAAAAACGTGCTTCTCGTCCCAGCTGCCGGCAGGCCCGGTTGTCAGGACGGGATTATCCGCATATTTGATCCAGTCGATGCCATCCAGGGAATATGCATAGCCTATTTGTAATTTATTCCAACCACCCGTATACCACATGTGATAAACCACTCCATCAAAGAGAACAGAAGGGCCTGTTATCGCATAACCATCCCAGCTTTCCGGTTCCCCCAGGGTCAGCACCGGATTTGCGGATGATCTTTCCCAGGTGGTGCCGTCTTGCGATGTCGCATAGCCTATTGCATTGCCATAAAGGGTGTTTCTCCGGCCACCCTCATACCACATTTTGTACAACTCTCCATCATAGAGCAGGCTTGTGGCTCTGATCTCGAATCCTTCCCATGCAGAGGGTTCACTCGCCATCACCGGATTGCCTTCATACTTGGTCCATTCCAACTGACCGTATGCGCTTGTATGCATGCACAGAACCGCCAGCAAAACCAGAAAAACGCGCAAATGGCTGCAGTCTGTTTTCATGTCCGACCTCCTTTTAATGGTAAGTCAGCGGCGTCCCGTCTGACGACGGGGCACTGTTGTGGTCAACTGTTATCGCATCGATAGTCACAGGATCTGCAATTCAATTCAGAGTAAAGTGGGTTGAATCATCTGCACGCCGAAACCTGAAATATTCAGGCAAATTTTATCAGTCGGCGTGATTCATTTGGAGAACAACTGAATTTTTGCGTGCCGCAGAGGGACGGTCGGGAAAAAGGGTCGGTTGGGCAAGTTTCTCAAGAGGGTAATGGAGAGCCCACAAATGGAATTAGGGAATCCAGCATACCCCGATCACAGGAAGATTCGTCTGGGCGATAAAAAAAATAAAAATAAAAAAGCCCGATCTGGTGGAAAAAATTTTGAAAATGCTGGTTTTACCTCAGATCGCGCCGGAGTATTTTTCCCGTCATGCTGCTGCATGCCGGCACCAATGCGATCGGCGGTTTTCTGCCGACTCCAACGGATGTGCTCGATGCTTAACATTGTCATTTGCCGAAAAAAACCGAAAAATCCACCCAGGGGATAAAGGGAAAGCCGCCCTCTTCGAAGGCTTCTTTCATGGTCATCAATGCGATATCGGCCGCCAGGCGGTCGCCGAAAAAGCGCACCCCCCCGGAAAAGAGCACCGCTGTTTCCTCTGCCGAGATGATCCAGTTTTCGCTGATCAGTTTAACGCTGTTGGAAATTTGCCTCTCCGCGCCGGCCAGCAAAATAAAACCGCCTTCTTCTGCATCGGCAACAATGGGAACCCCGGCTCCGAGCGTGATGGCGCTGCGATCGTCGCCTATGGTCGTCACCGCGTACAAGAGTTTGAGGCTGCCGTCTTCTTTTGTGAGGGTCAGGTACATAAAGCCTGCTCCCACCCCGACTCGGGGCGATAGCGGGAAGGTGAATTTGGGCGCCAGCATGATCAGCTGTGATGTTGAACCGGGCAAAAGGGAGATGCCGCCGCTGAGGGAGAAATAATCGGCGATTCCATAGGCCAGCGTGGGAAAGAAGATGTAATAGTCGGCGAAATAGCCGTTGCCGCTTTTGAGGCTGCGGCCGGTCGGCGAGAAAAAGAGCCTGGAGGTGTTCGGATCGAGGCGGAAGAACTTGCCTTCGCGCACCTCTCCCCGCAGGTCGATGATTTGGCTGATCTGCATGTCGGGAAGCGCGATCTGCAGCCCGCCGGCGGTCTCGACGATCAGGGTGTCTCCTTGCGCCCGTTTGAATACGCCGATCAGCTGACTGCCGTCGCGCAGGACCAGCTTTTTATTGACTCCGCTTTCGGTCCATTTTGCTTCCTCGATCGGAAAGAGCGCTTCTTTGAACTGTGCATCTTCATCGAGAGCTCGATCGATCCGGGTTTGGACGCCCGCGCGCAACTGCAAAAAGCTTTCCGCCGGCAAATCGACAAACACCATCTGGGCTCGTTCCCCGGCATTGCGCAGGAGATGCATGCGGTATTTATCCGCATCGATTGGATAGATTTTCGCCGCCGTGAATCCATCGATGTCGCCGAAGATGAGGTAGCGGAGATTTTCTTCCGCATCGATCATCTGGCCCAGCGATTCGTGCAGAGCCAGGGCGGTGAAATCGGCATTCGGCGCCGCTGCCGCCGGCGCGATCGCGAAAAGCGCGCAGAACCATCCCAGGCACAAGACAAAGCTTCTGTTTTTCATGTGGCCTCCTCAACGACGTATTGAATTGTATTCATTTTAGCAGGATAAAGCAAGAAAAATAATGTCAGGTCAGAAATGCCTGGAGCTCGACCTTGAACGTTCCGCATTTTTCGCATTCGACAGCCGGAATTTACTTGCGCCTGTCGCCTGCAATCGCTATCATTATTTGGGGCAGGTTCATTCAAGGCTATCACCGTCGAAATTCAACAAATCGCGGATTTGCAGGCCACCAGGACCTTGATCGAGCTCAAGAAAAAGTTAAAATAATTGACCCGAACAACGGAGGATCGACCGATGTTGCCGGTTGATGAAAAGAACGATCTCTATCCCATCTGTCCGCATTGCGGCCAGGAATTGAAAAAAATCTTTTGCCGCCGGCTGCAGAGCTTTTTGGGCAAGCGCTACATCTATTTTTGTCCGCACTGCCGGAAAACGCTCGGCGTTTCGCATCGCAAAGGATTCTGGATGGGGTAGGTGTTTTTTTCAAACCGCACAGCGCCTTGCCTTTGCGGTGACGGCCGGGAAAGTTTCCCAGGAAAACCCGCCGGATCGAAGGTGTCCTTTTTCAACGCGCCGGCTGTTCTTGCGCCAGCGGTTGTGCGGCAGTCCCGATTGATGGCAAATCGTTCACAGGAGGTGACGCCATGCAGACCAAGAAATTATGCTTTTTGCTGCTCATGCTCTCGACCTCTGTTCTTTTCCCGCAGCAGTACACGGAAATATTCGACAATGTTTGGGGTATGGGAATCAATTACAGCGCTCCTGTTTTCTGCGACATCGATCAGGATGGCTTGCTGGACCTGATCGTCGGCAGTCAGGATGGCAAACTGGGCCACTATCGACAGAATAGCGCCGGCTCATCGGAATTTGATCGGGTCACGAACTTTTTCAACGAAATCGATGTGGGTGAATTTGCCGTGCCCTTTTTCATCGACCTGGATCAGGACGGTCTGCTCGATCTGTTCATCGGCCATCAGTACGGCCGCATCTGCCATTTCGAACAGCAGGCTGTCCATTCGCTCGAGTTCAACCTGATCACCGATCAGTTCAACGGCATCAAGGTTCCCTATGAATCCGTCCCCAGTTTCACCGATCTGGATCACGACGGCCGGCTGGACCTGATCGTCGGCGAGCGCGCCAACATTTTGCACCATTACGAACAGACTGCCCCGGCTGCGCAGACTTTTACCCTGATCGCGGACACCTTGAGCGGAATCGTCACCGGCTGGCGGCCGAGGCCCGTTTTTCTCGATCTGGATGGGGATGGTTTGCTGGACCTGATCATCGGCAACCTCGGTGGCAAGCTTTTGCACTATGAACAGGATGCGGCGGCTTCGTTTACCTTTTCTCTGCTTGCGGCAGAGTTCAGCGAAATCAGGGTCGATAAGGATTCTGCGCCGGCGTTTGCGGATTTTAACGGCGACGGCCTTCTGGATCTCATCGTCGGTGAACTTGCTGGTCATCTCAACCACTTTGTCCAGAATGCGGCAAAAGCCAATTCCTTTGCTCTCGTCAGCGAAAGATTCGTCAACGGCTCTATCGATGTGGGACTTGATGCCGCTCCGGCATTTGGTGATCTGGACGGCGATGGCCGGCTCGATCTGCTCATCGGTACCGAGTCAGGTGTTGTGCACCATTATGAACAAGACGCGGTCGGCTCCTCCGGCTTCCATCCCCTTTCCGCCAAATTCAACGATATCAACGTCGGCAATCTCTGCGCCCCGATTTTGACCGAACTCAACCACAACGGCCGTTATGATCTGATCCTCGGCAAATTGGATGGCTTTCTGATTTACTATGAGCAACAGGCCGTCAACTCGACTGCTTTTCAGCACGTCACCGACAGCCTGAGCGGAATCGATGCCGGGAGTTATTCTTCGCCGTGCGCAATCGATCTGGATGGCGATGGTTTGCTGGATCTGGTGGTCGGTGAATATGAGGGGTGCCTGCGCCACTATGAACAGGCTGGTGTCGGTTCGACCGATTTCGTGTGGATTTCCGACAAATTGGGCGGAATCGATGTGGGAGAACAGGCCAGCCCGTGTTTTACGGATCTGGACGGCGATGGATTGTGGGATCTGCTGGTGGGCAGCAACACCTCGAGAGTATATCACTATGAACAGGAGGCAGCCGGTTCGACCTCGTTTGCCTTTTTTGCCGAATATTTCAACGATGTCTACATTTCATCCGCCAAACCGATCTTTGCGGATGTGAATGGGGATGGACTGCAGGATTATCTGGCCGGCAGCTATTACGGCGATATTCATTATTTTCAGCGAATCGATGGCACCCAGGTGGAACCGCACCTTCTCACGACAATCCCGCGTTCTTTCGCGCTCGGGCATAACTATCCCAATCCCTTCAATCCGGCCACGACGATACCGTACGATTTGGGCGAGTCGGCTCAGGTCGAGATTTCGATTTTCAATGTGCGCGGTCAACGCGTCAAAGAATTGCTCGACGCTTTTCAACCGGCAGGTTCTTATGCGATTCGCTGGGACGGCAAGGATGAAAAGGGCCGTGCGCTGGCGGGCGGGATTTATTTTTTGCGGATGCAGGCGGGTCAAAGCCAGCAGTCTGTCAAGCTGGTGTTGCTACCATAAGGAAAATTTTCGTTAGCGAAAAAAGAAGGTTTTCTAAATATTTAAATTACACAACCTCGGCCGTTTTTGGCTACCTTCCCGACCGCATCGTTTGATAACGGGTTTTTCTCGTTGTTGTGGATAACCACCCGTATGATGCGGATTGCTGTTCAACAAACAAATTAAAATTCGGATAGGAGGGAACATGAGCTTTATCGGCTTGATTATCGGCACCGCTGTCTTGTTTGCGCTGACCTACGGCATCACTCTTCCGCTTGCCAGGGCAATCAGCGGAAGCCGCGGCAATCGATCCACGACGCTTGAAAACACCGCAGATCAGTCGAATCTGGAGCCATCCTCGATCAGCCAGTCTGGTGTGACAATTACGCCGGCCGGACAGACTCAGACTGTAAAGGCAGGTGACGCAATCGACAGCGTGGACACCGGCACTTTTATTATTGTCCATGTGATGGTGATGGGAATAGCGGGATTTCTGCTCGGAGCGGTCGCCGGCATCTATTTTATCGGTTTTGCCAGGCAAGCCAAGATGTGGCCGGGGATGATTGCCCTGATCGTCACCAGCCTGATCGGTTCGTCGATGTGATCGATCAAATAAGAGCAAAGAAGGCGGAGAATTGACCGGAACGGTTTACAGGCTGACAGGCATCGCAATTTTTGCCGTGGCGTTGGCCTTTTCGCCACCCAAAGAGAACCAAAGCCCGGCGGCGATCGCGGCTAAGGGATATGACCTGTTCTGGGCGGACGAGTTCGACGGTGCGGCTCTCGACAGCAACAAATGGCGCCACTACCATCCCGGCAAACGGCGTGACGCCGTCAACGTCGACCACGCCGTCACCCTGGACGGCCAGGGTCATCTGGTGATCGCCACCAGCCGCAGCGGCGATGACTACCACACCGACCAGGCGGTCTCGATGCGCGACCAGTTCATCATCCTCAGCCTCGAGGTCGGGGAGTGGGCCGGCGACATCGCCCGGGCCGTGCTGCCCGACAGCCTTCTGGTCGATTATGTCAGGGTGTACAAAAAAAGATGAACGCACTGCTCCGCACTCGAATGTCACCGTAGAGGAGCTCCAATGCCGAGCCTGATGCCGGGCAAAGCCGGGACCAAAGAAGCTTATGCGATCGCCGTGATCGGGAAGGACCTGCGGATCGCCGTTCCGCCCGGGGCGATGCTGCACTATCGGCTGCAACCGGATGCGGCCGTGCTCCTGATGACGACGCATCGGGGTGAAGGCGGCTTTGCTCTTTTACCGCAAGCGCGAGCCGCGGCGACAGTCTTTGCCAAATATATCGACCGCATCGCCGCACCGGAGGTCGTGCATCGATTTCAGGACAAAGCCTATGCCCTGACCAAATTGCAAGGCGGCAGGATCTGCCTGACCGGGGCGATGCTGCAGGCTTTTCACCTGGGTGTCGGGGCCAGGCTTTTGGTCGTCAAAAGCACGACCGTCGCCTTGAGCTACACGCCGGTGGAAATTTGGCGGGCCAAATTCGCGCAGCGGGGGCTGCACGAAGCCATCGAGAACATGGCCAAGCTCGAGGTGCTTTGACGGCCGGTGCGCCTTGCTCTGTCTGACTTTGCTCTTGCGATGAAGGGAATCGATGTATCGATCGCTTTTACATGTTCTGCTGCACAAAGGTGTTGCCTCGCTCTTTGCGCTCATGCTCTTTTTGGCCTGCACAGAATCCCGTGCGCCGGTCTATCGGGCTGTGGTGAAGGCCGGATACTCCGGTCAGCCCGGGGCAGTCATCGACGGGCGGCAAAATTTTGCCTCAATCGGAGAGGCTCTCGAGGCTGTGCCGGCAGCGAATTCATCGCCTTTTGCGATATTTGTTCACAACGGCCGCTACAGCGAAAAACTGAGCGTGGACAAGGCCCATGTCCGCCTGATCGGCGAATCGCGCGACGCAACGGTCATCACTTTTTCCGCCAGCGCTGCGACGCCCGGCCCGGACGGCGAGCCCTGCGGCACCCGGGGCTGTTCCACGCTGCGGGTGGCGGCGCCCGATTTTCGGGCCGAAAATCTGACCATCGAAAACGGCTTCGATTATCCGGCCAACCTGGCAAAATCGGACGATGACCCGAGCAAAGTCCAAAATCCGCAAGCCGTGGCGGTGATGCTGACAGGCGAGAGCGACCGGGCGGTGTTCCGCAACTGCAAGATCGCCGGTTATCAGGATACGCTGTTTCCCGACACGGGGCGCAGCTGTTTTGATCGCTGTCGGATTCTGGGGCATGTCGATTTCATCTTCGGCGCCGGTCAGGCGGTTTTTCAAGAGTGCGAAATCGTGTCGCGCAACCGCCGGGACAAGAATCCCACCGGCACTATCACCGCGCCGAGCACGCCGATCCGTATTCCGTACGGATTCTTGTTCGTCGATTGCCGCCTGGTCAGGGAAGATTCAACCCTGCCCGCGGCATCGGTGCGGCTGGGCCGCCCCTGGCATCCGCAGGCGGATCCGCGGATTTCGGGCAGCGCCGTTTTCATCCGCTGCTATATGGATGACCACATCGGGCCGATCGGCTATGCAAAAATATCCTCCACCGATTCCATTGGCCAACGGATCTGGTTCGATCTCGAACCCGATTCGCGCTTTTTTGAATACACCAGCCATGGGCCGGGCGCGGTGGTCAGCCCGCAGCGACCGACTTTGGATGAGAAAGCCGCCGCCTGGTATACCGCCGCACACGTGCTCGACGGCTGGATTCCTTGAGATCGGCGCACCTTTTGGGAGTTTCGATCACCTGATTTTGCGGCGACCGCTGCGAGTCGGCCGCTGCGCCGGCTCCGGTCTGGACGCTGCGCGTGCGTGTTGATATCATTGCAAGCGCAGGAATTCATTTGCAAAGGAGGCACACAATCACGACCGCACCGCTTTTGTACAACCCCGAGTTTCCGCGC
The DNA here is from genome assembly GCA_029565675.1 of bacterium. GTDB lineage: Bacteria > Zhuqueibacterota > Zhuqueibacteria > Residuimicrobiales > Oceaniaggregativiventaceae > Sulfursilanivivens. The sequence goes on from JAKQNP010000002.1 coordinate 420,493, forward strand.
TCGAACCGCTACGATGCGGACTGGGTGCTGGAAAACCAGATGGGCCCGAATGCCTTGTGGCTGATGGAGTGGTTGACCGATGCTGTCGAGCTCAAAGCCGGCATGCGGGTGCTCGACCTGGGCTGCGGCCGGGCGATGACCAGCATCTTCCTGGCCCGCGAATTCGGCGTCCAGGTCTGGGCCAACGACCTGTGGATCACCCCCGATCACAATTGGCGGCGGGTGAAGGAAGCCGGCGTGCAGGACGCGGTTTTCCCGCTGCGCGTCGAGGCGCACGCGCTGCCGTTTGCCAAAGGATTTTTCGACGCCGTCGTTTCGGTGGACGCCTACCATTATTTCGGCACGGACGAGCTCTATCTCGGTTATCTGAGCGGCTTTGTGCGGCCGGGCGGCCGGCTGGGCATGGTCGTGCCCGGACTCATGCGGGAGATAGAAGAGGTTCCCGACCATCTGTTGACTCCGCAAGCCAACGGCAAGGTCTTCTGGGAAGACGAGTGCTGGAGTTTCAAAACCGCCGAATGGTGGGGGAATCTGTGGGGCCGGTGCGGCAGGGTCAAAAATGTGCAAACCGCCATATTGAGCGACGGCTGGCGCCATTGGTGCGATTTCGAACGAGTTCTGGAAGAGACGGGCAGGAATCTCTTTCCTTCCGACTGGCAAGCCCTGGAAAGCGATGGCGGCAGGACGATCGGCTTTGTGCGCGCCGTGGCCGAGCGCAGCGATGCGGAATCGACGAATCTCTATGATCCCGGCATCGGACTGCAGGCCGGCGCCGACACCTGAACGCGGCGATGTGCCAGCACCGGGGATCCAGACCATTTCACAAGACGGCAAAGAGCAAAGGGGAGAGGCGATGATCGGATTGCGGCGCCACCATGTCCGGGTGGTCCCTCACCAGGAAGAGTGGGCTGCACGGTTTGCTGCCGAGCGCGAAGATCTGCTGGCGGCGCTGGGCGGGCATGCCGTCGATATCCAGCATATCGGCAGCACCGCGGTGCCGGGTCTGGCCGCCAAACCGGTCATCGACATTGCGGTGGCAATCCGCTCCCTGGCGGCACTGCCGGAGATCATCGAAGCGCTCGCCAGGACCGGCTATATCTATCGCTGCGACAGCGGCCAGGAGGGCGGCCACCTATTCGTGCGCGAATCGGCGCCGGAGATCCGCTGCGTCCATTTGCACGTCGTGCAGCAGGACGACCCGCAATGGCAACACTATCTCGAATTTCGCGATCTGCTGCGGGCGGACGGCGAATTGCGGCACGAGTACGCCGAGCTCAAGCTGGCGCTGGCCCGGCGTTATGCAAAAGACCGCAAATCCTATACGGGAGCGAAACAAGAATTCATCCAGTCCATCTTGCGCCAAAAAACCGGGTCCGGCCAAACAAACGAGGATTCGCCGTCGACCCACATCTGACGGTCATCGCGATAGGGAGTTGATGATGAACGAAAAACCGATGAATTTCGATGTGCATCCGCCGCGGGAAATCGCCCGGTTGTTCGAGCGTGCCGGGGTTGCCAGGGTGCAGTCCGAACCGCTGTCGTTTATGGCGCTGGCCGTGCTCGCCGGCGCTTTTATCGCGCTCGGCACGCTTTTCTTTATTGTCGTGGTCACTGAGGCGAATTTCGGCTTCGGCGTCAACCGATTGCTCGGCGGTTTGAGCTTTTGTCTCGGCCTGGTTTTGGTGGTGGTGGCCGGCGCCGAGCTGTTTACCGGCAACAATCTGATGACCCTTGCCTGGGCGAGCCGCCTGATCACCACCCGCGCTTTGCTGCGAAGCTGGGTGCTGGCCTATGTGGGCAATGCCGCCGGCTCTCTGGGCATCGTTTTTTTGGCCATCTGGGCCGGCATCGCCGAGCTCGGCGGCGGGGCCGTGGGCGAAACCGCGGTGCAGATCGCCGGCGCCAAGGCAGGTCTGGGATTCGGCACCGCATTTGCCCGCGGCATCCTGTGCAACGCTCTGGTTTGTCTGGCCGTGTGGATGGCCACGGGCGGCCGCAGCGCGACCGACAAGATCCTGGCGGTTCTTTTTCCGATCACCGCCTTTGTCGCGATGGGATTCGAACATTCGATCGCCAACTGGTTTTTTCTGCCGTACGGCCTGGCGTTGGGCAGCCACGGCGCGGTGCCGTTTGCGGGAGTCGTCAACAACCTGGCGGCGGTGACCGCGGGCAATATCATCGGCGGTGCAGTGCTGGTTGGCGGTCTTTACTGGGTCGCTTATTTGCGCAAGGAAACCGGGCAAGCAAAAGAATGAACCGGCCGATTGAAAAGGCGCGCTGCCCCGTGCCGTTTGGCTACTCCCGGCCTGGATCGATGCCGTCGTAGCCGCGCTTCTGCCTGGAGGCGATCACATGGTTGGCATTTTTTCCCCGACGTGCAACGGTTACTGTCTCGGGTTCTGAATTCTCTGAATAAAAAAAGCCGCCCATTTCGGACGGCTTTTTTTGTTTTTCGCTGCAGATGCCTTTACTTCAACAGGATCATCTGCATGGTCTTGTTGAAACCGTTGGCCTTGAGGATACAGAAATAATTCCCGCTCGGCATCGGAATGCCGGCATCATTCATGGCATCCCAATGGAGTTCATGAATCCCCGCCTCCATTTTATTCGAGACCAGAGTCCGGACGATCTGACCTTGCATGTTGATCACCGTCAGGGAGACCTCTCCCGCCTCCTTGAGACTGAAGCGGATGGTGGTCAGCGGATTGAAGGGATTTGGATAGTTCTGTTCCAATACGTATTCCGCGGGCTGAACGGTGACCTGAATCGCCTCGTGCATCGTTACAAGGCCGTCCAGGCTGATATCCGCCAGCTTGTACCAGTAGCTCCCGCCGGCCGCAACCGCAATATCGGTAAAGCGGTAGGTATGCGCCGCCGTCGAGTTGCCGGCTCCGGAAATGATCTGACTGGTGATGCGCTCGAAGGGTCCCTGCGCGGTCACCGAACGATAGAGATAGAAGCCCAGGTTCTCGGTCTCGCTCTGGGTCGTCCAGACCAGTTCCACCCCTCCCCTTGCCGCCGTGGCGGTGAAGGAGCTGAGCTCGATCGGAACATAGACCGGGATTTGATAGTCTTCCACTTCGCCGTCCGGGGCCATACCCGCGAAGCCGATACCCGGCTGCGAGGAGAGCCGGAAGCGGGCATTCATGGCTCCGATTTCAGGGACAGCATCGGGGTCGATCTCCGGGATATGGAAAACGAGGCTCTGGGAGCCGGATGTGACCGGCTGGTCGGAGAAGATCTTTTCGCCCGCATCCATCCAGTCACCGTCCCGGTTAAAGTCAATCCAGGCGTTGAGATACCCCGCGCCCGAGCTGATCACAGTCACCGAGTTCTGGCTGTTCTGGTTGAAGGGCAGGCTCGGGAAGAGAATGCCATCTTCGTCATCAAAGCCGGTGAGGTCGTCGCCCGTGCTGTTGTCCGAGACGACGCCATCGCTCTCTGCGTCGATCAGAGCGCCCAGGTAGAGGTCGCTCAGGACATGGCGCGCACCATCGTTGACCAGAAGGGTCGGATAGGAAGGATCCGGCGCATCGCCAAAATCCAGATTGAATTCTGAATAATAATGGCTTGGATCGTCGTCCTGGACAGTGGAGCCGTTGAACTGACCGGTCGCGGTGCCTATATTCTCGTACTGTCCCGCCACGGCGGTTCCAGAAGCCGCGTAAATCCAGGTTTCATTGAGATCCAGCAGACCGTCGTGATTTACATCGCCGCTCAAATAAATCGGCGTGATACCTGACTGATTGTCGGTGACGCTGATCTGGCTCAGCACCACATTGCCTGTGTTGGTCACCACATACTGCCAGGTGATCGCTGATCCCGGCGTCACACTCGGACCTGGAGCAGCATCGGCATCCTCACCGTTGGTGTTTTTTTCGATGTGAATACCCGGCGAGGCGCCAAAATAATGGCTCGGATCCTGGTCGCTTACCGGCTGGTCGCTCAGGATGTCTATCCCTGTCACCGTGCCGATATTCTCGTACTGTCCCACCTGCGCGATACCCGTCGCTCGATACTGCCAAGCCTCTCCGGGATCCAGCAGATCATCCTGATCCAGGTCGCCGTCATTGTAGCCGTCCGCCGGCGATTCATCCACCATCGTTACTGCCGCACCCTGGTTGTCCACCACCACCGCAGTCCGGATCGCCGTGTTGCCCAGATTCGTTACCGTGTAGCTCCAGGTCACTGGATTGCCTGCCAGCACGTTCGGCCCGGGTGCATTGTCCGCATCCTCGCCATTGGTCGACTTTTCGATATGAATGCTTGTAAATCCGCCATAATAGTGGCTCGGATCCATGTCCGTCACCGTCTGCCCGGCAAACTGCCCTGTCACCGTGCCGTTGTTAACGTATTGTCCCGCAGTGGCAACACCCGTCGCCGTGTAGGTCCAGGTTTCGTCCACATCCAGAAGATTGTCCTGGTCCAGGTCACCATCGTTAGTTCCATCTGCCGGTGTCGTGTCCACTGCCAGTGGGGTTTCACCCTGATCGTCTGTTACCTCGATATCGCTCAAGGCCACATTGCCGGTGTTGGTTACAATGTAGCTCCACTGCACCGCCTGGCCAACCGGAATCGCCGGCCCCGTCGGTACATCCGCATCTTGACCATTGACCAGCTTCTCGATGTTGATTCCCGCACTCGGGCCAAAATAATGCGAAAGATCGCTGTCGCTCACAGGATTGTTATAAACATCCGTTCCGTTAACCGTGCCGATATTCGCGTACTGGCCCACTCTGGCTATCCCTGTCGCCTGAAAGGTCCAGCTTTCGCCAACATCCAGCCAGCCGTTGCCATTGTCGCCGCTGACATAGGAAGGACTCACTCCGGCTTCCGAATCCGTCACCAGAATATTGCCAATGGCCACATTGCCTGTGTTGCTCACGACATAGGTCCACGTCACGGTGGCGCCCGGCGCGATGAATGGCCCTGTGGGCACATCGGCATCCTCAGCATCGGTGTACTTTTTGATCTGGATCCCTGCCTGTCCGCCAAAATAATGGCTCGGGTCCTCATCGGTCACCGTCTGCCCATTGTAGCGGCCTGTCACCGTCCCGACATTCACATACTGGCCGGCAGCTGCTGTCCCCGTTGCCTGGTACGTCCATGTCTCGTCCACATCGAGCAACCCGTTGCTGTTAGCATCACCGCTCACATACGCCGGTACGACCCCGACCTGACTGTCCGTGACGATAATATGGCTCAACGCGACATCACCTGGATTGGTCACCACGTACGTCCAGGTCACCGCGCTGCCTACCGCAATCGAAGGTCCGGTCGGCAAGTCGGCATCCTCACCGTTGGTCGATTTTTCGAGCAGGATCGCCGGTACCAGGATGCAGAGACCCGCATCCCAGCTGAGATCGGTCTCGCCCGAGGAGAGGGTGGTCGTGGCAGTGCGTCCGTCAATGGGATCGGCATCCGAGTCGAGACTGTCGTCGCCTCCCTGGTCGGCTGTGCTGAAAGCAAAGCCGCTGGGGGCAGTGAAGAGCAAATAATAGTCACCGGGTTGCTGGTCGGCGAAGAAGTAAAATCCGTCGGAGTCGGTCAGGGTGCTGCCCACCAGAGTGCCGCCGGCGGTGTAGAGAGCGACGGTCACATTGGCGAGGCCGGGCTCGCCGGCGTCCTGGATACCGTTGCGGTTGAAGTCGTGCCAGACCCGGTCGCCGATATCCCCGGCCGGCTGGACGGTGATGAAGTCGCAGCCATCCGCTGTAAACGTGTTGCCGCTGTTGGTGCCCTGGGCCTCGGCGCAGTTTTCGGTCACCCCGGCAGCCGCTGCAGCAGTTGGATAGATGGAGAAGGTGATGGTGACGTTTTGGTCGGGATTGAGGGTAGCGTTGAGATCCCAGAAGAGCGTCAAACCTGTAGCGACGGTACCGCTCAGGGCGGGTTCGACCTGTTGGGGGGGATTGCCATCGGAGAAGGTGACCACTGCCGAGCTGGGAATGTAATCCCAGCCCGCCGGCATGAAATCGCGCACTTGCACATTGCTGACGAGATAGCTGTAGGTGGTCACGGTCAGGGTGAACTCGGCCGGATGACCGACGATGACGGTGTCGATATTGACTCCCTTTTCGATGCTCAGCACCTGATCGACGAACTGCTCGGCCAATGGCACCACGGTATAGCCCAGATCGAGAGCCGGGCTGCCGATGGCGGTGGGGTCGCCGCTGATTTCGCCGTAATTCATGGCGAGGGTGTCCGGGCTCCAGATACGCGCCCCGGTCATATCCCGGTCGTTGGGATCGACGATGCGGACCACCTGCGGCAATGAAGCGGTGTAGGTGTTATCCACCGTGCCGTTCTGATCATAATCGACAAAAATAGTCGATGCATCTCTGAAGGGCATGACATAAACGGCGGAATAGTTGTTGGTGTTGTTGAGATCGCCCGGAGCCCAACCGACCACATACTGTGTCCGGCAGTACTCCTTGGGAATAAAGATCAGCCCCCAGTCCCAGGTGTCATATCCGGTGCCGGCGATGCCAAAGCCCCAGAATGTGTTGCTGCCGGTCAGGTCGACCCCGTATTCACGCGGTACATAGTGCCCTGTCTTCAGAGCGAAAGAAGCGAGCTGCTTCGCGGCAATAGTAAAGCTGCCCGTGGTGCTGTCCCGGTAAGAGATCGTGATCGACTGATCGTGGGGGTTATAGAGATAGAGATCGGTGCGGGAGTCCAGCTCTGAGGAGCTGGGTTGAAAGCTGGTCACAGGGACCGCATACCGATGTCCCCACAAGGCGGTCGGCAGGCCTGTGAACCCGTTGATCTGCGAACCGGTGCCTCTGACCTGCAGTGCGGTGAGGAACTGGATTTGAACAGGCGAGGTCGCCGTGACGCGCGTGCCTTTCCGGACATTGCGCAGATCGTCGTCGACGGCTGTTTCTCCCTTGTTGAGGGTTCCCGAGTAGATCACGGTGTTGTCAGGGTCAGTTACCGTCACCGTATTGTTATCGTGCGTCGACTGTACCATCAGAACCACGCGCTGAAAGTCCGCAAAAGGCTGTGAACGATCGCTCTGATACAGATCCGATCCCACCGGCATTTCAAAAGCGCTCGAGAGGGCTTGAATGGGCAGTAACTCAAAAGCCAGGGCCATTACCGTGCCTGGACTTTCCGGCCAGCTGGCGCGGGAGACAAAGGCCGGTCCGCCGATGATGGTGATGCGGTCACCACCGTCGTAAAAGGTGGCCGTGCCGCGTGGGTTGGCCGGTATATCGGCCGACTCGAAAATCTTGTATTGGCCCGTGTTGAGGGTGTAGGTCTCATCGGGCGCTCCATAGCCGTTCTCCCAGTGATCGTAATTGAGGATGGTGCCATCTGTACTGGCCGTCACGCTGATGACAGAGTGCATCCTGTTGCCCACTACAGGATCATTATCGAGATAGGCATAGTGACTGCGCAACAGGCTCTCCTGGCCAGGAACAAGATATTCCTGAAAACCGGAAGTACCTGCATGGCCCGACAATACACTTGAAAAGAGCGACACGATGAAAAGAACAATGCCCGTGCCCTGCGAACCTCTGCTGAATTTGTCCATTTTTTCTCTCTCCTGATTGCTGATTGTGGCGTGGAGTATACAGCTTTTAATGATTTTTGCGAAACAACGTTAATTTAAACAATTATTATTATTAGTTATAAAAACCAGAACCTCCTTTATTCATTTTTGTAATTGCAAGGGGTGTGCCGAAGATAAAAAAACCCGGGCCGGCGAAAAAAATCTTCGCTGCAACCCGGGCTTTTAACCACAATGCTGTGAGGATGGAACAGAACGCGGAGGTCAGCGCGATTTGGCCAATCCCTGGACAAATGACCGGCCTTTGACATGTTTTGCCGTCAAGGCTCCGATCGGGCAGCCGTGAATCGGCACGCCATGCTTGACCGGGAGAGGAAAGAGCAAAAGCTATTCAACTCAGGAGGATATGAGCCTTGGCGAGTTTTTCCGGAATGCGCAGGCTCAGCGGACAGCTTTGCATGCAGCTCCGGCAATCGATGCACGAGTCGGCCTGGGTTGTCAACTCGGCATAGAGTTCGCTCGCTTTGTGCCAGTCGTGATCGTCCAGAGCGTAGCGTTCGAAGCGCAGAATGTCGGTTATGGGGATATGCTGCGGGCAGCGGCTCTGGCATTTTCCGCACAGCCGGCATGCCGATCGGCCTGCCTCGACAGTCATGATGTCGATGGCGCGCTGATCCTGCGTGCGCACCTCTTTGTCGGCACCGGAAAAGGTATCGACAAATTCCTCCAGATTTTTGACCCGGATAACCACCGCATCGAGGTCGGTCCCGGTCGTCAGCCAGCGCACCAGGGCGTTGTGAGGCGACACGCCGGCCGGCAGTTTTTCCATAAACGACTGGTCCTGTATCATGCGGCCGATTCCCCGTGCGGTCTTCATGGCAATGACGCCGAAATTTTTCTGCCGGCTGAATTGCAGAAAGCGATCGACTTGTGGATCGGCACCGAAGGAATAGATGATCTGCGCGTGTTCATAAAGGCCGTCTTCGATGACCGACCTAAGGATTTCCGTTGCGCTCTGGCCGTTTTTTACTCTTGGGCTGCCCTCGTAGCTGTGCTGGGAAAGACACAGATGTTTGACCAGGCCCTGCTTTTTGAGCCGTTCAAAAGCGCGGACAAAGCTTTTGTTTTGCTGCACTTCTTCGACGTTGTGATACCCATAGTGCAGCTGCATGTCGTCAAAGTATCCCAGCCCGGTTTTTTTCACCGCTTCCTGCACATATGCAATGTGTTCCTCTTCATCGAGGCGGCCCTGATAGTGGTCGCCGCCGACGCGGTCGACACAAACCTGGCAGCAATGGGCGTCGCGGTTTTTTCGGATGCTCTCCGGCGCGCCGCCGTCCATCCAGCGATTCGCCTTGTGCCAGTAATTCATGCCGCACAGAATGCCGGCTTCGGCGACGAGCGGCGGCAGATCGCCGGCGCCGATCAGGATCGACACCTCGCGGCCGCTGTAACCGAGTTTGCGGCGCGGCAACTGGCCCACTCTTTTCGCCGCCTCTTCGACTGCCGATAATCCCGTCTGCTTTTCATCGGCCGCCGCCTGACCTGCCAGTCCGGCCAAAACCGCGGCAGACGACAGTTGCAAAAAATCCCTTCTGCGAATCGACTTTCCCTTGGCCATAAAAAATGATCTCCTCGATTAGGACATGAAGGTGTCGGCGGATGTGGCGAATTCGCCGCAATCGAGCAAAGAAACCGGCAAGGCTGGTTTTATTTCAACAACACCATCTTGCGCCGCTGGCAGAATTTGCCGGTGCGAAGTTCATACCCATAGATTCCGCTGGCCAATCCAGCCGCAGAGGCATTCCAGACAACCCGGTGTACTCCGGCGGCCTGTTTTTCGTTTACGAGTTCAAAGACGGTTTTGCCCAACAGATCCGTTATTTTGAGCTGTACGTGTGCCGGCTCGAACAGGCGATATTCGAATCGGGTGGTTGGGTTGAAGGGATTGGGGTAATTCTGCCGCAGTTCGAATTCCGGCATTGCGGGTTGCGCGTTTTCCGCCACCTTGCTGATCAGGTCGTTGCGCAAAAGAAAAAGTCCGGTTTCGCGGTCGGCCACCATAACGAGATCACCGTCGACGGCCACCCCATGGGCGAAGCCCGGGGTGTCGAAGAATCCCACTTCTTGCGGCGCGGCCGGGTTGCTGACATCGACGACGCGCACACCCCGACTGTAATCGGCGACATACGCATAGCCGCCGTCGACAGCCACATCGTAGGCCATGCCCGGTGTGTCGACGAACCCGACTTCTTGCGGCGCAGCCGGGTTGCTGATATCGACCACGCGAAGTCCCTGATCGTAATCGGCGATATAGGCGAAATTGCCGTTGACCGCCAGCCCATAAGCAAGACCAGGGGTGTCAAAGAATCCCACCTCTTGCGGCGCGGACGGGTTGCTGATATCGATGACGCGCATGCCGGTGTTGTAATCCGCCACATAGGCATATCGGCCGCTGACCGCCACCCCATAGGCCCAGCCCGGCGTATCGCACTGCCCCACCAGTTGCGGAGCGGCCGGATTGCTGACGTCGATGAGGAGCAAGCCTGAATTCCAGACCGTCAGACAGGCAATGTTGCCGCTGATCGCCACGTCAGTGGCGATCGGGTTCGAAAATAAACCCAATTTTTGCGGTGCAGCCGGGTTGTTGACATCGATCAGGTGCATACCCGTGAACTCGGCGGCCGCGTAGGCGATGTTGCCGCTCACCGCCACCGAATAGAGCAATCCTGTGGTCGCGCAAAACCCCTTTTCCTGCGGCAGAGCCGGATTGCTGATGTCGAGAATGCGAATCCCTTTGCCGTAATCCACCAGATAGGCAAAATCACCGCTCACCGCCACATCATAGGTATCGTTCGGGGTATCCACATGGACGATCTCCTGTGGCGCTGTGGGCGTGCTGATATCGATGATGCGCATGCCCATACCCCAATCGGCCAGATAAAGCGTGCTGTCGCTGACTTCGACATCGCGCGTCGCTCCCGATGTCTCGAAATAACCCGCCTCCTGCGGAGCGGCCGGGTCGCTGACATCGATCACGCGCATGCCGGCGCTTAAATCCGCCACATAAGCATAATGGTCGCGGACCTTTACCCCATAAGCCCAACCCGGCGTATCGCAATGCCCCACCAGCTTCGGTGCGGCCGGGTCGCCGACGTCGACCACCTGCAGACCGGATTCATAGTCCGCCAAATAGGCGCGATCGCCGCTTACCGCGATGCCAAAGACCTTTCCCGGTGAATCCCAGCAACCTTTTTCTTGCGGTGCAGTGGGATCGCTGATGTCGACCACCACCATGCCCGAATCGTCAGCTGCCAGATAGGCCAGATTGCCGCTCAGGGTCAAGCCGACAACGGACGACATGGGAAAAAACGCCGTCTCTTTGCAATCGTCAGGATCGTTGACATCGATCACCCGCATGCCCTCACCGTCGGCGATGTAGCAATAGTCGTCGCTGACGGCAACGCTGTAGGCGTACCCCGGCGTATTGAATGAGCCGGTCTGCCGCGGCGCCGCCGGATTGCTGACGTCGATCACAGACAACCCGAAGGTGCCGTTTACGACATAAGCCGTGTTGCCGTCGATCGCGATTCCCTCCACCAATCCCGGTGTCATGATCTGGCCGAGCATTTGCGGCGCTGCAGGATTTTGCACGGAAAAAATCTGCAAATAGCCGCCGCTGCTGCGGTAGACTTTTTGCCCGTCCAGCGCCACTGCCATACACGGCCCATAGGCCCAGCGGCTGACAAGCGTCACGTTTTGCGATTGGCCGAACAAAGCGGATAGAGCGACAAGCAAGAGCATGAACAGATTTCGGATTCTTTGCATACCGGACCTCCGCTGAATGAGGGGACAAAAGCGATGAACAGCTGCCTGTGCGCATGAACGGTCGGTCTGATTCGCGGAGGTCGCACAGAAGGACTGAGAGATCGCGTGAAGGGATGGGGCGTGGTTGTAGACGTTGCCGTTCCTGCTGCTGAATGGTATTCAATTTTGCGGCATCAAGCAAGCAAAAAGTGAAAAGCGTCGTTGATCAGTTTTTCGCTGGCTTATCGAGCATCAAGACAAGCAGACTCAGCGGTTTTCGCTCTCCCGGCTTTGCAGCTGTTGCACGGTCGGCGGATTCCAGCCGACAACCGAACCGGCTTTGACCTTGACCAAATAGGGCGACAGGGTGGTGCCGGGCAGAGTCCGGACCTCATCCTCGATCTTGATCACGCCCAGACCGGTGCCGGCGCCGAGGGTGCAGTTGGAGCCGATTTCCACCAGGCCGTAGCGAAAGCGGCCGCTGCCTTCATAGGCATGCACGGTGAGGCGCGAAAAAGCGCCGATCAGGGTGTTGTCGCCGATGAAGATGAGCTCGGGCCGGAAATGATCCAGCCAGGCAAAGAGCATGATCTCGGTGTTCTTGCCGATATGTGCGCCCATCCAGCGGTAAAACTTGTTTTTGAACGGCGAGCCTTTCAGCACCATCGATATCGCCACCTGCATGACCAGCAGCAGGCGCCGTCCAAAGGGCACATTGAGCACGCGCCAGTTGATGGCATTTTTTTCTTCCGGCGCCCCCAGCCCGCTGATCGTATAATGGTGCTTGACCGGCGTGAGAAAGGCTGCGAGGTTTTTTCTTCCTTCCTCGGTCGCCGGATTCAGGGTATTGACATCGACGCCTTTTCCCCCGGAGCTCTTGCTGATGAATACCGTGCGCTGCTTTTTGCGCCCCAATTTGATGCCGCGCTCGATGATCTCGGTGGTGACCATCTTGATCACTTGTTCCGGGCTTTTATCGCGGTATTTTTTCAATGCGCGTCTCCTGCAATTTTGTTATCCTGCTGCTGCAAGTTGCTCCTGCCTGCAGTTCATTGCATCCGTCGTTGCCGGCTGCTGCGGCTTGTCTGCCGCTCCGGCAAATCGGTTGTCACCTCTTGCCGCCGGGTGCGGCAGAACACCACCAAGCCAAGGCAAACGCCGGCTGGGGGTCGCGCCGGGACTCTGGGCGTCTGCGGAACGGCGATGGACGTATCGGCCGCAATTGAAAAGGGCGGGATTGTGGCCCGCCCTCTAAAATTGCTTGTTCGCACTTGCTATTCGGCCAAAGCCGTGGTCAGCGTAGGGACAAATTCCGCGCCGGTTGGCACGGTAAGGCTCGACTTGTCGAATGCGTCGCCGATCGGCGCGAAGCGGCCGCCCAGGTTCTCCGCCAAAAAGATTTCCGCGATGGCGTAAAACGACAGCCGGTTTTCCGGCCGGGCAAACCCGTGGCCTTCGTCCGGATAGAGGACATAGGTCACCGGGATATTCTTCTCCTGCATCGCCTTGACGATCTGATCGGCTTCGGACTGCTTGACGCGCGGATCGTTTGCTCCCTGGGCGATCAACAGCGGTTTTTGAATCTTGTCGACAAAGTTGAGCGGCGAGCGGGATTCGAGCAGTTTTTTGCCCGCCTCGGTGCGGTGATCGCCGACCCGGTTGGTATAAATGTTCAAAGCAGGTATCCAGTAGGGAGGTATGGTTTCCAACAGGGTGCGCAGGTTGGAAGGTCCGACGATGTCCACACCGCAGGCGAAGCGGTCCGGAGTGAAGGTCATGCCGACCAGGGTGGCATAACCGCCGTAGCTGCCGCCCATGATCGCGACTTTGTCTTTGTCGGCCACGCCCTGTTCGATCGCCCAATCGACGGCGTCGATCAGATCATCGTGCATCTTGCCGCCCCACTCGAGATTGCCGGCATTGATAAACTCTTTGCCCAGGCCGGTGGAACCGCGGAAATTGACGCTGAGAACCGCATAGCCGCGGTTGGCGAGCCACTGATGTTCCGGATCATAACCCCATGAATCGCGTCCCCACGGCCCGCCGTGCACCATGAGCACCATGGGCAGCGCTGCGTCCGGGCGGCCGTCGCCGTCGGGATCGCTCCAGTCAGGCAGCGTCAAATAGCTGATGAGATCCAGGCCGTCTCTGGACTGGATCACCACCGGATGCATTTTGGCGAGCCTGACCTTTTCCAGGTCCTGCCGATTGGAAAACAGATAGGTGGCTTTTTTCGCGGCGCGGTCATAGAGATAATAGAGCACCGGGCTGTTGTCTTTCGTATAAGCGACCGCCCAGACGCTGTCGTCCAGAGAACGGTCGGTGATAAGCAGATCGCCTTCGGCCACGGTTTTGAGGTAATCCATATCCGGCTGTATGGATGGATCGAGGATCGTCCACTCGGTGCGCAGATAGTCGCAGGCGGCAGCCTCGATGGTTTTCTCGGTCGGGTGGATCATGATGTTGCTCAAATCGGCGCGCGGATCCTCAAAGATCACTTTTTTCTCTTTGGTTTTGAGATTGAGCGAAGTCAGAACCGCTGTGTTGCGGCCGCGGCTGTCGATCATGTAGAGCAGCTCGCCGGTTTTATCGAAAGTGATGGGCGAAGTGGAGAGAGCGTCCTGCATGGGGATTTTGTCGAACGATTTCCAGTTGCCGCGTTGGTCCTTGACAAAGATTTCGTTGCCGCCGTCCGGCGTCATTTGCAGGGCATAGCGGACGGCATAATCGTCATCGGTTTGAAATCCCACAAAGCGGTCGTTCTGTTGCACCATCTCCATCTTGCCGGTCTGGATGTTCAGGCGATAGAGATCGTGGAATTGCGGATTGCGGTTGTTCAGGCCGATCAGAATTTCGTCGGGAAATTTGTGGCTCACATGCTGGATCTCGGCTCTGGGCCTGAGTTTCTGGCCGTTGGGCAGGGTGACGGGCTGGCCGTCCGGACCCGGGATCTCTTCAAAGGGAGTGAGATTCCGGTCTTCTTTGGTTTTGATGTTGACCGCATGCACCTGCCAGTTTTCATCGCCGCCCAGATCCTGCAGATAGAGGATCTGGTCGTTGTTGTAGGCCCAAAAATAGATGCGGATGCCGCGCAGGGTGTCGTTGGTGACCGCCGCTGCGGACGCGATGTCATTTGCCGGCGCCGCCCAGACGTTCAGAACGCCGTTCACCGGCGCCAGAAAACTGACCATCTGGTGGTCCGGCGAGATCCGCAGAGCAGCCTTGTCGGGATTGCCGAACAACAGCTGGCGGGGGATCAGTTTGTTCTGTTGGCCGCAGTGGTTAAATACCAGTGCTGTTCCGAGCAACAAAGCGACCAGCAACATGATGTGAGCTTTATTCATCTTTCGCTCCTTTCAAGTCAGTTGAATGAATCGCGTCCCATCGACAACCCGGATATCCTCATACCGATTATCGACAGCCGCTTTTGATGTTTGTCGATTGTTGTTTATGGAGGTAAAACCGAGCCTTTCGAGGAGGTTTTGTTTTAACGCCTTTACATACGCAAATCAAAACAAAAAGTTTGCTGCTTTCTTTACCTCTAACACCGGCGAGGGTGCTGAAATTCGCAATAAATCAGCAAAGATGCGCTGCAGGCCGATGATCTGACCGCGATTTGTTACTCCTTACCCGTAACTTGTCGCGTCGATCTAGCGATAGACAATTGTCTTGGACAAAGGGTAGCCTTGTTGGTTTCCGAAAAGCAGCAGGCAGGGAGTTACAAATTCGAGTGGAATGCAGGTGGATTTGCCGGCGGCTGAATCGAATCAATTCATTATAAAGCGCTGCTGATCGAACGTGGACCCGGTGTGTTGCCGCCGCCCAGGTCCTGCAGATAGAGGATCTGTTCGCTTTAAAAGCAACGGATCGGGAGTGTGCAGCCAGGTTTTGCAGGGCAGAGTCTATTGTACCATCGTCTCTGCGAATTGCTCAAGGCGCTGATAGACGCTTTTGCCGATTTTTTGGTCCACCTGCAAAAAGCCGCGATACAAGGCCTCCAACTGCTCCGCGCGCAAAATTTTGTTGGTCATGGGAAAGAGGAGATAATCCTCTTTCCAGATGTGGCCGGGATAGAGATCGGCGATGCCGCGCAAATTGCTGACCAGATCGCTGCGGCCGGAGTCGGAGTTCGCTGCCAGTGCTTCGGTGGCCTTGGCCAGTCCCTGGACAAGCGACCTGCCCTTGACGTGTTCGGCTGTCAACGCTCCGATCGGGCAACCGCGCACGGGCACGCCGTTTGCGACCAGCAGGGGAAAGAGCAGATCTTCTTCCTTGCCGTGGTGGCAGCGGTCGGCAAAGACGCGCATAAATTCGACGATGTTGCGCAAAATCTCGCGGTCGATCGGTTGTTTTGCTTCGATGCGGTCCGCCAGTTCAGACGTGACCGCCACCACCTTGGCGATGGAGCGGTGCTCTTGTTCGAGCATGTCGGTTGGGCTGTTCATTTTTCACCTCATTGATTGCTGGAAAAAAACTTTTTCCCTGCTCAGGCTCGGCGGTACAGTCTTCGAGTATGGGTTTAACCTTGCTGCCTTATGCCTTCTCGAGTTAAAGGCCAAATTTATTCTAAAGAGATCCGCGCTGCCGAAACCTGGCAAAGAGCCTTGAACCTTGACGATGGCCGCCGCAGAGGTTCTATTCCGAGTTTCCGATTCCATCCCAGACTAAATTGTAGGAATTGCAGTTGGGCGAAAAAACCGAATCTGCTGAACACCTCATTCTCATTCCATAAAATTGTAGCTCAACCCGAGCGCCAGGGCCTGTTTGAGCTGCCGTTTTTTCGAAATGTCGCTGTCGTAAAAGAGCTGCACGTTGAAATTCACGTCGATGAACTTGGATATTTTCGAGGTAAAGATCGTGTCCCAGCGCACATCGATCTCTTTGGCGCTCTGCAGGTTGGAAAAGAGCTCCAGTTTTGAAGTCAGCTGGATGTTTTCGGCGAGTTTCTTCTCCAGATCGGTCACCGATTCGGCGCCGAATTCGACGCGCGTCTTTTCCAGGGTGTCGGGCGTGTCGGGGTCATCGCTGTAGCGGGGGTGGTTGCGGGTCAGCGTTTCCTTGAGCGCAGCGCCCAGACGTGTTTTGATGATCTCCGACGGCTTGTACTGAATGCCGGCGCTCTGGGTAAGATAGGCCGGGTCGAAAAGGTCGGAAACCTGAACGCGCGGATCGAGCGAGTAATCGTAACCGGCCGTGAGCTGCGTCTGACCGGTGGCGGCGGCGTAGGGGCTGAACAGGCCGGTTTTGTAGGTCAGGACACTTTCCATCCGGATCTCATCGACGGATTTTTTGCTCCCCTGATCGCCGATTTTGACATGGCCGAACGAGAGCTTGCCGCTGTTGATCCAGTTGGTCTTTTCCTGGTCGTTTTCGAATTTGGCGTTGATGTTGATCTGCCATGCCAGGTTGTCCTCGCCTCCCTGCGACCAATTGTCAAAACTCGATTGCGACAGATTGACGCCGCCGACCAGCTCGTTCTTCCAGCCGGTTTTAGGAGCTTCTTCTGCAGTTTCTTGTGCCCAGGTCGATCCGACCAGCAGCAAAAGTCCGATTGCCATCGTAGACAAAGTTTTGCTCATCCCACCCTCGAATCATTTTTGTTGAATAATTCTTGCTTTGAATTTGTTTACTAGAACTCGGTTAAGGGGGTGAATAATTCCCTGATTTTCCGGCGGCTGTTGGTGCCGGAAAACCGGATTGTTGCGCCGGGCATAAACTTGAACTTGCCGTCGGGCGCAGGTCGGTGAACCAGTCGCCGAGGTCATCCTGGCTGCGAAACCGCCGAAACACTGCTGATTGAACCAAAACAAGGAGAATACATGAGACGCACGCTTTTGCTGATTGTTGCAGCCCTGGTGCTCGGTCTGGGCTGCGGGAAATCGGGACGGAATCCGCTGCTGAAAGAGTTTGCGACCCCATTCGGCGTGCCGCCGTTTGCGGAGATCAAAGAAGATCATTTCTTACCCGCCATTGAGGAGGGGATTCGCCAGCACAGCAAAGAGATCGACGTGATTGCCCAGAACCCGGAGGAACCGACCTTTGCCAACACTCTGGAGGCGATGGAGCTGAGCGGCCAATTGTTGACCCGGGTCGGCCGGGTTTTTTCCAATCTGAATTCGGCCAACACGAATGAACAGCTGCAAGCGATCGCCAAACAAGTCGCGCCCCTGATGTCCAAGCACGGCGACGATATCCTGTTGAACGAAAAGCTGTTTGGCCGCATCAAAACGCTCTATGAGCAGCGCGATATACTCGAGCTGACTGACGAACAGCGTCGCCTGTTGCAGGAGACCTATCTCGATTTCGTCCGCGGCGGCGCCAATCTGAACGAAGAGCAAAAAGCAAGGCTGCGGCAGATCAACGAGGAACTGTCGCTGCTGACGCTGCAGTTCGGCGAGAACATCCTGAAAGAGGACAACGCCTTCAGTCTGGTGATCGACGATGAAGCCGATCTCGCCGGCTTGCCGGCGGTGGTGAAAGAAACCGCCGCCGAAGAAGCGGCCAAACGCGGCTTGCAAGGCAAATGGGTTTTCACTTTGCACCATCCGAGCCTGATCCCGTTTTTGCAGTATGCGGAAAAACGCGATCTGCGCGAAAAGATGTTCAAAGCCTATAGCATGCGCGGGGACAACAACAATGAGCTGGACAACAAGAAAATCGTCAGCCGAATCGCTTCCCTGCGCGTCGAACGCGCCAATCTGCTCGGCTACCCCACCCACGCCCACTTTCAGCTCGAGCGCAACATGGCCAAGAATCCGGCCAACGTCTATGAATTGCTCGATCGGCTGTGGAAACCGGCGCTCAACAGCGCCCGCGCCGAAGCGAAAAAAATGCAGGCGTTGATCAAGGCTGAGGGACACTCGTTCGCCCTGCAGCCCTGGGATTGGTGGTATTACGCCGAAAAGGTCAAGCAAGCCGAGTACAGCCTCGACGAAGAGCAGTTGCGGCCCTATTTCAAGCTGGAGAATGTGATTCAAGGGGTTTTCGATGTCGCCGGCCGGCTGTACGGCATTCAATTTGTCGAGCGCACCGATCTGCCGGTCTACCACCCGGAAGTCAAGACTTTTGAGGTGCAGGAAGCGGACGGCAGCCATATCGGTATTTTGTACACCGACTATTTCCCGCGCGCCAGCAAGCGCGGCGGCGCCTGGATGAGCGCTTTGCGCGAGCAATCCAATATCGGCGGCGACCGCCGCACGCCGATCATCACCAACTGCGGCAATTTCGCCAAGCCCACGGCGGAAAAGCCCTCCTTGTTGAGCCTGGACGAAGTGGAGACCCTGTTCCACGAATTCGGCCATGCCCTGCACGGCCTGCTCTCGAATTGCACCTATCCTTCGCTCTCCGGCACTTCGGTGGCGGTCGATTTTGTCGAATTGCCATCCCAGATTATGGAAAACTGGGCGCTGCACCCCGAGGTGCTCAAACTCTATGCCCGCCATTATGAAACCGGCGAACCGATGCCGGATGAACTGATCGCCAAGATCGAAAAGTCGAGCCGATTCAACCAGGGCTTTGCCACCGTCGAGTATCTGGCTGCCTCGTTGCTCGACATGGATTGGCACACCCTTGCCGATACGACGGCGCAGGATCCGATTGTTTTCGAAAAGCGATCGCTCGATCGCATCGGCTTGATTCCGGAGATCATCTCGCGCTACCGCACGCCCTATTTCCGCCACATCTTTGCCGGCGGTTATTCTGCCGGCTATTACAGCTATATCTGGGCCGAGGTTCTGGACGCCGATGCGTTCGAGGCGTTCAAGGAAAACGGTCTGTTCGACAGCGCCACAGCCAGGGCGTTTCGAACCCATATCCTTGCCGCCGGCGGCACCGACGATCCCATGGAATTGTACAAAAAATTCCGCGGCAAAGAGCCGGAAATCAAGCCATTGCTGGTACGACGGGGGTTGACGGGTCGCTGAGCGACAAGACCGCACAGATTAAAAACGCGGCGGATCCGGCTTTTGGCCGGCCGCCGCGTTTCTGTTTTGCATCGTTTTTAGGTGCTGAAAATGCGGAAAGAGCCATCGGTAAAGCAGAGCCGGCAGGTCGGATGCAGATCTTGCGGCTGCAGACCGAGCAAACGCAGCGGATTGTCGAAAGCCAGTTTGACCAGGTCGGCCGGGGAGACGAGGTCGAGGGAAGCCAGGTAATTGACCGCCTGCAGCAAGGTCGTGCCGGTGCCGGCCAGACACTTGTGCTTCGGATTGACGATGCGGCCGGTTGGTTCGAGAACCACCTGTTGGCCGGCAAAGCGATAGTTGCCGGCCGGCAATCCGGCGATGGGCGCCAAATCGCTGACCACAATTGTGCGCGAGACACCTTTGACCGCCAGGATCGTCTTGAGCAGCGCCGGCGGCAGATGAAATCCGTCGGCGATAATCGTGGCGGAGACCGCGTCGTTGGCCAATCCCGGCCACAGCGGATTGTGGTGGCGCGGTATCAGATTGGGCAGACCGTTGCCCAGGTGGGTGATGGCCGTGGCGCCGCAGGCGACCAGAGTGTCCAGACTCTGTTCGTCAAAAGCCGAATGGCCGATAGAAACGGCGATATTCAGGTCACGGGCGCAGTGCGCCAATTCTGCAGAACCCGGCAACTCAGCGGCCATGGTGAGAAGGCGGATGGTGCCGCCGGAAATTTCCCACAATTCCTGCAACAATCGCACATCCGGCAAAAGCACATGTTGTGGGTCGTGGCTGCCGATGTATCCCTTGCGCGGCGACAAAAACGGCCCCTCGAGGTGGATGCCGAGAATCCTGCCGCGGAGAGCCGGGCTTTCGAGCGCCCGACCGATCAGGGCCAGATTGCGGCGATAGACCGGCAAGGGGCTGGTGATGAGAGTGGCGAGAAAGGCGGCGGTGCCTGCCCGGTTCAGGCTGTCGGCGACCGTGTCGAGATCGCCGGCGCCCAGGTTTTCCGCGGAGAAATCGATTCCGCCAAAACCGTTGACCTGCAGATCGACAAATCCCGGAATGGTTTTCAGTTTTTCAGTTTTCATGGGCATCTTTTCAACAAAGAAGCGGCCGGCCGGTCGATGAAGAGACGGCAGTCGCCGTGTTTTTGCAGAATCGATGCCGGCACCATGGGCGTGATCGGTCCTTCGACCGTGGCCTGCAGGGCTGGGGCTTTGCGCTCGTCGGGCACGGTGCACACCAGCGTCTGGCAGCGCATGATCCAGGGGATGCTCATCGAAATGGCGCGGCTCGGCACACTGTTCAGAGATTTGAACCAGCCTTCACCGACCTGCTGCCGCCGACAGGCGTCGTCGAGATCAACGATGATGAACGGCTCTTTGCAGTCGAAATCGGCCGGCGGATCGTTGAACGCCAGGTGGCCGTTTTCGCCGATCCCGATGCAGGCGAGATCGATGGGCGCGGCCTGCAGCAGGGCGGCCAGCCGGCGGCATTCGGCGGCGGCATCAGCGGCTTCGCCGTCGATGGCGTGAAAATCGGCCAGGCCGGCGACGCGATCGACAAAACGGTCGCGCAGGTAGCGGCGAAAGCTGGCCGGATGGGTTGCCGGCAAACTGATATATTCGTCGAGATGAAAAACCGTTGTTTTCGACCAGTCGATCGGTTCTTTCACCAGAGCCTCGAGCATTTCGAACTGGCTGACGCCGGTGGCCAGCACGATGCGCGCCAGACCTTGATTGTCGATCTTTTGGCGAATTATGGATGAGGCATTTTGGGCTGCAGCGATGCCCATTTCGGTTTTGCTGTCAAAGACGCGAATTTTCATGCTGATGTGATCCCTCTATTGTTCCCTTGGAAAAAAATAACTCTTACCCACTGCTGTCCTGGTTGAGCCCAGCCCCATTTAATCTTTTCGGAAATCATTGGACAGTTATAGCTGAACTTATCTCAGCAGCAGCACGCGTGTGTTCATCTGGTTGTGGGCGGAGATCAGATGGATCCAGTAAATTCCGCTTGTAACCGGTTGTCCCAGTTGATCGGTTACATCCCAGACGGTGCGGTTTTCTCCAGCGCCGCGCAGACAACGCCTGTTCCACGGAAATCGAACCGTCTGTCCGCGGTGCAGGAAGAGCAACTGACATCGCTTCTCCTTTCGACAACGTGTCCTGAAGTGCGGGCTGAAGAGCGAAAGAGATATCGCCTGCCAGAAACAAGGAGGCGACAAGGTGCAAAGCGACAACTGAAACCATTGCTGTTTCCTCTTCAGTTTTAATTGGTTGGGCGGATTGGACAACGACGATGTCGGCTTGCAATCGATAAACAAAAGGGGGGTAAAAAAAGATTACCCCCCTTGACGACATGGAAAAGCTGCTGATGATTCTAGTGGTCCTTGAACGGATCCCACACTTTCCAGACATTGCCGACCAGATCGGGACCCGGTTTCAGAACTTTCTTGCCGGGTTCCCAGCCGGCGGGACAGACCTCGGCGCCTTTTTTCGAGCGCACATGCTGGTAAGCCTGAATCTGACGGATGGACTCGCTGAATTTTCGGCCGACCGGGGGCGTCAACACTTCCATGGCTTGAATAACGCCGTCAGGATCGATGATGAATCGGCCGCGGAGTTCGACTCCGGCGTTTTCATCATAGACGCCGAACAGCTTGCCGACATTGCCGGCGCCGTCGGAGGCCATATGGAAAGGGATGTCTTTTTTGACCATCTTGGACAATTCATTGTCGTTCCAAACTTTGTGCACGAACTGGCTGTCCACGCTGACCGAAATCACTTCAACACCGAGTTTTTGCAAAGTATCGTATTGTGCAGCGACCGCTGACACTTCAGTCGCTCAGACAAAGGTGAAATCGCCCGGATAGAAACAGAGCAAGACCCACTTGCCCGCGAAATCGGAAAGCTTGACTCGGGTAAAGCCGCCGCGATAATAAGCCGGCGCATCGAAATCAGGGGCTTTGGTGCCCACTCTTGCCACTGACATCTTGATCTCCTTTGCTTGGGGTTCTGTGGTCTTTTTCTCAGGCGTTTCTGGTGCCGTCGCGCCAGTCGGACGCGCGCATCCGGCATTTTCATCTGCCATAATTCCCCTCCTGTACTTGATTAACGCAGATCGTATCTATACAATTACTGATATTTGTTGATTAAAGATACAAACTATTCGTATACAAAACAATCAAAAAAGCGCACTCCCAAACTCCTGCGTTTCCTGTTTTGCCAGACAAAGTGCCGAATTTATCGCGCACAATCCGAAGGAAATTTTCTGCATGCAGGAAACCGCGCGGAGTGAGGGGGCGTTTTGCCGACTCGCCGCATCCCCCGCTGAAGGGTATCGAGTCGTGTTGTGCGACGCGGAAAAACCCGCAACAATCCGATTGTCATGTTAACCGGCGATGAGGAAATGCCTTTACGGTCCCACCGCGTTATTCGAGTCGGGACACTCTTCGCCGCCGGCTGTGACAGCGAGCACGTCGATGCATTCCTCGTATTCGACAACGGCGACGATTTTCAACCTGACATCTGCGGCGATTCGCTCGCCTGCCGGATCGCTGTCGCCGGACAGGATCAGTTCGTAATCGAACGGGTCATCGCGTTCGAGATAGCCGGAGATCTTGCTTTTGATCTTGTTGATGCCTCTGTCGAGCAAGAAGCTTACCGGGCTGAACGGGTTTTGGATTCCCAGCTTGCCGGTCAATTGCACCGAATAATCTTTGAAAATCTGCTCTTTGCCGGAGCCGAGGTCGTTGACCGCCGCGGTCAGTTTGAGATAGTCGGCCTGGTTGCCTTCCCTCATGGTGACGCTGATGGCAATGGTTTGTATCCGAACGTCGGTGATGTTGGCCTCTTTCGAAATATCGGCTGCCGCGAGCACATCTTCCCGCGAGACCACCCGGCCTATCTCGAAGGGACCGGTGTGATCGATGCTGAAAGTTTTCATTTCATTGAGATCGAGAACAAATTTGAACAGCCGTTTTTCGCAGCTGGTGTTGAGGATCGCCAGCAGGGACAGGATTACGAGGATTCTCTTGGACATGGTCTGCATCTCCTGTAGTTAAAAGCCGGCGCCGATGCCGATGGCCAGAACATTTTGGTTGGCGATGTTGTAATCCGCGTGCAATTTCACCGGCCCGAGATTGAGTCCCAGCCCAACAGTGAAGCGGATTGAATTTTGTCCTTCCAGTGCAAAAGAGATCTTTTCGCTTTCAGGGTCGCCTTCAGCTGTATACTCGATATCCAGGTTGGACGATTCATGACCGAGGCCGCCGTACAGGGTCAGCACACCGCGGGTCCTGCTGGCCTGGGCGGAGATCAGGGTGGTGTTTGCTTCGACAATGTCGCCGATCTCGAAGTTTTGCTGATAAAATCCGACCGCGAGATCGAAGGGTAAGGAGGCCAGGTATTGGCTGATGCTGTGTCGGACTCCCCAGCCGAAAAGCTGCAATTGTCCCCAATTCTCTCCCAAATCTAAATCCATATAGCGCAGGAGCGCTTCGGTGCCAAGGAGGGATCCGATGCTGACCTGCGGCACCGCAACCGGCACCATCTTGACATCAAAGCCTGGTGGAAACAGATAGGCTGTGCCGCCGACGCCTTCGATCGCCACGCTTTCGGACTTGCCGAAAATGGTGGGCGCCTCGGCCGTGGCGGGAGGATAAAACAATTCCTCAGTCGAAGCCGTGAAGGTTTTCTGATCCTCCGCGACAAACGCGGTCATGGTAACCATGCCAGCATAGATCGACAGCCCGGCTTTTTTTACCTTGGCGTGATGGAAAAATCCGCTGTTCATATCCGCGCCGAACGCATCGGCCATCGGCTGCAAATAGCCCTGGCCATTTTCCGAGGTGTACTTGGAAAGTGTGTCCTGGATTTTTTGCGCGTGAACGAGGGTACCGCTCATGAGCAAACAAACAGCGGCAAGGATGAATCTGTGCAATCGATGCATCGCTTGTCCTCATCAATTTTGGTTCTGAATTTCTGCGCCTCGAGCTGTTGCATCTGCCGGTGAAGACCACATCTTTTGCCGCAAGGTGCAGCGATGAACTGCTGGAACAACTCTGCTGGTTGGAATAAAAGGGAAAGCGGGCTACAATCACCCGCGTCGAAGAATCATACTGATAATATACCATTCACACCTAACGTAAAGCAAGCGCTATTTATGTGAAGAAGAATATCGCGCTTGATTTCGATGCAGAATGTAGGTAACTTTTTGTGGTCCAAAAAACGCGGCAAGCGAAAATTACGGGTTGCTCAAGTCCGCCGGTGTGGTTTTTTTACTTGTCAGCCCAACTCTGTTCTGCAATTCCGGCAAATTTATCAGCTTTTACAAGAGAGGGTGGCAAAATGCGATTGAAATCTGCACAAGAGTGTCAAGTCGGCCTGCTGGTGCCGACCAGCATGGGCATCCGCATGACCCCAATCGACCGGCAAGCGGTGCATGTGAGCAAGAGTTTCATCATGCAGGCGACCAGCGCCGAATCCAATGTCGCCAGCGTCTGTTCCTATCTGGGACTGCCGGTCAAGGTGTTGACCAAATTCGTGCAGGACAGCCCGATTTCGCGTTTCATCCGCGACGATCTGGCCGGCCGGCATTTGACCTATGAGGGCAAAGAAGTGGCTCAGGGCGGGCCGTGGGGATACCGCCATCAGATCAATTTCGCCGACAGCGGTTGCGGCGTGCGCGGACCGCGGGTCTACAACGATCGCGCCGGCGAAGTGGGACGCACCCTCAGCGCGGCGGATTTCGATCTCGAGCGAATTTTCAACCGCGAAGGCGTGCGGCTGGTTCACCTTTCGGGTTTGATCGCGGCGCTGTCGCCGCAAACCAGCGCCTTTTGCCTCGAACTGGCCCGCGCCGCCCAAAAATACGGGACCTGCATCTCGTTCGATCTCAACTATCGTGCCTCGTTCTGGAAAAATCGCGAGTCTGAACTGGCGAGTGTTTTCCAGGAGATCGCGCAGCTCAGCGATGTTCTGGTCGGCAATGAAGAAGACTTTCAACTCTGTCTGGGCATTCGGGGTCCGGAAGCTGGCGGCAAGGAGCTCAAAGCCAAAATCGACGGGTTCAAGTCGATGATCGAGCAGGTGCGGCAGACCTATTCCCATACCTCAGTCTTTGCCACCACGTTGCGCCAGGTGGTCGATGCCGACACCCACCTGTGGGGCGCCATACTGGCCGCGGATTCCGGGTGGCAGGTCGTCGAGCCGCGTGCAATCAAGGTGCTCGACCGCATAGGCGGCGGCGACGGCTTTGTCGGCGGTTTGCTCTATGCCTTGCTCAAAGAGTGGGAAATGGAAAAATGGATTCAGTTCGGCTGGGCATGTGGGGCGCTGGCGACCAGCTACCTCACCGATTATGTGCAGCCCGCCGACGAGGAGGAGGTGTGGAGCGTTTGGCACGGCAATGCCCGGGTCAAACGGTGAATGCTCCGCGTCTGCAGACAATCATCGGATCTGCAAGGTGCAAGGTTTTCACATTCGGCGTTATAGGCTTATCGGTGTTGCTTATCATCGGGTGATCCTGCCGATTGGCTGCAGCAGCGCGCAGCTTTGATCATTCGGTTTTATCAGCATAAATAATGGGGCGCGGATCAGATAAGTTCGATTGATGCTCAGGGTTGTTCCAGGGGATAACGCGCATCGATCAGAGGGGCATCCTCATCGCTGAACAGGCGGAAGAGAAGGGTATCGCAAAGAGCCTTGCGCAGGTCGACGGATTTGCCATCGATGAATGCGGTCGACTGGATCAGCCGCACACCGTGGCTGTAATCGACATAGCAATGGGTGTGGCCGCAATAGAGCGGCTGGATGATAGAGCGATCGGGGCGTCGCCAGCCGTAGATCGCCACCCGATCCGGTACCGCGCTGCTGTCGATGCGGCTGCAGAGGACAATATCTTTTTTCAAGCCGCTGGTCAGGATGCCGGGCTGTGCCTGATGCCTCGCTTCGATATCTTGCTGGTGGGCGCGGAATCGCTCCGCCTGTTCGTTGCAGTCGCCCTCAGGCGCATAAGTCACCGGTTCGATGCGCAGTCGGGCGGCGGCGTCGATCCAGTCGACGATGCACGGCGTAGGCAGCAGCAGGTTCCACTGGTCGGCCA
Source organism: bacterium (assembly GCA_029565675.1). Classification (GTDB taxonomy): domain Bacteria; phylum Zhuqueibacterota; class Zhuqueibacteria; order Residuimicrobiales; family Oceaniaggregativiventaceae; genus Sulfursilanivivens. The sequence continues at coordinate 446,833 of JAKQNP010000002.1, forward strand.
GGCGCTGGGCGGTTTCGGGCCGCATCGGCAGGCGACAAAAAGCGCTGTCCGTGCCCACGGAGAGATAGTCCGGAAGTACGGCGATGCAGATGCGATGGCGCACGCTGTCGCTGTCGACCACCTCAACCTCGATTTCAACGGGCCGGCGAAGAAAATCGGGCAGATTTCCTGAGGCCAGTTGGTGCAAAATCTCTTTTTCCCGCTCATCCGGGCTCTGCTTTTCCATGCGCAGCAGAACCTGTTCGGCTGCGGGGGATGCAAGCGGCCGCGCTGGGATGGCTAAAGGGGGAAAAGACCCATCGCGGTCGACAGCGCAACAGAGAAAGCCTAAAAAGGGGATAACAAGAGCCGCACTCGGTTTCAATTTAATTTTCTCCTGGGATCGTTTGGATCTGGATCGGAGCAAAGCACGAGAGCGGCAGTCGCATCGCCCAGCCAGGCGGCGGGCAAAAAAAGCAAGATGCCGGCAAGGATGAACCAGGCGGGATGCGGAATCAACAACAGATTGACGATGCCGGCCAGCATGAGCGCCATGCCGGCGGTCAGGGCATGGGCGGTTCGCTTTGCCGGCGCCAATAGCGAGGCGAGAAATCCGCCGCTGAAACTGCCCAGCAGCCACGCCGCCAGGACCGACAGCAGCGCGGGCAAGGGGACAAAATGCATGACCTGCTTCAACGACGCCGGATCGATGAACTCGACTTCCTCGCTCAGGGGGAAAAGCGAATGGCCGATCGACTCGATTGCCATGATCATCACCAATCCGACGAGCACGCCTGACATGACGGCGATCGCACTTTTGGACATGATGGCCCTCCTGCCGATGCTTCTCTAATCACAATAACAGATTAACCGGTCGATTCAATTCCACTGTTTTTTGCGTTGGTCAACCGCATGCCCGACAACTCCAGACGGCAATTGTCTGTTTTTTTTAGTACTTTTGGGCGGGTCAGGAAAATCGAGCGGTTCATCGATGCAGCAATTTCTTTGGCACATAGAGGGGTGCAAGACAGGGCGTACGGCGTATCAATCCGCTCAGCAACAGCGACAGCGCGATACAGAGGATAAAAGAGAGCCATGACGCCAGCTGCATCGGTGTCTGAAAAGGTGCTTTCTGCAGGGTCGACAGGCTCAGCTGGTAGAAAAACACATGAAAGATAAACAAATAGAGAGATTTTGCGCCGATAAATGATAGAGATGAACAGAAAATCCTGCTTTTTTGCAGTAGAAAGGCAAATGAAAGCGTCAGGTAGATACCGGATAGGGCGGCGACGGTTGCAATCAGGGCTGGACTATAAAGCCGCATGTTCAAGTCGACACGCGGTCGGCTGAAAATTTGTGCGAGGCTGAACGACAGGATAGCCAACAGCAAACCATATCGCTGCGGTTTAAAGGAAACCATCTGCTCGTGCAGCGTGAATCCCAAAAGAAAATAGATCGCGCTGATCAACAACAGATTCATGCTGAACGGCAATCCGGAGACAAACATTTCATTGCCGCCGATGTCAAATGAAACGGTGCCGACCGCCCGCAGCAGCAGAGGACCGATGAGCAGGAAGAAGGCAAGATTGGCCATTTTGGCCAGGATTGGCTGCTTGCTATAATTTACAGTGCGGATATACGCCCAGCAAAAGATGAACAACAGCCACAGGTGCGGCAAAAACCAGAGCGGAGCCCATCGCCACGGCAGCATGGGACCGGTTGCATAGAGGATCCCCTTGATCATCCCCGGCAGCAGCGAATAATCTAGCATTGCTTGAATTGCGACAACAAAGAGAAAGGTGCTGAAATACGGTTTCAGCAGGGCATCGCTTTTGCCGAAAAGTGTGGTTTTGATATCTCGCGTGCTGTTGAAAAAAATTCCCGAGAGGAAGAAAAAGAAAGGCAAACGGAAAGTACCCAGGATGCGATTCAACTCGGGCGTGCTGCGCACCGCGTCTGTGTGCCCGGCAACCACCAGGAGGATACTGATACCTTTGGCTATATCGATAAGCTGCACTCTGGGCAGCGACTGGTTGGGGTCGGACCAAGGTTGATGTTTGTAATACATAGGGTTAGCTTAAAAAAACCTGCAAAAATTGTTCTTAGCGGGCAATTTTAGGCCTTTAAAAAGGTTCGTAACGGTCTGTTCAGCAGCACCTGAAATGAAAAATTCTTTAGGCAGATGTTGTGCTGGCGATCGACGAATCAGAATGGATTGAGAGCTGGATTGGGGTCGGACCCCTAAAAGATCTCGGCCAGCACCGGCATGTGATCCGATGGGAATCGGCCGTCGAACGTGTCGGACAGCGTGGCGTGCGCGCGCACCCGCACCCCGTTTTTGACAAATATATAATCGATCGGATAGGCCATCACGTGCGTCCATTGCCATTGTGTGAACGTTCCCCGCGGCCCGTGATGGGGCTGTTCGGACAAGTTCTGGGAATCGAGCAAACGGCTTTGCGGATCATTTTCCAGACCAGCGAGCAGCCGCTGAATCGGCGCATCATCCGGCGCAGAGTTGAAATCGCCTGTCAGCACCACCATGTGGTTGCCAGCCAGGTCATTGACTTTTTGCAGCAGCAAGACGGCGCTGTTTTCCCGCGCCTGTTTGCCCACATGATCGAAATGGGTGTTGAAATGGAAAAATCTTTTGCCTGTGACCCTGTCTTTGAACTGTGCCCAGGTCACCACCCTTCTGCAGGCCGCATCCCATCCCAGGCTGGGCTGATCCGGCGTCTCCGATAACCAAAATGTCCCGTGGTCGGCGACGGCAAAGCGGTCGCGCAGGTAAAATATCGCCATGAATTCTCCGGCTTGCTTGCCGTCGTCGCGCGCCACGCCGATCCAGCCATAGTCGGGCAGTCTGTCGGCCAGGTCGTTCACCTGGTCGATCAGGGCTTCCTGCAGACCGATGAGATCGGCGCGGTGAAAGCGGATCATGCTGGCAGCAGGATCCTTGCGGTGCGGCCAGCTGTTTTCAGCGTCGCTTTCGACGTTGACGCGAATGTTGAAGGTCATGACACGAACGGGCAATTCTGATTTTTTTACCCGGGTGCAAGAGAGCATGAGCCCTGCAACCGACAGGAGGATCAGCAGCAAAAAGCGGCGATTCATCTTGTTCTCCTATTAATTCATTTGACAGACAGAGGCGTTCCCAGATAACCATACAAATAAAAATTGTGCAATGCAAGGAAAGAGTCGGCTGTGCACTGGCCGGGTTTCGCTTCAACCGCACAGACTCTCTTTTTTCTCGAGCTGTTCTTGGATTTTTTTTGGATTTTTCGATCTTTTTTCGTATGCATAGCAGGGTCAGCGGTGTCCCGTCTGACGTCTGGGGACTGCTGATTGCAGGATAGATGTTTCCTTTTGGATTTTTGAAACCGGTGTCGCGTTGTCGGACCGGACACTGATCATCGGATTGGAGAGGGATTGACAGGTCAATTTCGCGTTGGTCAGCGCTGGATCAGCGAGATGGAGCCGGAGCTGGGGCTCGGACTGGTTACCCAGGTGGACGGCCGCATGGTGCTGGTGCGCTTTCCGGCCGGCGAGACTGAACGCCGATATGCCGCTGCCTCCGCACCGCTGCGGCGGGTTGAATTCAGCGCCGGCGACGTCATCCGCGATCGCAGCGGCGCCGGGATGACCATCGATGCGGTGGAGGAAGAGGACGGCTTGCTCTTCTATCGCTGCGGTAAAGCAAGAGTGCCGGAATCCGAGCTCAGCGATGCGCTCAGCTTTACCTCGCCGCGCGACCGTCTGCTCGGCGGCTTCAGCGACAGCGGTCGCGCTTTCAATCTGCGCGTCCGCGCGCGCCGGCTCTATTGCGACTATCTGCAATCCGCGGCGGCGGGCTTTATCGGCGGCCGCATCGATCTGATACCGCATCAGCTGTCGGTGGCGCACGAAGTGGCGTCGCGGCAGCAGCCGCGCGTTTTGCTTTCCGACGAAGTGGGCCTCGGCAAGACGATCGAGGCGTGTTTGATCATGCACCGATTGCTGCAAAGCGGCCGCATCGAACGGGTGCTCGTTTTGGCGCCCGAGTCGCTGGTGCATCAGTGGTTCGTCGAACTGGTGCGAAGATTCAATCTGCTCTTCCGCATCGTCGACGCCGAATTTGCCGCGGATTTCGCCGAGAGCGAACCCGACGGCAATGTCTTTCTCCTCGACCAGATGGCGATCTGCAACATCGACACACTCGTGCGGGACGAGGCGCTTGCCGAGCAAGCGATCGCGGCCGGCTGGGATCTGGTGATCATCGACGAAGCGCACCATCTGAGCGAGGAGAGCAGAGCTTATCGGTTGGCGGAATCGCTCAGCCGCATTTCAGCCGGATTGTTGTTGCTCACCGCCACGCCGGAGCAGCTCGGTCGCGAGAGCCATTTCGCCCGCCTGCACCTGCTCGATCCGGCGCGCTACAGCGATTATCAGCGGTTTTTGGCGGAGGCAGAACACTATCAAAGCATCGCGGCAATTGCCAATGCGCTGTTGGAGAAACAGCCGCTCAGCAAAGCGGATCTCCGGCAGTTGCAGGCCTGGCTACCGGATACGGCCTTGCCTGCAGAAGGAGAGCCGCTGCAGGAGAGCGGACCGGTCATCCAGGCGCTGCTCGACCGCCACGGCCTGGGGCGGGTGCTTTTTCGCAACACCCGCGCGGCTGTCGCCGGTTTCCCGCCGCGCCGGGTTGAGCTGATCCCTCTGCCGGGTGAGGCGGAGGCGATTCGGCAGGCAGATCAAGAGTGGGAACCGCTTCAGGTCGTCGATCCTGCTGGATTTGCCTATCGAAACGATCCGCGCTTGTTGTGGTTGGTCGATCACCTGCGCAAACATCGGCGCGACAAGGTGGTGCTGATCTGCCGGCGGTTCGAGCAGGTGATCGCCATCGAAGGCGCGATCCGCCACCATTCCAGCGTGCAAACGGCGCTGTTTCACGAAAAATTAACCCTGTTGCAGCGCGACCGCAATGCCGCCTGGTTTGCGCAACCCGACGGTGCAAGGCTGTTGATCTGTTCGGAAATCGGCAGCGAAGGCCGCAATTTCCAGCACGCCCATTCGCTGGTGTTGTTCGATTTGCCGGAACAGCCCGAACTGCTCGAACAGCGCATCGGCCGGCTCGACCGCATCGGCCAACAGGAGACGGTGCGGATCTTTGTGCCCTACCTGTGCGGCAGCGCGCAGGAGGTGTGGGCGCGCTGGTACCATGAAGGGATGGACGCTTTCAATCGCCACGTGCCGGCCGCCTATGCCCTCTACCAGGCGTTTGCCGACCCGGTGCGCCAGACAGCCCGGCAGCGCGCGGACGATGCGGCTTTTCTCGATCTGCTGCGCCGAACCCGGGAAATGCACGACGAGCTGGCCCGACAACTCGAGGCTGGTCGCGATCGCTTGCTCGAACTGCATTCTTTTCAGCCGCAGGCGGCGGAAGAACTCGCCAAACAAATCGGCCATTTCGACGGCGCGCCTTCGTTGGAAAGACTGCTGCTGGAGCTGTTCGAGCTCTACGGCGTGCAGTATCACGATATCGCACCGCGAACCTATGTGCTCAATTTCGAAACGCTGATCGATCCCGCCTTTCCTGTACCGCAGAGCAACAGCGAAGAGTTTCCGGCGACTTTTGACCGGCGGATGGCGCTGCAAAGGGAAGAGGTGGCGTTTTTCAGCTGGGACCATCCGTTGGTGCAGGGCGCTCTGGATGTCTTGCTCGGTTCGGAGCGCGGCAACTGCAGCGTTGCGGTCTGGCATGGTGCCGATACGGCAGGGATTTTGCTCGAGGCTTTTTATCTGATCGAATGCGTGGCGCCGCGGCGTTTGCATGCCGAGCGGTTCTTGCCGCCCACACCGATTCGCTGTGTGGTGGATCAGCGCGGCAGAGAGGCGAATGACAAACTGACCGAGGAGCAGGCGCGGCGCCGGCTGCGCGACAGCCTGGACCGGCATTGGTTGGAAAACATGCAGTTGCGGCAGACTCTCTTGCCGGCGTTGCTGGCGGCCGGTGAGCGCATCGCCGCCGCCAACAGCCGGGAACTGGTGGATAAAAGCCTGCAGCAGATCGACGAGGTGTACAACCGCGAGATCGATCGGCTGAGAGCGCTGCAGGCAAAGAATCCCTATATCGATGCACAGGAGATCGCTGCCTGGCAGAGCGAACGCGAAGCCCTGCGCGACGCGGTGCGGGGTGCGCGGCTGCGGCTGGACGGCCTGCGCCTGATTTTCAAGTCGATCGACTGAAACAAAAACCATCGAAAGCAAATCGTACAGGTTATTGTACAGGAAAGGTACCGGATTGGAAAAATTGTCTTTGAGCGGGCTGGGTTGGAACGAGAGTTTCGAGCGCGCATGGTCTGAACATGTTGCCGAACGAGAAGCGGCGCGCATCGTTGCGGTTCACAAGAATCGCTATCTCATCGCCACGGCTGATGGCGACATGGCGGCTGAAGTGACCGGCCGGTTGCTTTATGGTGTCGACTCGCCGCTCGATCTGCCCACGGTGGGCGATTGGGTGGCGGTGCAGATTCTGGACGATCGCTCGTTTGCCGTGATCCATTCGGTGTTGCCGCGCTTTTCGCTGATCAAGCGCAAAACGCCGGGCAAGACGATCGATCTTCAACTCGTCGCCGCCAATATCGATACGGTGTTTATCGTGCAAGCGGCTGATGCGGATTTCAACTTGCGCCGTCTGGAGCGCTATCTGGTCATCGCCCTGGAGAGCAACATCGAGCCGGTTTTGCTGTTGAGCAAAATCGATCAGATCGACGATGCCGCATTGCAGGATCGTCTGGCTTCGGTGGCGAAGATAGAACCTACTCTTTCGGTTGTCGCGTTGAGCAATCTCACCGGCCAGGGACTGGATCAGCTGCAAGAGCGACTCATGCCCGGCCGTACCTATTGCCTGCTGGGTTCATCCGGGGTGGGCAAGACCACTTTGCTCAACCGTTTGCTAGGCGAAGATCTCTATGCGACCGGCGAGGTGCGGGAGAAAGACCAGCGGGGTCGGCATGTGACCACTGCGCGGCAGCTGAGCCGGCTGGCGGGCGGTGCGTTGATCATCGACACGCCGGGGATGCGCGAAGTCGGCGCGATCGGTCAGAGCACCGGCATCGAATCTGCTTTCAGCGACATCGAAGAGCTGGCGATCGGATGCCGGTTTGCCGATTGCAGCCATGTACACGAAACCGGCTGCGCAGTGCGCGAAGCGGTGGAAAACGGAGAATTGGATGCCAAACGCTATGAAAATTATCTGAAATTGCGCCGCGAGTCGGCTTACCACGAAAGGTCCTATTTAGAAAAGCGGCAAAAAGATAAAGCTTTCGGCAAGATGGCAAAAGAAATATTGAAAAGCCATCACAAGAGATGAGGCCCTGGATTCAGTGCGAAGCACCGAATCCAGGGAGGCATGAAAAAGCCCGTAATACCAATTTAAATAAGGAATTACGGGCTTTATTTTATCGGTGAAAAAAGACAAACGTCAGAATCGGATACCGAGTCCGACATTCCAGGTGTTCATGCCAAAAGCCTCTTCGTCTTCATCGTCTTCCATGGTGCGTTCGACGATGTGGTAGGTAAAATCGATAAAGAGGTTGTTGATGTTCAAACCACCGCCGAAGTTGAAGCCAATAGCCGGATCGACCTTGGCGGTTTCTTCAATGGTTTCGCCGTTGTATTCATATTTGAGATCCGTGTCGCCGAAATAATAGCCTGCGCCGCCTTTGACATAGGGATGAATGGCGCCTGTGCCCAGGTGGAATTTGGCAAAAAGCAGGGCCATCGATTGGTTGATATCAAGAGTCGCCTTTTCGTCGATTTCTTCCGGATCCTCGGAAGTGATCTCGACCTTATACGGCAGGACATAGTTGAAACCCGCACCGAGTTCCAGAGAACCGGTCCGATAGCCCAGTTCTGCGCCGACGAGAAGATTTCCGGCTTCGTCCGACTCTTCCAGTCCGATAAAATCTTCCCAAGCGAAAGCGGTCATCGAATAGCCGGCGAGCAGACCGAAGGTGACCTGGCTTTGAGCAAATGCCGCGCCTCCCAGCAGCAAGACGAGAGCAACCAAACTGAACATGCGTTTCATAGCGTACCTCCAGGGTAGTCGTTTCTTGGTTGTGCAGTCAGTTGTTTAGGGTGACCGCGAATATGCAGCAACAATACGGACGAAACAACAGAATAGCGGACGACTTTATTCCAAAGGTCAGGAAATAAATATTCGGGCGATTTGCAAACGAGGGGCCGCAGCGATGCGGCCGCGAAAAAGGATGACAACGGTGGCAGCGAGAATCGAACCCCAAAGGCGTGGATGCATCACTCATCCGCAGCGGGTATACGGAACAGCGGTTTCCGGAGCGGCGTTGCGCATTTTTATGCCAGCAGACAGTCGGGTGACCGGTCTGCTGATCGCCGGTCAACACGGCGACGAACCGGAGACCACGGTGCTGCTCTCGACGGCGCTGCGGTCGGTCAGCGAACTGACCTGTGCGGTGGTGACGGCGGTGAATCCGGATGGATTGACACTGGGCACGCGCGGCAATCTGCGCGGTGTGGATCTGAACCGCAATTGTCCGGCAGCGAATTGGCAGCCGGCGCCGGTCTACTATCCCTGGTATACCGGTGAAGTCAATGAGGTGGAATTGAGCCCGGGCGAGGCACCCGGATCAGAGCCGGAAACCCGGGCTCTGATCAGCCTGATCGAGGAGCTCGACCCTGACTGGATCGTCTCTTTGCACAGCCGGCTGGCATGTGTGGACGATCCCCTGGCCACGCCGATGGCGCACTGGCTGGCAGAGCAGAGCGGACTGCCGTTGGTGACCGATATCGGCTATCCGACGCCGGGATCGCTGGGCAGCTGGGCGCTCGAAAGAGAGCGGTTGCTGATCACCTTCGAGTTGCCCGATCTCTCGATTGTTGCAGTGCGCCGCCGCCTGTCAATGCTCTTGGAAATTTTGCTCGGCGATGGACAGCCGACTGCCGCAGCGCCCTGATCATTCGCCGATGATTTTGACCAGCACCCGTTTGCGCCGGCGGCCGTCAAATTCACCATAGAAAATCTGTTCCCATGGACCGAAATCGAGGCGGCCCTCCGTGATCGCCACCACCACTTCGCGGCCCATGACCTGTCGTTTGAGATGCGCATCGGCGTTGTCTTCGCCGGTCTGGTTGTGGCGGTAGCGGTTGACCGGTTCATGGGGCGCCAATTTTTCCAGCCACTCGTCGTAATCGCGATGCAGCCCGCTTTCATCGTCGTTGATAAAGACCGATGCGGTGATGTGCATGGCATTGACCAGCATCAGTCCCTCGCGAATACCGCTCTCCTGCAGACAGGCCTGCACCTCGGCGGTGATGTTGATAAAACCTCGCCGCTGCGGGACATTGAACCACAATTCATTGCGATAGCTTTTCATCGGCTTTCCTCGTGCTATTCATTGCCATCGGGGGTATCGACAACCCCTGCCGGGAGGACGAAATCCGTATAGTCCTCCTGGACCTCAAAACGGAAATTCTTGATCACGATTTTGGCATGCACACGCAGGTAAAAACTCCTGGGCAGCCAAATTTGATCGGATAACAACTGGAAGCGAAGCCGCATGTTCATGCTCTGCACGAAACGGGGCTCTTGCGACGGTCGGAGATGCAGTTCCAAAAGCGTGTGGGTTTCCGGATCAAAGGTAAAGATCCCTGTGAATCGTTCAGCCGACGCTTGGCGGGGTTCAGCCCGGATGCGGCCCAGCGCACGGCCGTCGATCAACGTGTCGGCCAAAATGGAGAAGAGGTAGGTTGTCCGCTTCTCCCGGCTGAACGGCAAAAGATCCGTCAATTCCATGCTCATCCGCCCCTGATTGTTTTCGCTGTCGTTCTTTCTTTTCCGCCATTGTTCCCGTGTCTTTTCGGTGATATCGGTTTCTTTGCCGTCGGCGATCTCGGTCGCTTTGAGGATTAAGGTGCTGTCCTGGCCGCCGCGTCTGAGGATCTGTTTTTCGATGGTGACGATGGACTTGGGTTGCCACCGTTCGTCCATTTGCTGTTCCCTGCTGGTGGCCAGATAAGTCAGATCATCGATGGCGGGAAAACTCTGCATCCGGGTGTCGATGCGGGCCACCAGAGTGTCGATTTCCATTGTCCAGGCAGAGTTGCTGATCAGCAATCCAAGCAGGAGCAAGAAACGTGTTGCCATAGGGGTGTTCCGTTCTTGTTTTGGTTCGCGCCGACCCACGATTTTATTGCCTTTTGGCAGGTGTTCGTTGGGTTGATTGGTTCAAGCCATTGATAACCAGTATGAATAAAAAGGCCGCTCGCAATGGAGCGGCCTGACGGGATTACACAAGCACCGCCAATTTCAGATGACGTTGGTCAGGCGCATTTCTGCGAAAACCACCGGATAGCTGAGTCCAAAGTTGTTGAGCACCTGCGGATGGAATTCGCCGAGTCTGGCCCACAGGCCGTCCGGACCGTTGACTTGTGCGCAGCGGCCTTCGCAGAATGCGGGATGGTCGTCGGGCGCATAGGTGCCTCTGCGGTTGATTTCGCGCATGACGGCATCGAGGATTTTGCGGCTTTCGGCATAGCCCGCTTCCGGCCCGATGATGGCAAAAGCGAGGTGGCGGTATTCGCGGGTACCGGTTTCGGCATCAGGATCGACGTGTATGACGTTGCCGAGTTCGAACAACCGCTGCGGAACCGCTTTGCGCCGGTTCTTTTGCAGGGTTTCCAGGATGCCGGTCATCATATGGGTGCGGGCGGTTTTTTGTTCGATGGTTTTGGGATTGCTGATGATCACGGTGCGCTCGTCGGTTTGCATACGGAATTTGGCGAACTGCCGTTCTTCGGACTGCAGCAGCAGGCTCATGATTTCGGTAAATCCGAGGCCGATCATGGCGTCGCGCACCAGATTGCTCAATCGTTCTTCCGGCCGTTCCTGGGCGATCGTCATGGTGGGCACCAGGCGAGGTTCGATGGCGCCAAAGCCGTAACCGATCGCCAGATCTTCAAAAATATCCACTTCGTGGCGGATATCGGTGCGGAAGGGTGGATAAAAGACCTGATATTGATCGCCCTGTTGGTGTTCCACATTGAGCCGCATTTTGCGGATGGTTTGCACGAATTCCTCGGGGGAGCAATCGATCCCGAGCCACTTTAACGCCTCACTGTAGCGAATCTGGATTGACCGCGGGGTCAGATCGGGGGTGCGCTGAACGCGATCGGGGTAGTGCATTTCGACGTTTTCGATCTGTCCGCCCAGCTCAGCCAGGGCGCTGGTCAGCGTGTTGAGGGAATTGATCACTGCATCGCGGCTGATACCGGTGACATCGATGAACAGTCGCCGGGTGCCGAGCCGGCATTTGGTTTCATCGCTGTTGATGATCGGCGGCATGGAGAGAACGCGGCTTTGCGCATCCAGCAGAATCGGATAGCGTTGGTACGGCTGCATCAGATTGGCGTAAGCGATCCCTTTGGGATGTTCCTGCAGAATCCTGGCGGCGGTCATCTGCACGCCGGGCATGCCGAGGGGACAAAAGCCGAACGTCTGTGGATCGATCAACGTGTAGCGGATCGGCGGTTGCACGGCGGCGAGATCGTAGACGCCGATGGACGCCAGTTTGCGGTCGCGGCCGATGCCCCAATGCAAGTTTTCCTGCAACCGCATGATTTCACGCAGGCTGTTGTGGTCGAGAGGCGGCATGGTCACTGCCGCGCAGGCGATGAATGGCCGGTAGCTCTCTTCGTTGGACAGGTCAGGATCGACCTCGACGCGGATGGCGCCGTCCTGTACTGTGAATTCGGGCAAGCCCGCCTGCAGGTGCAGATAGCCCTTGAGGGCGCGGGAAAGACCGCCGACGTCGAAGAGATCGGGCCGGGCGGCGAGCAAATCGAGGCGAATGACCGTTTCGCTGGCGAAGCGCTCAAAAGGATCCTCTTGCGCATGGCCACAGAAATCGCATCGTTTGGGTGGTTCTTCGTCCATGGGTTTATCGTTGGGGGCCTGGCATGCCGGGCAGCGATAGAGCGCTTGTTCGGCGGTGTCTTCGACGTCGGTGCCGAGCTGTTCGAGCGCATCCACCAACTCGGCCATGTCGTATTCCCGGCCGAGCAGTTCATTCAATCGTCTGGCGCTGATGGCGACTACTGGCATAACGGTGCCTCCATGATTCTATCGAGGTCGCTCCAATACAATTCGCGAATGTCGTGCAAGCCATAGCGCAGCATGGCCAGGCGGTCCAGTCCCAAACCCCACGCCAGGACAGGCACCTGGCAGCCAAACGGCCGGGTGACCTCAGGGCGAAAGACGCCGGAGCCACCCAGCTCGATCCAGCTTTGTTTGGATTCCATATAGACAAAAACCTCGACGCTCGGTTCGGTATAGGGAAAGAATGCCGGCTTGAATTTGATCTTGTTGAAGCCCATCTTGCGGTAAAACTCTTTCAGGGTGCCGAGCAGAGTGGCGAGGTTGGCATCCTTGTCAACCAGAATTCCATCCACCTGGAAGAATTCCGGCAAGTGTTTGTAGCTGATCGCTTCATTGCGGAAGACCTTGCCGACACAAAAGACTTTTTGCGGCGGTTGCGGATTGCGCGCCAGGGCGCGGATGGTGCAGGCCGTGGTGTGGGTGCGCATGACCACCTGACGGGCGCGGTTGACGTTCCATCGGTATCCCCAGCCTCTGGACCCGGTTTCGCCGCCGTTCTCGTGGGTGCGTTTGACGCGGTCGACGATCTCGTCGGCCGGCAATTGCGCCTGCGCCGGCCGTTGCAGATAAAAGGTGTCCTGCATGTCGCGGGCCGGGTGGTCCTGGGGTTGAAAGAGTGCATCAAAGTCCCAAAACGCCGATTCGACCATCGGCGAGACGATTTCGCTGAAGCCCATCTCCAAAAAGGCTTTGCGGGTCAACTGGATGATCTTTTGCATGAGGTGGATCTTGGCGGGATAGACGTTTTCGCTGGCCAGGGTGACATCATAGCGGCGCAGGCGGATATTTTGCCATTCGCCGCTGGTGATATCTTCAGGCGTCAGCATATTCCGTTCCTTGACGACAGTGACCTCATGGGTCAGGATCCGGCGGCCGTTCTCGGTGAGGCAGGCGAAGCGCAGGGTGCGCGGTTTGAGTTTGGCGAGATCGCCGCGGTTTTGCACTAAAAGGCGCACGCGTTCGGCATCAATATGGTTTGCCGCCAATTCATCGAGAAACAGGGTGCCGCCGCGCGCAACCGCCAGTTCAAGAGCTCGTTCGTCCGCATCCGGTTGCTCAAAGGCCCGGCGGCCCTGATCGGTCAACACGAGATCGCCCTTGTCTTTATCGAACCAGCCGCGCAGGGATCCCCATTTGATCACATCGCTCATCGGCAGGTTTGGGTTTTGCGCCAGATCGCGCATGGCGATCCGGCCGGGCTCGGCAAGCAAGGCCAATGCCCGGCGTTCGGGCAGGCCGGCTTGCAGTTGCGATGCTGCAGCGGCCGTAGCTGTCAATTCTTCCCGCGATTGCTCGTCTGTTGCCAGCCATCCTTGTTCCTCGCCGTATTGAATCGCAGCGGAAACCTTGGGGTGGTCGATCCCGGTCGCGGCAACGATTTGCTGTACGGAAATTCGATCAGAGGCCTGCAAAAGAGTCTGAAAGATCTGCCACTGTTCTTCGTTCAGGGTTTGACTTTTCATGCGATATCCTTCCCGGATTCGGTGCGCAGCACCGGATCTTGTTGAACAATCAAGATGAATTACAAGTTTAACATATTTTGCGGCAAAAATCAATAAACTTTTTATGGGGCAGGGCGAAAGGTGCAATTATTTAAGGAAAAAAGTGCGAAATTCCTGACCATGTCCCGGCGAGCGTCGGGGCATGGTCAGGCGGGATCACTTTTTCCGATCGAGCCGGTTGGCGATTGTCCGGGATCCGGCCGGGGACGGGCGGCAGGTCAGAACCGCGGGGTATAGATGTGGCAGTAGGGCATTTTGCCGGTTTTGCTGTAATAATCCTGGTGGTAATCTTCAGCCGGCCAAAATTTGTCGATCGGTTTGACCTCGGTTGCGACCTGGAGGCCTTTGTCTTGCAGCAGGACGATCAATTTCTCCGCCACCTTTTTTTGCTCTTCATCGGTATAGAAAACAACAGATCGGTACTGATCGCCGATATCCGGGCCCTGGCGGCCGACCTGGGTGGGATCGTGAATTTCGAAAAAGAGGCGCGCCAGCGTTTCGTAATCGGTGCGCCGGGGATCAAAAACCACTTCGATGGTTTCAGCGTGGCCGGTTTGACCGCTGCAAACATCCTGATAGGTCGGGTTGTCCAGGTGACCACCCATATATCCGGAGCGCACCGACTGCACGCCGGGCACTTTCTCCAGGTGGTATTCCGTGCCCCAGAAGCAGCCGCCGGCAAAATAGGCTTTGGCCTGGCCCGGGGCTTTTGCAGGGATGAAATTCAGCGAAATCGAGTTGACGCAATGGCGGACGTTCCTGGGGGTAAATCCTTCGCCCTCGAAGACATGGCCGAGATGGGCATCGCACGCGGCACAGACAATCTCGGTTCGCCGGCCGTCGCGGTCCGGCACGTGTTTGACGGCTCCCGGTATCTCGTCGTCGAAGCTCGGCCAACCGCAGTGGGAATCGAATTTGTCGCTCGAGCGATAGAGCGGTGCACTGCAGCGTTTGCACACATAAATCCCTTCCTCGCTGTGGTGCAGATAGATCCCGGTGCCCGGCAGTTCGGTGCCTTTGTGGATGATGACCCGTTCTTCCTCCGGGGTCAGTGCAGTGAATTTGCCGGTTGGTTTTTCATTGGCCACAGCTGGAGTACTCCTGTCGGTTATGCGGAGCGTTAAAATCAGCGTTAAAAGCAAACCTGCGATCAACAGGTGCACTTTGCTCATCTCAAGACCTCCTTGTCGATTCGGTCATATGACCGTCAATATAAGGATTTTTGTTGTGAGATTCAAGGCAAAGGCATTTGCAAAGTTGCGCTTGCCGCATTTTCCGGCTCCCAACAACGGGCTTGTTTTTTTCCCGAAAAATGGATACAATCCAAAGCGCTTTGGCGAATTCGATAGCAATAAACATTGTAAAAACAAGCGAGTTTTCGGTTGGCGGAATCCCGGTCGATCCGCCGATACTTTATTTTTTTGGTTTCACCATCTTCCGCCGCGGTGCATCATCCATTGACCGTAACGATCCCGGATTCGATGCGCAGCCCCGGTGGCACAGGATCTACGAGGTTTGCAGTGAAACAGGGTAACACCATTCGGGTATTGCCGGACAATTTGATCAACAAAATCGCCGCCGGAGAGGTCATTGACCGGCCGGCGGCGGTGTGCAAAGAGCTGGTCGAAAACGCCATCGATGCCGGCGCCTCCCGGATCGAGGTCATCATCAAGGGTGGCGGCACGCAGCTGTTGCAGGTGGTCGATAACGGCAGCGGCATGGGCGAAGAGGATGCCATCCTTGCGATTCAGCGCCATGCCACTTCCAAGATCCGCACGTTGCAGGATATCGAGCGGATCCACACCCTCGGTTTTCGTGGTGAAGCGTTGGCGAGCATTGCAGCGGTGGCGCGGGTGGAGTTGCGCACGGTTCCGGCGGGATCCATTTCCGGCACTGCGCTGTTCATCGAAGGCGGGGTGGTGCAAAGGATCGAAGAGAGCGGCGGCAACCACGGCACATCGATCGCCGTGAAAAATCTTTTTTTCAACACGCCGGCGCGCCGCAAATTTTTGCGCAGCGAGAATGCCGAGTATCGCCAGATTTTGCGCGTGCTCGACCGTTTTGCTCTGGCCTATCCAGAGGTCGATTTCGCGCTGACCAATGACGAACAGGCGGTTTTCAATTTGCGGGCGGCGCCGCTTGACGAGCGCATCGCTGCGGTTCTCGGCAAGCACGTCAGGGACAATTTGATCAAAATCGAGGATGAGAGCGCCGTCTTGCGGATTTCCGGCTATGTCGGCAATACCGAACTGTTGCGCAAGACGCGCAACGACCAGCATCTGTTTCTCAATCGACGGGCAATTTCGGACCGCACCTTGATTTTTGCGGTCACATCAGCCTATGGCGAGCTCATACCCCGCGGTCAATTTCCGCTGCATGTTTTGTTTTTGGAGCTCGACCCGGAACAAGTCGATGTCAATGTCCATCCGACCAAAAACGAGGTTCGTTTTGCCGATCCGAATCTGATTTTTAATCTGGTGCGCGGTGCGGTCAAACGAGCCTTGCGGTCGGATGACATCATCCCGAACGCCACCGACGCCAATCCGATGTCGCGAGACGACATGCTGCGGCGTTTCCGCACCTCGGTGATCGAGGAGATGCGATCGTTCAGCGGCGAGCAGGTGCAGATCGACTTTGATGCGGTGCCTTCGGCGCCGGATCCCGTTCCCGAAAGCGCGCCGCCTGAGCAGAAGCGTTTACGGCAGGCCGAACCGATGATGATCTGGCAGTTGCACAACAAATACCTGTTGGCGCCGATCAAGAGCGGCCTGGTGGTCATCGATCAGCATGTGGCGCACGAACGCATTCTGTACGAGCGGGCAAAAAAGAACCTGCAAGAAAAATCCGGCGCCGGTCAGCAGTTGTTGTTCCCCAAAACCATCGATCTGTCGCATGAAGATTTTGCGGTGCTCATGGAGATTTTGCCGTTTCTCGAGCGAATCGGTTTTATCATCAAAGGATTCAGCGGCAGCACAGTGGTCCTGGAGGGTGTGCCGGTCGGATTGCGCATTGGCGATGAGGAAAAACTGTTGACCGACATTCTCAATGAGTACAAGGAGCGGCAGACCACCGAGAAGGATATTCGCGAACGGGTAGTCAGGAGTTTCAGCTGCCGCACCGCGATCATGAGTGGAGACCGGCTGTCGCCGGAAGCGATGGTTGCGCTGATCGATCAGCTTTTTGCCACAGAAAATCCCTATTTTTGTCCGCATGGACGACCGGTGATGATAACAATAACCATCGATGAACTCGACAAAAGATTCGAAAGAAAATAGGGCGTTGCTGCTTGTCGGCCCGACTGCCGTGGGCAAGACCGAGTTGTCGCTGGAGCTGGCGAAGCGGTTGACCGGAGAAGTGGTTTCCGCTGATTCGCGCCAGGTGTACCGAGGTCTGGATATCGGCACGGCAAAACCGACGGTCGACGAGCGCGCGCGGGTGAAACACCATTTTATCGACATTCGCGATCCGGACCAGGAGTACAGCGCCGGGGAATACGGCCGCGAAGCGCGTCATTGCATTGCCGGTTTGCTGGAGTGCGGCAAGACACCGCTGGTGGTTGGCGGTTCCGGTTTTTATTTGCGCGCGCTGGTCGATGGTTTGTTTGCTCCCCGCGTGAGCGATGCGGCAATCAAAGAGAAATGGCGCTGTTTTTATCGCGAACAAGGCGAACAAGCAGCACATCAGCGTCTCGCCGAAGTGGATCCTAAAACCGCAGCCCGTCTGCACCCAAATGATATGCAGCGGGTGGTGCGCGCATTGGAAGTTTACGAAATAACAGGCGTGCCGATTTCCCGTTTTCGCTCAGGAACAGAGACGCCGGCAGAGTTCCAAGCGGTTTGGATCGGTTTGTGGCGGGACCGGGAGAGTCTCTATCGGCGCATCGAGATGCGGGTGGATTGGATGATCGACGAGGGCCTGGTTGGGGAAGTCGAACGGCTGCAGAAAAAAGGATACGATCTGGAATTGAACGCCCTGCGCACCGTCGGGTATCAGGAGGTTTTTTCCCACCTCTCCGGAGTCTGCGATGATCGGCAGATGGTTGCGGAGATCAAAAAAAACAGCCGCCGCTATGCCAAACGCCAGATCACCTGGTTCAAGCGCGATAGCCGCATCCGCTGGCTCGATCTCGACTGCTTGACTTCATCAGAGGCGATCGATGCGGTCGTAAAAATTTGGCATACCGCTTTTTGACCATTGGGCGTTGTTTCGGCAAAAAAATCTTGATAATTCAAGGGATTTTTTTATATTGTGGTTGCTACAGGCGGGAGTAGCTCAGTTGGTAGAGCATCAGCTTCCCAAGCTGAGGGTCGCGGGTTCGAACCCCGTTTCCCGCTCGATGAAAAGGGCGAGCTTGCAGAAAATGCTCGCCTTTTTTTATTTCCGGCTGTGCGGATGCCGGAAAAATGCCAGGGTATTGCCGCTTCTGCTTTGGTCAAGGTCTCATTGTCTTGCTGATCTTGCTATTGCCCGCGCAAAAACCATTCATCTTCCGATCTAGCAGCTTTTAAAAATTGCTTTTGCAAAACTTGCCGGCAGATCGCACCGTTTATGGCGTCTGCATTTGCAGATTTTTACCGTATTCTTTATTCATCAAAGTCGCGAGGTTGGAGCTCGTCGATGAACCGGGATGTTGTCCCGTTCGCCGGCGACTATTTTCTTGATTTTCGCGTCTCTATTTTCTAATTTGTCGACACGCAGGATCCTTGCGCAACTGCTGCTCGGCATCTCAAACCCGATAGTGCGAATCTTCATGTCGGCGGCGTGAATCCGCGATCGCAGTCTGACCTGTTCTGTGAGTTCGTTCGGCAGACCAGGCGTGATTGTAATACTGCACACCAAACAGAAAGCGAAAACTCATCGCAAGTCAGGAGAGGGCAATGCGAAATTTTTTGTTACTGCTGTTGATCTGTTGCGGCTTGGCTGGAGCTCAGAACGATTTGTGGCTCAGCCATGGTCCCTATAGCGGCGATGTCAAGTCGATAGCCATCGACTATACCAATGCCACCGTGGTTTATGCCGGTTTGTCGGAAGGCGGGGTGTACAAGACCATCGACGGCGGTCTGAGCTGGGAGGCGATGAATCAGGGATTGCTGGATCGCCATGTGCAAATCATAAAAGTCGATCCCTTTGCCAACGATGTGCTTTATGCAGGAACTCAATTCGGCGGACTGTTCAAGAGCACAGATGGCGGCAAGGTCTGGAAAGAAGCGAATTCAGGTCTGACGACCATCAACATTCGGGCGATCGCATTCGACGAGTCGGTTACCCAACGGATGTTCATCGCCAGCGATTATGGCGTATTCGAAAGCGTCAATGCCGGCGGCAGTTGGACGCAGCTTACCTCCGATTCCTTGACCACCCTGGATCTGACCAGCATTTTGTACAATCGGCAGGATTCAACTCTTTTTATCGGCTCGAAAGCGGACGGCGTGTTCCGGCTGCATGCCACGGATACAGCCTGGAATCAGGTCAATGCCGGTTTGTCCAACCTTGATATCGCCGACTTGATGATCAAATCCGATGTCACGCGCGAGATTTTGGTCGCGACTTGGGGCGGGGGTGTTTTTCGCACCACCAATCGCGGGGACAGTTGGCAGCTTTTCAGCAATGGATTGGGCACCAAATTCATCAATGATCTGGCTATGGAACCCGGCAACGCCAGTATCATCTATGCTGCATCCGATGGCAAAGGGATCTATAAAAGTACCAACGGTGGTTATGTATGGGTGGAAAGCAACACCGGTTTGCTGAACACCTATTTGCATTGTGTCGAGGTGGCCTTGACCCAGCCAAAAACATTGTTTGTCGGTGTCTTTGGCGGCGGCGTTTATCGCAGCACCAATGAAGCGCAGCAATGGCAATGGACCAGCCAGGGCATCAGCAATGCCGAAGTCACCACCATCATAGCCGATCCGCTGAATCCGGATGTGTTTTATGCCGGCGTCAACGGCGGTGGAGTGTTCAGGAGCGACGACGCCACTCTCTCCTGGCAACCTATCAACACAGGGTTGCGCAATCTGGCGGTCATGGATCTGGTCGCCGATTATGCCAACAACGGGACTGTCTATGCGGCGGTGTGGAAGAGCGGTGTCTATCGATGGGTGAGCGCCGCCGGCTCATGGACGAAAATGGAAACCGGATTGACCAATACCGAATTGCGCGACATTGCCATCGATCTTTCCAATAGCAATACTCTCTATGTGGCCACCAGCGGTGGCGGCGTGTTCAAGTCTATCAACGCGGGCATCCAATGGAGTGCCGTGAACAACGGTTTGACCGATCTGGATATTCGTTGTATCGCTACGGTGCCGTACAATTCGAACATGTTGTATGTTGGCAGCAAGAACAGCGGCGTATGGAAGTCCAGCAACGGCGGCAGCAACTGGTTTCAATCGTCGTATGGATTGACTTCTTTGGAGGTGCGTTCGATCGCAGTCGATCCGACCAATCCACAGACCGTATACATCGGCACCTGGGGCGGCGGCATCTTCAAGTCCATCGACGGTGCCGGCAGTTGGCAGCCGGTCAACAGCGGACTGACCGATTTGTCGATTCGCGCCCTTGCTGTCGATCCGGCCCAGCCCACCGTGGTTTATGCCGGAGGATATGGCACAATCAATACAGGGAATGTGTATAAAAGCTTGAACGGTGGACAGATCTGGCAAACCCTCATGAATGGTTTGACTCCCACGTATATCCACTGCCTGGCTCTGGATCCGTTCGCGACGTCAAAAATCTTTTGTGGAACCTCGAGTGGGGTATACCGGATGGATCAAGTGAGCACCGGCGTAAAAAGCGCGCATGAGGGTGGACCGCAGGATTTTGTCTTGCAGCAGAATTTCCCCAATCCATTCAATCCGGCTACCCAAATCGCCTTTGAATTGACAAAACCGACCACGGTAAGCCTTGTCATCTATGATCTGCTCGGAAACAGAATCAAAACCTTGCTTTCGGATCGGGTGGCAGCCGGCCGGCATTCAGCCGTGTGGGATGGCTGTGATGAAGACAACCGTCCGGTGGCGGCAGGTTGTTATTTCTATCAGCTGAAAAGCTCAGATTTTACCGATACCCGGAGCATGATTTTGGCAAAATAAAAACGGGTTCGGTTTATCGAGAGCAAGCTTGGTTCGGCGATACCGCAGTCCGGGCGTCAGCCCGGACTGCGGTATGCAAGATATCGACAATGAAAGGGGCTCACCGGTTTTCCGCAAAACGCTGCAACTTGCAAACAAACCTTATTTTACCAGAGCGGTGATATCATCGATTAGAGGGTGTGTTTTAAACTGATTGGCGAGCATCCCGTCGGCCAGAGAAAAGGCTCCTTTGATATCGCCACCTTGAATGGTGGTCACGACAATCCGCAATCCCCAAAGCGCCAGATAAAATTGCCTGTTTGCAAGAATCGGCTGCAAATCGCCGCCGTTTTCTTGATAGGCCGCCAGATAACTGCGCGCTGTTTCTTGGTTATGTCTGATACTTCTGTAGGTGTTAAAAATATCGACCAAACAGCATCTGTTGCAGGTTAAAAATTCGTTGTCGATCAGCTTCAATCTGCCGCTTGTGCTGTCGGGGATGATGTTTTTGGGCGTAACATCGGCATGGGAGAGCTTTGGTCGGCTGCTCAGTGGTGTTTCTTTGACGAAATCGATCAGTCTCGCCACAGCGGGTGGAATTTTGATGGGTCCGAGGAATCGGTGCAGCCGGTCGGTCAAATGTTCGATATAGTCGAAACCGCTGTTTGCGAATTCTTCCGGGACAGCAAACCGATGGAATGCCACCTGCATTTTGGCGACAAGATCGATGATGTCCTGCCGCGCATATTGCTTTGTTTTGAACAGATCCGCTCCATTTATCCAATCGACAACCAGATAATCATCAATTTGGGCGATGATTTGTGGGAAAAAATCGCTGAATGCGGGTTGCGCACAGACGAATTCCACAAATTTCGCCTGATCGATACTGAACAGTTGCCATACCTTCACTTTTCTGTCGCCAATGCGGCCTTGCCACGATATTCTTCCCCCCTTGCTGTGCCCAAGGAGCGAAATTTGCGTCAGGTTGAGGTGATCGATTTTTATCTCAGATTTTCGACCATCGAAGGTTTTCGTTGCCGGCAGATGGATATTGAACTGTTCTTCGGCAGTTTGTGTGCGTTTCAGACGGGTTTTGATCGGGTTGAGCAGCGATGACAGGGTTTTGATCATCTTCATTCTCTTTTCATAAAGATTTGCGAAATAGTGGAGCAGGGCACTCGATGAAATGACCCGTGGTTGTCCGGTCTATCCAAGTGTTCATCTCTTTCGGCCTGTTTCTCTTTTTAGGAGCAAGAGGGATTGGCGAGCGATTTCCATCTCCCTGGGTGGGGTTTTGGGATTTTGTGCGATGGTTTCCAGCGGTTCGATGGCGACGGTATCTCCAAGGCGGCCCAAAGCGCTGATGGCGCAGTATCGCGTTTCGGATTTGTCCGATGTCAGCAGTTCGATCAATTGCGGGACGACAGTTTTCCCATAATTCACCAACCCGTTTTCCGCACTGACGCGAATGCTCCAGATCGGATCCAACAGGCGTTCTTTGAGGGCTGGCAGTCCTTGCTCGTGCACGAGATCACCGAGAATTCGAGTTGCTTCGAGCCGCACCGCCGGATCGCTGTCCTTGGTCGCTTGCAGAGCGGTTTGCAGCATTTCCGCTGAACCGAGTGCCATTCCGCGCAGCACTTTGAGCGCCTCGCTGCGCACCTGATGCACCGGATCCTTGACTGCCGTCTCTTTTAATTTTATGGCAGTTTGGGTGCCGTTCAGCCGGCCGATCGCCCGCACGGCTTCGTAGCGCACATGCGGGGAGTCATCAGCCAATGATGAAAGGATTTTATCGCTCCATTTCCGGTTTTCTGTCTGGCCAATCACCATAAGCGCGCCGCAGCGACCCCAGGCGGCACAGCCGATACGGATCAGCGCTTCCTGCGCTGTCTGAGCGACCTCCGGATTTTGGTCATTGCTGAGTTGTTTCAACAGGGGAGCGGCTCGATGGTCCTCCAGGTCGCCAAGGGCTTTCATCGCGCGCAAACGGTTGTTGACCGATGACTGGCTTTGTGCGGCTTTGCACAGCTCGTCTATATCGATCGGTTCAAACTGCAGGAGGGGGAGCACAGCCTGCGCAGCAGCCGGACCAAAGTGTTGCAGGGCGCGAATGGCAGCGTTGCGTATAACAAAGCAGCTGTCTGACAGGTGGCGGATGAGAATGGCAATGCTCGAAGGATCGCCGATATGGCCCAAGGTGTCGATCAGAGCGCATTTGACGAGGCTGTCGCGGTTGTTTTTCAGCGCGCTATGCAGAGGCATTACCGCTGTTGTCCCGAAGCGCACGAGCGCGTCGATCGTTGTTTGGAGGTGCACTTTGTTGCGGTTGTGCAACGAGGCGATCAATTGGGGAATCGCCCGCGTGTCGCCGATTTGGCCCAAAGCGCGCGCGGTTTCGATGCGGACCTGCAAGTCTGCATCTTGCAGGTTTTCGATCAGATACTGCAATGCCTCGGTGGTGCGGGAAGCACCGATCACTCGTGCGACATAGAGGCGCACCGCCGGCCGGACGTTTTTGAGGTTGTCAATCAATAGCGGGCGAATGACCGGTTCCATCTCGATCAATCCCTGCATCGCAATTTCGGCGATTCCGGGATCGGATATTCCCAGCATTCGCACCAGAATGCGGGCTTGGGCGGGATTGCCGTTGTGGACGATGGTTTCGACCTTATCGCGCAGAACCGAAAGAGCTTCGTTGCGCACCAGCCATTCAGGGTCATCCATAGAGTCGAAGAGATGGTCAATGACTTTGGCGTCACCCAGCTTGCCGAGTGCCTTTACCGTTGCCAGCCGAACCTGCAGGTCTTCGGCTTTGAGAAATTTGGGTTTGGCCAGTCCCGCTACGGCCTCGGGATTGCCGAGTCGCGCCAGTGCCAGAATGGCAGCGTGTTGAATCCCTTTGTTTGGATCTGCCAGCGCTCTGATGAACAGATCATAGAGATCAGGGTCTTTCGCATGGCTTAACTCGATCAGCGCTCGCCGCCTTTCCAGCCAATCATCGCTTGTCCGGGCGATTTGGCGGGTCTTGAGATCTGTCGATGTGCTCATCTCACTCTCCAGGGGCTCGTTGCCTGGACGGGCTCTTGGGCGTCTATCGTCTTTCGATATAGCCGTGGCAACCTTTTTCCATGATTTCGGTCATTTCATAGGTGCAGTCGATATCTGCCAACAGGTTCACCGCGGCGCGGAAGCAACCCAGGCGCGGGCAGGTCAAATCAACAGCGGATATGCCGCTGTACAGCAGTTCGCGGCACATCCCATGGTACGGGCATTCTATCGAGGTCACCTCGACGCGGTTGACATTGACCTCGGTCAAATTGAATTGGCCGGCGTCTTTGAACAGACCGCCGAGGACGCTGAGGCGAATATATTCGTCCAACGCTTCTTTGATCGATAAAGTCCTTTTGGGATAAATGCCATAATCATTTTCCAGAGTGCGGAGAAAATGTTCGGTGGCGTGTTGGTAGGCGCGTTCCAGGAATGTCTGCGGCCGATTGCCGTGAAAATCGCGTGCTGTCTCTTCCAGCGCCGCCAACCAAGCTTTGGCCACCAACCAGCCGCTTTCTTCTCTGTTCACCTGGTTCATTGGTTCTCCTCGCTTGGGTAGAGCAGCTTTTATCTAGTCTTTTATTAAAACAAAGTGTTTAACCGCAGTATTCAAAAAAGAACGCCCGGCGAATATCGCCGGGCGTGCGGGCACGAAATAATAACCGCTTTAGGCTTTGGCGCTGAGCTGCTTTTTTTTCTCTTCCGAGACCTTGTCCAGCCCCAGCAATTCCATTTCATGTTTGAGAACAGGAATCGGAAAATTTTTGCCGGTATTGTCGGCCAGGTGTTCGGCGAGATCAAAAACCGAGATATGCGGATTTTTCATCCAAAGCGACAGAATTTCGGCTTTATCGTCGCTGGTGATTTTCGCCAGTGCCCGCGCCAGTTCCTCTTCGCTCATCGACTCGGCCATTTCCTTATGCATTTCTTTGAGGATGGTTTCGGTATCCCTGGCGATGGCCAACTCTTCGTTGGTGGGAATGACCAGAACTTTGGCTCGACCGGTGCCGATATCGAAGGCGTTGATCTTGTCTTTCTCTTCGTCGATGGTAACGCCGAGATATTCGAGGTTTTTGCACACTCGGCTGCGGATATAGGGCGATTTTTCGCCTGCGCCGGCGGTGAACACCAGACAATCCAGACCGCCGAGAATGGCGGAATAAGCGCCGATGTATTTGATGATGCGGTGGATAAAAATGTCGAGCGCCAAAATGTGCTGTTCCGAACCGTTTTCAGCTTCGATTTCGATTTCGCGCAGATCGTTGGTGGTCTCAGTCAAGCCGAGCAAGCCGCTGTTCTTGTTGAGCAAAGAGTCGACCTGCTCCAAAGTCAGTTTTTCGGTTTTGGCGATATAGGGCACCAGGGCTGGATCGATATCGCCGCAGCGAGTGCCCATCACCAAACCTTCGAGCGGTGTAAAGCCCATGCTGGTCTCAACCGATTCACCGCCGTCGACGGCGGTTATGCTGACGCCGTTGCCGATGTGGCAGGTGATGATCTTTAATTCGCTGATGGGTTTACCAATATATTCGGCGGCTTTTTGGCTGACATAGCGATGCGAGGTGCCGTGAAAACCATAGCGCCGGATGCGGTGTTTGCGATACAGCGCCATGGGCAGGGCATAGATATAGGCTTTGGGTTGCAGCGTGTGATGGAAAGCCGTATCGAAAACGCCCACCTGGGGAATCCCGGGCAACAGCCGCTCGCAGACGTCGACACCTTTGAGATTATGTGGATTGTGCAGCGGGGCAAACTGGTTGCAGCGCCTCACTCCATCTTTGACTTTATCGGTGATCAAAACGGAACCGCTGAACTCTTCACCGCCATGCACCAGCCGATGTCCAATTCCGGCAATCTCTGCCTTGTCGAGAATGACGCCGTTTTCCGGATGCATCAGCAGGCCGAGGACCAAACTCAAAGCGGTATCGTGATCGAGCACTTCTCTGGTCTGAACGATCTTGTTTTTTTCGCCCGGTTTGTAGTTCAGAATCGCCTCGCTCGAGCCGATTTTTTCCACCAGACCTTTGGCCAACAGCTTTTCGTCTTCCATTTCAATCAACTGGAATTTAAGCGATGAACTGCCGCAGTTGATCACCAAAATTTTCATTGATCATCTCCTTCCACAACGGTTTTTGCGCAAGCGGACAGGCAATCGATTCCCGGCATGCTGACGCGAGAGCCAAGGTGCTATGCAATCGCCCTGTTTATGGCGGATAGTCCGGCTGAATACATAAGCAGAACATTTTTGCAGATCTGCTGCAAGCGGCTGCGTGCCGCGACCTGCCGGATATCGCCGTGGGCGGCTGTTTGTTGCTCGATCAGCTTTTTCCAGCGAAATCCAGTTGAAGTGCTTTTGAAAACTGTGTATTTTCAATAATCAAACGAAAAACTCAGATTCAGTTTTAACCGAATCAAAAAACATTCAATCACTTATTCTCTATGCGGTTGCGAAAACGGCCTGCGCACCAAATCCGGGAAAAAGTAGGATTTTTCCAGCAAAGATTCAAGGGTTAAATTTACCCGGAGACCTGGCAAAGAAGACGGAAAAGCGGCAAAAAGCCGATCGGACAAGGTTGCGCGTCTTGAAAAAGCTTGCCTGTGTTGGTGCGATCGCGCTGCTTTGACTTTGCAAGGCGAGGAGAATTCGGATTTGTTTTGGCAGAGGTTTTTGCAGATTTTGTATCCCGGGCGTGTTTTTTGCATCCAATCATAAAAGAACTCGAGCAGACGGAGTGTTTTATGCCGTTTTTGAAAAGAGATCGTTTATTGCCGGCTCGTTTTGGCGCGCTCAATGCGCCGTTGATGTGGCTGCTGGCTGGATTGATCGGCGTTTTGTTGTTTATTTCGACACTTGTGGAATTGCGCAGTGTTCGTCGAGAGTTGTTGAACACCCTGGATCAGCAGGGAAAAGCCATGATGGCGTCCATGCAAAAAGCTTTGATCAATGCCACTCAGGGATTTTCTCTTCTTGAAGAAACGGTGGCAGACAAGTTGTTGAGCAATGCTCGCCTCCTGGAAGAACTGGATGCGAACAGAGCGCTCACACAGGAGCGACTGCAGCGCCTGGCGACAGAAAACGGCATCTCTTGTGTCAGCCTTTTCGATGAAAAAGGAAAAAGGATTATGCAAAGTGCCCCGGCGGAAACAAGTCGCAGCCAGCTGTCAGAAGACCTGCTGGACGGTCTTTTGCCACCGTTGTCGCGAAAGGATACCGATGAACTGTTGCTCGGATTTCGCCAGGGCAGATTCGGTTCGGGACAGCGGTACGCGGTTGCCAAAAAACGACGGCGGGGTGGTTTTTTGGTGCTCAATATCGATGCGCAAGAGATGCTCGAATTCAGGCGACAGTCCGGAGCCGGCAGACTGATGCGCGATATCGGCCGATCGCGTGGCATGGTGTATGCGATGGTACAGGACAGCAATCAGGTGGTCCTGGCTTCAGAGGGTGTTGAGGCTGTTCTGCCGTTGAAAGAGGACTCTTTTTTACTGGCTGCGCTTGCCGCACCTGACTCGATCTTGAGCCGCCAGGTCCGTTTTGCCGAGCGGCAGGTTTATGAAGTCGCCCAGGCTTTGATCGTCGATGATCGCCAAGAGGGGGTTTTGCGCATCGGCCTGAGCAGTGAGCATGTGTCGCGTGCCCTCGCTTCCAGTCAACAGCGTGCCATTCTCAGTTCGATTCTGCTGTTGATTGTGGGCGTGGCAGCAGGCAACAGTCTCATCCGCAGGCAAAACTACGCCACGCTGCAGCAAGCCTATCGCCGCATCGAGACCTATACCGGCGGCATTCTGCAGAATATGGCAGAAGCGGTCATTGCGGTGGATCGGGAAAACCGGGTGACGCTCGTCAATGCGGCGGCGGAGAAATTTTATGGCCGTCCGCGGGAAAAGCTGGTCGGCGTGAATTGCGCCAAAATCGATCAGGAGCTTGGTCGAGAATTGCGGAGAGCGATCGACGAGGAAAGCGCTGTCCAGGATCGCGAGTGTGTTTTGCGCCCGGACTCAGGAGACCGAACCGTGTTGATGAGCGTGGCGTTTTTACACGACTCTCAGGGAACGATCGATACCGCTTTTGTGGTCATCAAGGATATTACCGAAGAAAAAATGTTGCAGCAGGATCTCAAACGCCGGGACCAGCTTTCCGCGATGGGGCAATTGGCCTCGGGTGTGGCGCATGAAATCCGCAATCCGCTGAATGCCATCAGCATGATCGCTCAGCGTTTTCGCAACGAATTTGTTCCGCAATCCGATAGTCAAGAATATGCAAAGTTGACCCAAATTGTGGTCGACGAGAGCCGTCGGATCAACGACATCATTCAGCAATTTTTGCAATTCGCGCGTCCGGCTGCTTTGCAGGTGGAATCGGTTGATCTCTCTGTCCTGTTGCGCGATGTTTTGACATTGCTCAGTTCGGAAGCGCGCGAAAAAAAGGTGGAGCTCGACAGCACCTGCACCGCTGCAAGTCCGGTGCAGCTGGATCGGGCAAAAATTCAGCAGGTGCTGATCAACCTGGTCCGCAATGGCATCGAAGCTTGCGCAGCAGGCGATAGGGTTGAGTTGAGTTGTGATAGACAAGGAGAAAATCTGGTGATTCGTGTGCAAGATACGGGAATCGGGATGAGTGCGGATGAAGTCGATAAGATTTTCAACCTTTATTACAGCAGCAAAGAAAAGGGCACCGGCCTGGGACTTTCCATTGTGCAGCAGATTGTTTCCCAACATGGCGGAACCATCCAGGTCGAAAGCGAACCCGGGCGCGGCAGCCTGTTTGTGGTCCAATTGCCGCAAGGAGATGTATGAAATCGGATTATCGTATACTGGTGGTCGATGACGAGTCGGCGCAGCGCGAGGCGCTGGTCGGTTTTTTGGCGAAAAAAGGCTATGCTGTACACGGGGCCGCCACCGGTCGAGAGGCCGTGGAAACCGTGCAGTCGCGACAAATCGATTTGGTGCTGACCGACTTGCGTATGCCCGATCTCGGTGGTGATGCGGTTTTGCAGACCGTCAAACAGATCAATCCGGAGATCGATGTGATTGTCATGACCGCATTTGGCACTGTCGAGTCTGCCACTGCAGCCATGAAAGCCGGCGCTGTCGATTTTATCAGCAAACCGATCGATTTGCAGCAGCTCCAGTGGGTGGTGGATAAATCGCTGGACCGCAAACATCTGGTTTCGGAAAACCGCCGATTAAGAGAATTGGTCGATGAGAAACTGAATTTCACAGGAATCATCGCTGCAGGTCGGGCAATGGAAGAAGCCTTGAGCATGGCTGCGCGGGCGGCAGCGAGCAAAGCGACGGTTTTGATCGTCGGCGAAAGCGGAACCGGCAAAGAGCTGATCGCCAAGGTGATTCACCAGGCAAGCGATCGGCGCGACAAATCCTTTATCGCGGTCAATATGGCCGCTTTGTCCGACAGTCTGCTGGAAAGCGAGCTTTTTGGCCATGAAAAAGGCGCTTTTACCGGCGCTGACCGCGCGCGCAAGGGCCGATTCGAACTCGCGAACGAGGGAACGTTGTTCATCGACGAAGTCGGCGAAATTCCGCTGACCACCCAGGTCAAACTGCTGCGTGTCCTGCAAGAACAAGAGTTCGAACGCGTCGGCGGTTCGGCCACAGTGAAGCTGGATGTGCGCCTGATTGCCGCAACGAACCGGTCTCTGGAAGAAGCTGTTCGAGCCGGTACTTTTCGGCCGGATCTCTTTTACCGCCTGAATGTGATCAAAATCGCTCTTCCGCCTTTAAGACAGCGCCGTGAAGATATCCCTTTGCTGGTGGATCACTTTATCCGACAAGCGTCCACGGCCATGGGCAAGGCCATCGATGGGGTTTCGAAAGAAGCCATGGATCTGTTGATCAAGTATTCCTATCCAGGCAATGTGCGCGAGTTGGAAAATATCATCGAGCGGGCAGTGGTTTTGAGCCGCGATACCGTGCTGACTTCAGCGGATTTTCCTGCATCGCTGCGCGGTGAACCGGAACGCAGTGCCAGCGCTGATCCAGGTGCCGGCAGTTTTGCAGAGCAAGTCGCGGTGTTCGAAAAAGAACTCGTCATGCAGGCCTTGCGCGAGGCAGACGGCGTCCAAACCCGCGCTGCGGCGCTTTTGCACATGACAGAACGCCATTTGCGCTACAAAATCAAAAAATATGGTCTGAAAACAGATAAAACAGCCGACTGAGGCTCGAGGCGATCGAGCGGCAGCGAAAAAAACGCTCTTGCTGATTCACCGCCAGCCCAAAAGCACCTAGCAAACCGCCTGTCTGGTTAGAACCGCATCCGCCCAGCTGGTATGGGAATGTGCCGGTAAATTCTAGCCTTTGTGCGATTCGAATGGCCAAACGGGTATTTATTGCTAACGGTGTTCTTGCACCAGGCGAACGGCGCGAAGTACCGCAGCTCGGGGTAAAAAGCGTTCTGCAAAAACAAGAAAGCGATTCCGCTGGCCATGGATCGCCAGGCGTTTGCCGGACAGCATGGCGCGGAAGCCAAAACCGGCGACGGTGCGCGCGTCGGGCATCTTGAAGTGGTGCAGCAGGCGGGAGTTGTGCAGGTTCGCCGCCTGTTGAAATCCCGAGGCTGTCGGGCCAGGGCAAAATGCGGTGACTGTTACACCGGTGTCCTTGACCTCGTCGGCGATCGCCTCGGAAAAGGAAAGAACAAACGCTTTGGTGGCGTAATAGACGGCCATCAGCGGTCCTGGTTGAAAGGCAGCCGTGCTGGCGACGTTCATGATGCGGCCATGACCGCGCTCGATCATCGGCGGCAGCAGATGGTGGGTCAGCTGGGTCAAGGCCACGATGTTGACCTGCAACATATCGTTTATTTTTTTTCTGTCAGCAAGGTGGAAGAAACCATAATCACCAAAACCGGCGTTGTTGATCAACAGATCGATGTGAAGATTTTGCTTGTCCAGATCTTTGACCAGCGATTCGGCGCTGCCTGCCAGTGACAGATCCATGGGCAACACCGTCATTTCCGGATTGTTCTCGAAGGTCGCCTCTTTTTGCAAAGTCGACAAAGCCTGTGCATTGCGGCCGGTGACGACCACATGATAACCTTGTTCGACCAAAATTTTGGCGATCTCTTTGCCGATTCCATTCGAAGCTCCGGTAACCAAAGCTGTTTGCCGCTCGCTCATGCTCATCCCTCATGGTTTGGTGGTCAGCTATTCAGGAATTAACAATCAGCGCGGCGGTACTATTCACTGTTTGTGCTGCAATTTGCGGTACTGGCTGTTTTTTTTTGTTGAATTTTGCGAACCGAGAGCCTTTTCCAACGTTAAACATTTGCAGAGCCAGGCGGCGATGACGATCCGTGGATTGATGGAGTTTGGCATCCGGCAATGGCGGCGGATACCGGGGCAGCAATGCAGATCGATTGGCCGATATTTTTTCTGGAGTGGTTTCACTGTTTTCCCGAGATCTGTCTCGCCGGTTGCGGGATCTGCTGCACAGATCATGATTTGCAGAGGATCGAAACTTGGAATTTTGTCGAGAGGATTGCGATGCAAATGGTTTTGAACATCGAAGGCATGTCCTGCAGCCACTGCCAGGCACGAGTTGCCCGTGCATTGGAATCGGTCTCCAGCGTGGAGCAGGTCGATGTGGATCTATTCTCAGGCGTGGCCCGAATTGAGGCGGCTGAGGGGACGGAAATGGACCTGTTGATTGGTGCGGTAAACGACGCCGGGTATCGCGCCTATGGCGCGTTGAGCGAGGACCAGGAATCGTGATTACAGATCGGAATGACCCCATGTTTTTGCGAACAGCGAAAAAAAGGGCGGCCGCAGAGCTGCAAGATGGGCGAGACGTCCAGGTTGGCGGGGAATTGCAGCGCCTGCAATTTGCCGTCGACGGGATGACCTGCAGCAATTGTACCGCGGCAGTGGAAAAATCGCTCAAGAATTTGCCCGGCGTTGCCTCTGTGGCGGTGAACCTCGCGGCAGAAAAAGCACGGGTCGAATTCGATCCGATGCGGGTGACAAAAAGCGAGTTGTTCGATGCGGTTGCGCAGGCGGGATATCGGGCCAGGGAACAGCGCACCCGGGCGGAGGCGCAGGAAAGCGATCGGCTGGCCTTGCGCTGGTTGATGGTTGCTTCGTTTTTGGCTTTGCCGGTTGCCGCTCTGATGTGGTTTGAATCCTGGATGCCGTTCACCCACACCCAGGGGAAAGCGATCAGTTTATTTTTCGCCACAGCAGTACAGTTCAGCGCAGGGCTGGTTTTTTACCGCGGCGCCTATCGGGCGTTGAGCAACCGCACGGCCAACATGGATGTCCTGGTGGCATTGGGTATCAGCGCCGCCTATTTTTACAGCGCATTGGTGGTGTTGCTGCCGGAGCGTTTCGCGGGCAGTCCGGTGTTTTTTGAAGCTTCGGCGTTGTTGATCGTCTTTGTGCGCTTTGGCAAATGGCTGGAGGCGCGGGCCAAAGGCCGTGCTTACCGCACCTTCACGCGTTTGTTGGAATTGGAGGCCGATCGGGCCACGCGCGTGGAGGATGGCGAAGAACGAGTCGTTTCGATAGACACGGTGCAGCCCGGCGATATCCTGCGCGTTCGACCGGGGGAGAAAATACCGGTCGACGGCATGGTCGTCGAGGGCAACACCTTTGTAGACGAATCGATGATCAGCGGCGAGTCTGTGCCGGTGGAAAAACGGCCCGGCGATGCGGTGACCGGTGCGACGATCAGCCGCAGCGGGTCGTTCCTCCTGCGCGCCACCCGGGTCGGCAAGGAAACGGTTCTGGCGCAAATCGTTGCGATGGTCGAAGAGGCGCAGGCTGACCGGGCGCCGATCCAGCGTTTTGCCGATGCGGTGGCGCGCGTTTTTGTCCCGGTCGTGGTGGGTATCTCCCTGTTGACTTTTATCGTGTGGACCGGTTTGTTGCAGGCAGAGTTCGTCTTTGCCTTCACTGCTGCGACGGCCGTTCTGGTGATCGCCTGTCCCTGTGCGCTGGGGCTGGCCACACCGGTCGCTATACTGGTTGGTTCCGGGATGGGGTTGGAACGCGGGATTCTGTTCAAACGGGCGAGCGTGCTGGAAGCCAGCGCGCATATTCAGACGGTGATGTTCGACAAAACCGGCACACTGACGAGCGGACAGCTGGGCGTGCGGGAGATCCATGCACGGCAAGACCTCGACCACGACCGGCTGCTGCAGATTGCCGGAGCACTCGAGCGCCATTCCACCCATCCGGTGGCAAAGGCCTTGACAGAGGCGGCGCTCGAGCGGAATCTCGATTTGCCGAATGTCGAAGAGTTGTCCGAGGAGGCCGGTTACGGCGTCGAGGCGCGATTGGGCGATGTGCGGGTTTGGGTGGGCAACCTGGACTGGTTGCTGCAAAAGGG
The DNA here is from genome assembly GCA_029565675.1 of bacterium. Taxonomy (GTDB): domain Bacteria; phylum Zhuqueibacterota; class Zhuqueibacteria; order Residuimicrobiales; family Oceaniaggregativiventaceae; genus Sulfursilanivivens. The sequence continues at coordinate 479,955 of JAKQNP010000002.1, forward strand.
CGTGAAGGTATCGACCGATTGGCTGCACAAATTGCAGCAGATCGAAAATCGCGGCATGGTGCCGGTATGGGCGGCGGACGACAGCGGCGTTGCCGGTTTGTTTGCAATCGCCGACCGGATCAAACCATCGTCGGCGCAGGCTCTGCAGGAAATGCGGGCGTTGGGATTGCGCACGGCGGTGTTGACCGGCGATCATCAAAAGTCTGCGCAATGGGTTGTCGAACAACTCGGCGGAAGCGATGCAATCGATGAGATCCATGCCGGCGTCAGGCCGGAGGACAAGATCCGGCTGGTCCGGCAGAGACAGGCGCGCGGCGAAAAGGTGGCCATGGTCGGCGATGGCATCAACGACGCTCCCGCACTTGCCCAGGCCGATGTCGGCATCGCCATCGGTGCCGGAACCGATGTGGCCAAAGAGACAGGCGATATTGTGCTGATCAACAACGATTTGCGCGATGTGGCCGCCGCCGTGCGTCTCGGACGCATCACCTTGCGCAAAATCAAGCAGAACCTCTTCTGGGCGTTGTTCTATAACCTCATCGGCATTCCCCTGGCAGCGGGGGCCTTTTATCCGCTTACCGGCCAGCTTCTGCCTCCCGAATTCGCCGGATTGGCCATGGCGTTCTCTTCGGTCAGCGTGGTGCTCAATTCGCTTTTGCTCAAAACGACCAGCCTGCTGCCTGCCCGAACAAAGAGCAATTAGACATCCTGCAGTTTATCACCTGCAAATAAGGGCGAATAGCGGCGATAGCGGATGCGACAACGTTGATTGCGGCTGCAGATTGAAGGTTGGGAGGTCGTTCTTTTTCCTTTCGTCGACTGCAGGGATAAGCGCAAGAAATCGTCGATCAGCAAATCAGCGTTCATCTCGGCAAAGGCACAGCAAAACAAGGGGAAATAGTCCGGCGCTTGCGGGTGTTGATAAATTAGAGGCCGTTCATTCATCTACCACTGCATATTGCAGTCAACTCTCCTCCTGTACTTCTGCCGCGAAAATTGCATCGAGCCAAGGATAGCGAGACTCTTTATTCGATCCTGAACCGGATTACCCATTCACCAGGCCAACTCAGACGTATATTGCCAGATGCACTGTGAAGTGCACCGGGGAGAGCGGGTTAAATCCTGGCTGTGTTCTATGGCCATTGTAAAAATCGTTTTTGATGCGGCCAGGCTTTTCAGGTTTTGGCCTGAATTTGGAGGGCATCATCATGTTTGCGATGCGAGTCACTGCAAAAAAGGCTGCCGATTTCCGGTTGCTTGCCGGTGTCATCGCGCTGAATCTGTTGTTGCTCTGGCCGCCTACTCTGGTCTATGGCCAGTGGCAACAAGAGGGAGAAGGCAGGCCGATTTGTATCGATCCAACCGCGCAAAAGAGTTGTCTGATGGCCGAGGATTCGGCAGGCGGTGCTTATATCGTCTGGCAGGATAGTCGTTTGGGCAATGTCGACATTTGGGTTCAGCACCTGGATGAGTTGGGTTATGAATTTATGGAGACTGGTGGTATTTCGGTTCTGATCTCGGACATCGATGAAGCGGAGCCGACCATCATGAACGACGGTCTGGGCGGCCTGCTCGTCGTCTGGCGCGATCGGCGCAACGGTCCGGGCGGTGATCTTTACGGCCAGCGTTTTAGCCCGAACGGCCAGAGGATGTGGGAATCGGGCGGCAAGGAATTGGTGCGGGCATCGAACAGCCAATGCGATCCGGTGATTGCGCCGGGAGGTGAAGGCTATTTTTTTCTGGGTTGGCGCGATTATCGGGCAAATCAGGATACATGCGATATCCGCCTGCAAAAATTCAACCTGGCAGGGGAACGGCATTGGACGACTGACTTTGTGGTGACACCGGACTATCTGATAAGGGAAGCGCCTTGCTTGGTCGGCGATGGCCAGGGCAGTGCCTATCTCGCCTGGTGTGAAAAAGATAAGATCGGTGCAACACAGTTATGGGGAGGGAGGGGTGTCTATCTGTTCAAAGTGGGCAGCGACGGCGTGCCTGCCTGGACGCCCGATCGCTTGAATTTGATCCTGTCTCCTTCTGAAACCGAGTTGTCCACAATCGAAAAGTTGCGCCTCATCAGCGGGGGCGAGCAGGAAGTCTGGCTGAACTGGGTGCAGAATTGGGTCACCGATGTCTCGGTATTGGCGCATGTTACAGCCGCGGGTGAACTGCCGGGGTATGCTCCTTTTGATAACCTTGAGCATGTCTGGCGCAATCATATCGCCGGCGGTGCCGACGGGCATGGCTGGCTTCTGACCACAGAGTTGAATGGTTGGGATTTGCTTTTGTTGAGAAAACTCGCTCCTGTTTTTGCCGGCGGCGAAGTTGAATTTTCTTTGGCGTTGGCGGATGGCAGCCCGATCGGCGATTTATACGTAGACCTGTGCCAAATGGCCCTTATCTGCCTGCCGGACAGCAGCGCCGTGGCGATCTGGAATGGCTATCGGGAGGCAGAGAAAAAAGTCTGCCTGGCGCAAAAGGTGTCGGCAGATGGACAGATGGAGTGGGAAGAAGGGGGATTGCCGCTGGTGCAGGGCGAGGTGGATCATCTCGAAGCCGTGACCGATGGTGGCATGGGGGTTATCGTTGCATACGTGAAAACCGGGGGTATTTTTACAAAGAAAATATTGGACGGCGCCCTGGTGAATGTGGCGACCTCATGCCGTCCGGCCCCGGTTCAGCCTCGATTTGGGGAACTGCTGATAAACTATCCGAATCCGTTCAACGCGCGCACCAAACTGGTTTTTAACCTGGCGCAAAGTTGCGATGTCGAAATAGATTTGTACGATTTTCGCGGCCGGCTGGTGCAACACCTCGCACTGGGCCGATATTCGCCGGGTCTTCATTCCACCGATCTGGATGGTTCATTTCTGGCCAGCGGGATCTACTTTTGTCGGTTGACGGCCGGGGATGGCTTGAAGGTCAGCAAAATGTTGGTGGTAAGATAAAATTTTCGCTGTGCAACAGAGAAAGATATTTCTAGCGGGGGCTGGTTAAGATTGTCCTGCAATCGCTGTGGGTTTGTCGATAGAGACGCCAGGATAACGATTTTATTTTACCGCACTGTATTGTCTTTGATGCGAGCCAACTGCACCAGGATGATGCCCGCTCTGTTGGGTCAATCCGAGTCCCTGCAGATGCCGGCATATTGAGGTAACAAACCGAATTTATATCATTTGTCCTCTTCTTTCCTCCCTTTCCGGATCTCATGAATCTTCAGAGAGATCACAGGGTGACTGCCCCTAAGTCAAAGATTGGATCCCACCGCATTGCTCTGGTCAATTCCCGCTGCTCCCGGGGTGACAATCGTCATTATCTGGATTCGGTGCGAATCGCCGGATCGCAAAAAATCAACTTGATAGCAATAAACAGAGGGTGAAAAGTGCCCTTTTGCCCATTCGTGCAGTTCTCCTTGCTTTTTTGTCAGAAAACAGCAATATTAAGGCCATTTAACAATAAACAGATACGCAAAGCCGGCGTTTTTTATTATATATCAGGGAGATCGCGTTTAATCAGTTGTTGCCGCTGTTCTGACGTTATGCAAGCAAAATGAATGGGCCGTGAATGCCCGGCCATTGGATCTAGGCATCGATCATGTGGACTTGAAAAGGAGTGATTCAATGTTTGTCAGAAAGCTATCGTTCTTCGTGCTCAGCCTTCTGGTTGTGAGTATGGGATATGGGGATGTTTTTACGGTCACCAATACTCTGGATGGAGGCGAAGGTTCACTGCGTTGGGCCATCGAACAAGCCGAGCTTCGTATCGGTCCGGACACAATCGTTTTTGCTCTTCCGCAAAGCGATCCGGGTTGGGATGCGGAGAAAGGCGCTTGGAGGATTGCAGTTGCCGCGAGTTATCGAGATTTTCTAGACGGTGGTACATTCATTGACGGCAGCAGTCAGACTCGGTTTGGCGGCGATACCAACCCGGAAGGTCCGGAAATTTATATCACCGGTTATGATGTGGATCCGGCAATCGATCGGGCGTGCTTTACCATTTATTCGGCCGGCAACAAGTTTACGGCTCTATCGATCGGTCCTTATCCGAACTCGATTTTCAAGTTACACAGTGCCTCTGCCACCAACAATGTTTTTCAGGGTCTCTACCTGAACGTCGATGCCACCGGATCTGAGGCCTATCAGATGGTAAAGAGCCAGGGCTTCTATATCCGCAACGGGGCGCATTCAAATATCATCGGTGGTACAGCTGCTGAAGAGCGCAACATTCTTTCCGGTTTTTCGAATCGCGCCATTCTGGTGGATGGGGGCCATGACAACATCATCAAGGGCAATTATGTCGGTGTATTGAAAAACGGCATGGATCCGGCTGCCAACGGCTGGGGCATAGAATGGGCGGCGTTCCCCACCAAGAGCGGTTCCTACGAAGGAATTGGTGTCTATAACGGTGGCAAACGAAATCAGATCGGCGGTCTGGAACCCGGCGCCGGGAATTTAATATCCGCCAATATGAGAGCCGGACTTCGAATCGACGGCACCGGCTCGGATGAAAATATCGTTCAGGGGAACATTTTCGGTCTCGCGGCCGATGGTGAGACCGTTATGAGCAACGGCGAAACCGGACTCTGGATCTCTGGTGATGCCATAGGCGACGGCCCTGCCAACAACCTGATCGAAAAAAATGTGATTTCCGCAAATCTTTCATCAGGAATGCAATTTCGCCACGGGAGTCATCACAATCAGGTGCGCAACAATTTGATTGGCACCGATGTTTCCGGGACGCTGGCCAGACCCAACTCTCACAACGGTATCTATCTGTTCGGCACGCCTGACCGGGGTTACCCCCAAAACAACGATATCGGGCCCAACAATATTATTGTCGCCAATGGTTTTGGCTCTGAAAGCGAGCCCTGGGCTGCGGTTCGAATCGACAATCCTCAGACCATCAACAACCGGGTTTTCAATAACTATTTGAACTGCAATGAGCAGGGTACCGTGCACAGCAGCAAAAATTCCGGCGTATTCATAAGCAAGGGGGCCAAGTACAATACCATTGGGCCGGATAATGTGATCAGCGGCAAGACCTACGGCGTGTGGATGCGTCATGATTCAACAGCCTTCAACACCCTAACCCGCAGCACCATCATCGATGTGGAAGGCAAACCGATCTATCTCGAAAGCGGTGCCAATGGCAACCTGGCCGCTCCGGTTTTGCTGGAGGCCGATACGACCATGGTTACCGGCACGACCATTCCACTGGGCTACGTCCAGCTTTTTGTCGGCCCGGATGGCCTTTTAAATACCTATTTGACCGAGGTGCGCGCCGATCAAGATGGGAATTTCGAATGGCAGGGGCCGATCGGTCATGGAGTGGTGACGGCTACGGTGCGCGACGAATACGGAAACACTTCAGAGGCTTCCAAGGGCCTTTCCACCACGCCGCTGATTGGCATGCTTGGGGATGTCAACAACGATGAATCGGTAAATTCCATCGATGCATTGATCATCATTTCCTGTGATGTCGGTATCGATGTTTCGCAATTTTGTCCCATGAACTGCGGTGACGTCAACGGAGATGGATTTGTCAATTCAATCGATGCTCTGATCATCGTGTCCTATGATGTCAACATGGAGGTTCCGTTTCCGGTCGGGCAGTTTGGCTGTCCTGCGAGTGTGGCGCCCTGTCCCGGATGCGATGAACAGTGATGTCAAGCGGGCAGTTCATGCACTACACTTGGATCAGAATCCTGGCGATCGCCGAATATGCGCTGTACCGGAATCGCGCGGCATCGCGGTCAGGCTGTTGGACACCTGAGCTGCCGGCAGAACTGATTTTATCAAATGAATAACTCACCAGTTGGAACGCAAATTCTCTAAAAGGAGTCAGAAATTGGAATCTTTGAAAAATTACTGGCGCAAATTGTTGCCGATCGCTTGTGCCGCTTTGGTTTTTGCGACTTTTGCCGGTTTTTCTCCTCTGTTGGCGGCGCCTACCGGTTCGGTGATATCCTCTGCGACTCCATCCAACCCGAGTCCAAGTATTGGTTCTCAGATCATTGTAGCGATTAACATTGACATGCGAGGAGTCAACACCCCTGACAACAAGCTGGGGGCTTTCACCGGAGCGTTGGAATTCGACACTGCGGTGCTCACGCATGCCAGCAATTCAGGTATTCTGGAAGGCTTCACCGGCGCCGTGAATGTGACGTCTGGTCGTATCGCCTTCAACGGAGTCAACGCCGCCGGTGCGACAGGCAACCTCACGGTGTTGCGAATCACTTTCAACGTTGTCGCCGTGGGGACCAGTGCGCTTGATCTGAGCTATTCGGCGATGATGTCTGCCATGACTTTTGGCAACTTGCTGCCGATTTTGACGGTCAATGACGGACAAGTGGTAAGCGGGCAGGTGCAGTATGTTCTGAACATGGTGGTCAGCCCGGCAAACAGCGGTACCACCACGCCTGCAGTCGGCATCCACAATTACCCGCCTGAGACGGTGGTCGAACTCACTGCCGTTCCAGCTGCAGGTTATGTATTTGTCAACTGGACCGGCAGTGTTGCCGATCCGACTAGCGCCTCGACGACAATCACCATGACAGGCAACAAGACAGTGACCGCCAATTTTGCCCCGTCTGAATACACGCTGACCATGGCCGTCAATCCGGCGGGCGGCGGTACCACCACACCGGCTGTGGGCAATCACAATTTTTCCAATGGTACGGTTGTCGATATTTCCGCGGTGGCTGCCGATGGCTATCAGTTTGTCAACTGGACCGGCGCAGTGGCTGATCCGAACAGCCCGACGACCACCGTAACCATGAACGCCAACAAGACAGTTCGGGCAAATTTTTCCCAAAACACCTACACTCTGACCATGACGATCAATCCGACAGATGCCGGTACCACGGTGCCGGCAGTTGGGGTACACAATTATTCTTCCGGAACCGTTGTCAACATCACCGCCCTTGCAGCTGCCGGCTATCGGTTTGTCAACTGGACAGGTGTGGTGGCTGTGCCGGAAAATCCTTCGACTACAGTGACCATGGACAACCACAGAACTGTGTGTGCCAACTTTGCGACCGTGCAAGAGAGCGTCACACCTCCAACAGCCCCGAGCGGTGCTGCGGTTGGTCTGCGGGGGCAATTGCTGACCTTTTCTACAGGCGGCTCGCTGAGCAATTTGGAACATGCGGTCGAATATGAATTCGATTGGGGTGATGGCACTTTTTCCAAGTGGGGAACTGCAACCGATCAGCTCTCGACTCATATCACCAATTTGACGTCGCCGAATGGCATGTCGGGACTGCTGAGCCAAGGTCAACTGGTCGATTACGAATCCGGCGACCCGAGCGATATCGCTTTGCAAGTTAGCGGAGGGGCCTTTTATCGGGTGGTGTCACCGGTAACCGGCGCAGAACCGGCGGCTGGAACCGATGCCGATAAAGCATTCAACGGCATCGTCAACTGTCTCGGGACAATCACACACGAAGGCAGTCCTGATACTCCCCTGGTGTTCTCTTTCAGCGGACTGGGTGTCGATAAAAAGTACAATTTGGTGTTCTATTCGAATGCCGGAAGGAGTGGCTGGGATGAGGCCTCGCTGGTGACACTCTGTCACGCGCAGGCGTTCAGCAATGAGAGTTCTGACGGGACCGACGATCTGGGGAACGCCCTCTATGCCGGCAAAACGGATTCATCGACCAGACTCCCTGCAGACAACACCGCCACCGGTTATGTTGCACGTTTTGCCCAGATTGTGCCGGGTAATGACGGCAAGGTCGAATTGCGCATCGATTTCAACGGCAAAGCCGGCTATGAATCCAACGGGAAATATGCCAGTGCATTGATGCTGCAGGAAATCGATCCCAGTTCAAACGATACTCTGCTAACAGCCTACAACGATTGCGCCTGGATGGACAGCACGAGATCGCACATCTATTCTCTTTCAGGCACTTATGCAGTGCGTGCACGGGCGCGCTGCCAGACGCATCCGGATATCCTGTCAGAATGGGGGCCAATTGCGAACGTGGCGATCGCGGGCTGTGCTATGACCATTGCAGTCGATCCGCAGGGTTCAGGACAGGTTTACAGGAATCCTGATCAAGTCGACTATGACTTTGGTGCAAAGGTTGTTCTCTTTGCCAGTGCCAATCAGGGCTTTCAGTTCAGCAACTGGAACGGTGACTCGTCTGACACGACCGACGTGAAAACCTTTCAGCTGTACGATGACCTGAATGTTGTTGCGCACTTTACACCGGCCACAGCGGTGGAAGATGCAGTGGATGCGAGCGATCTGACATTTTCGCTGTCGCAGAATTATCCGAATCCATTCAATCCGGAAACAAGCATCTCGTATCAGGTGCCGGAAGCATCGACCGTTGTCTTGCGTATTTTCAATGCTCTGGGACAGGAGATCAGAACTCTGGTCAATGGTCAACAAGCTGCAGGGCAATACGACATCAAGTGGGATGGCCGGGATTCGGCAGGGATCAAGGTCAATTCCGGAGTTTATCTCTACCGTTTGGAAGTTATCAGCGGCAAACAGAAATATGTCCGCGATATGAAGATGTTGTTGCTGCAGTAATCCAACCGATCGCTGCAGCATTGCAAGCCAAAGCCGAACCCGTCAACTGAAACCGAGCTGGCGCGGTTCGGCTTTTTTTTGCTGAAATTGATTATTTTTTGCTTTTTACTTCGTTTTTCTTTTCCCGTTTTTTCCCCGCCGACAGCAGAATCAGCGCACCGCAGAAGATCAACAAGAACGAGATAAAGATGCGCACCAACTGGGTGCCGAAGAGCAGACCGAACAGGGCAAACATCGCCAGCCCGCAAAGCGCCATCCAGACACCGACTTTTTGCGCGGCTGTCCCCCATCCGCCATGCCGAGCTGCGAGGGCGATGCCGGTGCCGACCGCGGTCGGAATGAGAAGCCAGGCATAGGTCCAGGATTTCCAATCGCCGGTCACTTTGTTATAGAGAAAGATCAAACCAAGTGCGCAGATCAGCAGTGCTGGAATGAAAAACGCCGCAAAATTTTTGCGTTCTGCGGGCGAGATCAAGGACGGCACTAAAAGTCCACAGCTGATGACGATCAAAGCGAGCGGCCAGAGGACTGCGAGATCAGCGCCCGGGATAAAGTTGATTGCCAGCATCAACAGACCGATCAGAACAAAGACAGTGGCGGTTGCCGTCAAGATGCGATCGGATGAACTCATAATGACCTCCTCAAAGGGCTTATAGGTGGCCGGCCGGGAATTTGCCAGCCGGCCGGTTGATTGATGGTTCGACAGGCAAACTCAAGATTCATCGGGAGTCGGAGGTACGGTGATTTTGACCGCTGGTCCGCGTTTGAGTTCCTCCAGCAAAACCTCCACTGCTTTTTCGATGCTCGGATCGCGGCCGGCGGCGATCTCTTCCGGCCGTTCAATCACCTCGATATCCGGAGCAACGCCTTCATTTTCGATTTGCCATTCGCCGGCGGTATTGAGAAAGCGAAAAGTCGGGATGCTGAACGAACCGCCATCCAGAAGTTGGGGGTTGCCGCTCAGACCGATAAGCCCTCCCCAGGTGCGCGTGCCGATCAATTTGCCCAGGCCTCGTTTGCGAAAATAATAGGGAAAAGCGTCGCCGCCGGAGCTCGAATAGCCGTTGATCAGGCAGACTTTGGGTCCTTGATTGGAAAAGAAGGGGGTGCTGTATGGCTCGGTATTGCGTCTGACCCAGTAGTTGAGCACCGGTCGATCGAGCAGTTCGATCATGCGGTCAGGGATAAAACCACCGCCGTTGTAGCGAACGTCGATGATCAGTGCTTGTTTATGGGCCTGGGCATAAAAATGTTTAAAGAGCTCGCGATTGCCGACTGCCGCAGTATTGGGCAGGTGGATATAACCGATACGGCCGCCGGAGAGGCTGTCGACCAGGGCTCGGCGCGAATGGATCCAGTCGAGATAACGCAGAACGGTCTCGTTTTTGATGGGGCGCACGATTTCTTCGTGGGCACCGCGATTTTCAGGTTTGGAGTTGACCAGCAGGGTGACCAGGCGATCGGCCTTGTTCTGCAGCAAGCGATAGGGGTTGTCATCGGTGCGCAACGGCAGGCCGTCGATGGCGAGGATGAAATCGCCTTTTTTGATGTTTACTCCTGGTTCGGTAAGCGGCGAACGCAGATCGTCGTGCCAATTCTCGCCCGGGAAAATTTTGCTGATCCGATAAGTGCCCGATTGATCGGCCGTCAATTCGGCGCCCAGCAGCCCGCCGTCGATTCGGTCGACACGGGGTTGATCGCCGGCATTGACATAAACATGACCGGCGTTGAGTTCGCCGCCGAGTTCGCCGAAAATGAAATCGAGATCGGCGCGGTGTGCCACGTGTTCGGTCAGTGGTTCATAGCGGGCGCGCATGGCTGCCCAGTCGACTCCGTGCATCTTTTCATCGTAAAACCAGTCGCGCAGCAGTCGCCAGCCGTCGACAAACATCTGCCGCCATTCGGCACGCGGATCGACCTGGACGGTCATACCCTGCAGGTTGAGCAGAGATTCGGCTTTCTGACCGGCTTTGGCATCGATGATGCCATAAGTTCGGTTCTTGCTGAACAGTATCTTTTCGCCGTTGTGGGAGAGGGTATAGCCGTTGATCTCTTCCAGTACCAATTCCTCTTTGCGTTTTTCCAGATCGTAGCGAAACAGGGATTGGCCTTTTTTATCGTTGCGCAAGTAAAATACGGCATTTTTTTGCGCGTTCAGGTTGCGAAAAGTGCCCGCAGGGATGGGCAACGCCAGGACGCGCTGTACAAAACCCTCGATCTGCAGATCGACCTGCACCGGCTCATCCGGTTTGGTTTCCTTTTTGTTCTTGTCGCTGTCGGGTAAAGTTTCCTGGTCATTTTGCGGTGCAAACGGCGAGGGAATGCCCGGATTAAGAGTTGCGATATAAACCCGCGTCGGTTGGGTGTAGAGGTAATTGAATTCCCAATCGCTGAAGGTCAGGCCAAAGTCGCGATTTGAGAGAAAGTAGAGATAGCGGCCCTGGGGATCGAAAACGGGATCAAAGTCATCGGTATCCGGGCCAGTCAGCATCTGGGTGCGTGTTTTGGCCAGCGAATAAATCCACAGGTTCTGAAAGCGATTTTCCGCAGGCTTGGCATAAACAAGCCATTTGCTGTCCGGCGACCAGGAATACGATTCAAACTCCCCGAACCGGCTTTCATCCACCGGCAGGATAACGCGGTCGGAAATGCGCAGGATGGCGAGGTGGTGGTTTTTATCGGCAAATGCCAGATATTCGCTGTTCGGCGACCAACGCGGGGCAAATCGCCAGGTGTCGCCTCCCTGGCTGGCTTGCTGTTCCTCGCCGCGACCGTCGGCTGAGCGAAGATAGATTTCATATTCACCGCTGCGATCGCTGAGATAGGCGATCCATCGGCCATCGGGCGACCAGATCGGATAGATTTCCCGCACGCCGGGTGTCTGGGTGAGGTTGTCAATTTCGCCCTTTTCTGCCGGAACGGTAAACAGATCGCCGCGGGCCTCGAATAGAGCGCGTTTGCCAGTGGGAGAAATTTCAAACCAGTTGATGGCGTTGTGCACCGACTTGAAATAGGGCAGAGTAAGGGGGCGGTCGCCCTGTACCTGGATGGGGATCAGCCGGCTGAGATCAGTCTGTGGTTCATAGGCATAGATGAATCCACCGCATTCATAGACAATGCCGTCAGTACCGGCGCTGGGCCACAGGACGTCATAGTCGTTATGTTGGGTGACCTGGTGCAAGTCGCTGCCGTCCGGATTCATGACAAACAGATTCAAGGTGTGTTCGCGGTCGCTGGTAAAATAGATTTTCCCCTTGTACCATTGCGGCTGGTTGTCGGTGCCGATATAGTCGGTCAGGCGTCGTGAAACATTTTTGCGCAGGTCATAGGACCAGACATCCTGTGCCCGGCCGCCGCGGTAGCGTTTCCAGGTGCGGAATTCGCGGTCGATGGGGGTATAGACCAGCAATCCGCCGTCATCGGAGAACATGCCGGTGCCGCCTTCCGGAACAGACAAGGCTGTTTCCATGCCGCCGTCGATGGGCACGGTATAATAGCGGCCGTTGCGTTCGCTATAGGGCAGGCGGTTGGCGCGAAAGAGCACGGCTTTGCTGTCCGGAGACCAGCCGAGCACCTGGTGGTCGAAACCGCCGCGGGGCGGCAGCGGACCGATGTCATTGTAAAAGGTGAGTTGCTTGGGAGTGCCGCCAAGTGCCGGCATGACAAATATCTGGCGGCTGCCGGAGTATTCAGCGGAAAAGGCCAGCCAACGGCCGTCGGGCGAAAACTTGGGAAAGAGTTCCAGTCCTGCATGGCTGGTGAGCTGTCTGGCAGCACCTCCGCTGATCGGCGCCAGCCAGATGTCGCCGGCATAGACAAAGGCGACACGGTCGCCGTGCGCATCGGGATAGCGCAACAGCCGCGTGAGATCCGCCTCTCCTGCTTGTGCTTGCAGAGTCAAAAGCAGCAGAGCGAAGGCGGTAAAAATCCTGGTTTTTGCCATTTCATCTCCTGTTTGGATAATTGCATGGTTGGTGAGTTGGCCTGTTTTAGGGTTTTGTTGCGGGCCTCCCTCAACGTCGGCAAAAGTGATCGAATCCCGCGCCCGGCAGGGGGATGATCTGGCCGTTCAGATCGACCAACTGACGTCCTGCCGCCGCTGGAACGATGGTGCCGATGCGGTGAAGGGGAATCTCGAGTTCCGCAGAACACATTTTGACGAAATCGTCCTCCTGGGGACCGGATACAGTAAACAACAGCTCATAGCATTCGCCGCCGAACAGCAACTCGCGCAGAGGGATGCCGAGTCGGCGTGCGACCTCCTCGATCCCTGTTGCACCCGGCAGCCTGTTCTCTTCGAGCAAAACGCCGACCTTGCTTGCATCGCAAAGGTGGCCGACATCGCCGGCCAGTCCGTCGCTGATGTCGATCATGGCGCTCACCCGGCCGCTGGCGGCCAAAGCCTGACCGAGGGCGATTCGCGGCGTTGGTTTGCGCTGGGCATTTACCAAAGATTGAAAGCGTCCCAGCAGAGCTGAATCGGCCTGTTGCAGAAGCGCCAATCCAGCGGCAGCAGCGCCGAGAAAACCAGAGATAAACACTCCATCGCCTGGTTTTGCACCCTGCCGCAGAAGAATGCATTCGCGCAGTTGTTCGCCGAGCAAGGTGACATCGATTACCAACTCGGCTGCGGTTCGGCTGAGATTGCCGCCGACACAATGGGCGCCATATTCAGCCAGCTCGTCGCGCAATCCGGCAAACAGGGCGGAGAAATCAGCGGTTTGCATGTCAGGTGGACAGGCCAGGCTAACCAGCGCCCAGGTCGGTTTACCGCCCATCGCTGCGATGTCGCTGAGGTTGACGGCTGCGGCGCGACGGCCGAGGGTGGTCCAATCGATCCAATCGCGCCGAAAGTGGGTGTTTTCGACCAGCATATCACAGGTGATCAGCAGCGCGTGCTGTTCGTCCAGGGCCACGACAGCGGCATCGTCACCGATGCCGGCGATAATGCGGGCATCGTCGCCGGGCGACAGCCAGGTGCGGATGCGATCGATCAAGCCGAATTCGCTCAATTCCTCTGCGATGTTTTTTGGTGGTCTGTCAGGTGCCATTTGAGGCCAATCGATTATCGATTCGTTGATAACGGACGGTGGTATTCAGATCACCGTCCAGCGCAGGTTAAAAATGCGCTCGATTTCATATTCCTGGGTCAGGCGTTTTTCCAGTTTGGCGATCAACGTTTCGCGCTGGTTGGTCAGGTCGTCTTCCACCTCGAAAAGGCGTTTGCGCAGCTGTTGTTTGCGGCGTTCGAGTCCGGCAATTTCGATCTGCAGCTTGTGCTGCTCGACAGCATCGCGCAGCATACGGCTTTGCCGGTATGCTGTTTGAATCGCCTGGCGAATGGTGGACAGCTCTTTTTCGAAAACAGCGATCTGTTCCTCGGCCCAGCGATCCAGCTTTTCGCATTCCTGCAGAAAATATTCGCTGTTCATTTCCATGGATTGCTGCAACTGCGGTGCGGCTGCGTGTTCGATGGTTTGCTGCAGGCGTTGGTGGACGGGCTCGGGGACATTTGCCAGCGGTGCGGCTGCGGCCCGCAGACTGAAAAAGCTCTCGCAGAGCTCAGGATCGAGAAGCTTGCCTTTGTCGGTGAATCCAGCGAATAAAAGATAGTCTTCTTTTTCGAAGGATTGGATGTGCAAAATCGACAGGGCCATCCACCCCGATTGGCCGTGCAGTCGTTCGATGGCGGTGATTTTGCGCGGATGGTTGGAGATGTCGAAATAGGTCTGGCCTAGGACGGTGGAGCCGGCTTTACCGGCGGCGATCACATATTCGCCGAGCGGGTGCGACAAACGGTAGAGAAATTCTCCAGCCACATTTGGCCGCGTTTTGGAGATCAGCTGATAACGGCCGGTTTTGATGGCCTCCAGCGGCGATTTGTAAAGATCGAAGGTGAGCTGGCTGTCATCAAAGCGGGCTATATCGGTGAGGACGATTTTCGAGAGTTCCCAAAAAAAACCGCTGATGCGGTCCAGCTGCTGCCGTGTGGCATCCAGCTGCACCTTGAAACGTTTGTGCACATCTTCGTCAAAATGGTCGATCAGGATTTGGCGGGTCTGATCCATGCGATTTTGAATCGACTCTTCCATCTCGCACTGCAGTTGAGCGAAGGCGCGGGAAATTTCTTCCTGGCTGCGGCAATCCTGGTAGATCGAGTGGATGCGCTTTTCAAAATCGACGCCTGACTCTATAGCGCCGAGAACCTGATCCGAGGCGCCGAACACGCCGGTAAAGAGAGAAAATTTTTCTGTTAGCAACTCGTAGACCCGCTGGTCGGTATCGTTGCGTTCATTGATAAAGTTGATGACCACCACGTCGTGTTTTTGGCCGTAGCGGTGGCAGCGGCCGATGCGCTGTTCGATGCGCTGCGGATTCCAGGGCAGGTCATAGTTGATGACCAGCGAACAAAATTGCAGGTTGATCCCTTCGCCGGCTGCTTCGGTGGCGATCATGACAGAGGCTTGCTCGCGAAAGCGGTCGATGAGAGCGGTGCGCATATCAACGGCGCGCGATCCGGTGATGCGGCCGGTATCGCGATTTTTTTGCAGCCACTCTTCGAGGAATTGGCGGCTGAGTTCATCGGACGGCGCGCCGTTGAACAAGACGAGTTCACCACCATAACCGTTGGCGGTCAGAAAACGGGTGAGGTACTCTTGCGTGCGCCGCGATTCGGTAAAGATGATGGCTTTGTGCGGCGCCCCGTTTTTGCGCATTTCAGCAAATCCGGTCTCAAGCGCTTTGAGCAAAGCCTGCGATTTGGTATCGGTTTGGATCGCTTCGGCGCGGGCGATCAGGCTGCCGAGCAAATCGATTTCCTGCCGCAAAAGCGAGGGATCGATTTTTTCGCTGTCGGCAGAATATTCCCAAAGCGAATCGTTCTCTTCCAGCCAATCGGTTTCGATCTCTTCCTTTTCGATCATGCCGGGAAGCCAGTCATCTGGCAAGGGTTGTCCGTCGCGCAAAGCGATCAAACGTTGGCGGATGACGGCGAGAGTGCCGGCAACGGCATACGAGGAAGAGGCGAGAATCTTGCGCACGATCAGGGTCATCAAATGGCGTTGCTGTTCCGGAAAAGCGATGGTGTCCGGCCGCTGCAGGAAAGCGGAGATCTCCTCATAGAGCGAGTGCTCGGAGTCGGTCGGATTGTAGGATAGAGTGACAGAACGGCGTTCGGTGTAGCGGATATATTCTGAGACCTGATGCCGCAGGGTGCGATGGCAGAATTGTTGCAGTCGATCGCGCAAATCTTCAAAAGAGCCGTTGGGACCGAGGTAGAGATCGCGAAAGGCCTGCTGGTCGCCGAAGAACTGTTCATCGATCAGAGAGGCCAGGCCGTACAATTCGAGCAAAGAGTTCTGAATCGGTGTGGCTGTGAGCAAAAGTTTCGGACGATCCGTCACGGCCCATTGGATGCTTTGCGCCATTTTGTTGCTTGTGCGAAAGACATTGCGGAGTTTATGCGCCTCATCGATGACCACGAGGTCCCATGGTATGGTGCGCAATTTGGCGCTGTTTTGGGCGGCAAAATGGATCGAGACGATCAGGATCGTGCCGGAATCAAAGGGATTTTGTTGGCTCTGCCGGCGCAACTGCTGGACGATTTTGGAGTCCACGATCAGACTGGGCAAGTTGAATTTGTCGGTCAATTCCTGATTCCATTGTTTGCGCAGGGACGCCGGGCAAATAATCAACAAACGCCTTCGGCGTTCTGCCCAGTGCTGGCAAAGAACCAGACCGGCTTCGATGGTTTTGCCCAAGCCAACTTCGTCGGCCAGCAAGGCGCCTTTTGAAAGGGGCGAGCGCAGGGCAAAGTGGGCGGCTTCGATCTGGTGCGGATTGAGGTCGACACATGCATCGAACAGCGAGCGCGACAGTTTTTGGATGCTGCTGCTCTGATGATGAAGCGACAACGCATGGGCAAAAAATTTGGCATGGAAAACAGTCGACATGGATCCCTTTTCCGGCTAATGGGTGGGAAGCCAATATACAAAAAAGTCAGGGCAAATAAAAAGTCTTTTGCGTTTGACGCCGGCGAGCGGAAAGCAGAGGTGGTGTGTTATTGGCCTGACAGCGTGCGTGGCATGGAATGACAAAAGAAAAGCGCTAAAGTTTCCAGTAAAACTTTTTCTTGTTGCAAAAGAAGATGATCAGCCACAGGCAAGCGCACCAGATGGCGCCCCACAGCATGCCGCCGTAGCCGGTGCGGTCGAGCCAAAATTGCCGCCACAGGGACCAATCGATCAATCCAGCCCACTGTTCTTTGACCGGATTGGGCGCACCGCTGAAAAACGGTTCGATATGGGTTGCGCGAAAGAAAAGTCGCATCACAATTTGCATGAAATAGGCGAGCAGCGCATTGACGCCGAGCACGGTAAAGATGCGGAGACCGAATCGATACCGGCGCACGTCGATGAGATAGTAGAGCAAGCCAAAAAAGAGGCTGGCCAGGCCGCTGGCGGCCATCGCATAGGAGGCGGTCACATCGGGTTTGTTGAAGCAGAGTTCAACTGCGCCGGTCCACATGCCGATCTGGTGCAAGAGCCAGCCAGCCAGAAAGAAAACAAGGCCGAGTTTGAGGCTTTGCAGGAGAATTCGCCGTCTGTCTCCATCTCTGACTGTTTCACCGAGCAGAACGCCGACGAGGGTCATGGCGCCATATGAGATCGACACCCAGGGCAGGCAATGGACGCGCAGAGGTTTTGCCCAACTGCCGTCGAGGCGGCTGATGGTGAAAAAGGGCTCTTCACTGTCGCCAAAATGGAGCCACCAGTCGACCGAATGCGACATGAGCAAGTGAAACCCGAGCAGGCCAAAAACGGCAACCCAGCGTCCCCAGCGCGGCAATTTGAGACTGGATGCGCCGATCAGATAGGAAATGCCGATAGCTTGCAGAATACCCCACCACCATGAAAGGCCGAGGATCAGGCTGATATAGAGGATGCCGGCGAGGATCAGCATGGCTGTGCGCGAAAAAACTCGCCGCCACCATTCGGCACCGCGATTGGCCCGGCTCAGCGGAATACACAAACCAACGATAAAGACAAAAAAAGGAGCGACCAAATCGGTCGCCGTGAGGCCGATGTTTTTGAGCCTGGCTTCAGGCATTTGCTGGATCGCCTGCAAGTCAAAGCCCGCGGCCATTTTTTCTTCGACGAATCGTTCCCACGCCACGTCGGCATGGTTCCAGGTTGAGATCGGCAGGCTGCCGAACCAGGAAGCTCGCTGTGGCAACTGGCGATAATCGCCAGCTGCAACGGCGATGACAAAGATCATCAACAGAATGGTAAAACCGCGAAAGACATCGATCGATTCGACCCGAAGCCGTGGGTGGGTTTGAACGTCGGATGCTTTCATGGCAACCTCCTGTTGGCGGGCAAAGCAGAAAAAATCAAACCTCCCCAGAAAGACGGTTGTCCGGGCGACAGAAAAGTCGTCCGATCCGGGGAGGTTGTCGACAGACCGATTAAAATTCAGTTTCGGTTTCTTTACAGACGATGTTCATTTTTTCCAGTTCATCGAGTACCGGCAGATAGATTTCAGGCAGCACGGGAATATGCACGCCGGTGAGCTTGATTTTGCCGGTCAAGATCAAGTTTACGGCGATGGCTGCCGGCAAACTGACGGTGCGCGCCATCGAACTGTCGCCGTGCGGTATGCCATAATCGATAAGCAGGGAACAGATCTTTTTCTTTTTGCCGTTCGGGAAAGAGGCGATGAAATCGTGTTGCAGAACGATCATATCGCGCTCACCTTCCCTGTAGGGCATCTTTTTCAGCATTCGAGCAGCGAGGATATCGAGCAATGTTGGCGGATCGGTATCGGCTGGTTCATCGCTGAACAATCCGAGCCATTCGAGCCGGGAAATGACTTTCGAATCGGCGGGCAGACCGAGATGAGCGGCGACATTGCTCTTCAAACGATTGTCGGCAGGCACGCTGGCGAGGAATGCGGTCACCTGGGCGAGAGTTTTACCCTTGAGGTCCGGTTTTTCGCTGTCATCGAGAAAACCTAGAGCGACAATATTGGTCAGGGTTTCGCACCAACCCGGATTTCGATAGGTACCGCGAAACAGGGTTTCCGCGCTTTGCAGACCATACAGCTCTTCGTAGATCATCGAGTCGCGGTTGGGGTAAACCTCCAGCTTTCCCAGACCCTTGACTTCTTTCAGCCAATTATTTTTAAACAGGTCCTTGCCTTCGATGCGGATGTCCTGTTTGTTCTTGCGAAAGTGGGCGGCATTGCGGCCGGCCATCACCACTCCGCGTGGGCTCCAGGAAAATTTGTAGCCGAAAGGATTGTCGTTGGCTTCCGGAGCTGGCAGCCCGCCACAGCATGATTCAAAGGAAAGGATTGAGCCGCCGCTTTTTTTAACGTTGTCGATGATCTTCATGGCCGACATGTGGTCGATGCCCGGGTCCAGGCCGATCTCATTCAAGAAGAGCAAACCTTTCTGGCGTGCCTGGGCATCCAACGCTTTCATCGCCGGGCTGACATAGGAGGTGGTGACCAGGTGGGTGCCATGCCGCAAGCAGAGTTCTGCAACCTGAACGTGGTGGATGTAGGGAAGCAGGCTGATGGCGATGTCGGCTTCTTTGACGAGTTTTTCCAGTTCATCCTGATTTTTGACATTGAGCGGCAAAGCGCGGCCGTTTGGATGGCCATCGATCAGGGTTTCAGCCTTGCTGACTGTCCGGCTGGCTGCAACCAGTGTCAAATTTCCCTGATCCAGCAGATAGCGCACCAGCGGCCGGGCAACGAGTCCCGCACCCAGAACCAGTACCTTTTTCATCTCGACGCACCCTTTCATAAAGAGATCCATCCGATGTCGCTGATTAAATCGGATTTGGGTTCTGCTCATCGGCTTTGCGCGTGATTTTTTAATACAAGCGGCGCAAATACCCTGAATATGAGCGGACTAGATTTTTCCAGTCAAATGTTGACGCAGATATTCAAAATCAGGTGTAAGCTTGCCGTCATGGACGATCACGGCTTTTTTAATCTCCGGTGGATAGTGACAATCGGCAAACGGGATGGTGGTGTCGGCATGATAAATCGCCGGCACAAACGACCACAGAGAATTGCTGAAAGCCGCAGAGGCGTCGCGCGGCAGTTCGGCCGGCAGATTGTCCACAGCGATATTGACGATGCCTTCGCCCTGATATCCATCTGTTATTTGATCTGTGCTGGGGTTGTAGACAAAAGCCGGCATATCTGGCTGGGTGGCTTTTTCGGTGATTTCGATCGAGCCGTTGATATCGCAGCTGATGTCGACGATCATTTTAAGCGGATGTCGGCCGGCAGAATAATTCTTGCGCAAATAGTCTTTGGTGACCAGACGGGGATAGCGCTCGTCCCAATAGATGCCGTTGACCAAAAGATCGAGTTGGGGCAGGTACTTTTCAAATTTGGATCGGTACTTTAGTGGATGAACGTAATAATCGCGCAGCGAGAATTCATAACCGGGTTCGATGGGCTCCACCATATCTTGCTCGCGAAAAACGGTCTTGATGATGGGTGCGGAGGGCCGAGTCTGGGGCAGCAGCAACTCATCCGGCTGCACCTGCCGGTGCGGTAAAAGATCGAGGATCTCCTGTGCGCCTTTGGAAACCTGGCCATAGCCAGAAAAACCGATCGTCAATGGCGTCAGCTCGGATGGCAGTCCCTTTTGCCGGATCTCTTCGCCCAGTTTTTTGATCTCGGTTTTGGCTTCCTCGAGATCATGGTATTGCAGCGCCGGTTTGAGATGCAGGAAGGGAGAATCTAAACCAAGGGCGAGCAGGCGTTGGCCCAGGCCATAGAGGCCATCCAACATGCCCGCCAGACCGGCGAATCTGCCAAAGAAAACCAGGCGCTGATTGTTCGCATCTTTGATGCATTCATAATCGATGAGGGTACAGCGCAGGTCGAGCAGCCGCTTCAGCATCGGCATATTGTAGCGTTGACCTTTGATGGTATGCGAAAAGAAGAGATAAGTTTTTTGTGGCAGCAACAGCGCAGGAGGGATTTCCTTGACCGCGAAAATGACGGGGCATGGGGAGAGATCTTCAGCCACCTCGGCTTTGGCCGCGCGAAACTCGTCGTCGCTGAACGCCCGTTTCGGAAAAGGTTGAATGCGCGTGGGCACCTGGAACTGGTCGAAGAGTTGCTTGACGTGTGCGGGAGTGAGCGGGACCCTGCGCTCCCAAATGTTTTTATCTTCCCGTCGGATACCGATCGGTCCTGGCATAGGGCGGTCTCCTCCTGAAAAATGGCTGGTCGCAGATCATTTTTGCTGGCGCAATGCTCCAATTAACCTAAACAATTCGCTTTTTAAAGTCAAATGATTAATCAAGTGCAGGATATTATTTATTAAGCTGGAGAGGGCCATCGGCAGCAGGCTTTGGCAAAACAGAAGCATGCGTAGTTAAAAAATTAATCGGGCTGGCGACGCTTTTGCTAATCCTTTGCCGGTTGGGCAGGCAGCAGGAGGTGAAGAGTGGCCATGCATTCATCGACAGTTTTGGTGATGTAAATTTGTCCTGCCGCGCCATAGGGCAGAATGGCTTGCGGGTCGAGCGGATCGAGTAAAATGAGAGGTCGCCGGTTTTTCAAAGCCAGGGCAATCTCACAAAGGGTGCCGCTGGCCCCGCGGCAGGCGACGACGACATCGCTGCTCAGGACGTTGATCAGATTGCGCGCATCCGCCATGCCGGTGGCGATCGCGATATCGATAAAAGGATTGGCGTCGTTTGGCGATTTGCCGGGCAGAATGGCGATTGTCAGGCCGTTGCGGCTTTTGGCGCCTTGTGCGGAAGCGCGCATGACGCCGCTGTCGCGGCCGCCGTTTAAAAGAATCCATCCTTGTTCGGCAATGGCAGCACCCAGGGCAAAAGCCTGTTCCTCCACTTTGTGGTCCACCTGTGCACCGCCCATAACCCCGATGACGGGAATGCGTTGACGTGCCATCTTATTGCCTTTCCTGTGTGCGAGCAGCCAGTTGTCCGCAAGCAGCGTTGATGTCGTCTCCCTGACTCCAGCGCACCGAAACGGCGGCCGGCATTTGCGCCAGCCAGGCGGCAAAGGCATCCACACGTTCAGGGGAAGGGCGTTCGAAGCCGGCCACTGCCGGATTATAGGGGATGAGATTGATTTTGCAGGGCAGGGAGCGGAGCAGTTTTTGCAGGGCGATCGCATCCGCCTTCGAATCGTTGAAGCCGGCCAGGAGGGCATATTCAATGGTCGGCCGTCTGCCACTCTTTTCGTAATACGCGTGCAGGGCGGTCATCAGTTGTGCGAGGGGGTATTTGCGGGCGATCGGTACGATTTGCACCCGTTTTTCGTCGGTGGCAGCGTGCAGCGAAACCGCCAGTTTGTAGCGGTGTTTTTCGGCGGTAAAGCGTTCGATGGCCGGAACAATGCCGACAGTCGATATGACGATATGCCGGCTGCCGATGGCCAGTCCATCGGCATGGTTGATCAGGGCGGCTGCCTGCAAAACCGCGTCGGTGTTCATAAAGGGTTCGCCCATGCCCATGAACACCACATTGGTGATTTCGAGCATTTGATCGCGTTCAGCAAACAGCACCTGGTCGACGATTTCGCCTGCCGATAGATTGCGGGTAAATCCCAATGTGCCGGTGGCGCAGAAACGGCAGCCCAAAGCGCAGCCGACCTGCGAAGAGATGCACAAGGTACGGCGGTCTTTTTCGGGGATATAGACGCTTTCGATGCGCCGGCCGTCTTGCAGGGAAAAGAGGTACTTGGTCGATCCGCTTTGCGGTGAGATACTTTTTTCCACCAGAGCGAGGAGGCCGATTTCAGCCACAGCCGCCAGCTTCCGGCGCAGAGGCAGAGACAGATCCGACATCTGAGCAAAATCGGTTGCCTTTTTTTGATAGATCCAGCTGAACAATTGGCGGCTGCGAAATTTTATTTCAGGCAATTCCGCGACGAATTTTTCCAACTCGGATTGGTCAAGTCCCGTAAGGTTGATTTTTATGGTTTTTTCACTCATTGCTCTTCCGCCGGATCAGTTGGCCTGGGAATTTTCTGGTTTTGGGTGGTCGCTCAGCGCTCGGCAATAGAGCCACACGGCGCCAGCCAGCAAAAGCACATCCTCGGCGATCCGCCACAGGTCGACGCGATGGCCGGTGCCAAAACAGCCGCAATCGATATCCAGACCGCGCATGACTGCGCTGCCGATGGCGACAAGAAACATCAAATATAAAAGTGCGGTCAGCAAGGCGGTGCCGCGGCGCAACCGGCCGCTGGCCAGGGCTAAACCGAGAATGACCTCCAACCATGGCAGGAAAATCGCCATGGCGATGACCGCAAAATAGGGCAGAAGACGATAATTGTCGATTGCCTGGGCAAAAGTCCCGGGATCAGCGATCTTTGGCACTCCGGCAAAAAAGAAGACCAGCGCCAGAATCCAGCGGACAGCTGTTTCAACCCATGGTTTGTGCCTATTCATCGCTGTTCTCTCTTTCGTGCAACGGGAAGCCCGCTTTTTGCCATCCTTCGGTCCCTTGCGGGAAGAGTGCGACCTGGTTGAACCCCTGTCGGATCAGCTCCCATGCCAACAATTCGGCCAGATCGCATGCCGGTCCGCCGCAATAGGCGATCAGCCATTTATCTTTTGGTAACTCATCTGCGAGTTGTTGCCTGGCATCCCAATCTTCGAAAGGCATGTTGATCGCTCCCGGCAGATGGCCGCTGTTGTATTCCTGCGGCAGGCGAGCGTCCAAAAGGGTGACCTGTTGTTTTTCGAGCAAGGTTTGCAGTTGCTCGACGCTGATCATGGGGAGTTGTTGGGCTACGGCTGCGGCCGACGCATCGGCAGTGGAATCTATGGCGATCGTCGGCAAAGGCAAGGACGAAGAGAAATCCTCTGTATAATAGATCGGCCTGCGGTCGAATCGGTTGGTCAGCGAATCGCCCTGTACGAGTACCGAGATCACCGCTGCGAGCACAGCAAGCGCAAGCAGCAACAGCGCTTCCTGCACCATTTGGTGCGGCAGCAGGTTTTTCATGCGTGTGGTTCCATTTCCAGGTGTTGTTGATGAATACGCGGCGGTCTGATCTGTGCAGCGAACGGCCGCTGTCGAATTGACATTGAAAAATATACCATTTTTTGTTCGGAATTCACAAGAAATTTTCCCGGCTTGCGGAATGAGTGGGGCGCAGAGCATAACATAAGGGGCTTATTAAAATGGGAATGTTTTCTCCTTTGGCAATGTTACATCATGGAAAATAGTCGAATCTGCGCCATTTCAATCTCACAGGAGGAAACCATGTTATCGAAGAAAATGGAAAAAGCGCTGAACGAACAAATCAATAAGGAAATGTTTTCTGCCTATATCTACCTGTCCATGGCCACTTTTTTGGCGGAAAAAAGGTACGATGGTATGGCCAGTTTTATGCAGGTGCAAGCACAGGAAGAGCTTGAACATGCGATGAAAATTTATGGATTTGTGGAAGAACGCGGCGGCCGGGTATTGCTCGATGCGATCGCCAAACCGGATTCGGATTTTCAGAATCCGCTGAAAGTTTTTGAAACTGCACTGGGGCATGAAAAATTCATCAGCAAGTCGATCAATGATCTGGTAGACCTGGCTATTGCGGAGAAAGATCATGCGACCAAGGAATTTCTCGCCTGGTTCGTTAAAGAGCAGGTGGAAGAAGAGGCGAATATGGATCGGATCGTCGGCCAGATGCAGATGATCGGCGACCACGGACATGGATTGTTTATGCTCGACAGACATCTGGGAGAGCGCAAAGCAGATTGACCCGCATACAGCGCGATTTCGGATTGCGGTGTGTGATCGTCGGTTTTTGTCAGATTCATTCAGGGCTGTTGCCACAACAGCCCTTTTTTTGTTATTGGTCAATGAAAAATATCAACTGCTGTAAACCGTCTGGATTGTCGCGGACTGATTCTGCATAGAAGCCGTTGCTTTTTTCACTAATTTTGCTATGTTGTATTCAGCTGCCGGCAACTCTGGTGTTTGTAATGGCGGTTGATTTTTCGGGTTGATGTTTTGTGCTTTGTCTAGTGTAGGGACAATCAGCGGAAAGAGGAATACTCTTTTTTTTGACAGCCTTATAAGGTAAAGCATCGCCATGAAAGAAGCGCTCTATTACCAGTCCGAAAAAGAGGGCAAGGTGCGCTGCACCCTTTGCCCGCACCGATGCCTGTTGGCTGAGGAGCAATCGGGGTTATGTGGTGTTCGTCGGAATATCGGTGGCAGGCTTTATTCGCTGGTTTACGAAAAGGCCATTGCCTTGCATGTCGATCCGATCGAAAAAAAACCGCTTTTTCATGTTTATCCGGGCAGCAGTTCGTTTTCTTTGGCAACGATGGGTTGTAACTTTAAATGCCGGTTCTGTCAGAACCACGAGATTTCGCAAGTGCATCTTTCGAGTTCGCGACAGATCAGCGGTGAAAGTGTGAGCGCCTCTCAGGCGGTGCAGATGGCCCGCCAGCAGGGGTGCAAGACCCTTGCCTGCACCTATACCGAACCGACTGTCTTTTTTGAATATGCGCTCGAAGTAGGCAAGAAAGCCCGAGAAGACGGCTTGCAGATGGTCTGGATTTCCAATGGTTATATTTCAGCCAAGCCGTTGCAGGAAATCGCTCGGTTTCTGCTGGCTGCGAATATCGATCTCAAGAGTTGGAATGAAGATTTTTACCGGCATGAAATCGGCGGGGATTTGTCGAGTGTTCTCGAAACCCTGGTGCGGATGAAAAAGCTCGGTGTCTGGTTGGAGGTGACCACGCTGATCATTCCGGGGGTAAACGATTCTGAAAGTGAATTGCAGTCGATCGCTCATTTCATCGCCAATGATCTAGGCCCGGAGACGCCGTGGCATATTTCTCGTTTTTATCCCCATTTCAAGACGACCCATCTTTCGCCGACGCCGATCGAGGTGCTGCACCGGGCCAGAGAAATCGGGATCGAAAACGGATTGCGCTATGTTTATTGCGGCAATGTGCCCGGCGAAGAAGGAGAACACACCTTTTGTTACCAATGCCACGAGCGAATTATCCAGCGTTTCGGATTCCATGTGCTGCAAAACAAGCTGTGCAAAGGCTGTTGCCCGGTTTGTTCAGCGCCGATCGATGGCATTTTTTCCTGACGGTCAATCGCCGTCCACACAAACACGTCCGAGCTTCCACTGCAAGGCAGCCGTCTGGTAGATCAATTCGAACGATCCTGCTTCTCGGGCGGAAATGTGAAAATGATAGTCGCGATTTTGCCCTTTGACGTCGTGCCAGATGCCGTTGATGTGGTCGACGCGGTAAGGGCGGCCGCGCCAGCGGAAGCGCAGCGGCCGCATGGTGCGGCCGTCGAAATAGCTGATGACCTCGATGGTTTCGTTGATTTCGATAAACTGCATGGTTCAGCCGGATAAATGGTGTAATAAAGTACACCTAAAGATAGCAAATCTGACTTTTCGATGCAAGTATTTTTTCACTGCCACAGTCTTGCCGGCAGAGATGGCTGAATCGGTTTAAGGAGTTCACTCTGTTGATCATGATGCGACGGCGCCGAAATCGGCGGCTACAGCTGCCTTTAGAGGCGGCAGGTCGATTCGCCGTAAAAGTGGTGTTGTGGTGTTGATGAATACCCGTACAACGGCATTGACCGCTCTGTTTGCGGCTTTGGCGGCAGCGGTTGGTTTTATTTTCGTCGCCATACCGAATCTGGAGTTTATCACCGCCACAATTTTCATCGGCGGTGCCGTTCTTGGCATACGCCGGGGAATGATTGCAGGCGGGATGGGCGAACTGATCTTTTCCTTGCTCAATCCCTATGGTATGCCGGCATTGCCCATTTTGCTGGCCCAGGTGATGGTTATGGCCCTGGTTGGCGGAACGGGCGGTGTTTTTTACCGTGTGGTTGGGGGTGGCAGTTGGGGGTGGCGCGGTTACCTGGCGTGTGGTGCAGTGGGAATGGTGTTGACCGCCTTGTTCGACCTTTTGACGACATTGAGTTTTGCTCTTTTCATGTTCGGCTGGGAATGGCGGAAAATAGCCGCCAATCTTTTGACCGGTTTGAGTTTTTACCTCTTTCATATCATCATCAATACCTTGTCATTTGCCGTGGTTGTGCCGTTGTTGCTGCAGCGATTGGAATCGGTTTTTCGTTCTGCTGATGATCGGAAAGGAATTTTGTGAAAACTGCGTTGGTGTATGCGATATCAGGCCTTGTGATCTTGTTGTCGCAGACAGCATCTGCTGCGGATAGCGCCGCCATCGCCGGAGTCGGTCGGCTGGCGATATCCGACTCCAGCGGACAGGCGGATTTTTGGCGGGCCGATTCATTGGTTGCGCGGCGGCAGCCCTATAGCTCTTTTGCCGATATTCTCAATACCTTGCCGGGGATCTCCATCGCGGATCGCGGCAGCACAGGCCAACCGTTATATGCATCGCTGTTCGGCGCGCCGCTTGGTCGTCAGGCGTTGCGCTACAACGGCCTGGATCTCGGCGATCCTCTAACCGGCTTGACTGATCTGAATCTCATCCCGACGGAGAGCCTGGCGGAGACCCGAGTGGTCTCGGATACAGAGTTGCGCCGTTTAGGATATAGCGGTGGTCCTGGTCAGGGTATTTCGTTGCGCACCATGGCGTTGGCCTCGGCCTCGGTGCCGGTACGCACCCGTATTGCCTACCGCACCGGCGGTATGGGCTATGACGATATCGATCTGCGGCTGGGGCTTTGGGCGATGCCCAAAGCCCGCATTGAAGCCGGCATTTTGCTGAAAAACAGCGACGGCATCGATCTTGCGCACGCGTATGAAGCGCAAAAGATCGATCTCGGCATCGAATCGCCTTTGATGCGCAAGTTCGCCATTCGCTACCAATTGCTGCGCAACATTTCGGATCTGGATTTGCTGTTGCCAACTCTTGCCCCGTCGATGCCGGTTCTTGGCATCGATCGACCGCACCGCAAAGAGGTGCGCACCGATCATGGCTTTTCATTGAATCTGCCTGCTGCCGTTTTCCATCATTTGCAGATCACCGACCTGCATCGGGAAATGTATCCCCGCCGGGATCGTGCGAAAATGGAAACCGTAGATGCTCTGCGCGCAAAGTGGTCCAGCCATTGGCAGGGGCGTTTTGGCTCGCTTTTGCCTGTTCTGGGCGCTCAGTGGCAGTTCACCCGGCTGGAGAGCCAGGCCTGGGGTGACACGGATGAGCATGAAGGCCGTTGGTGGTCGGGGATGGCCTGGCATTCCGGAATGCGGTCTCGTTTCTATGCCGGCGCTGCAGCGATTCAGACGCAAGACAACTGGGGTGTGTATCCGGAGGGAACCTTCGATTTCAAGCTCAAGTCCGTGGAAATGCGCGGTTGGTTTCGCAAGGAAGCGATTGCTCCGACCCTGGCGCAGCGAAAGGAACGCAGTGTGTTCGGCCAGGGCAATTCTGCGCTGGTCGATGAAAAACAGACAAGTGCCGGTTTGCTGATGCAGCGCAATGGCGAGCGGAGCGGCATCGCCTTTTCGGTCGCCTGGATCGACCGTCAGCATCCTGTGTTGCGAAGATGGGACGGCGCGTCGTTGTCGATGAGCTATAGCAACGGTCCGGCGCAGGAATTTTTCTGCAGCGACATGGCGGTTCGTTGGCGTTTTTTGTCGTTTCTGACTCTGCACCTGCGCGGCCAATTGCTTGAATCGCGCGCCGACGATACAAACACCGTGATCGACCGGCCGGAAACAATCGGCCGAATTCAAGTGGAGTTTCATCGCATCTGGTTTCGCGGCGATCTCGATTTCCGGTTTTTCGTCGGTGTCGACACTTGGGGCGAACAGCGAGGCATGGCACCGTTCGGCGCTGAGATCGGTGGTGAGCCCCTGCTGCTGGAGGCGGCTGCACTGCCGTGGCTGCAGATCACGGCCGACGTCCACGACGTATCTTTGTTCGCGATGGCGGGCAATGCGCTCGATCTGGAGGTGCAATCGATGCCGGGTTTTGCCCAGCCTGGCCGATTTTTGCGCTTTGGTTTGGTGTGGAATTTCTACGACTGATTGGCAAAAGCTGTTGCTTTTTTTGTGTACCTTTTCTATATTGTCCAACAAAAGTACCGATAGACACGCGGTACAAAGAAACCATCCTCAATATGCGGGCCGGTCAAGGGAAGACGGTGTGAATCCGTCGCAGCCCCGCTACTGTAATCCCGATGCCGAGTTGTTCGGCTTTGTGGTCTGACCTCGGATGCCACTGTTCGCGATACGAATGGGAAGGCGGTCAGATTCGGGAGAGCCAGGAGACCTGCCGGACTCGCCCTGAGCTGTAACCTTCGCGGGTGAGGGATGACAGTAAGCCCTTTTTTCAACATGCCAGACCACCTGCTTTACCAGAGAAAACCGGCCGTTTTTGCAGTGGCGGATTGTTGCGCCATACCGGCCGCATGCGGGATCGGTTTGGGTTGTTGATCTGCGTTTGCCGCCTTTTCTCTCCGTTCGAGGTTGCCTCAGCTTTGCATGCAAAGGATTGATTCCGTGCGACTGTTTTTTTCAACTGCAACAAAAATCATTGCCTGCGCGTGGCTATTCAGCATTGCGCCGCTGTGGTCGCAATCGACCGTCAAGATCGAAGGCTGGGTGTGGGATGCCGAGAGCGGTCGTCCCTTGAGTGGGGCCAATATTCAGATCAGCGGCACGACGCTCGGCGCTGCTGCTGATGGTTTGGGATATTTTTCGTTTTCGGATCTTTTGGTTGGCGAATACGCTCTGGTGGCGACTTTTATAGGGTATGGTCCTCAGCGCATCGGCCATGTGCAAGTGCAACTGGACCAGCCGGTGCGGGTGGATTTCAATCTCAAGCCGCAGATTTTGCAGATGCCGTTGATCGCTGTCACGGCCAATCGAGCCACGATCGAGCGGCCGCCAGACCAGGTGTTGACCGGCGAGAAGATCCGCACCAGCAATGCCCAGTCGCTCGGCGAACTGCTGCAAAACGTCAGCGGTCTGACCGTTGAGCGCACCGGTGTGGCCGGCGCGGACGCCGTCCTCTCGATACGCGGCAGCAAAAGCAATCAGGTTCTGGTTTTGCTCGATGGCATGCGGCTCAGCGATCCGCTGACCGGCGATGCCGACCTTTCAGCTGTGCCTCTGTCGTCGATCGAACGGATCGAGGTGTACAAAGGCGGGCAGTCGGATCAATACGGCAACGGTGCCATGGCCGGAGTCATCCACATCGTGACCCGGAAGGCGACCGAAAACCGTCTGGAAGGCAAACTGCAAGCAGGTGTCAGCGCCAATGAGCGGGCGAGTCTGTCTTTGCTGCGCTGTTACGGCGATTGGAACCTGCTCTTTTCCGGAGAGGTCGGCAAAAACGATGGCGACTATCGCTATACCTATGCACACGCCGGGATCGAACAAACGGCCATGCGGGTCAATGCCGACAGCCGCGATCGTTCGATCTATGGCAAAATCGGTTGGGATCCGGATTTTGCCGCCATTCAGCTCTCGTGGCAGGAGATGCACTCCGAGCGCGGACTTCCCGGACAGGTCTTTGCCCTGACGCCTTATGCCCGCGCTCACCTCGATCGCCGATTGGTGCGATTGCAGATGCGAAAAATGGTCGCGCAAGGCCATGTAACCGCATCGATCGCCTGGAATCGACAAAACTCCGCCTATGACAACCGCTACGATCGTTTTGCGGTGGCGCAGGAATATCGTTCGGTGCCGCCGTATTGGAACGAAAACAGCCTCGACCAAAGATCAGCGGAGCTGACCGGCTATCACCGTTCTCATCGCATCGGGGTGCGAGCGGGAGCAGTCGCGGATTTGCAGGAATATCGCGATGTCGATCATCTTGCCTATGGCCAGGCGCCGGTCGGCAAAGCGAATTTGCGGGCAGGGGGCGTGTGGATTGGCGGCGAATATTTGCTGCTTGACCACCGCTTCGGTATCGATCGCTGTGAGGTAAGCGCCGCGCTGCGCCAGGACTGGGTTCAGACAGACCGTTTGGCAATCGAGCGGCAGGACCGCCAGAGCAGCCCGAACCTGCGGCTGGTTGTGCAGAAAAATCTGCTTTTGGATTGGCAAGTGGTGGTTCAAAACGGCCGTTCTTTTCGCCTGCCCGGTTTTACCGATCTCTTTTTCGAGCAGTTCCGGGTCAAGGGCAATCCTGAATTGCTGCCGGAAAAAATGAACAACCGGCAGATCGATTTGACTGCCGCGTGGCACCGATTTTTCCCGGGACGCATTCGCATCGCGCTCTTCAATAACCATATCGAAGATTTAATCATCTGGCGCATGGGCAATTTCGCTGTCTTTTCACCGGTGAACACCGACGCTCGTCTCCAGGGCCAGGAGATCGATCTGACGCTGGCTGATCGGGGGGACCGGCAGAGCCTGAGCATCTCCTATCTGCACTTGAACAGTGAAAATCGCAGTGAGAGGCGCACCGTCTTCGGCAAGCAACTGCCCTATCGCGCCGAACACAGTGCAAAACTATCGGTCCGGATGCACCTCGGGTCGCTGGAATGCCTCTACGATTGGCGCTGGGTGGGCGACCGTTTCGTCACCGAGGCCAATACCATCCGGATGGACGCTTATCATTTGCACGATCTGACCCTGGCGATGCCGCTCAATTCACTCCATCCCCGGTTGCAGACCAACTTGAGGCTGACAGTGACCAATCTGCTCGACACGCCGATCCAGATGTTTGAAAACGCGCCATTGCCCGGCCGGCAATGGCGTTTGGGAGTCGATTTTGTCAAGCAATGAAGAGGAGATCGGATATTCATGAAACAGATACGCTTGTTGTTTTTTATGCTTTTGTTAAGCCAGTACGCTACAGCCGCAGTGCCGCGGACCTTGTGGGTGGAGAACAGCACCGGGCGCACCCTGTCCCTGTTGGATCTGGAGAACGACAAAATTGAAAATGATGTGCTGCAATTGGGGCTCTATCCCAATCAGATAGTCGTTTGGCAGAACAAAATATATGCGCTGTGCAGCGGCACGGCCGAGATTATGGTGATCGATCCGCAAAAGAAGGTGGTGGAGGAGCGAATCGCTCTGCCTATGGGCTCGAATCCCTATGAAATGGCGTTCGTGGGGGCGACGCGCTGTTATGTGACCCTGTCGCTGGCCAACAGCGTTGCGGTTGTGGATGTAAAACAAAAAGCGGTGATTGAACAAATCCCGGTCGGCACGGCGCCGCAGGGGTTGTTGGTCGAGGATCAAACCGCTTTTGTCACCAATACCGGTTTGCGGGGGTGGAGCGATTACACACAGGGATCGGTATCGCTGATCGATACAGGCAGCGATTCGGTGATCGTCGAAATCGATGTGCCAACGAATCCGCAGGCAGTGGTCGCAGCTCCGGATTATCGCTACTATGTGCTTTGCACTGGCGATTATGCTCAACAACCTGGTGTGCTGGCTGCGATGAGTTTGTACGATGCCAATTGGAATTATCATCCGGCTGTGGTCGATACCTTTCTGATCGGCGGTGCTCCGGGCGATCTGGTCTGTACGGGATCGGGCAAGATCTATATGGTCGATTGGGGCGATACACGCGGCGGCCGTTTGTATAAATTTGATGTCTTTAGCGGTGAACTGGAACGCGGCACCGCCAATCCTTTGCGCGTCATTCAGGGAGCGACACGCCTTTGCTATGACCGGGTGATGGAGGATCTCTATATCAGCGGTTTTATCGATGGCGTGGTTCAGCGTTTCGATCTGCAGACCGATACCATCGAACAGAGCTATGGATTCGGCGATGGAGCACAGGATATCGCCATCCTGGAGGCGATTTCCGATACCGATCCATGGGCGGATGAAGTCATCGCGTTTTCACCTGGCGAAAACTGGTCTGGTTTCGGAGCGAACCATTTCCCCTACAATGTTCTGGGTCCGCCGACTCGTGATGCCGCTGTTTCTGAATACAATCCTTCTTACAAAGCGAGCGATATTTTGTCGCTGGGATTCGGCGGCGAGATCATCCTGCGGTTCGACAACAATATCGTGTGCGACGGAGAGGGGGCCGATTTTCTTGTCTTCGAAAATTGCTTCATCTCCTGGTTTTCGCCGCGTCCGGTGGTTGAGCCGGCGATTGTGGCGGTCAGTCAGGATGGCGAGCATTGGATGACTTTTCCTTTCGACACCACCACCTTGCAGGGTTTGGCCGGTGTGACGCCGGTGCGCAGCACCCAGTATCCCACCGTGCCGGATTCTTCCGGTGCAGACGGATTTGATCTGGCAGATTTGCCTGTCGACTGGATCCGTTATATTCGGCTGACCGATATAGGCAACAACTGGCGGAGCAGTGAAAAACACCGCGATTTTGACCTGGATGCGGTGGTTGCGGTGAACAGCCGACCCGATGTCGCGAGCGGAGTGGCTGATCCGCTGCCGATGCCACAGGCTTTTCCCCTGGTACAGAACTATCCCAATCCATTCAATCCGCGGACGACCATTAAAGTCGATCTGCAGCAGAGCGGCAGATTGCGCATCGACATCCACAATCTTGCCGGCCAGCACGTCGTCCAGCTTTTCGATGAACAGGTTCAGCCCGGCCCGACTGCGGTGATCTGGCATGGCGATGACGCTTTTCACCAACCGGTGCCAAGCGGCCTGTATCTGGCCCGGATCTCCATGAACGGCGACTGCCATACCCTGAAGATGACCTTGCTGCGCTAGGCTGATTCTCGTTATCGCCGGAGAAGCGAGGGGCGGCGACTGTTCCTCGGCAGTACTGTGTTGCGGGTGACCGCGAGCGAAGAGCTTTCGGCCGTTCGCCGACTTTTACCTTGTTTTTCAAACCGATTATCCGTAAAATCTGTATCCGAAAAAAAACAATTTGTCATTTGACGAGGATTGCCTTGATCACGAGAATTGAGCTCGCGTTGAAGCGAGGCTACACCGATGCAGAGGCCAACAAAATCGGTGCCTCGATTCGCGATTTGGGTATCAAATCGATCGAACAGGTCTCTTTCTTTCGCGTTTTTTATCTGCTGGGCGAGTTGGGAGTTCAAGAGCAGCAGCGGATAGCCGCAGAGTTGCTGGCCGATCGCGTGACCGATGAATTTGCCATCGATTCTTTTGTGGTACGCCCCCACTCCGGCAAAGCCTGGTCAGTCGAGGTCACCTACAATCGCGGGGTCACCGACCTGGTGGCGCAAACGACTTTTAAAGGGATTCAGGATCTGGGTATCAGCACCGTGCAGGAGGTGAAAACCGCGCGGCGCTACGAATTTGTCGGCAACCTTTCAGAAGCGGAGAAGGAACTGATCGCGCAAAAGCTGTTGGTGAACAAGGTGATCGAACACGTTAAAAATCCGGACGAAACGCTGTTCTTCCCGGCGTTGGATCCCGAGTTCAAGATCATCACCGTTCCGCTGCTCGGTGCTGATGATGCGGAATTGCTGCGCATCAGCCGCGAGCGCGATTTGTTTCTCAATTTGATCGAGATGCAGACAATTCAGAACCATTTTCGCTCTCTCAAGCGCGAACCCACGGATATCGAATTGGAGATGTTGGCGCAGACCTGGTCTGAGCATTGCAGCCACAAAACATTGACCGGCCGTATCGAGTTTGAAGGCGAGTCGATCGACAATCTGCTCAAACAGACGATTTTTCGGGTTACGAAAGAGCTGAACAAACCCTGGTGTGTGTCGGTATTTAAAGACAACGCCGGTATAATCAAATTCGACGAGAACTATCATATCTGTTTCAAGGTAGAGACCCACAACCATCCGTCGGCGATGGAGCCCTACGGCGGCGCCAACACCGGCATAGGCGGAGTCATCCGCGATCCGCTCGGTACTGGTTTGGGCGCCAAGCCGATTATCAACAGCGATGTTTTCTGTTTCGGTCCGGTTGATGTACCGCACAGCATTTTGCCCAAAGGTGTGCTGCACCCCAAGCGGGTCATGCAAGGTGTGGTTGCCGGAGTGCGCGACTACGGCAATCGCATGGGTATTCCGACGAACAACGGTGCGATCTGTTTCGACGAGCGTTATATCGGCAACCCGTTGGTTTATTGTGGCAATGTGGGATTGATTCCGGTCGACAAGTGCGAAAAAGAGATCATATCCGGCGATTGGATCGTGGTGGTGGGCGGCCGAACTGGGCGCGACGGCATCCATGGGGCCACCGCTTCTTCCGGCGAATTGCATTCTGAGAGCGAGGGTACCTGGAGCGGGGCGGTGCAGATCGGCAATCCGATTGTCGAAAAGAAACTGGTCGACACCCTGATGCAGGCACGCGACCTCGGTTTATATCGCGCCATCACGGATTGCGGGGCCGGCGGACTGAGTTCTGCCGTCGGTGAACTCGCCAAAACGAGCGGTGCACAGGTTGAACTAGATGCCGTGCCTTTAAAGTATCACGGTTTGAGCTATATGGAGATTTGGATTTCAGAAGCGCAAGAGCGCATGGTGATTTTTGTTGCACCGGAAAAACTGGATACCGTGCTTGCGCTGTTTGCCAGCGAAGACGTCGAGGCAACGGTAATCGGCAAAGTTACAGCAGACAAGAAGATTCATCTGCGGTACCGCGGCGTGCAGGTTGGCGAGTTGCAGATGGATTTTTTGCACGACGGCATGCCGAAACCGGTGCGCAGGGCGCAATGGCAGGCGCCAAAAATTGAAGAGCAAGGTTCCAGCGACCCTGCTGACCTGGCCCCGGCATTGCATGCCATCCTGGCTGCGCCGAACGTCTGCAGCAAAGAGTGGGTGATCCGCCAATATGATCATGAAGTGCAGGGTGGCAGTGTGCTCAAACCATTGCTCGGAGCAGAGAACGATGGTCCGGGAAACGCCTCGATAACCAGACCTCTACTGAATTCATACCGCGCAGTGGTTTTATCCAATGGTTTGAATCCCAAATATGGGCTGATCGATCCCTACCACATGGCTTCTTCGGCGATCGATGAGGCGGTGCGCAACATTATCGCTGTCGGCGGCAGTCTGGATCGTATTGCTCTGCTCGATAATTTCTGTTGGGGAAACACCGACAAACCCGATCGCCTGGGCAGTCTGGTGCGTGCGGCACGGGCGTGCTATGATATCGCCAAGATCTATGGCACCCCGTTTATTTCAGGCAAGGACAGTCTCAACAACGAGTATCAGACCGACAGCGGCGAAACCATCGCTATCCCACCCACGCTGTTGATATCGGCCATTGCGGTGATGGAAGACGCTCGAAAAGCGGTGTCGATGGACTTGAAAGCAGCCGGCAACTCGATCTATGCAGTGGGACTGACTCGCAAGGAACTGGGCGGCTCGCACTATTACGAGGTTCTGGGTTTGACTTCCGCTGCGGTTCCGCAGGTGGATGGACAACGCGCGCGTCGCATTTTTGAAGCGGTTTCGTCGGCCATCCAAGAAGACACGGTTCGTGCCTGTCATGACTGTTCGGAAGGCGGATTGGGTGTGGCTCTGGCGGAGATGGCATTTGCCGGCGGACTGGGGGCAGAGGTTGATTTGGCCGCCGTACCCCGTTCATCTGATGTCCGGCAAAACGATTGGATCCTTTTCTCCGAGTCCAACTCGCGATTTGTTTGTGAGGTAGAGGCGGATAAAAAACAAGAGTTCGAAAAATGTCTCTCCGGCTGCGATTTTGCCGAAATCGGCCAAGTCACTGCTGAACCTATTTTCCGCGCTACAGGTTTGCAAGGGCGGCTTGTGGTGTGTGAAAACGTGCTGGCGTTAAAGAACAGTTGGCAAAAAACCCTTAAATGGTAGAACGAATGAAACCTCGTGTTCTGGTTTTACGGGCTGCCGGCTCGAATTGTGATGGCGAAACTCAATTTGCTTTTCAGCATGTCGGTGCACAGGCCGATCTTGTCCACATCAATCGGCTGTTGCAGGGCGATATCCGGTTGGTTGATTATCAGATCCTGGCGATTCCCGGCGGTTTTACCTATGGCGATGATATTTCAGCCGGAAAAATACTCGCCAACCAGCTCAAATACCAATTGGCGGATCAAATCCTCGCTTTTCATCAAAGCGGGAAATTGATTGTCGGGATTTGTAATGGATTCCAGGTGCTGGTGAAAGCCGGCATGCTGCCGCGGGTCGACACAACGGCCGAACAGAGCGTCACACTCACCTTCAATGATTCAGGCAGATTCGAGGACCGTTGGGTTGAGCTGACCGCCAATCCGAAGAGCGTGTGTGTCTTTACGCAGGAGATGCCAGAGCGGGTCTATTTCCCAGTCGCCCATGCAGAAGGTAAATTTGTTGTTCAGGATTCGACTGTGCTGGCGAAATTGCATGAGAATGGGCAAATCGTTTTTCGTTACTGCAGGCCAGACGGCAGTGAACCGACCTATCCGGATAATCCCAACGGCTCTGTCGATCATATAGCCGGGATTTGTGATCCAACCGGACGGGTTTTGGGATTGATGCCTCACCCCGAACGTCACATCGATCCCACCAACCACCCGCAATGGACGCGGCGGGCTTTGAGAGCGGAAGGCGATGGAGTTGCGCTCTTTCGCAATGCGGTTGCTTATTACGCTTAAGGCTATTTAATTCAAAGGATATAGCGCTGTTTTTCCTGTTGTTGTCACCCTGAGATCCGTGAATAATTCCCGTCCCCAGGTTGTTAATAGAGATAATAAGACCACTTTGCTTTTAGGCTCTTGCTGAACAGGGGATAGGGAGGTTGCAATGGAAGATATCAGTCCGATATTACAGCACTGGCCTTATCATCCCAACAACATCAATGTTCGACTAATTGAAGGGGCGGATGGTAAAAAAAAGATCCAGATGCGGCTGGACCTGGGTATCTTGCAGATGGAGATGGATGGAAGGCCGGACGGAAAAAGGCCGCGCAATTGTGACTCCTACCTCAGTTACTATGAGCGGCGGCTGCAAAAAGCGGAGGGTGATTCACACAAGCAAGGTCGATTGACGCCGTTGGATTGTCTGCATTTGCAGCAGGAATCAGTACAATATTATCATCGCTATCTGGCATTGATGGAACTCCAGGATTATGTGCGAGTAAGACGGGATACGGATCTGAATCTGCGCATTTTTGATCTGGTCAATGCCCACTGTCCGGATCAGGAGATGGTCTGGTCATTTGAACAGTATCGACCTTATGTGTTGATGATGAAGGTGCGGGCGAAGGTTTTAATCGAGTTGCGCGAGGCGGCATATGATGCGGCTTTACAGGTGATCGATTTAGGAATCGATGATCTCAAGCAATACTTTCAGCGCCATAAAGATCGGGTAGACGGTCGGGGGGGAGAAATCGCTTTTCTCGACAAGTGGGCGGCGGAGATCCGAGACCTCAAACCGCAGACCCAACGGGAACGGTTGCAAAGAGAGCTCGATCTGGCGGTCAGCAGGGAAGAATACGAGCGTGCTGCGGTTTTGCGCGATCAACTGCGCGGACAAATGGCCTGAAAACTTGTGCAGACTGGGAGGAAAAAGATGTTGCAGGGGAAACGCATTGCGGTTCTGATCGGACCGCAATTTCACGACGAAGAAGCGACTGTTCCGCGAGATTTTTTCCGCCAGAAAGGCGCCCGGGTTGATTTGATCGGACTGGATGGAGCGCATTTGACCGGTAAATACAATCGCGTCACTCTGGATCCGGATTTGACAATCGATCAGATCAAGGAAAACGACTATGACGGCGTCATCATCCCCGGCGGTGGTGCTCCTGAGCGTATCCGATTGAATGAAAAAGCCTTGAAATTTGTCCGCGTGTTCTGGCATACCGGTCGACCACTCGGGGTAATTTGTCACGGCCCGCAGGTACTGATTTCAGCCCGTGTGCTGGAGGGTGTGACTTTAACCTGTTTTGCAGGGATTCGCGATGATGTGCAGCTCGCCGGAGCCATTTACGTCGATCAACCGGTATGCATTGATGGTCAATTGATCAGCTCGCGGCAGCCCGAGGATCTTCCGGCCTTCAACGCCGCTTTTGCCCGCGCTTTGAGCGAGGGGTTTCTGGCAGAAGAGGAGAAGAATCTTTCGCCGGCATCGGCCCTGCGTCTGGCAGCGAGCCGGGAGAAGGGAGCGCGCGACTTTTATCTGCGAGTTTCCCAGGTGGTGAACAACAGTTCCATTCGCAATAAATTCAAATATCTATCTGAAATTGAGCAGGATCATTATGATCAGCTCATCGATCTAAACAAGAAATTGCATGGTGACCAGGAATTGGCCGATGAATTGCCGGCCGCTGAAATCAAGGCTGAGGTCAAGGCGGATATCACAGCCCAGGAAGCGATAGAGTTGGCGTTGGCCGCCGAGCAAAAAGCTTATGATTTCTATCGCCACGCCGCCTTGAAATCGAAGAGCAAGGCTGCCAGTGAAATGTTCGAATATCTGGCTGCCGAAGAGCTGGAGCACAAGCGTTTGCTTTCCGTGGATCGAGCGGCTGATTTGGGCGGTCAAGGCCATTTCCAGTGGGCGACTTATTGGGATATTCCTCCGGGCATGGAAGATTTGTGGTAGAGAAGGAACTCGAGCACGCACCCCATGTTTTGCAGCCAAACTCTGCTATGCACAGCAGGTCCTCCGGTTTTGCCGATTCGAATCATGGCAAATCGCAAGAGAACATTTGCCTGGTGATCAAATAGGGAAAATTTTGCAAAGTGATTCTAACGACTTTAGCGGAAGGAGTTGGCGAATGAACGGCAAAACCATTGCCTTGCTTTGTGCGGTGATTGCGTTATCGCTGATCCAGTCGGCGCA
Organism: bacterium; assembly: GCA_029565675.1. Classification (GTDB taxonomy): domain Bacteria; phylum Zhuqueibacterota; class Zhuqueibacteria; order Residuimicrobiales; family Oceaniaggregativiventaceae; genus Sulfursilanivivens. Next base: position 519,149 of record JAKQNP010000002.1, read on the forward strand.
GGGCCAGTTGCTCGGCAGTACCTTTGGGTATAGCGGGCGAGAGGGTGGGCAGCTGATGGGCGGGTTGGGATTTGCGAAAATCCAGGACGAAACCTATTACGCGATTCAATTTCGTCCCGAGTTTGCCTTTGGCAAGATCGGGGTCGGCTTGAACGTCAATTTGCTCTACGACACGGAGAACGGCAACCTTCGCACCGAGGATTGGGATACGAGCTATGATTACTTTCGCGTTCTCCGTTACCTGCGCTTCGGCAACAAAATGGATCCAGTGTATGCACGGGTCGGGTCATTGGATGCGGCTCGGTTGGGGCATGGTTTTATCGTCAATTATTACACCAATGAGGCCTCCTATGATCAGCGCAAAATAGGCATGGCCCTGGATATCGATTTTGGCTCCTTTGGTCTGGAATCGATTGCCAGCAATTTTGGCCGCGCCGAATTGATCGGAGTGCGCAGCTACGTCAGACCTTTGTATCACCTTTTATCCTTGCCGGTCATTGAAAATTTCGCCATCGGGGCGACCTGGGCGCAGGATTTTGATCCGGATAGCTGGTCGGGAACGGATGACGAGACATCGGTTTATGGCTTCGATCTCGAGTTGCCATTGATCCGGGGCAAGCGTTTAAGCAGCATGATCTATTACGATTGGGCGCAGATCCGCGGTTACAGCAATTTTGAAAATCGATCTCGTACTTTGGGCTCGGGCCATGCGGTCGGAGTGGGATTCGGTATGGGGAATCTTGGCGGTTTGCTTGAGTTGAGCCTCAAACTGGAACGCCGTTGGCTTGGAAAAGAGTTCACGCCCGCCTATTTCGATGCGTTTTATGAAGTCGAGCGCTTTTTTATGAATGAAAATCAGGTTGCCCAGCACAAAACCGATTATCTGCTCAGCTTGCAGGAAGACACCCGCGGATTTTTTGGCGAGCTGTACGGCCGCTTGCTCGGCAATCGCGTAAATCTGCTGGGAATGATGAGTTGGCTGGATGATATGCCGGCCTGGTACAGCGAAGAAGAGGGCACAGGTGCAATGCATCTGGCTGCTGAGGCGCTCGATGCTTTTCCGAGCATTGCGGCGCACGCGACCTATGACAAAATCCGCATGGGTGCTTTGGATGATCTTTTTACCCTCGACAACCGCAGTGTGGCACGAGTCGGCCTGGGTTACAAGATGACCCCTTATTTGATCTTTTTTGTTGATTACATTTGGACATACGAAGAGACCGAACCAGGCAGCCGGATCTTTCGGCCTCAGGAACGCATCGAACCCAAATTGGTGGTTGCCTATCGATTCTGACATCGAACAATCGCAGATGCGAGGCGGACGAGTCAGCCAGACTGTCCGCCTCTGGTTCCGCGCAGCCCTGGATTTCATCTATCCTCCGCTATGTTTGCTTTGTGAAAGAAACCTGCAGCCGGACGAGCATCTGGTTTGTCGCAATTGCTGGCAAAGCTTGCCGAATTTACAGCCTTACGAGATTTCTGCAACCGAATTGAATCCCGCTTTTTGTTTCGATTTCTCGTTTGCCCCATTTGCCTATCTCGATTCGATGCAAACGTTGATCCATGCTCTAAAATACCGCGGTTTTCGCCGGTTAATCGCTCCCCTGGCAGAAGCGGTTGCCGCTTCTGCATCTGCTGTGCTGCATCGTTGGGGCGCTGAGGCTCTGGTGGCTGTACCGCTTCATTCCGCTCGTTTGCGCGAGCGGGGTTACAATCAAGCTGAATTGCTCGCCGATCGATTGGGCAATTCGCTAGGTTTGCCCTCTTATTCGGTGCTTCGCCGAAGCCGATATACCCCTCCGCAAGCGCAGCGTTCGGGGAGTGAGCGCCGGCAAAACGTCGAGAATGCTTTTGCGGTGCCCGATCCTGCCGCCATCATCGGGAAAAAACTGGTGGTGGTCGATGATATTTTGACCACTGGTTACACCATCGATGGCTGTGCCCGGGCGCTCCTGGAAGCCGGCAGCGCCCGGGTTGCGGCTTTGACAATTGCCCGCGCCGGCTGACAGGGATTGTTGTGCAATCAAACAATTCCGCGGACAGTCGGTTGTTTTTCTTCGCCGGGCGAACGCATGTCAGATTCGAGATAAATCTTGACTTTATAATGAAAAATTGCTAATTTAATTGACTTATTTTACCGCAGTGTAAAATTATCAGATGAGGATGGGTATGCCCAAAGTTTCTACGACCGGATTATTTGAAAAGGCTCTGGCTGGCGGTTATGCGGTTGGCGCGTTCAACGTCAACAATATGGAAATCATTCAAGGGATTGTTGAAGCCGCTGAAGAAGAAAAGGCTCCTTTGATCCTGCAGATATCCAAAGGGGCGCGAGAATATGCGCGTCATGAATACTTGATGAAATTGATCGAAGCGGCGCTGCAAATCAGCGATTTGCCGATCGCCGTTCATCTGGACCATGGCGACAGTTTTGAATTGTGCAAGTCGTGTATCGACGGGGGATTCACCTCGGTGATGATCGACGGTTCGCATCTGCCATTTGCCGAGAATATCGCTCTGGTGAAGAAAGTGGTTGATTATGCCCATCCCCGTGGGGTGCCGGTGGAAGCCGAGTTGGGGCGTTTGGCGGGTATCGAAGAGCATGTCAGCGTTTCGGAACGCGACGCGATTTTTACCAATCCAGATCAGGCGCAGGAATATGTTGAGCGCACGGGTTGCGACTCGTTGGCTGTGGCGATTGGCACCAGCCATGGCGCATACAAATTCAAAGGCGAGGCCAAACTCGATTTTGAGCGTCTGGAAGAGATTCAGGAGAAATTGCCCGGGTATCCATTGGTTTTGCACGGGGCTTCAAGTGTGCTGCAAGAGTTTGTGGCCGAGTGCAACAAATATGGCGGCGCTTTGCCGGGTGCCCAGGGTGTTCCGGAAGAGATGATCAGCCGTGCAGCCAAGACGAATGTGTGCAAAATCAACATCGACACCGATCTTCGCCTGGCACTGACGGCGACGATTCGCAAGGTTTTTGCTGAAAAGCCGGCCGAGTTCGATCCGCGCAAATATCTCGGGCCTGCCCGTTCAGCGATCAAGCAGATGGTCAAACACAAGTTGCGTGTATTGGGCGCTGCTGGAAGATTGTAACTAGACAGATGATTCAGCTACACTGACAGCTGGAATTGTGTTCACGAAAAAATGAAGGCAAGGAGGAAACAATGGCCATAAAGGTAGCCATCAACGGATTTGGACGAATCGGTCGTCTTGTTTTTCGCGGGGCATTTGAGAGCAAGGAAATCGAAGTTGTCCAGGTCAACGATTTGACCGACGCTGCAACTTTGGCGCATCTGCTCAAATACGACAGCGTGCACGGGATCTATCCGAAGCAGGTCTCTGCCGAGGGTGACGTCATGGTTGTCGACGGCAAGAAGATCAAAGTTTCTTCCGAGAAAGATCCTGCACTTTTACCGTGGGGCAAGCTCGGCGTTGATATCGTGATCGAATCGACCGGTGTTTTTCGCAAACGCGAGCAGATCGCCAAGCATTTGACCGCCGGCGCCAAAAAAGTCATTTTGACTGTTCCATCCAAGGATGAAATCGATGCCACTATCGTCCTGGGTGTCAACGACAGCGATTTAAAACCTGAGCACAAGATCGTTTCCAACGCTTCGTGTACCACCAACTGTCTGGCACCGGTTGCCAAGGTTCTGAACGATGCCTTTGGTATTCGCCGCGGTTACATGACCACAGTCCATGCTTTTACCAACGATCAGATGATTCTCGACTTGCCGCATAAGGATTTGCGTCGTGCCCGTGCCGCCTCGATGTCGATTATTCCCACCACCACCGGCGCCGCCAAGGCAGTCGGCAAAGTGATCCCAAGCCTTAACAAAAAACTGGACGGTTTTGCCATGCGCGTTCCGGTTCCGGACGGTTCAGTTGTGGATCTGGTGGTGGAGCTGGAAAAAGAAGTATCGGCGGCCGAGATCAACCAGGCGATTAAAGCTGCGGCTGACGGCCCGATGAAAGGCATTCTTGTGTACACCGAAGATCCGATTGTCTCCAAGGATGTTGTTGGCAATCCAGCCTCCTCGATTTTTGATGCTCTTTGCACCATGGTGATGGGTGAGAAGAACAACTTGGTCAAGGTTGTTGCCTGGTACGACAATGAGTGGGGTTATTCAATGCGCGTTGTTGACCTGCTGCTCAAAATGGCAAAAATGTAAGGAACACATCGGTTGTTCTTGGCGTAAAAAAAGGTACAAAAAAGGGTCGGCAGGCGCTGCGTCTGTCGACCTGTTCATCGAAAAAAGAGAGAGATTCTGTCTTGATGCGCAAAAGAATTATTGCCGGCAATTGGAAGATGAACAAGACCGTCAGCGAAGCAGCCGCTTTGGCTGAGCAGCTGGCGAGGAAGAACCATGATGCCGATCTTGTCGAGGTGGTTGTTTGTCCACCGTTTACCAGTCTGGCTGCGGTGCGCGATGCGCTGAAAGGCACCGCTATTGGCCTGGGTGCGCAGAATATGCACTGGGAAAAAAGCGGTGCTTATACCGGCGAAATATCCGCGGAAATGGTTGTGTCTACGGGATGCCGCTATGTGATCATTGGTCATTCCGAACGCCGACAATATTTTGCGGAAAGCGACGAGATGGTCAATCGCAAGATTCTGGCTGCTCTGCAGACGGAGTTGACGCCGATCGTCTGTGTCGGCGAACTGCTGGATGAGCGGCAGAGCGATCAAACGGAAATAGTGATCAACCGCCAGGTGCGTGGAGCTTTTGCTCATCTGGACGACGTCCAAGCGAGCCGAGTGGTTCTCGCCTACGAGCCGGTATGGGCAATCGGTACCGGCCAGGTCGCGACGCCGGAACAGGCGCAAGAGGTGCATGCTTTTATTCGTTCTTTGATTCGTCAGATGTATGGCGATGCTGTTGCCGATGGATTGCGAATCCAATATGGTGGCAGCATGAAGGCGTCCAATGCGGCTGAACTTCTGCGTCAGCCGGATGTGGACGGAGGATTGATTGGCGGCGCCAGTTTGGATGCCGACTCCTTTTGGGGAATTGTCAAAGCCGAGTGAGGGTAAAATGTACATTTTTTTAATTGTGCTTTTCGTCATTGTTTGTATATTATTGACGTTTCTTATACTGATCCAATCCAGCAAGGGCGGTGGTTTGGCCGGCACTTTTGGCGGTGCTGACTCGATGGGAGCGGTTTTTGGTGGACGCGGAGCGGGTGACTTTCTAACCAAGGCAACCGGTGTGCTGGCAGCCTTGTTTATGGTCATTGCTCTGTTGATCGGCCTGCTGACTTACGGCGAGGTTTCACAGGAGAGTTTGGTCGAACAAGAGCGCGATCAGCGCAAGAGTTCCGCAACCTATACTTTGCCGCAAGCGCCGTCGCCGAGTTCACCAGACCAGGCTCCGGTTCCAGCATCCAACCCTGCTGAGTAAGGTGTTGGTTTTGCCGAAGTGGTGGAAATGGTAGACACGCTATCTTGAGGGGGTAGTGCCCTACCGGGTGTGCGGGTTCGAATCCCGCCTTCGGCACCCTCTATCCGTGGGGTCGAGTCACATTTGATCCTGTGTGTCATTAAGTTAACAAAGGAAAGAATCGGGAGATCGGAAATGAGAAAAACAAACGTATCTGCCCTGATCGCGATAGTGGTTTTAGCGCTTTTCTTAAGTGGAACCTTATTCGCTCAAAATGCGCAGGACAAATACAACAATCTGCTAAAAGAAGCGAATGAAGTCAGGTCACAGATGGGTGAACAGGGGATCACCAAGGAAAAATATGACGAGCTGAACACCAAATATCAGAATTTGCAAAAACAGATCAAGAGTGTCGAGCAGGAGTTAATGGCTGACGTCGAATTTTCCAAGCGCATCAACGACTCCAAGCGGGCATTCAATGATGGCAACACAGCCTATAAAAAAGGGCAATACGAACTAGCTCTGCAAAGCTATGATGAAGCCATTTCATTGAATGACAGTTACGATGTGGCTTTTTACGGCAAAGGATTGTCGCTGAACAAACTTCGCCGTTATGATGAAACTATCGCCGCTTTCAAAAAGGCAACAGAGATCAATCCGACTTATGCGGCAGCATTCTCGGCTCTTGGCTCGGCTCTGAACCAGGTGGGAAGGCGCGGAGAAGCCGTCACTGCTTTGCTCAAGGCGATCGAGATCGACCCCAGTTCCTCCACCACCGTTTACAACCTAGGGGCCATTTATCAGGCACAGAAGAACAGCGAAGAAGCCATACGCTATTTTCGCATGGCCACGCAAGTGAATCCTGATTACTACAAGGCCTATAACAGCCTGGGAGTTGCTCTGTTGGATGCAGGGAAAGTCGATCAGGCCATCATGGCTTTTGAAAACGCTCTGGCGATCCGGGACAATTACCATGAAGCGATGTACCGTCTTGCCGAGGCCCACAACAGACTTGGCAAACATGAAGAAGCGTTAAAATTTGCCCGGCAGACCCTTGCCTCGCGCAACACTTTTCATCCCGCCGCCAATTACGAGGCAGGCAAGGCGCTGCAGAATCTCGGCCGCAAGCAAGAGGCTTTGACCTTTTTTCAAGAAGCCGCAAAAGATCGCCGCTGGCGCAAGTCAGCGGAATACGAGATCGAGCTCATTCGCAAAAGCCTCTGAGCAGAAAACTTTACCGATCTTAAGCCTGCCTCGTAGAGGCAGGCTTTTTTATTGATACAAACGATTAGCGAGGTAGTTTTATGCAGCGAATAAATCGCAGAGATTTTATCAAAACCGGATTGACTGCTGCCGCCGGTGCTCTTTTATTGCCAGGGGCGATTGCCGCCGACAGCCGGCCGGATCTGGTGGTGGTGAGCAATGGTGAACCTGCCGAGTTGGTCCGTCAGGCGGTGGAAGCGCTGGGCGGCATCGGCCGGTTTGTTCGACCTGGACAAACGGTTCTGATCAAGCCCAATATCGGCTGGGATAGGGTGCCGGAACAAGCTGCAAACACCAATCCGGATGCGGTTGCTCAGATGGTGCGAATGTGTGTGGAGGCCGGGGCCAAAACCGTTCGCGTTCTCGATCGCACCTGCAATCAAGCCAGGCGTTGCTATCAGCGCAGCGGCATCGAAGAGGCGGCCAAGAAAGCCGGCGCCCAGGTCCGCCATATCATCGAGAGCCGGTTTCAGGAGATCGATATCCCTGCGGGAGAACTGGTCAAAAGTTGGCCGGTCTATCGCGATGTTCTGGAATCGGAGGTGATTATCAATATGCCGATTGCCAAACACCATTCCATTTCCGGGGTGACGTTGGGTTTTAAGAATTTTCTTGGGGTGCTCGGCAGCGATCGCGGCGCTCTGCACCGCGATTTTGCGACCAAGATCGTCGATATCAATTCAGCTCTGCGGCCGACCCTGACGATTGTCGATGGGTATCGGGTGTTGTTGCGAAACGGGCCGACCGGCGGAAATTTGCAGGACGTGGCGGTCAAGAAAACGGTCGTTGCCGGCACGGAACCGGTAGCGGTCGATGCGCGCGCGGCAGGTTTGTTGGAGGTGGATTGGCGCGATGTGGACTATCTCCGCATCGCCGAGCAGCGCGGATTGGGGAAATGTCTCCTCGAGCCTGCGCGAGTGAAAACGATCCAGTTGGGATAATCGATTGAATGGTCTTCTTGCCGGCGTTCCAGGTCCTTCAACCATGTCGGGCACTGAAGCGAATAAAGGGCATTATCATGATGCGTTGGCTGCGGCGTTTGAGTCAGGTGCTGTTTCTCGGCCTTTTTTTGTTGCTCTTTTTGCAGGCGAGATATCCCTATGAGCCCCTGTTGCCTGTGGATTTCTTCTTGCGCGCTTCCCCGCTGGTGGCGCTTGGTACAGCTCTGAGCAGCCGTGCTTTGCCGTCCCTGATGATCTGGCCGGCGCTTTTGATTCTCCTGTTGACCGTTATCTTTGGCAGAGTGTTCTGCGGTTGGATCTGTCCGTTGGGGACGACCATCGACATCAGCGATCGATTGTTCCTGCGGGCGAGGCGTCAGAAAAAAAGAGATTCCTTGCGCTTTCGCTCATGGAAATTTGCCATACTCGTTGCGGTGGCAGCCACAGCGTTTTTTTCTCTGCAAATCCTCTGGTTTTTTGATCCCATCGCTTTGCTGACAAGGACACTAACCGGCTTTGTCTATCCGGCGTTTGTCTATCTTGTGAGCAGTCTGTTCGATGCCGGTCTGGAGATCGACTGGATGGCAGAATCTATCTATACCCTTTACGACAGCGCCCAACAGAATCTGCTGCCGTTGCAGCAACCGGCTTTTTATGGCAGCATGGCCATAGCGCTGTTCTTTTTTGCCATCCTTTTTCTTGGAAGTGTCAGCCGCCGGTTTTGGTGCCGAAATTTGTGTCCCCTGGGTGCATTGCTCGGGATTTTTGCCAAATATCGTTTTTTGCGGCGGACAGTTTCTTCCGAATGCACCGCATGTGCTGTTTGTCAGCGGCGTTGCCGCATGAACGCGATTGAAGATGACTTTACATTGAACAACGCGGTCGAGTGTATACAATGCGGGGAATGCGAGACGGTCTGCAAACCGCAAGCGATTTCCTATCGATTTGGCCGCGGCCCGCAGCTCAACCAAATCGATCTTTCGCGGCGACGTTTTTTACAGGCAGGCGTGTTTGGCCTGGTCGGGGTCGCGGCAGTTAAGTCAACGGCGCAAAACCGCAACGCCATCGGCGGAGTGATTCGGCCCCCCGGCTCGCTGCCTGAAGCCGAATACCTGGATCGATGTGTGCGCTGCCTGGAGTGTGTGCGGATTTGTGCATCGACCGGCGGATGTTTGCAGCCCGCCGGTTGGCAGAGCGGCTGGGAAGGCCTTTTGTCGCCTTTGTCGATTCCTCGTATGGGGTATTGTGAATACAATTGCAATTTATGCGGCCAGGCCTGTCCCACAGGGGCGATTAAAAAAATGCCGCTGCCGGAAAAGCAGCACACCAAAATTGGCACCGCTTATTTTGATCGCAGCCGCTGTATACCGTGGTATAGCCATGAGAATTGTCTGGTCTGTGAAGAACACTGCCCTTTGCCTGAAAAGGCGATCCGATTCGACGAAAAAACAGTGACCACGGCAGACGGTCAAGTGCGGCTGGTTAAATTTCCAGCTGTCATTGAAGAGCTGTGTATAGGCTGCGGTATTTGCGAAAACCGGTGTCCAGTGGTGGGTAAACCGGGTATCTTTGTGACCGCTGCACATGCGGACCGCCGTTCATGAAGCATGGGTATTGCGATGAAAGCGCTGTTGACAAGAATTTCTTTGCCGCGGCTGGTGAGCCGCTGGCGCAAGCGCCATAAAGCAAAGATTGTCGAAGATTCGGACCGTCCGTGGCTGCGCCATTATGATCGCGGGGTTGGTCATGATCTGGCGCAGCCGCAAGCGCTGTTGACCTCACTTTTTTTAGATGCCGCGCGAGACTGGGGCACTGCCACGGCTTTTATCTACTTTGAGCGCTCTTTTACCTATACCGAGGTCTATCGGCTGGTCATGAGGTTCTCGGCTGGATTGCGGAGCATCGGCGTCACCCGTGAGAATCATGTTGCCTTAATTTTGCCCAATTGCCCGCAATTTATCATTGCCTATTGGGCAATTTTATGGCTGGGGGCAAGAGTTGTACCGATGAACCCTTTGCTCTCTGAGCGCGAGATGCGCACCCAGTTAAAACTCAGCAATGCGCAGGCGGCCATCACGCTGGATCGCGTCCTTCCTCGTCTTTACCGCATCTATCGTAACACCGGTTTGCGATCTATTGTTGTGGCCTCTCTTGAGACTTTTATGCCAACGCTGGACAAAATCGGCTATCGCCTGAAAACGCGCTCCTGGCTAAATCAACCGCGAGTGCAAAAGGATCGTTCTGTTCATCTGTTTCGTGAGTTGTTGATTGACGAGGCAGGGCCGCCTTCGGCGGGTGAGATCGATCCGGATTCTCCTGCGGTTCTGTTGTTCACTGGCGGGGTGACCGGCTCGCCCAAGTTGGCGGTGCTGTCGCATCGGAATTTGTTGGCCAACGCCTACCAGGCGAGGATTTGGATTCCCGGCTTTCGCGATGGCAAGAAAACGATCCTTGCCGCGTTGCCGCTTTTGCACAGTTATGGTCTGACTGTTTGCCATCACCTCGCTTGGTACAGCAAGGCAGCTGTTTTATTGGAGCCTCGGTTCGATGCCCGCCGACTGGCAAGGCTCAGCCGGCGATATTCGATTGATCTCTTCCCGGCGGTTCCGACCATGTTTGTTGCCCTGTTGGCAAACAAAAAAGCCGACTTTTATGCACAGATCTGTATCAGCGGCGGCAGTCCTTTGCCTGAGCCGGTGCGAACCGAGTTTCGCAGCCGTTTTGGCATCGATATCACCCAAGGATACGGACTGACCGAAGCGGGTCCGATAACCCATTGCAATCCGATCCAAGGGCGGCACAAGCCCGACAGCATCGGCATGCCCTGGCCGGGCACGCGTGCGCGGATCGTCGATTTACAGAGCCGTTTGCCTCTGCCGCCCGGTGAAATCGGCGAGCTGCAAGTCACAGGACCGCAGGTTATGCCAGGCTACTACCGCAATCCAGAGGAAACCCGAAATGTTTTTTCATCGCCTCCCTGGCTCTGCACCGGTGATGTGGCGAGAATGGATGAGGATGGATATTTTTTTATTGTTGATCGCAAAAAAGATATTATCTTTACGGGCGGTCATAATGTCTATCCTTCGGAAGTAGAGGCAGTTTTATGTGAGCACCCGGCGGTGCGCGATGCGGTGGTCGTGGGCAGGCCGGATTCCTATTACGGCGAAGTGGTTTTCGCGTTTCTGTTGCTAAAAACAAAAGGGACGATTTCGTTGGCGGAAATCAAGAGATTTTGCCGCGACAAACTGACGACATGGAAAATTCCGCGCGGTATTGAGGAGGTCGATCACATTCCATACAATTTTTTGGGCAAGGCCTTGCGAAACAAATTGCTGGAAAACATCAAGCAACCGGCAAAAAATATAAGTGACGGCGTATGACCAGTGCGAATTCTCCGCAGCCGTCCAATTCCGCCGGCGCCAGGCCGAGCGAATGGATCGACGATGTTCTGCAGATCGACACCCTCGACGCAGAAGGAATGGTTTTGTGTTTAACGCCACACGGCGATCCGCACGATATCAGCCTGGTTCCAATCTTGATCGCTGCGTTCGAAAAGCTGCTGAAAGGAAGTTTTCATCGGTTGTTTCTCGATATGCGGCATTTCAATACCCTTGGACCTGGCCTGATTGTTTTTATGCTTGAGGCTACTGCGCGTTCCCGGCGCCATGGCCGCGAGTTTTATGTTTTGCGGCTGAATGAAGCTGCGCGGCAAGAGCTGGAACGGTTTCAGCCGCATCAATTTTTGGCGCTTGTGGAAGAAGTTGCGGAAATTGCTGATGGATTGGAAATTGAGGAGCAAGCCGATGAGGCTCTTGCTGGTGAACAATCCGAACCGCAACAAACGCAAACGACTTCGGGCGACACAGATAGAAATTTGCATACGATAAAAATTCCCAGCAAGGTCAGTGCGCTCTACAAGGCCTGCGATTTTGTCACTCATCTGGCGGAGGAGATCGGTTTTAATGAAACCGATCAGGGGAAAATCAAGATTGCGGTTTATGAGGCTTGTTTGAACGTGATCGAGCATGCTTACCATTCCAATCCGAACCGTATCGTGCAAGTGGAGGTGGAAAAACTGCTGATGGGAATGATTATTGCGGTGATCGATCATGGGCAGGGATTTCAGGTCAGCACATCGGAAGATTTCAATGTGGTGGAAGCGGCCTTAAAACGCAAGACAGGTGGCATGGGGCTGCATATTATCCGCAAATCGATGGACCGGGTCTATTATGCTGTCGATCCGGTCAACGGCAACCGTTTGGTCATGGAAAAGAGCTTGCCGGCAGGGTCAGAAAGCCAGACTTTCCCGGATGCAGCTGCGGGTGAGCGGAGGTGAACATGAGGATTGAACTTTTGAGCTTTTTATTTGGTGTTTTGACAACGCTGGCAGTGATCATCGTGTTTGAGAGGATTTGGGGCCGATTCTTCGGAAATCGCCGAATTCGGGAACTCGAACGGGAAGCCAATCGTTTAAGACAAACGATAAAACGGAAAGATGAGTTGATCGTCAAATCATTGAAAAGTTTAGAGAAAGAGAATCGAGATGAATAATCGAATCAAGAATTCACTGCGCAATGGTGTTTGGGGTGGGCTGGCCGGCTTTATTGCCGAGCGCGGTTTGGAGTACGCCACGGGAGTCGATTTTATCGACGGCGTAATGGAAATTGCAGGTGCAACCTTGGGGGTTTTGGCCGCCAATCGCGACCTGATTCAATTGGCTTATGACAGTGCGGTGCAAGTCACTGGCAAAGAGCCGAAAGACCTGAGCAATGCAGAATGGGAAGAGGTACGGCAAAAGTACCCGCGGGCCGTTGGTTATTTGGAACAGGCCTTGGCAGTCAGATAGCGGGCGCTGAGATGGCGATCTGGGGTATACCGACCTTTGCCGTGGTGGGGGCGGCACGTCTGCTCTTTGCCGTACTGGATAAAAACCAGTGGCTGCCGAGCAGATCTTACCGACAAAAAGCGATCAACCGCCTCAAAGACGGGGATTTGCAAGGAGCCGGATTCTGCATCCGGCTTCTGTTGCAGCGCAATCCTGACGATCACAACAGTCAAATACTGCAAGATTTGCTGGCCATGCGGCGGGATGCACAGCTCCATGATTTGGAAAAAAAAATAAAAAAGGAAGAAGAGTTCTGCCACAGCCTGCAGGAGTCGGTGCGCCAAAATCGACAGGTTTTTGCACAATCCTGTCGTCGGCACAGACAGCAAAAGCTGTGGCCGCCGGCCGCTGTGTTGGTCTGGTGGGTAAGTGCAATTGCCGCGATTCGCTTTATGCCGCTGATGCAAAACGGCATTTTTGCTGTCGCCATTGTGGGGATGGTTGGACTCTACCTTTGGCTTTTCAGCTCAAAGCGTGAACAAAGACTCGGCGCCCAACAAGCACAGCGCCAAGCGCTCGAACAAGAACTGCTGTTTTTGCAAAAACAAGTGCAGATCCGGCAAGAGAAAATTCGCAGAGTACGCCACGAGATGCAAATGCTGGCCGCTTCCCTGGTCGTTGCCGGGGAGGTGGTTGCATGATTGCGGCCGTTGTTGGTTTGCTTTTGATACCTGAGAGAGGCTGGCAATGATCAAATCAGCATTCGAGTTTAAGATCAAGTATCTGCTCGAATTTATTTTTGTGGTTTTTGGTTTCATTTTGGCGCTGAGCGTTGCCGACAATTCTTCGCAACCAACGCACAATCGGTCAACTGTGCAACAAATGCAACCGCAATCTCCATCCGCTGCCAGTGCGGTGCAGGCAAAACCTCGACAAAATTTTTCGCTGCAGATTGAAGAAGCTGTGGTTTGTCTGGATATCGATAACCAAGAGCCACTGATGGCCAAATCGCGGTTCAGCCGTTTGGTCGACCGTCTTTATTGTTTTGTGGCACTGAATGCACAGGTGGACCGGGAAGTTGTTGTACACCGCTGGTATTACGGCGAGCAACTCATGCATCACCACGATTTTTCATTGCAGTTCGGCCGGCAAGTGTTGATCAGTTCGCTGGAAATGAAACCCGAGTGGGGCGGCACCTGGCAGGTGGTGATCGTCGATGCTCGAGGCCGCGAATTGGACAGAATCCCCTTTGTCTTGCAGTAAAAACCCATCCATATCTCACAGCAAATCGCAACAAACAGCTTGTCTGCCTTTCATCCGCGTCAAAAAATGAAAAAGGGTTGAAACCTTTTGTTGCTGTGTGAGTCTAATACGAAGACTGACACAGAAACAGACCCACAACGATTGCAGTGCCTGGCGAGAGGTGTGGTTCCTTCACTATGTAAGCACAAGCGAATTCATCCGCATTGTTAGGATTGGTCAGAACGCGAAGGAGGAACTGCAGGGGATGGCAACAGAACAACAGATTCGCCTGCGGAATCCGCGCTTCGGTTGAGTGTGGGGTTTGAACTGCAGAGACAAGAAAGGTAGAAAGACTATGTTTGGATCGATGGATATCGCTTTGTTGTTGCCTGCTTTGATTTTTTCGCTTTATGCGCAACACAAGGTCCGCAGCGCTTTTAAAGAGATGAGTCGGGTTCGTTCCACCTCCGGTATGACCGGCGCGGAGGTCGCAAAACGCATGTTGGAGCGCAACGGTCTGGGGAGTGTGCAGGTGGAACTGATCGCCGGTGACTTGAGCGATCATTATGACCCGATTCAAAAAACACTGCGCTTGTCTTCTCCGGTTTATCAATCGGATTCCTTGGCAGCCCTTGGGGTGGCCGCTCATGAGACAGGCCATGCCCTGCAGCATCGGGATGCCTATCGGCCGTTGCAAGTGCGTCAGGCCATATTCCCGGTGGTCAAATTTGGCTCCAGTTTGTGGATGCCGCTGTTTATCGGCGGTCTGCTCTTTTCCATTCCCAACCTGATCGACCTCGGCATTGTGCTGTTTTCTGCAGCGGTGGCGTTTCATCTTGTCACCTTGCCGGTGGAGTTCAATGCCAGCAAACGCGCACTGGCGCAATTGAGTTCAGGCGGCTATATCAGCGAACGCGAGATAGCTGGTGCCAAAAAGGTGCTCGATGCCGCTGCGATGACCTATGTCGCTGCTGCAGCGATGGCTGCCCTGCAGTTGCTGCGATTGTTGCTGCTGCGCCGCAGCGAGTGAGAATTGCCAAAATGACCGAATGGCTGTCATATTGACGCACTTGAATTGCCGGATGGGGTTGGAAAATTATCTATAAATTTATGATAAACAGATAATAAGATAAAATCGAGTTCCTCTGGCATATTCATTGCATTGGACTATTTTGTGGATAGCCATGACTGTACAGGTTGGCGCAATAAGGGTAACGGCATCGACGCAGCGGTTATGAAGGTCGAGGCGGATTGGTATGAGAGACAATCCGCAATTTGGTCCTGGTTACGGCAGGGTGGTGCCGCTGCTGTTCACGATATAAAAGAGAAGGGATAGTGAAAATGATCTCAAGGCAAAAAGCATTTTGGCTCATGATGGGTGCGTTTATCGGTGTTGCCGCTTGGATGGTGATTTCTGCCAACTGGGACACCCTGTACAAACCGGTATTGGCAGAACCGCAAGCAAAGGCTGCAGCCATCCAGCTGGGATCAACGGAACCGATTGCATCAGAGTTGGCGGGATTGGAGGGTTTGAGCAAGGCGTTCGCGCGGGTTGCCTCGCAGGTGAATCCAGCGGTGGTGCCAATCAACAGCGAGGCGGTGGTTAAGCGTCAGATTCACCCATTTTTCGAGGATGAATTTTTTCGCCGTTTCTTCAACTTTCCCGAGCAGCAACAAGAGGAAATCATGCGCGGTTTGGGCTCGGGCGTGATTGTCACCAGCGACGGGCATATTTTGACCAACAATCATGTGATCGATGAAGCCGATCAGATCTATGTGACCATAGACAAGGAAAAGTACAAAGCCAAGATCATCGGCACCGATCCCTTGACCGACTTGGCAGTGATAAAAATTGACAAGAACGGATTGTCGACGGTGCGTTTGGGTGATTCGGATCAACTGGAGGTCGGCGAATGGGTTTTGGCAATCGGCAATCCATTTTCGAACATCTTGCAGAACACCGTGACTGCCGGGATTGTCAGTGCAAAAGGGAGGTCCGGGTTGGCGATCGGCGGAAGTCAGGGTCGCTCCGGGGTGACCTATCAGGATTTCATTCAGACTGATGCCGCGATCAATCCCGGCAACAGCGGGGGTGCGTTGGTCAATCTGCGCGGCGAGTTGGTCGGCATCAACACTGCCATCGTCGGGCAGGCCAATGTGGGCATCGGCTTTGCCATTCCTATCAACATGGCCAAAAGCGTGATGAAGCAGCTCATGGACGACGGCAAAGTCAGCCGCGGCTACCTGGGCGTGCAGATTCAGGATGTGGATGAAAATTTGGCCAAGATTTATGGTTTGGACAAGCCTCGCGGGGCGTTGGTTGCCAGTGTTCAGCCCGACAGCCCAGCCGATAAAGCTGGAATCAAAGCCGAGGATATCATCGTTGAAATTGCCGGTGAAAAGATCGCCGATGTTGAGCAATTGCGGCGCACGGTTGCTTCCTATTCTCCTGGCACTGAGGTCGATGTGGTTGTTTTGCGCAATGAAAAGAACAAATCCTTAAAGGTAAAACTGGCTGAGCTGGATGGGGAGACGGCGGAAGAGCCGACCGATAAACCAGCAAAAACGACTATCGGCATGCGGCTTGGCCTGCAGGTGCAAAATTTAACTGATCAGCTTACACAACGCTACGGCTATGAAGGGGAGAGTGGAGTTTTTGTGACGGCGGTCGAGCGCAATTCTGTTGCCGATCGCGAGGATATCCGGCAAGGCGATCTGATTCAAGCTGTCAATCGCCAGACGGTCAAAAACGTCGCTGAATTCACCGCTCAGCTCAATAAAGCAGACGAGGATGACATCATCCTTTTGCGCATCAAACGCGGCTCGAGCAACCTCTTTCGAGCCCTGCGAGTGCCCAAAACAGAATAACCGAATTTGTGGCAAATGGAGTGGTGTTGTATGCCGAGTTATGATTACCTGTGTTTGAAGTGCGGGCACCGGTTTGAGGCCTTTCAGCCGATTTCCGCTGAGCCGTTGAAGCGTTGCCCTTTATGTGGCGGCGCAGTCAAGCGGCTTATCGCCGGCGGATCCGGTTTGATCTTTAAAGGCTCCGGATTCTATATCACCGATTATAAAAACAAGAGTACCCCTTCGACCAAAAATAACTGACTAGTTGTCAGAGAATCTGCCAGATTGGCGATACAGTGTCCGGCAGAAAAATAAAACAAGCACATCGAGCAAGAAGCCTATGTGCTTGTTTTATTTTATAATAGAACGTATGATTTTAAGGTATTTTACCTGGCATAGCTTTTGCAAGTCAATAACAAATGCTACAGCGGAGTTTGACTGGCTTTGCGGCACAAGCGACAGCAGTGAGTGCGACAGGGCTCGAAACGGGTTGTAATCGGACAGACACTTACCTGATAGATTAAGGAGAAAAGCAACATGGGTAAAATAATCGGAATAGATCTGGGGACGACGAATTCATGTGTCGCGGTCATGGAAGGCGGCGAGCCGGTCGTCATTCCCAATTCTGAAGGCGGGCGCACGACGCCGTCGATGGTCGCGTTTACCAAAAATGGTGAGAGATTGGTGGGACAGGTGGCGAAGCGTCAGGCGATCACCAATCCGCAAAAGACCATTTTTTCGATCAAGCGGTTTATGGGGCGTCGCTATGATGAAGTGAGCAACGAGATCAGCGAGGTGCCCTATAAGGTCATCAGCGGCAGTGGCGGGGTGGCCAAGGTTGAGATCGATGATAAAGAATACACGCCGCAAGAAATTTCGGCAATGATTCTGCAAAAAATGCGGCAGACAGCAGAGGATTATCTCGGCGAGAAAATCACTGAAGCGGTGATTACGGTGCCGGCCTATTTCAATGACAGTCAGCGGCAGGCGACCAAAGAGGCGGGCGAGATTGCCGGTTTGACGGTGCGGCGGATCATCAACGAGCCGACGGCAGCATCGCTCGCCTATGGTTTGGATAAAAAGAAAAACGAAAAAATAGCGGTCTTTGATCTCGGCGGTGGAACTTTTGATATTTCGGTATTGGAAATCGGCGACGGTGTTTTTGAAGTCAAATCGACCAATGGTGACACCCATTTGGGAGGCGATGATTTTGATCAGCGGGTAATCGATTGGATTGTCGACGGATTTATCAAACAAGAAGGCGTCGATCTTTCCAAGGACCCGATGGCTCTGCAACGCCTGAAAGAGGCGGCAGAAAAGGCCAAGGTTGAGTTGTCGAGCACGAGCCAGACCGAGGTCAACTTGCCCTTTATCACGGCAACCGATACCGGCCCAAAACATTTGAACATGACGCTGACCCGCGCCAAATTCGAGCAGATTTGCGACGATCTATTTCAGCGCACTCTTGGACCGTGCAAGACGGCTCTGAAGGATGCGGGGATGAGCACCAGCGAAATCGACGAAGTGGTTCTGGTTGGTGGTTCGACGCGCATGCCCAAGGTTCAGGAAATGGTGCGTGACTTTTTCGGCAAGGAGCCGCATCGCGGGGTGAATCCGGATGAGGTGGTTGCGGTTGGTGCGGCCATTCAGGGAGGAGTATTGGCTGGTGATGTACAGGACGTGTTGTTGCTGGACGTCACGCCGCTCTCTTTGGGTATCGAAACGCTGGGCAGTGTCAATACGCGGTTGATTGAAAAGAACACCACCATTCCGACCAAGCGTTCGCAAATATTCTCCACAGCCAGCGACAATCAGCCCTCGGTTGAGATTCATGTGTTGCAGGGCGAGCGCGAGATGGCGATGGACAATCGCACCCTGGGTCGTTTCCATCTGGACGGAATTCCGCCGGCTCCGCGGGGAGTGCCGCAAATCGAGGTCACTTTTGATATCGACGCGAATGGCATTCTCAATGTTTCGGCCAAAGACAAGTCGAGCGGCAAGGAGCAGTCGATTCGCATCGAGGCATCGACCGGCCTGTCCAAGGAAGAAATCGATAAAATGGTAAACGATGCCAAAGCCCATGCTGCGGAGGACAAGAAGCGTCGCGAGATTATCGATCTCAAGAATCAGGGCGATCAGCTGGCCTATCAGACCGAAAAGATGATCAAGGAGAGCGGGGACAAGCTCGATTCTGTCACCAAAAACAAGATCGAAGCCGCAGTGGGCCGTCTGAAAGAGGCGCTCAAGGGTGAAAATGCGAATGAAATCCGTTCTTCCATCGATGGCTTGAACAATGTTGTTCAGCCGGCCGCTTCCAAGATGTATAGCGATGCCGGAGCTGGTGCCAGCGGCGCCGGCGCTGAACAGGCTGGATCTTCTTCATCCGGTACGAGTGACGACAGCGCCCAGAACGCGGAAGAGGCGGATTTTGAAGTGGTCGATGATGACAA
The DNA here is from genome assembly GCA_029565675.1 of bacterium. GTDB lineage: Bacteria > Zhuqueibacterota > Zhuqueibacteria > Residuimicrobiales > Oceaniaggregativiventaceae > Sulfursilanivivens. The sequence continues at coordinate 538,101 of JAKQNP010000002.1, forward strand.
GAATTGATGCAAGTTGACAATAATCGCGTCTGGTGGGGTGGCTGTGTTTGGGGTCAGCCACCTGCCGACGCAAAATCTCGATGGTGAATGCCCCGACGGCAGGTTTCGGTAAGAGAATAAGAAAATTTGGGGGGCTGTCAGAAAAAGGGAGCTGGATATCCGGCCGCAAGTCACTGGTACGCGATGTCGAGCTTTTTATGATGGCCCCCTTTTTTATAGATTCCGGCCTGGCAGTGGAGGTTGCCGGACTGGAGGATTGGTTGACAAGGGATTGAGAAAGGCACGGATATGTTATCTTTTGATCGAATGACGATAAAAACGCAGGAAGCTCTTGCCAGGGCACAACAGCTCGCGGGTGAAAACGGGCAGCAGCAGATCGAGCCTGTCCATTTATTGCGGGCGGTGGTGGCGGATAAAGAGAGCACGGCTCATGCGGTATGCAAGAAAATCGGTTTGGATCCCGAACTGTTTGCGGAGCGAATTGACAAGGAGATCAGTCGTTTGCCGCGCGTATCCGGCGGGGTGGGGCAGATCTATTTGTCTTCGCAGACCCAACAGCTTTTCGATCGGGCTTTAAAGGCCTCTTCGCAGTTGCGCGATGAGTATGTGAGCGTCGAGCATTTGTTTTTGGCATTGGCCGATGAGAGCGGTGCGGCCGGGAGTTTGATGCATGAAGCTGGTTTAAGCAGCGATGTGTTGCTCAAGGTACTGAAGGAGATTCGCGGCAATCAGCGGGTCAGCGATCAGAATCCTGAGGAAAAATATCAGGCGTTGAAGCGCTATGCGCGCGATCTCACTGATCTGGCGCGGCGCGGCAAGTTGGATCCGGTCATCGGCCGCGAAGATGAGATTCGCAGGGTGTTGCAGGTGTTGTCTCGCCGGACGAAAAACAATCCGGTTTTAATCGGCGAACCCGGAGTCGGCAAGACCGCGATCGCCGAGGGGTTGGCGAATCGCATCATTGCCGGTGATGTCCCGGAAAACCTCAAGCACAAGCGGATACTTTCTTTGGACATGGGGGCATTGATCGCCGGCGCGAAGTATCGCGGTGAATTTGAGGATCGTCTCAAGGCCGTGCTCAAGGAGGTGCAGGAATCAGACGGCGAGGTGGTTCTGTTCATCGACGAACTGCACACGCTGGTGGGTGCCGGTGCTGCCGAGGGGGCGATGGATGCTTCCAATATGCTCAAACCGGCGCTGGCGCGCGGCGATCTGCGCTGCATCGGCGCAACGACTCTTGATGAATACCGCAAGCATGTTGAAAAAGATGCGGCGTTGGAGAGACGGTTTCAGCCGGTTTTGGTCGAAGAGCCGTCGGTGGAAGAGACGATTTCGATTTTGCGAGGTTTGAAAGAAAAATATGAAGTTCACCATGGAGTGCGCATCACCGACAGCGCTCTGGTGGCGGCGGCGACTTTGTCGCACCGCTATATCGCCGACCGTTTTTTGCCTGACAAGGCGATCGATCTGGTCGACGAAGCGGCTTCGATGTTGCGCATTGAAATCGACAGCATGCCGGTCGAATTGGACGAGGTCGAGAGGCGCTTGAAGCAACTGGAGATCGAGCGGCAAGCGTTGAAAAAGGAAAAAGACGATCAATCGATAGAGCGGCTCCAACAGGTGGAAAAAGAAATCGCCAATCTGGCTGAACAAAGCCAGAGCTTGCGCAGCCATTGGCAGATGGAAAAAGAGATCATCTCCCGTATTCGATCGATCAAAGAAGAGCTTGATCAGGTCCGTACGCAGGCGAGCCAGGCTGAGCGCGACGGCGATCTGGCGCGGGCGGCCGAGCTCAAATACGGGCGATTGCCGGAATTGGAAAAGAATTTGCAGCAAGCCAATGCCAACCTGATTGAATTGCAGCGTGATCTGCAGATGCTCAAGGAAGAGGTGACAGACGAAGATATCGCTCAGGTGGTGGCCAAGTGGACAGGCATACCGGTGAGCCGCATGCTGGAGGGCGAGCGGGAAAAATTGCTGCAGATGGAAGAGCGGCTGCATCGGCGATTGATCGGTCAGGATCAGGCGGTTGTCGCGGTTTCAGACGCTATTCGTCGCGCCCGGGCAGGTTTGCAAGAGCAGCATCGACCCATCGGCTCGTTCATTTTTCTCGGATCGACTGGGGTAGGCAAGACGGAGTTGGCCAGGGCGCTGGCGGAATTTTTGTTCGATGATGAACACGCGATGGTCCGCATCGACATGTCGGAATATATGGAACGCCATGCAGTGTCGAGGCTGATCGGGGCGCCGCCGGGATATGTCGGATATGAAGAGGGTGGGCAGTTGACCGAAGCGATTCGTCGGCGGCCCTATGCGGTTGTGCTGCTGGATGAAATCGAAAAGGCGCACCCGGAAGTCTTTAATATTCTCCTGCAGGTGTTGGATGAAGGGCGATTGACCGACAACAAAGGTCGAACGGTGAATTTCTCCAACACCCTGATCATTCTGACCTCGAACATCGGCAGTCAATTGATCATGGAAAAATCGCAACAGATCACCGAAGCCAACCGCGAACGGATCCATCAAGAGATTGCGCTGGAGGTCGGTGAATTGCTCAAGCACCAGCTGCGCCCGGAATTTTTAAATCGCATCGATGATGTGATCGTGTTTCATGCATTGACGCGCGACAATTTGCGACAGATTGTGCGTTTGCAGTTGGAGCGCACCGAAGAGTTGCTCCGCCCGCATGGCATTCAGTTGGAGATTACGGCCGAGGCTGAAAACTATTTGGTTGAACACGGCTATGATCCGGCATTTGGTGCGCGGCCGTTGAAACGGTTGATTCAGAAAGAGCTGGTCAATAAATTGGCGACGAGCATATTGGAGGGCACGATTCACAGCGGAACGACCGCGGAAGTCGTTGTGCGGGAGAATTCGCTTGATTTTGTGGAAAAAAAGGGATAAAATTTTAAATAATTTGGAACCCGTGTTTTACCTGGGCGTTGAAGGCAATGTTTAAGTGAAGGAGACCTCTTATGCGGACTATCGGTCGAGCGAGCATTGTTTTTTTGATGTTGTCATTGATGGTGGGGTGCGGTGCGAGAATGACGGAAGAACAAATGCGCGCCAAAGCGATCGAAGCTGAGAACAGCGAGCAATGGGATGAGGCGATTTCCGCCTATGAGAGGTTGGTGAACAAGTATAAAGAATCACCGGTTCGCGAAGAAGCTCTCTACAAGTTGGGCATGTTGTACGCCAATCACTCAAAGGATTTTCAAAAATCGATTGATTCTTACGAACGTCTGATCAGCGATTATCCGTCAAGCGATTATACGGTCAAAGCCTCTTTCATGATCGGATACGAATACGCCAACCACGTTCAGGATCTGGAAAAAGCGCGCATTGCCTACAGCGATTTTCTGGCCAAATATCCGGATCACGAATTGGCGGTATCGGTCAAATGGGAACTGGATCACCTTGGCAAGGACATCAGTGAACTCGATCTGATTTTTGAGGGATCTGCGCCGGAAAGCAATTGATGGATGGCCTGCAGCGATTTTTTCAGCCGAATCGGGCTTTTTGCCTCTAAACCGGTTTGCAGCAATTTGCAGGCTTTCTAACCTCGAATGGGGGAACCTGCCGCTTTTGGGGCAGGTTCCCTGCCATGTTTCACATCCGATTCGCCATTACCAGATAAACCGGCTTGACGGACTTGTGGGCAAATGGCCCGACCCTTCGCAAGCGTCGGAAAATCATGCTCACTCCGATGGCTTTGGCTTTCGTGTTGGTTTGGTCAAGGAGACGGTATGAAACGCGTGTTGATCATGCTTTGGGTGTTATGGAAGCTGCTGGCGAATACGCCGTTGGCTGCGCAGGCGCCTGACAGTGTTGACAGTGCAGGCGGAATACAGCTGACCGCTTTTTTGGATCATGTTGAGGTGGCGCTCAATCGCGAAGCGGTATTGACGCTGCGACTGGAATGGGTCGGCGACCCGGACCGCTATGAAGTTTATACCCCCGAGAATCCATTTGTTCAAAATCTCACCATTATCGGCAATGCTTCGGCCAATCGGGTTTCGCAACATGACGGAAAGACCCACTCGCTGCAGGAATACACCTTCCGTCTCAAGCCGACCAGTCTCGGGATGGGATATGTTGAAGGCATGATTATCAAATATCGCGATTTGCTGCTCGATCGCGATTTCCGCCTGACGACCAATCGACTTGAGATCAAAATCACCGATCCACTCCCCGATCCGGGATCCAAACGATGGCTGCTGTTTTTATTTCTCGGTCTGGGCTTGCTCCTGGCGGTCGGGTGGTATTGGCGTCGCCAGCATCTGCTGCACCAGAGCCGTTTGGCTGCCGAACGTGCAGCTGCTGCACAGTCGGTGCCGCTGGAACACGGTTATCTTGAGGAATTGCAGCGGATCAGCTTTGACGCCGATGCAGAAGAATCGGTTGGTGCTCTGAATCAGCTTTCGCGTTTGCTGCGGCGTTTTTTGGGTGAAAGATATGGCTGCCCGGGATTGGAATCGACCTCCAGTGAACTTTTACAGGACATCAAACAGCGCGATTTAAATCCACACTTGTGCGAAGTGGTCGAGGAGGTCATCAGCAAGGCGGATTTGATCAAATTTACAGGTCGACAGGCGGATCGACACGAGCTGGATCGCATGAAGGTCCTGATCGAAAGTGTGATAAAATTCAGCCAGACCGAACGGAATTCGCCGTCGGCTGCAGATGAGCAAAACAATGAAACGAACGCGGCGGAGGAAAATAGATGAGCATCGATATTTCAGCCCTCAATGCGCAGATTGAAAAAAAGAGCGCTTTTGTGGAAAAGATCAATGAGCAGGTCAAACGAGTCATTGTTGGCCAGCAATATATGATTGACCGTCTGATGATTGGATTGTTGGCCAATGGCCATATCTTGCTGGAAGGTGTGCCCGGGTTGGCCAAAACCATGACCATCAAAACCCTTTCCGATACGATCACAACCCAATTCCAACGCATTCAATTCACACCCGATTTGTTGCCGGCCGATATTATCGGCACCATGATCTATGATCAAGAGCACAAAAAGTTCACTGCCAAAACCGGTCCGGTCTTTGCCAATCTCATCCTCGCAGATGAAATCAACCGTTCGCCGGCCAAAGTGCAATCGGCATTGCTGGAGGCGATGCAGGAGCGCCAGGTGACCATTGGCGAAACAACCTTTGCTCTGCCTTCGCCATTTTTGGTTTTGGCAACGCAAAATCCGATTGAGCATGAAGGAACTTATCCACTTCCTGAGGCACAAGTGGATCGTTTTATGCTCAAGCTTTCAGTCGGTTATCCAAATCGACAGGAAGAGCTGGAGATCATGCGGCGTATGACTCAACCAGAGTTGCCGACTGCGGCGGCGGTGGTCAGTCCGGAAGACATTATGGCTGCGCAAAAGGCGGTGCACGAGGTTTATATCGATCCCAAGGTTGAAAACTATATTGTCGACATTGTTTTCGCCACCCGCAAGCCCAAAGAGTATGGTCTGGATGAGGTTGCCGGGCTGATCGAATACGGTGCTTCGCCGCGTGCTTCGATCTATTTGAGCAAAGCGGCCAAAGCGCACGCATTTTTGCGCCGGCGAGGCTATGTGACGCCAGAGGATGTGCGCGCCATCGGTATGGACGTCCTTCGCCATCGCATCATCCTGACTTACGAGGCTGAGGCTGAAGACATGACCAGTGAAAATTTGGTCAACCGGATCATCAATCATATCGAAGTGCCCTGATCTGCATGATCATGAGGATGACTGCTGAACAGGAGCTGAAATTGATACCCAAAGAGATTCTCAAAAAAGTCAAACGCATCGAGATACAAACTCGCGGTTTGGTGAATGATGTTTTTTCCGGCGAATACCATTCGGTCTTCAAAGGTCGGGGAATGGAATTCGCCGAAGTGCGCGAGTACCAATACGGCGATGATATTCGGACGATTGACTGGAACGTGACAGCGCGCATGGGGCGTCCTTTTGTCAAGGTGTTTGAAGAAGAGCGCGAATTGACTGTCATGCTCCTGGTCGATGTGAGTCCATCGGGTGAATTTGGTACCGTGCAACAGATGAAAGGCGAGATCGCGGCCGAGATATGCGCCATGCTTGCTTTTTCGGCGATCAAGAACAACGACAAAGTCGGGCTGATCATTTTCAGCAATTATGTGGAAAAATATGTTGCGCCCAAGAAAGGCAAACGCCATGTTTTGCGCGTCATACGCGAGATACTCTATCACAAGCCGCAGGGAACCGAGACGAACATCACCGATGCTCTGCAAGTGCTTTCCCGGGTGACCCATCGGCGAGCCGTGGTTTTTTTGATTTCCGACTTTATGAATTCGGGCTATGAGAAAGCCCTGCAGATCGCCAACAAAAGGCATGATGTCATTGCCATTGCGATCACCGATCCGCGCGAAGAAGAGTTGCCGGATGTCGGATTTATCGAGTTGGAGGATGCCGAAACCGGCGAGACACTGTTGGTCGATACCACAGATCAGCAAGTCAGAGCCCAATTTTCCGACACCGCTTTATCGCGTCGTCGGCAGCGGCAAACGCAGTTTCGCGCCATGAATGTGGACTCGATCGAAGTGAGCACCGGGCAATCCTATATCGATCCATTGATTCATTTTTTTAGAATGCGCGCCAAACGTTTTCGTTGAAACGTCCTGGAGGAAGGCATGCGAGGTCTCTGTATTTATGCAGCTTGTGCAGTTTTCCTGGTTCTGACCGGCTGTCAGCAGGAAAAGGGCAATCGTATTGATGGGGACACTGTGCGTGAATACGCCGGCGATCTGATCAACCGCCAGCTGTACAAACAAGCCATCGAGCAGTATCAACACTATCTGGCGTACTATCCGGTGGAACCCAATGAGCAAGCCAATGTGATCTATATCGTGAGCAACACCTATTTCGACCGTCTGAAGGACTATGAAAACGCCCTGGGCGGTTATCTCAAGATCAAACACTATTATCCGGACAGCCCTTTGATGGAAGAGGTCAACAAACGCATCATCGCCTGTTTGGAGCGTCTGGAACGTTCAGCGGATGCTCAGCAAGCCCTGCAGGAGGCTGCTTACCTGGATCCGCAACAGGTGAGCAAGAAACGGCCAGGAGCAGTGATAGCCCGTATCGGTCAGCGCGAGATCACCCTCGGCGATCTCGAATTCGAGCTCAACCAATTGCCTTCGAGCGTTCGCGATCAGTTCAACAGCCGAGAACGCAAGTTGGAATTTTTACGCGAGTTTGTCGCGATCGAATTGCTCTACGATACGGCCAAACGTTCGGGTATGGATAACGATGCCGAAGTGATCGAAGGCGCTTTCCAGACCAAGAAAGCACTGATGGTGCGCAAATTGTTGCAGGAGCGGGTGGAATCGAAGATCGATATCAAGGAAGAAGATCTCGAGCTCCACTACCAGGCGCACAAAGATGATTTTGTTGAAAAGGCAGACGGCGGCAAAGAAGGGCGCCAAAAATCGTTTGCTGAAGTTCGCCAACAGGTGCAGGAAGCCTTGTACCGAGAGCGTTATGCGCGGGCATACCAAGATTTGATCGATCGAATGGTACTGGCAGAAAATGTCCAGTTTTTCCACGACCGGGTGAATTAGGATAGCAAAGCATGCGAGCGGATTTTGCCATAACCACAACGATGCGCTTTCTTTTTGGGAGCTTGCTGGTTTCATTATCCATTGCGAATGCAGACATCGAGGTCGAATCTCGTCTGGATCGCAGGGAAATTCTGATCGGCGATGTGGTGCGCTATTCGGTTGTGGTGACACGCGATCAAGAGATGGTGGTAACGATGCCGCCGTTGGCGGTCAATCTGGGACAATTTGAGATACGCGATTATCAAGTTCATGAACCGGTAAAAAGAGGAGAACGGGTTGTCGAACAGACCGATTATCTGCTCTCCACATTTGATACGGGTGAGTTTGTTATTCCCGCTCTGGATATTTTGTACCGCATGGATCCTGACACCACCGGTTATCGGCTAAAAACGGAGCCGTTGACCATTCAGGTTAAAAGTCTCAATCCGGATGAAGCAGGCGATATCCGCGATGTCAAACCGGTTCTCACTCCCTCGCGCCAATGGCCGGTTCGGATTTTGCTCAGCCTGGCCGTTGTGCTGATTCTGTCGGTGGCAGGTTATTTCTTTTGGCGTCGATATCGGCGTAAGGGTGAGAGCCTTTTACCTGCTTTTCGCAAACCGGAGCGCCCCATACATGAGGTGACGTTGGAGTCTTTGGCCGCGCTGCGCAGCAGCGATTTATTGGCAAAAGGTGAGGTCAAAGCCTATTACACCGAATTTTCGGACATTGTCAGGCGTTATATCCGGGGGCGTTATTTTATCGATGCGCCGGAGATGACCACCTCGCAATTGCAGTTGACCATGGCAAAAGAAGAGATCGGTGAAAAAGTGGTGGCCTCGGTGAGCGAGATGTTGCGGTTGTGCGATCTGGTCAAATTCGCCAAATTTATACCGGAACCGGCCGTGCACAGCGAGATTATCGACCGCGCTGTCGAGCTGGTGCAGTCGACTCAGTTGACTGTGGGGCCGGAGGAAACGCTTGTGGAAGAACCGGCAATCGATCTGGAAAGCGCAAAGGAGGGCGAGTAGGATGTTTCATTTTGCCGATCCGCACTTTCTCCTTTTGCTGCTGGTGATACCGCTGTTGCTCTACCGCCATTTTCGCCGGCGCCGGCAGTCATCCGGAACGCTGCGCTACTCAAATCTCGGTTTGCTCAAGAGCGGACAGCAGTCAGGTTTGTCCAAGTATCGCTGGGTGCCCTTTCTATTGCGGATGTTGGCCTTGATATTTTTGATCGTCGCTTTTGCGCGGCCGCAGGCAGGTCAGCAGGAGAGAGAGATTCTGACCGAAGGAATCGATATCATCCTTTCGCTGGATATTTCCAGCAGTATGTTGGCCGAGGATTTCAAACCCAACAATCGTCTGGAGGCTGCCAAGCTGGTCGGCGCCAAGTTTATCCAGGGCAGGCAGAACGATCGGATTGGTTTGGTGGTTTTTGCCGGCCAGAGTTTTACCCAATGCCCATTGACTTTGGATTATGGAATATTGCTGCAATTCTTGCAGGACATCGAGATCGGCATGATCGAAGATGGCACAGCAATCGGCATGGCAATCGCCAATTGTGTCAATCGGCTGCGCAACAGCGAAGCCAAATCCAAGGTTGTTATCCTTCTCACCGATGGTCGGAACAACCGCGGTGAACTGGACCCGGTCACTGCAGCCAAAGTGGCGCAAGCCTTTGGAATCAGAATTTATACGATTGGAGCGGGAAAAGAAGGCCAGGCACTCTATCCAATCGATGATCCCCTGTTTGGCCGTCGTTATGTGCCCATGGAAGTGCAAATCGACGAGGAGTTGTTGCAGCGGGTTGCAGAAGTGACCGGAGGGAAATATTTCCGCGCCACCGATGAAACCAGTTTGGCAAAAATTTATACGGAAATCGGCGAGCTGGAAAAGACCAAGATCGAGATTAAAGAATACACCCGCTATACCGAGTTGTTTGTGCGGTTTGTTGTTGCGGCAATTTTATTGTTGTTGTTGGAGCTTATCTTGTCACAGACGCGTTTTCGCAAAATTCCTTAGCCCAAGGACAGGAAAAGAGGGATGTTTCGTTTTGCCAACCCACAGGCACTGCATTTATTATGGCTTGTGCCGATATTGATCGTGTTTTTGTTCATCGCCTTTCGCGCCAAAAAGCGGGCGTTGCAAAGGTTCGGCAATCTCGAATTGCTGCAAAAACTGATCGCCAATACCAGCAGATCTCGCCAAATTGCCAAGTCGGTCGCCTTTTTGCTGGCCATTGTGTTGCTGCTGCTCGCTTTAGCGCGTCCGCAGATCGGCATTCGCTATGAGGACATTTCGCGAGAAGGCATCGATCTGCTGATCGCCATCGATGTATCGGCTTCGATGCTGGCGCGCGACATTCAACCCAGTCGATTGCAGAAAGCCAAGCATGAGGTTGAGGGTCTGATCAATCTGTTGCGTGGCGACCGGGTGGGGTTGATCGCTTTTGCCGGGGTTCCCTTTGTGCAATGTCCCTTGACGCTGGATTATGGGGCGGCAAAGATGTTTCTCGATGTTATGGACACCGACCTCATTCCAACGCCGGGAACCGCTATCGGTGCGGCGATCCGCAAGGCCATCGAGACATTCGAAAGAAAAGAGCGGAAATTTAAGGTCTTGATCTTGATTACGGATGGTGAGGATCACAGCGGTGAAGCGCTTGTCGCAGCGGAAGAAGCAGAACGCGAGGGCATCATTATCTATACGGTTGGCATCGGTTTGCCGCAAGGAGAACCCATACCGATGCAATCCGGTGAGCGGGTGCCTGCGTCGTTTAAAAAGGATCGCCAGGGTCAGGTGGTCATCACGAAACTGGATGAAGTGACGCTGGAAAAGATCGCTTTGCAGACAGGCGGCAAATATTACCGCGCGAGCAGTGCTGAAGATGAGCTGAAAAAGATCTATGCTGAGATCAGCGAAATGGAAAAGAAAGAATTGGGATCTCGGCGGTATGCGCAATTCGAGGATCGTTACCAATACGTGTTGGGTTTTGCTTTGTTGTTGTTGCTGATCGAGACGCTTTTGCCGGAGCGCAAACGGATCCGCCGCGAATGGCGCGGCCGGTTTATGTAGAGAACTGATATGGGAGACATTGGCAAGAAATGATCGAGCGGAATGGCAAAATCGCCACATGGTTGTTGCTTTTGGCCATCGCAAGCGGCTCATCGGCGCAAGTCGATCGTTCCCGGGTGATGGATGGCAATCGTTTGTATGAAGCACAACGCTATGACGAAGCGTTGAACATTTATCGCGATGCCCAGGTCAGTGCGCCGGAGTCGCCTTTATTGAAGCACAATATCGGCAATACGCTTTATCAGAAGAAAAATTATGAACAGGCGTTGCAGGAATACGAAGGTGCACTTTCTTTTGATACAGCGCTCGAGCAATCAAAGGTGTATTACAACATAGGCAACAATTATTATCGGATGGGCAAATTGGCGGAAAGCATTGAGGCGTACAAACGCGCCCTTTTTCTCAATCCCGACGATGAAGATGCCAAATACAATCTCGAATATGTGCGCAAAAAGATAAAGGATGAGGCGCAAAAGCAACCGCAGAATCAGCAACAGCAACAACAGAATCAGGAGCAGTCAGAGCAGCAGTCGCAAGAGCAGCAAAACCCGGATCAATCGTCGCAGGAACAGCAAGAAGAACAGCAGCAATCGCAGGAGCCGCAACCGCAGGATTCGGAACAGCAGCAACAGCAAGAGCAATCGGCGCCGCAACAGGAAGATGAGATTTCCAAAGAGGATGCCGCCCGGATACTCGATGCGTTGCAGGAAAATCAAGATGAACTCAAGGATGCACGCCGCCAAAAGATACCGGCCAATCGCCGTGTTGCGAAGGATTGGTGAGCGGATGAGAGTGAACACGCAGTTGTCTTTTTTCATTCTGTTTGCTGCAATCTCATATGCCGCTAATGCGCAGCCGCTTAAGGTGACGACGACAGTCGATCGCACGACGGTGGCTTTGAACCAGCGATTGGCTTTGACGGTGACGTTGTCTGGGGATGGAGCACAAAAAGTTGAGCGTCCGTCGCCGCCTGATTTGGGCGAAGCGTTGCGATTGTTGGGTGCCGGCGGGACGTCGCAGAACATACAGTTGATGAACGGCAAGATGTCGGTCGAGATGTCGAGCACTTTTTACTATATAGCAGCCAAAGAGGGACGATTCACCATTCCACCGATCAAGGCCGTCTATCAGAACACCGAATATGCCTCAAATCCGATCGATATCGAAATCGTTGCTTCGTCCCAGCAGCCGTCAACGCCTGTCACGCCGCCGGGAGAGCAGACAGATCTTTCCGAATTGCTGTTTGTCCGCACTTTGGTGAACAAATCGCGTGTTTACCAGAACGAGCCGGTGGTGGTCACCTATCGCATCCACACGCAAGTGAACGTTGCAGGTTATGCATTGTCACAACTGCCTGAGACGACCGGTTTTTGGGTTGAGGATATCGAGTCCCAGGCGGTTACGCGAGAAGAGGAATACCGCGGCAAGCGCTATACAGTCGCCGACATTAAAAAGATGGCTGCGTTTCCGACTTCTCCTGGGGTCAAGACCATCGGAGCCCTGGCCATGACCTGCGAGGTCCGTTTGCAGAACCGGCGGCGCTCTCGCGACATTTTTGATTCGATTTTTGAAGATCCATTTTTTACCCGTACTGTCAAACAGGAGGTTTTTGCGCCGGCAGTCAAGGTTGAAGTGATGCCGTTGCCGGAAGAGAACAAACCGGCGAATTTCAGCGGTGCTGTGGGTAGTTTCACACTCGACGCTTCTGTCGACCGCAGGGAAGTGAAGGCCAATGAGGCCGTCACCTTGACTGTTAAAATCGCCGGGCAAGGGAATATCAAAATATTGCCCACCCCAGCTCTGCAGTTGCCAGCCGACTTTACCTCTTACGATCCCACGATCAGCCAGACGGTGCAAGCCAACGACCGCGGTGTTCGCGGCAGCAAGACTTTTGAATATGTGCTGATTCCCCGATTTCCGGGTGAAAAAAAGATCAAGTCGATCGAGTTTGCCTATTTTGATCCGCAAAAGGGCGAATACCAGGTGCTTAAAACACCGGAGATCACCCTGTCGGTGGCCAAAGGCGACCAAGAGATTCTGTCCGTGGGGTCGGGATTGAGCAAAGAAGATGTGCAATTGATCGGTCGGGATATCCGTTTTCTCAAACTGCAGAGCAGCCGATTCGAGTCGATCAACCGGCAGGTCTACCTGCGCCCTCTCTATTTGCTGGTCATCATTCTTGCGGCGCTGTGCTTGCTGGGAGTTGCCGGATACCAGCGTTACAGCGATAAATTGAATGAGAACCAGGCATTGGCACGCAGCAAAAAAGCCAGCAGAACGGTCCGTAAAAGGTTGCACAGCGCTCACCAAGCCTTAAAAGCCGATGAGGGTGTTGCATTTTACGGTGAACTATCCCGCGCTTTGCTCGGTTATATCAGCGACAAGTTGAATCTGGCCGAAGCCGGAGTGGTAAGTCAAGAGCTGGAGAAGCTGTTGACTGAGCGTCAAGTGGGAAAGGAACTGGTGGCGGAGCTGCTGCGCATTTTGCAGATCTGCGATTACTATCGCTTCGGACTGGGGCAGACAGATAAAAAAGAAATGGAGGCTGTGTACCAACAAGCCAAAACCCTTTTGGTCAAACTTGGACGCAGTAAACCGCTATGAAAGCCGCAATTTTTCTATTGTTATCGGCGCCGGTATTGCTTTGGGCGCAGGTTGAACCGTTTTTTGCGCAGGGGAATGCGCATTATCAGAACGGTAATTATGAAGACGCGATTGCCGCCTATCAAACCGTGGTGCAGGCGGGTTTTGAGAGCGCCGAGCTGTACTACAACATGGGCAATGCCTATTTTAAACAGAATGAAATTGGCGAAGCAGTGCTTTTCTACGAAAAAGCCCTCAAATTGGCGCCCCGCGATGCCGATATTGCCTATAATCTGGGACTTGCGCAGCTCTATGTGGTGGATAGAGTCGAAACGCCGCCGCCGTTTTTTATCCAGAAATACTGGCAGGGAGTGTTGTACCTCTTTAGTCGCACACAACTCGCCCTCTGGACATTGGTCATTTATTTGATCTCGGTTGGCTTGTGGACCATGCGCCTTTTGTTGCGCCGGCGGAAGGGATGGCTGATTATCTCAAGAGCAGCAGCAGCGGCGGGGATCGTTTTTATCGTTTTTTTATTTTTGTTGCTCGCTCGCGAGCGCCGCGAGCGGACTGAGGTTTTTGCGGTGGTTATGCAGGAACGGGTTGAAGTGTTGAGCGGCCCGGCTGTGGATTCTACGCCGGTATTTGCTTTACACGAAGGGGTCAAAGTTCAGCTGGGACCTTCTTCAGGAGAATATGTGCAGATTTCTCTTGTAGACGGCAAAGTGGGTTGGCTGCCAAAGGAAACGGTTGAAAAAATCTGAACCCTGGAAAAGAGAACTTGCAAACCGCGTTCGTTTCGCTCGTTTTCTCGTTAAGCCATAGAAAGCCTGGAACTTGTCCAGGCTTTTTTTCGTTATTAAGGTTGTATTCATTGGTTGCAGGTGGGGAAAAACAAAAACAAAATAAAAACAAACGAAATTGACCGGTTTTTGCGTATAGTGTATAGAAGAACGCAACAAAAGAGAATCAAAAGGGGGGAGTGAAGGGTTGCACGAGATATTGAATCAGAATAAAAAAAGCGGCGATTTTTGCAGCGATCATGCCGTTGCGATTTTGGCTGAGGCGACTCCAGGCTAGTTTAAAAGGTCTTGCCACTGGCAACACAACTTCTTATATTGATCGTCAAAGTGGCCTACATCAACAGCGAGGCGTAAAAGCACGTGTTACCGCCATGGGTAAAGGAGGCGAGTGCGATGAAAAAAATTTTTAAATACAGTTTATTCAGCATGGTCCTGGTATTTTGGGGACTAAGCGCGACAGGTTGTTATACCCAACTTCGTCCACCGGCCGAACGGGTAGTCTACGATGACGAGGCCGAGTCAGAGACCGAGGGGTACAGATACGAAGACTCGGATCGCGACATTGTTTATGATGAGTATGACCGGAACGATGTCTATATTCATGTGTATAACCCACCGATGGTTTATTTTGATTATTGGTGGTATTCACCGTATTGGTCTTTTCGTGCTTCACCCTGGTGGTCTATTCACCATTACGTCTGGGATCCATACTGGGGGTACAGGCCTTTCTGGGGAGATCCCTATTATTGGGCACCGGTCAATTATTATGGCGGCTGGGCTTATTATCATCCCTATCGCACTTATCATTATTGGCCGCACCATTTTTATTCCGGCAACTATTATGATGATGGCCATGGCGGCGGCTCAGGACGGCCTTATGGTGCACCGCGGGCAATGGAGTCCTCTCCGCTGGTCCAGCGCCGAAGCGGCAACAATTATGGCGATCAAGGGATTCCGCGCGGCGAATCCGCATTAATCGGGCGCAGCCAGGATCCGCGCTTTATCAGCACGACCCGCGGCAGCGGCAGCAATGGATCGCAACCGGACAGCCGCGATCAGATGGGCGCTCCGATCGAGGGAACACGTCAGACACGCACTGTGGACAATGAGGAAAGCCGTTTTATCAAGCGCACTGATCCTTCGCGCTTGCCTGAACCGCAAAACACGCGCGATAAAACCGTCGAAACGAAGAAAACCCAAACAGCCGACGAACGCACCTATGTGCCGACTCGTCCAAATCAAGAGGTCAAGAGATCCACTACAAACGAACCGCCATCGAGTCGCACCAAGGAATCGGTTTCGCGATCTTCCCAGCAACAGTCACAACAAAGGAATGCCGCTCCGCAGGTTGAAGAAAAGAAATCGACGCCTTCGAGCTCCTCAGAAAGAAGAAGCAAAGAATCGACCAGCACCAAGAGATCATCCGGATCCTCGGTTTCGCGCAAGGCACCGTCGAGCTCAAGCAGTTCACCTGCCCGATCTTCTTCCAGCAGCCGTTCCAGTTCAGGAAGCAGTTCGCGATCGAGCAGCAGCTCCAGTTCAAGCTCCAGCTCGAGCTCAAGCTCAAGTTCCAGCAGCTCAAGCAGAGGGAGAAGGTAAGCGGAAGTCAATCCGGCCGGCTTGGTTTTCGCGGTTTGCGTAAAGTGCGGCAGTGCAGATTAGAGCCGTTGCCTCATCGACCCTGATTCATGCGGGGTAGCTATTTGCAGCTCGAAAGAGCAAGGGTTGTGTTTTTGGATTCACTTAGGACCGAATCCAAGCGCATTGGGTAACAGAGGAGTAGAGATGAATTATCGTATTGTCGTCCGGGCCTTATTGGTTGTCGGGCTATTATTGATCGCCGATGCTTCGCTTTGGGCACAAAACCAGTCTGCGGCGGAATTGTTGTTCCGTGGCAACGGTCTTGGGGTGGGAGCACGGGCGATCGGTATGGGTGGTGCCTATGTTGGATTGGCAGATGATTATGCGGCGATTTTTTGGAATCCGGCTGGAATGGGCCAGTTGCGCCGCATGGAATTCAATGTTGGCTTTTCACATAATCAAACCGAAAATGAGGCGCTTTTTTTAGGCAATTCTCTGCAAAACAAACGCACCTTTACCCGGTTGAATTCGTTGGGTTTTATTTTCCCGGTACCCACTTATCGCGGCAGCATGGTTTTCGGTGTGGGCTATAACAAGTATCGCGATTTTGATTCGATTCGCAGAGTGGAAGGCTTTAACGAGCAATATGCAGCCTTTCAGGATTACGTTGCGCCATACTATGATACTTTCAGCGAAAACCAGGTGACGCGAAATGTTTCGCAGGAGATTACCGAGCGACATTCTGGAAGCTTGGATGAATTTACCCTCGCAGGAGCGGTGGAAGTCCAGAAAGACCTGATGCTGGGTGCATCTTTGCGGTTTATCAACGGCACTGATGAATTCAGCAAACGTTTTGTTGAAGAGGATAGCCGCAATTTGCACAATTACATCAGCGATGAGATTCTTTCGGATCTCGATTATTGGAAATATTTGATCGATCAAGAGACGGAAATCAGCGCCGTGGCACTGAAATTGGGCGCTCTCTACCGAATCGGTACGGTTTTTCGTCTGGGAGCAACCCTGACTCCGCCGATGACAGTCAAGCGCAAACTCATCTACACCGAGTCGCAGCCAGAGATTTATCTCGACGGCGGCGTTGAACTCGAGCCTTATGAATATGAATCCGAATATGACTTTGAGGTCAAAGAGCCATACGAAATTTCCTTCGGCGCTTCAGCCCATCTCATGAATTTTGTGCTCTCGGCCGGGGTTGATTTTCGCGACTGGTCGCAAACCAAATACGAGAAAGTGCCCTATGACGGCATGCAATTGCAAGAATTGAATGACTATGTTGCCGACAGTTTGCGCGCGACTGCCGCCTTGCGATTGGGCGCAGAGGTCTACATACCGCTGATTCGCAGCCGGGTGCGCGCCGGTTACCTCAAACAACCATCGCCATTCAGGCAAGATGAGGCTTCTGCCGGCGACGCTTATGTTTATCCCGACAAAGAATATTTTTCTGCCGGCATCAGCGTTCCGCTCGGCCGCCAGGCATTTTTCGACATGGCTCTGGTTACCACCAAGTGGGATGAGATGCGTTTCGATCCTTTGGCAATGGTTGAGAGCGAAGAGAGCCAATCAAATCATAAATTGCTGGGTACCTTGTCGATTCGTTTCTGAGTACTCAGACGGACATTGGAAACAGGATGCAGGTTCGAGCCGAATAGACAAACGGCCGATTTCTGCATCCTGTATTTTTTTTCTATGGCGATCCATCGCTTGTGAGGAGGGGAACAAGCCGCAAGGGAGGAACAATGCGGGTAATCTATCTGTTGGCCATTGGGGCACTTTTTCTGATGTGCTGCAGTGCCAATCGGTTGCAAGTACCGCGTGTAAAGTCGCGAATAGAGCTCGAATATCCTCTCGAAGCGCAAGTCAAACATCTTGAAGGCGAGGTTCTGCTGGCCGCGTTCGTCACTCGCGATGGAAAAGTTGATGCGGTAGAATTGCTGGAAAGCTCCGGACATGCCGAATTGGACAGTGGTGCCTTGAATTATGCCAGGACCATCGAATTCGAGCCAGGCAGAGTGGACGATCGTCCGGTCGATGCATGGTCTCGCCTTTTGTTGCGCTATCGACTCACCGAGGTACCGTTTGAAACGCAAAAGTGGCTGCAAGATGTTCGACATTACCAGAAAGAAGCCGCCAATACTCTGACCGCTGAAGAGCGGTCCAAGAATCTGAGAAAGCTCTACAACAATTATCGCGGTCTTGTACTCTATATTCAGCATCATCCGGACGTTTCGATCAACACCGCCATCCGCAAGGTGATCACCCCGGAGATCGATCGCCGGTATCAATTGTTTTGGCTGGAGATACCAGCCGCCTTTGCAGTGTTTGATGATTTCCTCCTGCGTTATCCGGACAGCGATTTGCGCTCAAAAGTTGAGCAAGATCTTCTCTCCGAGCTTTTAGACGCCAAGCATCGTCTCGCCCGCTCCGCCTCTTCCTCACCCCGGAAAACAGAACGTTTAGCAGAAATGGGGATAGCCCTGGAAACGCGCTTGCGCGAGCAAAGCCCACAAATCGAGTTTCTGCATCGATAAGTTCCATTTTCGAAATTTGTTGGGAACCATTCTCCATTCGCCAAAATCCCTATTTTGTTGTATTATCTGGCAAAAGAATGCGGGTTATTTCTTTTGCTGGATCATCTGAACTTACAACCAGGCGATTTTGGAGGACAAGATGGCGCAATACTCTATCACGCGCGGCGTCAAGTGGGCGATTTGGGGGTTGCTGCTGGTTTTTTTGCCGGCTCAAGCGCAACGGCAGGGCTCAGTCGAGGTTGGCGGCTATTTGGAATATGCGAACAATAATGATTCAAATGAAAACACAGAAAATATCCTCAACCTTAAAGTTCCGGTCGGCTTTTATTTTTCTCGCAAAATGCTCTTTGAGATTGAACCGATGATCGACTTGACATTCAACAGAGATCGATCGAATATTAAAGCCGTGGTGCTGCTGGGGCCCAGTTATCAAATTGCCGATCTTTTCCCGCCGATGATTGAACAGCAGTATTACCGCGACCGGGATGTGGGAACTTCTGCAGCGATTTTTACCTCAGTTCGTGCAGGCTTTTGGTCAGAAGGTTTTGCCGAGCAGGACGAACCTGGCAAGAACCATTCAGGCATGGCAGCTTCCGTTGGTATTGGCACACGCTCCAGCATCGGTCACCGTTTGTTCTTGCGTTCGCAGATGCACTTTCTCTATCTTTTCCCCTCGGGTGAGGTGTACAATTTCAGCCGCACGATTCTGTCGTTCAGCATTGGATTGAGCACTATCGTCAAATTTTAAATATACTTGATTTTAAACCCAAGAGTTGTTATTTTTGAGCAACTCATCCGATGGGCAATTCAAATGCAACAACACCGGATGAGCATGCAGAGCCATTTGATTATCGAAAGGTTGATCTGATGAAAATCAAAAATGTTCTGATCATGCTGTTGCTCATCTCATCCGGGGTAGTTGCGCAATATTCGCGACGCGAAGTGGAGACCTTGCGGTTTGATTTCGATGACGAACGGGATCCATTGATGTACCGTCCCACTGAATTGATCGATATCCCCACTGCTTTTCTGCTCGAAGGTGGCGAGGTGACCAGCATTCTTCGTTTTTATGAAGAGGGCGGATTGCTCGGCAGAATGTCAGTCGGCGTATCGAGCCGAATAATGTTCGGAGTTTCCTTTGGCGGCACGCGAATGCTTGGTGCAGATGATATTATCTGGAATGAGATGCCCGGCGTCCATTTTGTTTACCGTATTGTCAAAGAAAACCTGGATTTCCCGGAAATCGTCCTGGGTATCGACACCCAAGGGTATGGAAAGTATTGGCGTCTGGATGACTATCGAGACCCATCATTTCCGGACTATATACCCGAGATCGACAAGACCAAGCAGCTCTTGGACCGTTATTCCTATAAATCCCGAGGCTTTTATGCAATGGCGTCGAAAGGGTACGAATCCTTTCGCACTGTGGGACTGCACATCGGTGCCAGTGTGAGCACCGAGACCGCTGATTCGGATAAAAGCCCAACCCTTTTTGGCGGGCTGGATTTGGAGTTAACCAACGACATTTGCGCGTTGATGGAGTATGATTTTGCCATCAATGATGATAAAATAAAAAACACCAATAACGGCCGGGGTTATCTGAATGTCGGTTTGCGCTGGGTTTTTTCTCCTAATATGGCCATTGAATTCGATGTCAAAAACCTTTTTTCCGATAACACTGGTTTGCCGGGAATTACGCGGATACTCAAATTTACCTACCGCGGGTTGATCACGAATGAGGATTAGCTCGTATTCTCGACGAATGGTTTGGCAAAAAGATCGATTTGATCAAAGGCAAGAAGGCGGCCGGCGTTGCGTTTCTTGCCTTTTTTAATTTTATCAGCTATAAAGGGCTCACCAAATGGTCATGCATCTGCGAAGATTTTTTCTTTTTTTAATTGTTTTGTTGATTATTCTCGCCGCATTTCTCACTTTGGGATACTTTTCTTTGCGCCGCTCTTTGCCGGTCACACAAGGCAAGCTGCCGACCACGATCTGTAGTGCGCCTGTCGAAGTCAGGCGCGACAGTCTGGCTGTCGTGCACCTGCGGGCGGAGAATATCACTGATCTTTTCAGCGGCTATGGCTACGTCTGTGCACAAGACCGGTTATTTAACATGGAGTTGTTGCGCCGGATGGCCCAGGGTCGCCTCGCGGAATGGATTGGTGTAAAGGGGCTTGAAATCGATCGTCTGGCCCGCACGATCGGCTTTGTCGGATTGGGCGAACAAATGCTGGCACAGCTTCCGGAAACGACAAGAGCGCTGTTGGATGCTTATGTAGCAGGTATCAATGGGTTTATCGAAGGCAACTCGGGACGTTTTTCGGTTGAGTTTTCCTTGATCCGCACGCAGCCCGAACCCTGGCGCAGCGCCGATTGTTTGGCGGTGCAAAGGATGTTGGCCTGGGAGATGAGTTTGGGGCGGCTTTGTGATCCGGTTTATGCCGATTTGGCGATGCGCTTGCCGCCGCAGAAATTGGCAGATCTGTTGCCCGTGCCCGGCGCGCAACCGACTGCGGCCAAAACATTGGACGGAGCTGAGCGATTCCTGGCTCGCGACGAGGCGACCCTGCTTGCGAACAAAGAGCGGTTTAGCGGCTTCAGCGGCACTGCATACCTTGTCAGCGGGCAAAAAAGCCGGTCGAATCTGCCCTACCTGGCCAATGACTTGCATCTGCCATTTGTGGTGCCGAATCCATTTTACATCATCCATCTGCAGTGCCCGGGAATCGAGGCGGCCGGTGTTTGCATTCCATCCATACCGGGTATCCTGGCCGGTCGCAATCGCGATATAGCCTGGGGAGTGACCTGCGGATTGGTTGACGACGTCGATTTTTTTGTTGAAAAAGTTGATTCTTTACAAAATCTTTATTATTCCAACGGCCGTTGGTTGCCGTTGCAGGTTGTCGAAGAGATGATCGCTGTGCAAGGCCATGAACTGGTGCCGCTGCAGATCCGCATGACTGCGGGCCGGCCTTTGGTTGATCACCTCTCCCTGCTCTTTTCAGCCAGCAGTGCGCCTCTAAGCGTGAAATGGAGCGGTTTTGCTCCAAGCGATGAATTGTCCGCCATGCTCGGTTTGCTGGTTGCGCGAGACATGTCTGACTTTCGTCGCGCGATTTCGACATGGAAGACGCCGGCGCTCAACTTTGTTTTTGCAGATCGAGCGGGACATTTTGGCCATCAATTGGCGGCTGCCGAGCCGATTCGTCGATCGTCCACCGGTTTTTTGCCCAAAGACGGCCGTTCTGCTCAAGATGGCTGGACCGGTTGGACAACCTTGCTGCCAAATGCATCGCAATATGATCCGGCAGCAGAGACACTTGTTTGCGCCGATTCATGGGGTCAGGCCATGTCAAGCGGATCTGCACAGAGCAAATCTTTTGCTTACCGCCACAAACGAGCGATGGCGTTGATCGACAGCCTTGCCCCTTTGGGCATCGTCGAGCTTCGCGCCATGCAAAACGATATCTATTCTGAGCAGGCAGCTGAACTTTTGCCGGTTTTGTTGCCTTTGCTAGACGCTTCGGCCTTCGATTATCCGGCTGGCAAAGAAATCTATGCGTTTTTACAAGACTGGGATTATCAGGAAACGGACGACAGCATCGCAGCGGCTTTTTTTGAGTGGTGGTATTTGCAATTGATGCGCGATATTTTGCAGGATGACTTGACTCCGGAAGGAATGGTCGCCTTTTTTTCCTTGCCCCTTTTCAATTTGGCGCTGTTTGATCGCTTGTTGTACCAGAGCGCTCATTGGGTCGATCGAATCGATACGCCAGAACGTTACGAAACAATGCGCGAGATCGTGACCGATTCTTATGTGGCGACGCTGGAAGCTTTTTATCGACGGAGCGGCGGAAACCTGGGTGGATTGCGCTGGGGCGATTTGCATTCGCTCGAACAGCGCCACATGCTTGCCCAGACCCGTCCTCTCTCCCGGCTGCTCAATATCGGTCCGACATCTGCAGCAGGGGGAAACGTGACGTTGAACCATCGCGCCTTTTTGTTGAATGCTCCTTTTGCCGTCTCAACAGGATCTTCGGTGCGGCAGATCGCCGATCTCTCCAACAGTCATGATTTGTGGTTGGTGTTGTCGAGCGGCCAGAGCGGTCACCTGCTTAGCAACCATTATCGTGATCAACATGCCCTGTGGCATGAAGGTCGATTGGCGCATGTTTCTCTGGATAGAGATTCAACATCAAGAGCAAGAGACCGGATACTCTATCTGCTTCCCGCCGAATGATATGCAGTGCCCCACTTTGCCGTCATGCGGCAGATTATGCTCGAAAAACAGTCAAGGATTTACAATCGAGGGATGGTTCGCCTTGCCGCGTCAGCCGATTTCGCGGTACTGGGGAATGGAATCGGCGGCGCCGCGACGGGTGACGCAGATCGATGCGGCGCGGCTGGCGATTCTCAGCGCTTCATGCAGTTGTCCGCCGCGCTCGCGCTCGGCGAGGAAAAAGCCGATAAAAGTGTCGCCAGCAGCGGTGGTATCGACGGCTTGCACAGCGAAGGCCGGTTGCCGGATTTCCTGGTCGCCGTCGATAAGCCAGGCGCCGGCTTTGCCGAGGGTGAGAACGATACAGGTTTTTGGCAGAGCCCGGTGCAAGGACTGCATCGCGGTTTCATGCTCTGTTTCTCCGGTCAAAGCGGCTGCTTCCACGGCGTTGAGAATCAAACAGTCGAGTTTGTCGAGCGGATAAGCTTTTACCGCTTCAGTCATCGGTGCTGGATTAAACGAGACTTTTTGACCGTTTTCCGCCGCTGCCAGAATAAAGTCCGCGACGCCGTTGATTTCGTTTTGGAGCAACAGGGTATCCTGGGGTGTAAAATGGTTCAGCAATTGCGGGATATCGTTGGCGGAAAATTTATTGTTGGCGCCGGCGGTGATGATGATTGAGTTTTCACCGTCTGGCACGACCTGGATGATTGCGTGCCCGGTCGGCGCATCGACGGTTTGAATCCAACGGGTATCCACTCCTTCGCGCTGCAATCGGGCCCGCAGCCAATCGCCGTCGCTGCCTATGCAACCGACATGGTGAACTTTAGCCCCGGCGCGTGCCAGAGCGATGGATTGGTTGAATCCTTTGCCGCCGCAAAAAAGCCGATAGTCGCGGCTTGCCAAGGTTTCACCCGGTTGCACGAAATGATCGACTGCATAGACGTGGTCGATATTGATCGATCCTGCGTTGAACACCGCCATCTTTCCTATTCTCCCTCGTATATGCCTTCCTTGCGCCAGACATCGAGCATCAGGTAATAGCGCTCGAGTGGCATGCCTGTATAAATGCAGTTGCTGGTGCTGAAAATGTAGCCGCCTCCGGGCATGCCGTGCCGTAAGGCGTAGCGGCATGATTCGATGACTTGTTCATCGGTTCCGGTCTGCAACAAAGCACAGTTGACATTGCCGATCAGGCAGAGTTGCCGGCCGACCAATTTTTTTACTTCAGCGATATCGACATGTCCCTGCGGGTCCAAGCTGTGCAATGCGTGTGGTTCGGCTTCCGCAAGAGCAGAGAGAATCGGCATAATGTTGCCGTCTGTATGTTTTATGACATAAAATCCCATTTCGCGATATCCGGCAATCAGTCGTTTCAGATAGGGAGCGATAAAATCATCGAACATCGCCGGGGAGAGAAAAGGATTGTCGTTAAAACAATAATCGGAGCAGAGGCAAAAACCGTCGACCGTACCCCATGTTCTGATATGTCGAGCCATATCGAGGGCTGTTTCGACCTGGCGGTCCGCTTGATCGCGCATTTTTTGTGGCTCATCCGCGATGCGGCTGACAAAGTCAAGCATCTCCTCGCCGCTGGGCAGCGAGTAGGTGGCATCGCCGTGCAAGCTTACGAAATAACTATCCCCCGATAGAATGCGGATCTGTTCGATCGATAGACAGACATCCTCGTTTGTCCATCCTATAGGAATATGAAAAAGCATGCCGGAGTATTCGAATCGCCGGGCGATCGCCACGTGCAGATCGGCTACGTCACGGCGGTGCAGGTTTCGTTCGCTGTCGCTCATCTGATTCCATTGTGCATAGCGGCGCTGGGAAAAGTGCACTCGGCCAAATTCTTCCATGGTGAGAAAAAATTCCAGTTCAAAATGAGGAACGCGCCCGACAAGCGGCCGTCTTTCCAAAGCGGCGATCAATCGATCACGTGGTGTCATGGATGTCCTTGACGGTTCAGGGTAAGGTTGAGTGATGGCGCCGGAAGACCTGCACCCTTTCTTGTAAAAGTCCGGTTGAGCGCAGCGGCCATTTGCCTGAATCAGGCTGTGCCATTAAGCTCTTTGCAGCAGCGACAAAAAGCTCGGATGTTGGCGGCGGCTTGTTTCGTGCAATTGTTTCGCCAGATGCCGGTGCGGACGGCAGGAGCGCCATCCGCCGCTGCCCGCGCGACCCAATTCTCGGTTTCCGGCACAGTCATGGTTGCGGTATCCACTTCATTCAGCCGCCAGGTGAAATAGACTTTTGCATGACTGCGGATGGTTTTGGGCGACAGTTTTGGCGAGACCGATGGGTCAAAGTGGGCGATGTGCAGTTGATCCAAAAACCGGAGATGATCGACGCAAAGCCCTTCGATATGCGCGCTGCGCGGGCCGCCGGTGAGCGCCGAAAAGCAACGATCCAGATAGGGCACCACGAATCGCGGCCAATTGCCCGGGGCAATCAAAGCTGCGCCGTCATCTTCAACTGAAATTCCGTTAGCCGTGGGGGTGGAATCGCCGTTGATGCGGCAGATCAGCTGTTTATAACGAATCACACTGGTGGTGACCAGCTCCAGGTAACGGCATACCGAAAGCGGGTCGTCGTAAAGGTCGGTAAAAAAGGCGTGTCCGCGCAACAGCCAGGCTGTGGTTACCGGGCCTTCCGCTCCAAATCCGCCGAACGGTATGTTTTCCTGTGGGAAACGTTTTTTTAGCGTTTTCCAGAGATTGAGATAATGGGAGAAAAGGCCGGTGCGGGTAAAGTCGATCTCTTTCTGGAGAGTGCAAATTGCATCCGCGAGCGAATGAAACAGCGGGGTATGGGCGACTTCGCTCTCTGTTGGGAAGATGAGTTGTGAGCCAAGGCAATTGATATGGCCATAGCTGATTGCCGCCCAGCGCGGTGGCGAAAGCGATACGTCCGGTCCGAACAATTCTCGCGCCAGCGGCACACCTCGAAGGTAAGCCTCTGTGATGGCATCGGCGTCGGTGAACAACAGATGAAAAGGAATATGGCTCAAAGTGCCCAGCGCTTCGATGCCGCCGCTGACCGACCAGGCCAGTTTTTTGTGCGGCAGTTGCAGTTTGCTGGTGCTTGATGTGGTCATTTTTTGCCTTTGTATTTGCGCCCCTTGTTCCATTGGCGGATTTTCACCAAAAGAATCCCATAACGGGAAGTCAGAAGATTAAAAAGCGGGTACCGGGTGGCACGCCGCCGTCCCAACGCCATGATAAAGGATTCAAGTCTTTCTCCCAGACGATCTTGCCAGGTCGATTTGGGAGGCTGGCGATCATAGAGCGGGGCTTTTTTGCCTTGGGCGAGCAAGCGCGCGGTGCGCAAGGGCGATTTAAGGCCTTTTTTCCTGGTGTGCAGACGGTGGGTTTGAAAATGTTGGTTGCCACTGACATCTTGGGCGATCAGGGTGCCGTTGGCAATTGCCTGTTCGGCAATCTGAACCCCGATGTCTGTGCGCAGCAAGAGTTTTGACTGCGATTGAAACACATAATTCCCGCTCGAATCGCGCGTCCAGGCATCGCTGACCGAGATGTCGGCAAATTCGGCTGAGCCATCGATACAGGTCTGACAGCGAAAAGGGCTGTAGAGGAGGGTCAAATAGTTGATCGCTCCATCTTTGAAATTGGAATAGTGCAGTGGCTTAATCTGACCGTCATTCATGATGGCGCGGATCTTGCCCGGCCAACTACCGCCGCGAAAATGGAAATTCTTGATCTGCGCTTTCGGGATGCCGCGCATCTGCAACATTTCCTCTGCGACAAATGGTTCGAGGGAGGAAGCGCAGAACAAGCCGATGACGATATGGATCTTTTTGCGAATTGCCGGCAATCTTTCCGCCATCAACCGATAACCATGAACCTGACAGGGCATGGCGGCCAGGGCGTAGCGCCCGGGTAAATCCTTGACGATTTGAAAGATGGCATTAGCAGGTATAATGATGTATTTGGATTGCTGACTGGCAAGCAGATCTTCATACGTACGGGCGATAAAGACTTCACCATGCCAGGGTCGGTTTGGATTGATGCGGGTGACGATACATCCATCGACGATGTGGTTTTGCAGCAGATCCCACATCAGTGCCGTGATGATGCCGCCGCCGGCCCCTCCCTGGCGAATGCGCGGATCTCCGGCATGGCCTATCAAGGTTTTTTGCACATGCCCGTCAAATCCTGCAGCATTCTGGCTGTTTCCAAAGGTGATTTCGGACAGATGAGTGAAATCGACTTTGCCGCCGGGACAGGTTTTGGCGCACAGGCCACATTCGGTGCAAACATCGGCATTCAATTTGGGGTAGAATTCGTGATCGATTGACAAAGCATCAACAGGGCAGATGCCCACACAGGTGCCGCAACGGGTGCACAGAGACCGTTCGGAAAAGGCCACGCTGAGTTTTGTCAGATCCAGCTTTTTCATAATGTCTCCTGCTGACGGCAGACGAACAGGCGGGGTCTTTTCATCTGCTTGTGCACGGGGGATCGCAACCAGGTTTGTGCAAAGATGGCGTCAATCCTGGCGCAAACCGATGCGCCAACAGCAGTTGATGTTGCCGAGAAGGTCAATCGGTTTTCTCCCTGGTTACGCTCTTTTTTCTATTTTACCGGCAAGATTGAACCACTGCAGAAAAACTTGCATGCAAGTCAGTCATTTACCTCAAAACAGGGCAAAAAGGATGCTCAAAAAGAATAAGGGAACGAAAAAGGCCGTGATGGAAAGAACGACAGCCAGAAAACCGCGCCAGGCTGAAAACTGATTCACTTCGGCCAAGGCTGAATAGAGCAACAATGCTCCCCAGATCACCACGGCGAATTCTATGAGGTTTATCGATTCATAGAGGACAGAGAGTCCGGAAGTGCTCTCAATAGCCGTTTTTTTGAGTTTGAACAGTTCTTCGCCGAAAAAAATATAGCGGACAATCCATAGCGGGAGGATCGTTATGATCGGTACCCATGACCAGGCAATCGCGGCACGGGTTTCTGCTGCTGAGGCAACACCATGCAGGAATTGTGCTATTCGGTGCAACAAGAGGCCGCCGAACACAACCACCAGAAAAGTGCTCAATGGCCCGAAGATCAGACAGAACGCGATCATTTCGAATAGGGACAGCTGTTCGCCCATTCCCAAACCTGCCGCACTGGTGAGGGCTTGGGCTATCCCAGCCAGAAAAATCAGCAAAGGCATCTGTTGGCGCGGATCGGTGTCGACGATTTGCCTGATCGTTGCTTTGGGCAGAAACCACATTTGTGTCCAAAGAGAAGGCATGAGGCTGGTTCCAATTGATTAATGAGATATCCGTGTTTGGCGGTTGCTGTCCGTACATCGGACTTCGCTGCAGAAAACAAATGAGAAGCAATTTAAAGAACTTTATCATCAAATTCAATGCAAGAAAGAAACAGTGAATCGCGTGCAATCGGCGTTTTTTCAACGAGAGTTGCGCGATAGGAGATAGCAAGGGATAACATCGAATCGAGTGGTCCATTTAAATTGACGGGTTCTTTTTGTGATTTCCGCTCGATCGTGTTGGATTCTGCTTGATTCTCAACTCTTAATTGGTTAAGTTAACTGCACTTTTGCAAAATAATGCGTGTCAACATATTTGGCCGTCAGAACAGCGAAAAACGCAGCTGCATTCCTGTTTTATTGTCGCTGCCGGCTGGTTTTGGCCTGCTATCACACCTGGATTGACGACGCAGATCGATAATAAAAGGAAAGGAACCCCCAAAATGTTGCTTGGAATCCCAAAAGAAATCATGCCGCAAGAAAATCGGGTTGCCGCCCTTCCCGAAAACATCGCAAAATATAAGACAATGGGCTTTGACGTAATTGTCGAGACGAATGCAGGCGCTGGCGTGTTTCATTTTGACGAGGAGTATAAAAAAGCCGGTGCACAAATCGCCAGCGATGCAAAGACTGTTTATGATAAGGCGGATATCATTCTAAAGGTCAAAGAGCCGATATTAAACGAAAAAACTGGCGTTCACGAAATTGATATGCTGAGAAAAGGGCAATTTCTTGTGACTTTTTTACACCCGGCCGCTCCGACAAACCACGATATGGTGAAAAAACTGCGCGATAAAGGCGTGACCTCTTTTACAATGGATGGCATTCCGCGAATATCCCGGGCACAACAAATGGATGCTCTGACTTCCATGAGCACCATCACCGGCTACAAGTCGGTGGTCATTGCGGCAAACCAATTTTCACGAATGATCCCGATGATCGGCACTTCCATCGGCGTGACCAAGCCGGCGAGCGTCCTGGTGATCGGAACCGGGGTTGTCGGTTTGCAGGCAATCGCAACGGCCAAGCGCATGGGCAGTACCGTCAAGGCTGTGGATATCCGGCCGGAGGCGCGCAAAGAAGCTGAGTCCCTGGGTGTGAAAACCGTTGGATTCGATATCCCTGCCGAGGTTGCCATCGGTGAAGGCGGATATGCCAAGGCTTTGCCGTCAGAATGGATTGCCAAGGAACGGGCGGCGATCGATCAGGCGGTCGTGGAAGCGGATATCATCATCCTCAGCGCCCTGGTGCCCAGCGAGGTTGCTCCCATTCTGATCACGGAGGACATGATCAAACGCATGAAAGCCGGCTCGGTTATCATCGATGTTTCTATCGATCAAGGTGGGAATTGCGCGATGACTGTCCCCGGTCGCCAGACGGTTGCTCACCATGTGCACATTTGTGGAATCAAGAATATACCTGGCTCGGTTCCGGTCCATTCCTCATGGATGTATTCTCATAATATGTACTATTACATCGAAAATTTGTTCAAGGGTGGTCTGGGTTCGTTCAATATAGATGACGAGATCATCTCCCATACCATTGTGACACATGCCGGGAAGATTTATCACAAAGGCGTCTTGAAAGCCATGGGAAATTCCTAAGAGCAAAGCTGGAGAAGCGCAAATGACCAATGTTCTCGTATTATTTGGCGCTGTGATTTTCCCATTCGTGGTGGGATATATCTTGATTTCACGCGTGCCGCAACTCTTGCATACACCGCTGATGTCCGGTGCAAATGCGATCTCTGGAATTACGATTATCGGTGCCATGTTGATTGCCGGTCGCGAAGGCGGAAATTTCGGCTATCTCCTTGGCATGATTGCGGTAGTCTTTGCCACCATCAATGTGGTTGGGGGATTTTTGGTGACTGACCGTATGTTGCAGATGTTCAAGAAAAAGGGAAACAAGAATCCCCAGGAATAAGCAAGCGACTCAACCACCAGACAAGAGAGAAGATTCATGGAGATATCCTTATCGGCCATCGGTTTTGCCCATCTTCTGGCAGCAGGGCTCTTTGTTCTCGGCCTTCGTTTCTTGAGCTCACCGACCACTGCGCGGCGCGGCAATATGCTGGCCGCCATCGCAATGCTGATCGCCATTGTCGCAACTTTTCTAGACCGACAAATTGTCGATTTCACTTCGATTTTGCTAGCGATTGCGATTGGTACGATCATTGGTGCCTTTTCTGCGCGATTGGTCAAAATGACCTCGATGCCTCAGATGGTTGCCATCTTTAACGGTTTCGGAGGCGGTGCTTCTGCTTTGGTCGCCTTGGCTGAATTCCAACGTCTGAGCGTTCAGGCACAACTTCCCTTGCCGGTCACTGTCACCACGCTGCTGAGCGTCCTGATTGGAGCAGTAACTTTTAGCGGCAGC
The DNA here is from genome assembly GCA_029565675.1 of bacterium. Classification (GTDB taxonomy): domain Bacteria; phylum Zhuqueibacterota; class Zhuqueibacteria; order Residuimicrobiales; family Oceaniaggregativiventaceae; genus Sulfursilanivivens. Next base: position 568,139 of record JAKQNP010000002.1, read on the forward strand.
ATGGTGGCCTTTGGCAAGCTGCAGGGTTTGATGCATGGTGCGCCAATCACTTCTCGGCTGCAAAAATGGCTGAATATTTTTTTGCTGCTGGTTGTGCTGGTGTTGATGTTTTTGATCATCGGATCCGCACCGAGCCATGCTCTCTTTGTCATTCTCACTGTCGTCGCTCTGATTTTTGGCGTGGCATTGGTAATTCCTGTCGGCGGTGCGGATATGCCGGTGGTCATTTCGTTGCTCAATTCTTTTTCCGGTTTGGCTGCCTGTGCAACTGGATTTGTGGTTGGCAACAATATCCTCATGTTTGCGGGTGCTCTCGTTGGTGCGGCGGGGTTGATCCTGACCCAGATTATGTGCAAAGCGATGAACCGCAGCCTGGCGCGAATCTTTATTCCGCGCCAAGCGATCCAGGCTGAAAAAGCATTGCATGATGCAAGCGGCGGTGTGTCAGAGTCCAGCGCTGCAAAGAGCGACAACAAACCGCAAATCGATCCGCTTGCTGCTGCAGTGCAGACGCTGTCCGCAGCAAAAAGTGTCATCTTTGTACCTGGCTATGGAATGGCGCTTGCCCAGGCACAATTTAAGGTGGTGGAATTGGCGAATCTGCTGGAGAAGAAAGGTGCAACGGTGAATTTCGCTGTTCATCCGATCGCCGGCAGGATGCCCGGCCATATGCATGTCCTGCTTGCCGAGGCAGAGGTTGATTATGACAAGTTGCGCGAAATGGATTCGATCAATCCAGAATTCAAGAACACGGATGCAGTAATTGTGGTTGGCGCTTGCGATGTCATCAATCCATCCGCGACGGAGGTGGAGAATACACCGATATCGGGTATGCCGATTCTGGCGGCCAGAGACGCAAAGAGCATCATCGTCTGCAATTACGATGACAAGCCGGGTTATTCCGGAGTGGAAAATCCGATCTACCAGGATGCCAAAACCATCTGTCTATGGGGTGATGCCAAGGACACCATTTCGCAATTGATCACTTCTTTTTCAGGATAAAAATTCGCTTATAAATGTTGATTGCTGGCAGCAATTGGGCAATTGGTCTGATTGGCTGCCATTTTTTTATCGGGTTATTTGCAGGATTGATGACAGGCCGGAAGATGGCGAAGCTGCCCCAGTCCGCGCAAAGGATCACCCGTATAGGGTTGTCCAGCACCGTTCTCTTTTCCCTCAAATCCATGTAGTTGAACTGCAATCGGTTGTACCCAGATTCGGTGTTAACCGAATTAAAAATCATTCGATCACTTATTCCTTATGTGGTTGCACAAATGGCGGTCTTAACCCTCTGTGTATTGCAATCAGATTGATTTTCTGCGAGATTCGGTGCGCAGCACCAGATCCGGGTGTATTAATTGCACTGCAATTGCGGCCAGGACGCACGCTTTCAGCCCATTGATCCCGATGCGGCTATTGTGCTGTTTGAGGTGCACAAGTTCGTTTGTTGAAATTGACCGCACTCGTGGGCAGAGACGATGAGCAGCGAACAAGGATTTTATTTGCATTCTTGCCAGCGATTTCGTTCTTTGTGTTGGTGAGCAAAGAATTTGTTGACTGCACAACCTGTGCAAATTTTACCTGGGCAAGAAACTGCATGAATTCGAAGGGATAAAAAATGAGTCTGCCGATGTGCGATCTGCACTGCGACACGGCTACGCGCATCGTACTGGGAGTTGATCTGTGCGATGCAAGTCTGGAAGTCAACTTGCCGGCAATGCGCCGCGGAAACGTGCTCCTGCAGGTTTTTGCTTTTTATATTCCTCCGTCTTTTCCCGTCGGATTTCGTTTTGCCACCGTGGCCAAAATGATCGAAAAATTTCGCGTTCAAATTGAGCCTTATAGTGATGAAATAGCGATTGCCACCTCTGCAGACCAGATCATGGCGAATGTTCGAAAAGGACGAATCTCAGCGGTTCTGGCGGTGGAAAACGGCAATGCGATTGAAAATGATCTGCGCAATTTGGAAAAATTCCACGATTTGGGAGTCCGCCTGCTCACCCTTATTCACGCCAAAAGCAACGATTGGGCCATCTCATCAAATGACAGCGCACCTGCATTTGACGGCCTCACCGATTTTGGCGGCGATGTGGTAAGAGTGCTGAACGATCTGGGTATGATCATCGACCTTTCCCACGCTCACGATCGAACTGCAGCACGGGTTCTGGAATTGTCCGCCAAACCGGTGGTTGCCAGCCATTCCTGCGTGCATGCACTCTGTCCAGTCCCGCGCAATCTGCGCGATGAATTGATCGAGGGTATCGGTTCTTCGGGGGGAGTGATCGGCATCAATCTCTTCCCCTCTTTTCTCGATATCGGGTATCACCGGTTTGCGACAGCCCGAGGCGGGGAATTGTTCGATGAACTCAGCCGCCGCGAGCGCCAGGCAGGTACCGATGTCGCGGAGATCGATCGTTTGTTTCAGGAGTTCAAGGTGCATTTTCAAAAGGTCGCGCCCAACACCGAGGTTGGGCTGGCACGGGTCATTGATCACATCGATTATATCGCTTCGCGTTTCGGCGACGACAGGGTGACGCTGGGATCGGATTTTGACGGCTTGCCGATCTTGCCGGTCGGCGTGCACGACTGCGGTGCCTATGCTGAACTCGTGCAACTGATGATTTCACGAGGTTATCCGGAACAGAGACTGCAAAAAATCTGTTGGGACAACTTTGTGCGCGTTTTTCGTTCCTGCTGCGGCTGATCGATGTGTCGGACAACAGGATGACGTACGCCTGGTTATTGACTCAATCGAGATCAAGAGTTGAAGAGATCCGGCGGCAAGGGCGATGTGGCGGAGACTCGAGGATTAAACTGTCGATCTATTTTGTTGCCTGCATTGTCCAGAGCAACAATCGATAGGGGAATCGAGGTGATCCCCCGGAATCGGTATAATCGCTTTATCATCAATGGCAAAGGAAACATCGATGGCAACAGTCTATGTCACTCGTCAACTCCATTTCAGTGCTGCGCATCGCTTGCATTGCGATAAACTCGATCCACAGACCAATATCAAAATCTATGGTATGTGCAACAACCCCAGAGGACATGGACACAACTATGATCTTGAGGTCACCGTGCGCGGAGAGCCTGATCCGTTGACTGGAATGGTCATCGACCTCAAGGAGCTCAAAGAGATCGTGGCCCGCGAGGTGATCGATCAGGTCGATCACCGTTATCTCAATGAAGATGTCGATTTTTTGCGCGGTGTTGTACCGACTGCAGAAAACCTGGCGGTTGCATTCTGGCGAATTTTGCAGGACAAATTTCCCGGGGCTGAACTTTATGAAATCAAGCTCTATGAAACCCCGCGCAATATGGCGGTTTATCGAGGAGAATAAAAATGGAAACGCGTATACAGCAGCTGGTGCGAGAATTGTTGGTCGAATTGGGAGAAGATCCGGAGCGTGAGGGGTTGCGGCGCACACCCAGCAGGATGGATAACGCCTATCGCTATTTGACCAAAGGTTACAAGGCCGACTTGAAGACCATTTTAAACGATGCGATCTTTTATGAAGAGTGCAACGAGATGGTTATTGTGCGCAACATCGAATATTACAGTTTGTGCGAGCACCACTTGTTGCCGTTTTATGGTCAGTGCCATGTTGCGTATCTGCCCAACAAAAAAATAATCGGTTTGAGCAAAATTCCGCGCATCGTTGATATGTACTCGCGCCGTTTGCAGGTGCAAGAGAGGCTGACGAATCAAATCGCCAACACCTTGTGGGAGGTGCTCGAACCTTTCGGTGTGGCTGTGGTTATGGACGGCAAACATTTGTGTATGATGATGCGGGGAGTGGAAAAGCAAAACAGCTTGATGACCTCAAGCGCCATGCTGGGCGCCTTTCAAAAAGAGCGGATGACGCGGATGGAATTTTTGAGTTTGATCAACAAAAGGGAATGAAAATGACAGAGAAAGCTGACAAGATCATCTGGATCACCGGCAGCGGCCGCGGCATCGGCCGTGAGACTGCCCTTAATCTGGCCAGGCGGGGACAGCGGGTGGTCATCAGCAGCCGGACACAAAGCGATTTGGATGCGGTTATCCACGAGGCCGGACCGACTGGTGCAAAGTTGATGGCGCAAGTCTGCGATGTCACCGATACAGAGGGTGTTGCCCGGTTGGTACGGAAAGTGGAAAAGAGTTGGGGCCCGATCGACGTGTTGGTAAACAACGCAGGTGTTGCTGTTTTTAAAAAACTTGTCAATACCAGTTTGGAAGAGTGGGAAAAAATGATGGCGACCAATGCCGGTTCAGCGTTCCTGTGCACCGCAGCGGTTTTGCCGGGGATGATTGCACGACAGCGAGGCCAGATTATCAATGTGATTTCAGTGGCCGGCCGCCAGCCATTTTACAATTCGGGTGCCTATTGTGCGTCCAAATATGCGATGAAGGGATTCAACGATGTTTTGCGGCTGGAGACGAGGAAACACGGCATCCAGGTCACCGCTTTCATGCCAGGTGCGACCGATACATCGATTTGGGGAAGCTCAAATGCAGATCGGCAAAAGATGATGAAAGCTGCAGAGGTTGCACAAACCCTTGCCGACCTCTGCTGCACGCCTCCCTCGCTTATGGTTGAAGAAGTGGTTATGCGGCCGATCGGCGGTGATCTTTAGCATGAACCTGCTCAGCATTTAAAGGAGAATGCCATGCTCAAGTTGACCTATTTGGGCCATTCCGCCTTTCTCTTGACCGATACTCAACACCATCTGCTTTTCGATCCGTTTTTAACCGGCAATCCGCTGGCGCCGGTGCAGGCGGAAGCGATCAAGGCAGATTATGTGCTGCTCACTCATGGACATGGCGACCACAGCGCTGATGCCATCGCCATCGCCAAACGCCATTCCGCCACTTTGATCGCACCTTATGAACTGGCGATCTATTGTCAAAAAAAGGGGTGCAAGGTGCATCCGATGGGTATAGGCGGTGCCCATGTTTTTGATTTCGGCCGTGTCAAACTGACCATCGCTCATCATGGCTCAGGAATAGATCTGGGAGGAGAAACGCTCGCTTATGTGGGCAGTCCCTGCGGCTACTTGGTGACCCTTGCCGGGAAAACCATCTATCATGCGGGTGATACAGGTTTGTTCAGCGATATGAAATTGATCGGTGAGATGAATCGCATCGATGTTGCCTTGTTGCCGATCGGCGACAACTATACGATGGGGATCGATGATGCCGTCAAAGCGGTCGAATTGCTCAATCCAGGTCTGGCGATACCCATGCATTTCAATACTTTTTCAGTAATTGAATCTGATCCACAAGAATTCGTCGACAAGGTTAAAGCACAAGGACAGCAAGCGCGCTATCTCTTGATCGGTGAAGAAATTCTTCTTTGACTGCCAGTGTTGTGTTCCAGTCCCTGGTGTTGTTTGTTGCACCCGTCATCATCCGTCCCGGCATCCATTTGTGCACCCGGAATTGCCTGTCCCCCAGGAAGGTCAAAGAAATATCTTGCTTCCGTAAGAATAAATTTTTAAACTATTTCTATTTCATTGCTGACTGCATAGGGTCCAGATTTGCAGAGCGGAGAGCGATATCCTCCCCACTTGCTGTCGATGTTGCTCTATCGCTGTGATCGACGGGCGATGTGGTGTGATGCATGAAATCCAAGTCTGAGTGGCTTGGCTCGTTGGTCGTGTGCAGGCGGCATTGGTTTGTGTTCCATGGTTCAATATCGCTTTTTTTAGGGTTGTGAGGAAAATTTGAACACGATTTGTCGCATATGGATTGGCATTCTGTTGATGGTCGCTTTGAACTTTGGCGCCGAATGGTCCGAGCCGATCCTCCCCCTTGAACAGGTTAAAGCCGGAATGACCGGGACCGGCCTCACCGTTTACAGCGGCACTGCGGTTGAGAGCTTTGATTTTCAAGTCCTGGGCATTCTGGAAAATCTTTATCCCCGTTTCGATGTCATCCTGGTGCGTTTGCAGGGTGAACAAGCAGAAAAGTCGGGGGTTGCGAGCGGAATGAGCGGCAGTCCCATGTATATCGACGGCCGCCTTATTGGTGCGCTGGCAATGCGTTTTGGACAGTTCATGAAAGAGCCGATCGGTGCAGTGATGCCGATCGAGTCGATGTTGCAGCTGCTCGAATACCAGGAGTTGCCGCGGCAAAGAGTTGGGGCAGGCAGCGGATGGCTGCAACCCTATCTGCGGACCGTTCTGTGTGGTGCGGAAACGGGTTTTTGGGCGGAGGTGGTGCAGAGATTGGCCGGCAGTGCCGTTACCGGTTCATCGGCATTTCAACCGATTCCAGTACCCCTGGTTTTTTCCGGGGTACAGGCTGACGTGATCAGCGAATTTCACCCGCTTTTTCAGCGGTTGGGCTTTCATGTTATGGCGGGAGGGGCGACTGCTCGAGGCAACGGCACCTCTTCGATCTCCTTACAGCCCGGTTCAGCGGTTGCGCAGCTCTTCGTCGATGGCGATATCAGCATCAGTGCCATCGGTACAGTAACCGGGGTACACGACGGTCGTGTCCTTGCATTTGGACATCAGATATTCAATCTCGGGCCGATTCGTTTGCCGCTGGCGCATGCAACCATCCTGGCGACGATGCCCAGTCTGATGGGATCGAGCAAGATGGCGTTGACGAGTGAAACAGTCGGATCTTTTTGCCAGGACCGCCTCTCGGGTGCGGTTGGTACTTTAGGGGTCTACCCTGAACTGATTCCGGTCGAATTGTTGGTTCGACATGGCGATGCACCCGATCAGCTTTTCAAATTTTCCATGGCTGATGATCAAGCGCTCAACAATGTGACCCCGTTTTTTTTGCGTATTGCGCTTTATCAAGCGCTGATCGCTGCGCGTCTGGCATCAGAGCCAGTCACCACCCGGTTTACCGCTGAATTTCAATTGGCCAATGGGGAGCGGCTCGAACTGGAGGAGCTATATTCTACGGTTCAGGAAATTGGCATGTTGGAAACAGGCAGTGATGTTGCCAATGCCAGCGATCTGGTTGCTGGAGTGCTGGGCGTGATCTTGGTCAATGATTTTGAATCACCGCAGATCAAACATGTCAAACTGCGGGCCGAGTCTTGTCCGGGTGAACAGCTTCTACATCTCAAGGCGGTTCGTCAGAATCGAAAAGAGATAGCGCCTGGCGATACATTGTGTTTGTGGATGACCCTGCAAAAACGCCGCGAAAAAGAGGAGGTTTTGCAGCAACTTATCCCGATACCAGAGCGGATCGACAGCGATGAATTGCAGATCATTGTCAGCAGCGGATCTGCCCTGACCCGTTATGAGGTGCAGACAACGCCGCAAAAATTTCAGCCATATGATTGGGATCATTTGCTTTCGATCGTCAGGAATAGACGCCGAAATGACCGGCTTTATATTCAGGTGCGGGTGAAAGATAGCGGTCTCTATCTGCAAGGAGAAGAGTTGACCGCTTTGCCGCTGTCCATTCTGGAGATCATGGATTCTCCGGCAGAGACCGGGATTGCGAGAAAAACCGCCAATCGCGTTTTATGCGAATATGAAATAGCGACCGACTCACAAGTTCACGGGGCCAAACAGTTGCAGGTTCGCATCGAACGACCGACCAGAGCGTCGCAGTCTGCATCAGAGGCGAAAAAGACAGCGATCGTCTATTGAGGCGTTCGGAAGCGGCATGGGCCAAATATCAAATCGAGTTTTGTGGTTCACATTAGGGTAATTGACATGCAAAAAAGCTATTGGTTGTTTGTTTTTATCGTGCTGGGGCTTGCGGCCCCACTTCATGCCGTCAAAACCCGCAAAATCCAACAGAGCTCATTTTCCTCCTTTTTGCGCGGCAAAGGCAATGAGATATCGATTCTGCACGGCGGCAGATTGACTCCGGGACCACGACAGCGCCTATCCTTCGACAGCGGTGATCCTTACATTTGGGACATGACCATCGATCGACGTGGAAATCTATACATTGCCACCGGCAATGACGGCCGGATCTATAGGTTGACGGCCGCCAACGACAGCCTGTTGGTTTTCGATGCGCCGGAATTGGAGGTTTTTGCGGTTGCATTGGATGGAAGAGACCGCTTGATCGCCGCCACGTCACCGCGGGGCAAGGTTTATCGGGTGAACAAACCAGGCAGCGCCGAGATCATCTTCGATCCGGAGGAATCGTATATTTGGGATCTTGTTGTTGATGCCCAAAACGCCATTTATGTCGCTACCGGCGACGCGGGAAGGATTTATCGAATCGACACCGCCGGAAAGGTTGAATGCTATTTTGACGGCCAAAATGCGCACATCCGCTGTTTGGCGCTTGACAAAGACAACCGGCTCTATGCCGGCAGCAGTCAGCCAGGTGTTGTCTATCGTTTCAATGCCGAAGGCAAACCGTTCGCTCTTTGTGATCCACAGGTTTCTGAAGTACACGATTTGGCGATTGCAGACGATGGAACAGTCTATGCCGCCACGTTAAACAAGCCGATCGCTGATATCGGCGAGCAATTGGTCAGACAACTGAGCCAGAAGAGCGAGACAGCAAATCAAGCGGAGGAAGCTGAGGTGGCTTTGTCCGCACAGTCGATCGTGACACAGGCGGCCAGCCTTTCCACAAAAACAAATGGCTCGTTGTGGCGGATTGACCCTTCGGGACATGGCCGTGAAATCTGGGCTTTTCCGGAAGATCTGGTGCAATGTTTGATGATGACCGCGGATGGCTTGTTGGTCGGCACCGGCAGCGAGGGGAAAATTTATCGTATCAATGCAAATGATGAAACGGATTTGCTCTGCCGTTTTCAGGAATCGCCGGTGACAGCACTTGCTGCGCATGCCAACCGTTGGTTTCTGGGTACTGCCAATATGGGCAAAGTATATGAACTGTTGTCCGAACGATCGAAAACGGCAGTTTTCGAGTCGGAGCCCCTGGATACAGGTTCGCAATCCCGCTGGGGTGTTTTCGATTTAGAAGGCGATGCAACCGCCAGCCAAATTGGTTTCCATACCCGTTCCGGCAATACCGAACAACCTGGGCCTGGCTGGAGCGAATGGCAGCCTGTGCAGCAGGAAAAAAGCGATTTACGAGTCGTCAGCCCGGCAGCGCGTTTCATTCAATGGAAAGCCGAATTCCACACTGCCGACCAAACAGCTGCGGTCGTGCGGAAAGTGGTGATTGCCTATCAGCAAATCAATTTGCCGCCCAGGATCAGCACCTTTATCGTCCACGAGCCGGGTAAATATTATCCGGAAAGTGACAAGCGCGACATTCCATCCGGCAACACACTTGCGGAGCTGCAGGGACTGGTTTATCCGCAGAATCTGCCGGCCAGCACGCCCAAAAAAGGAGCACGCAGCGCCGATTGGATTTTTGACGATCCCAATCTTGATCCGCTGGTTTTCGATCTCTATTACCAGCTTTTGCCTGATGGAATCTGGACACCGCTTTTAAGCGATGCAGCGGCAAGTGTATATTCATGGGATTCTTATCTTATGGCCGACGGACGTTATCGGTTGAAACTCGTCGCCAAAGATACGCCTGAAAATCCCATTGGCCAGGCATTGAGTACGGAAAAGGTGAGCGAACCGTTCGTGGTGGACAACACAGGCCCGGCTCTCAAGGAATTTCAAGTTCAGCGTCAGAATCAGGGTATTCACCTTCTTTTTACGATGCAAGATAATTGGACCGCCATCGAAGCGGTGCATTACAGCTTCGATGCCGAAGCCTGGAAGGTTTTGCAGCCGTTGGACGGTTTGAATGACAGCAAAACCGAGTCTTACCGTTTGCAGTTGACCCAGGCGCCAGGCACTGTCCAGAACCTGACATTGCGCGCGATCGACGCTGTCGGAAATATTACGGTTGAACACCAGAGAATAGGGAAGAATTGACCATGCAAGAACGCGACTGGTCCGCTTTTTCTGCGTTTTTTCAGGACAAAAAGAACCTTTTGATCACCAGTCACCGCACTCCGGATGGCGATGCCATCGGCAGCGAAGTGGCGATGGCACATTATCTGCGCCAACTCGGCAAATCAGTCCATATCGTCAATTTGGATGCAACACCTAAATATTTCCGTTTCCTCGATCCTGTGGATGAAATCACAATTTTCGAACCTGCCGCTTTTGCTGAACTCTTGCCTTGTCTGGATGGCGGGGTTATCGTCGATATCAATGAGTGGAGCCGATTGGCTGAGCTTGGCCGCGCCATCCGAACGCATGGTTTGCCGATTGCCTGCATCGATCATCACATTCCAACTGAACACGTTGGCACTATAGAAATGATCGATACCACTGTTTCTTCGACAGGAGAGTTGGTCTTTGATTTTTTAGATCATTCGAAAGCGGATTGGCAACAGATGATTATCGATGCGCTCTATACTTGTCTGTTGACTGATACCGGTTCCTTCAGATTTTCCAATACCTCACCGCGAACCCACCGTATCGCTGCGCATTTGCTATCTCGGGGCGCGCGATACCGTGAGGTGTATAAGCAAGTCTACGAAAGTTTTTCACAAAACCGCATCCACCTGGCCGGACGTTTAATGGCCAGCATAGTCTTTGAATGCGGCGGCAAATTGGCCTGGTTTGCTCTGCCGCAAGAGATGCTGCGCGAGTCAGGCGTTCAAGCATGGGAGATTGAAGGGCTATCCGAACTGCCTCGCTCGGTGGAAGGTGTTGAGCTCAGCTTGATGTTCAGTGAAACGCGGGATGGTTTGACGAAGGTCAGCTTCCGGTCTGCCGGGACCATTCCGATCAGTGGGTTGGCTGCTGCTTTTGGTGGGGGCGGGCACGCCTTTGCTGCCGGCGCTACCCTGAATGAACCGTTCGAGGAAGCCAAGCAAAGGGTACTTGCGAAAACTCGCGCGATGCTAAACGAACAGGCGGCCTGACACTTTTATGCGCCGCCATCGCCAACAGCTGTAAAAGGAGAGTGGAACAAAGATCATGAACTTGCTCGAAAATGACATGCTCTACTCCCTCCAACGATTGGCCCGGCTTTTTGCGACTGCCGTTGACAATCATGAGTTGTTTAACATTTGTCGCAAAGAGACGATCCGTCTGATTCCATGTGATCTTTTGGTTTTCTTTTTTTATGACAGCGACAAAGAAAATTTTTCGGCGCCTTTTGCCTACAACGCTCTGCCCGATTTCCCTTTCCATGATTTCATTCCCGATCCCGACCCGGACAGTCCGCTGCAGAGAATGCTGCAGAAACAGGAAATTTTGCTCCATGAATCCGTGACCGCGCCGCTGTTCAGCAGCATGCGACAAGAACTTTATTTACCGATTATTTCTCAGCAAAAATTTTATGGCGCCATCTACCTGGGTCGGCGTTCAGAAGACCGCTTTGAGCCGCGCGAAATTCTTCTCGGCGAATTGATCGCCTATGATCTGGCTTCACCGATTCAGCGCATGGACCAGAGCGATCGATTGAATCTTGTCGACCAATCTGCATCGCTTTGGCGGCAAAATTATGCCAATTTGCTTGAGGCGATACCTTTCCCCACCGTTCTGACCGATTTTGCCACCGAGACTTTTGTCGATGCCAACCAGGATTTTTTAACATTGGTTGGCCTGAACCATCAGGAACTTGCTAACTCTATCATCGCTGATGTGCTGGGACCTATCCAGGTGCCAAAGAAATGCGATTTCCCGCTCTTGTTGCGCGGCCAACTGCAATCGACAAATCGACCGATTGAAGTGTTGGCTTCGCTGTATGATCGCAAGCGCCCGCAAAACCATCTGCTGGTCGTTTTACCCGAGGATTTGTATCAGACGGTTTCTCCTGACTCTTTGGTGCAAATTTTACAGCCTCTGTTACAAGGGTGCCGATCGGAGTGGAAGGCTGAAACCATGACAGCGGACTTTTATCGGGCGGCGAGCAGCGCTTTGGAGCTGCTTAAAGGAGCATGCCTGGTGGTGCGGATCGCCCAACCGCAGGTGGAAACAGCTGCAATCGCCTGTCAATCCGAAGCCATGCGCGCTCAGGTCGACCGATTGGCCGAATATGGCCCTGCACAACGGGTGCTCGAGAAAAACAGCGCGGTTTACCTGTCGCAAATAACCGAACAATCGGCAGATCCGAACTGGGCGACCGCCGCGCGGGAATGCGGATTTGTCAGCATGGCAGCGGTACCCATCCTGCAACCATCTTTTCTGCTCGGCAGCCTGATATTCTTCGACAGCAAGGTCCACCGCTGGTCGGATAAAGAAAAGAATATGCTGCATCTGCTTGCCGATATTTTTTCTTTTTTACTCAAAAAACGCCAAGTCCTGCAGTCTCTGCAATTTCAAATCGATCAGATAGCAGGCCTGCGGGCGATTGTGCAGATCATTGCCAATGAAATGAACGATGAAGAGAGTGTGCAGGCTCTGGTTGTGCAGTTGCGCAAAGTCATCGATTTCGATTACTTTTCTCTGACCATATTCGAAACTGCATCACAAGCTACCCTTTGTTATGATATCGCCGCCCGCTCAGTGCATTCGACTCTGGGTGCGGATTGTCATTGGCAGCCAATTGAAAAGAGCGAAATGGGTTGGGTTAGACGAAAGGATGCCTTCGTACCTAAACTGGAACCGCTGATCCGCACCGATCGCCTGCCGTTTTCAATGCCGTCGCATACCAGTTTACTGGTCTTGGGCAAGACGCGATATTATGGCAATCTGGCTTTGGGGCGAATCAACGACCGACCTTTTGGCCGTGAAGAGATTGAATATCTCAAGATTGTGGCCAAGCATCTGGCAGTGATATTGGGCCGAACCGATCTGTTCAAACGGCTCGAACGCCAAAGTGAAAAGCAGACACATTTTTTTACCGAAGCGATGCAGATCGGCGGACAACTGCAGGCCGAAAAAATTCAGGAAGCTTCTCGCCAAGCCATTCAGGCGATCTTTCAGCCTGACCAGATCCATTTGCACCATTTGGACGAGGATTATTTCAAGTGGTTGCCCGAGAACCTGCGCGAATTTATGGTGCCGGAACGGATTGAGCATTTGACAGAGCAACTGTACCGAGATCGTTCTGCAGTTCTCTTTGTTGCGCCGCGCGATTTCTGTGAAACTCTGTGCGATAAACGGGCTTTGACAACCGAATTCGACCGTTTTCAACCCTTTGCGCTGATACCTCTGCCTGCCTGCCGAGGTGATGTTTTGCAGATCATGGCAGTCAGCTGGCCGTCTTCCAGGCAGTTTACCGATCAGGAGATCGAATTTTTCCAATTGATTGCCAATTCCACACTGCAGGCTTTGGAAAACGCCGAAATGTTTCAGCATGCACAGGAAACCGTTGATAACCAAAAAGAATTTATCCGAATGCTTTCACATGATTTACGAACTCCTTTGCAAAGCATAAAGAGTTTTACATCTCTCCTGCAAGAAGAAAACAAGTCCCACGATTTGCAGCATTTGCCGGAATATCTACAGCGCATCGATGCAAATCTCAACCAAGTGCAGACTTTGATGAACGAGCTGGGCGAATGCCAGCAATTCGACGAAGAATCCTTGCGGTTTGAGCGGATCGATCTCAATCGGTTGTTCAAAGATTTGCTCGGATCGTTATCCGGCCAGTTGCTGGAAAAGAGGATCCAGGTCGAGATCCAATCCGACTTGCCTGAAGTATTGGCCGACCGTTCGGCGTTAATGCATGTTTTTAACAATCTGCTTACCAATGCTATCAAAGCGGTCGAAAAGCAGTCTCAGCCGAAAGTCGAAATCGGCTGTCGGGAAATGGACATCGAGTACCACATCTTTGTGCGCGATAACGGGATGGGACTACCCGCCGGGCTGGAGGAAAAGATATTTCAACCGTTTTTCAAGAGTTCCGATTTGGGCTTTCGCTCCGAAACCGGTCTGGGGTTGGCGATTGCTGATAAATTGGTGCGCCGCCATAACGGCAGGATATGGTCTGGCAACCATGCCGGGGGTGGTGCCGTCTTTACGGTCAGTTTGTGCAAGGAAACGGCTGCAGCTGCTGACTAGAAAATTGACCAGAAGGAACAGCTTCGAGAGCCTCTTGGGCCCAAATCATCGCGGCTGAAGGCAGGGCTAGCGATCTTAAAACCGAGATAAATAAAATGACCTCATCACCATCTGCTGAGCAGCAGGAAAAGACAGGGCAACGCGTGTTGATCATCGAGGATCATCCTGAACAAGCCCATCTGATGGAATTGATTCTCAAACGGGCCAAAACGAACTTTGCCGTTCAGATCTTTCACGATGCCGAGAGCGGCTTGGCAGCCTTGGGCAGGGCAAATTTCGATGCGGTTGTACTCGACTACAATTTACCCAAGATGAACGGTTTGGAAGCGTTGGCTGTTATTCAACAGCGGCAGCCGCTTTTGCCGGTGGTGATGGTGACCGGGCAAGGAGATGAACGCATCGCAGTCACGGCGATGCGTCAAGGCGCAGCGGATTATTTGGTCAAGACTCGGGATTATCTCGACCTGTTGCCAAGGGTTCTGGATCGCGCCATCAAAGAACAAAAACTCTCTTCGCAACTCAAGCTGAGCGAACAGCGTTACTTTGCTCTATTCGACCGTGCCAGCATTGCCATCTTTATCGCCCAGACTGAAAACCAAAAGCTCATTCAAGTCAACAAAAACGCCACCGAATTGTTGCACTGTTCCAGCGCTGATTTGATCGGCCGCGATTGGCGGGAGATTTTTTCATTGCGATCTCGACAGCAAGTGGATCAATTTTTTCACAAGTTGCTGAACGAGCATCAGGCAGACAGCAATGAACTTATCCTGGTACGCTCCGACCGCCGTCTGATCCCTGTTGACATCAACGCCAGTTTTTTGGAAATCGGTGAGAATCAGGTGGTCCAGCTGTTTGTCCGCGATATCAGCGAAAATGTCAAAATGCAACAGCAGCTGCTGTTGAGCCGTCAACGACTCCTGTCTCTGTTTGACGGAATCACCGACTTGATCTGTGTCTTGGATCGATCTTTCAGCCTGCTCATGGGCAACAAGCACTATGCTCAAGTCGCGGCACAGAATACCAAACAGATCATCGGAGAAAAATGTTATCGCGCGCTATTTGCCCGCTCAGAGCCGTGCGTAAATTGTCCGGCACTGGAAACCTATCAAACCGGTAAGTCCAAATTTGTCGAGATCTATTATCATGGCCGGACCTATCACATCTGGACGTTTGCCATGGCGGGGTTGGACGGCAAACCGGAATATGTCGCCGAGTATGCCAAAGATGTTACCGAGCAGAAAGAGATCGAAAAGCAACTGATCAAATCGGAAAAATTGGCGACAGTAGGTCTGTTGTCGTCCGGAGTCGCGCATGAATTGCGCAATCCGCTCAATGTGATCGAGACCGCCCGCTATGCCCTGGAAGATCTTTACGCCAAAGACAACGAGGAAATGGCCAAACGTCTGGCCATCATCAAAAAGAACGTCCGCCGCGCCTCCATCATAATCGACAATTTGCTGCAATTTTCTCGGCACTCAGAGTTTGAACGCGAAAGGATCGATGTAGAAAAACTGGTCGACGCCACTCTTGAACTGGTAGAGAAAGACATTGCCCAACGCCATGTTGAAATTCAGAAAAAATATCAAAATATTCCGCGGGTTTTTTTCAGCCTGGATTCACTGAAACAGGTATTCTTGAATGTCATTCTCAATGCCGTCCAGGCCATGCCAAAGGGCGGTACTTTGACCATTTCTACAGCGGCCGCCGATAGCAGTTGGGTAACCATCGATTTTGCCGATTCCGGCGAAGGGATCTCTGAAGAAAACATGAAACACATTTTTACCCCCTTCTTTACCACCAAGCACCATCGTGGCGGAACCGGGCTAGGGCTTTATCTTTCCTATTCGATTATCAAACGCGAAGGGGGCGATATTTTTTGTCAGAGCATCGAGGGAAAAGGGACGACTTTTACAATCAAAGTGCCGAGGGCACAAAACGACAATTCTGCGGGCAGGAAATGAAAGATCAACTCTTTGCTGTTGACAATCATTAAGGGAATTATTAAATTAAATGTTTAAAATTGTTCAAGTTCGATCAAATTTCATCCCGGCCGATTCGGAGTACCGCAGTGAAATCCTGGCGGCTTCGCTGGGCTGCGGTCGAGTCATTGGCGCAAAGAATCGACCTTCACAATTGCCCCTCAATTCATCATATCGACTTGGATATTATCGACCCACAATCTGGGTATGAGGGATGATTAACGGATGCAGCCAACCTCCAGCATTGATCACGGCAGTTTTCAAACTGCACAGAGCTCGTTCATAACCATCGATTTGGATACGATTCTTAAACCGATTTACGCTGACTTGCAGCGGTTTGAACATGATTTCGCAGGGCTTTTGCATTCGGATATTCCACTTGCTGATCAGGTGGTCAGCTATTTGTCCCGTTTTCGCGGCAAACGGTTGCGCCCCTCTTTGGTCCTGCTGTGCGCTCGTTTGCACGGCGACGCCACATTGCAGTCTTTACAAGCCAGTATTGTGGTCGAATTGTTGCACACCGCCACCTTGGTTCACGATGATGTCGTCGATGATTCGGATCGACGGCGCGGTGTTCCGACCGTCAACAGCCTGTGGGACAACAAAATTTCGGTTTTGATCGGCGACTATTTGTTCTCAAAAATATTGTCCGCATTGCTGGATTTGCAGGATAAAAATGCGTTGGCGATTTTTTCGAAAACCGCAAAAGAGATCACCGAAGGGGAGTTGCTGCAGATCGAGCGGCTGACCGATTTCGATCTGCAAGAATCGGTCTATTATCAACTGATCGAGAAAAAAACAGCATCTCTATTTATTGCAGCCTGTGACCTGGGCACCCTGACCGTCGACGGCCGGCCCGAGAATCGCAACCGCATGTGCGAGTTTGGCCGCCATTTCGGCCTGGCCTTTCAAATCCAGGATGATCTGTTGGATTATATCGGCGATTCATCCCGCCTGGGCAAGCCAACCGGCAATGACATTCGCGAGGGCAAGATCACCTTGCCGCTGATTCATGCCTTTTCATGTGCCGGCCAGGACGAAAAAGAGGAGATCCTTGAGCTTTTTCGGGGCGGTATTTCGTCCAATGAAGAGGTCCACCAGGTCGTTGAATTTGTCAATCGCTATGAAGGTGTCGACTATTCGCTCAATGTGGCATCCGGGCATGCTCAGGCAGCTAAAGCTGTTTTGGCGCATTATCCTCTTTCCAAGATTCGAGAATCCCTTGAACAGCTCGTCGACTATTCCATCCACCGTGAAAAATAGATGTGTGCAGTTGCTCCGTTTTTTTCTAATACTATGGGCAACGACTTGTATTGCATGCCAGCGTTCTGCTCCGCTGCCGGTGGTAGAGTCAACCGACTTTTTGATGGATACGCTGGTTTGGATCAAGGTTTTTGACCCGGATCAGAGCACCGATCAGATCGCTGCGGCGATCTCTGCCGCCCGGCACGAGATGCAACGCATCGATTCGCTGACCAATCTCTATTCAGATTCCAGTTCGGTCAGCATGGTCAATCTTTCAGCTGGCAAAAAAACCATGGAAGTCGATGCGGCGGTTATCGATATTCTCAAGCTCAGCTTGTCGATTTATCAACTCTCGGATGGGGCTTTCGATCCAACCATTGCCCCTGTAAAAAAGCTGTGGGGCTTTGGGTGGCAAGATTCTTTGCGGGTTCCCGAAGCAGCCGCCCTTTTGGCGGCCTGCAAGAGTGTCAATGCCTCGGCAGTCGTTGTCGACTCGCCCCGGATTTTTTTAACCATCCCCGGCGCTGCCCTCGATCTGAGCGGGGTGTCAAAGGGCTATGCGGTTGACCGCGCGATTGCGGTTTTGGCTGGACAGGGTATCCGGGATGCGATGGTCGATGCCGGCGGTGATTTGCGCACCCTGGCCAGCGGTTACACGAGCGGCAAACGCAATGTCTATATCCGGCATCCGCGAGACAGCGACAAATTTTGGGGGCGTTTCCCGCTGGATACAGGAGCAGTGGCAACGTCAGGTGATTATGAGCGTTATTTTGACCAGGATTCGCTGCGCTACCACCATATCCTCGATCCGGCCACCGGTTATCCCGCACGCGGATGTGTCAGTGTGACGGTGTGTTCGCCATCTTGTGCGCTCAGCGATGCACTCTCCACCGCGGTATTTGTCATGGGCCCCCAAAAGGGATTGGCACTGCTCGAAAACCTGTCACAGGCCGAAGGCTTGATTATCTATCAGGAGGAAGGCATGCTGCGGGAGGTCATGACAAAGGGCATGGCCGCTGGCTATGTGCCCCTGCATTGAGACATCTGCAAAAATCAGTGTATAGAAACACACCAAGAACAAACGATAAACATAGGTTTTCTTATGGCAAAATCTTTGGTTACAGGCGGTGCAGGGTTTTTGGGCTCTCATCTCTGCGAATATCTCTTGAACAAGGGACATCATGTCATTGCGATGGACAATTTGTTGACTGGAACCATCAGCAACATCGAGCATTTGCAGGGTGAACGTTTTAAATTTGTTAAACATGATGTCACGGAATATATTTATATCGCCGGCAAAGTCGATTTTGTCTGGCATTTTGCCTCGCCGGCCAGCCCTCTTGACTATTTACAGCTGCCGATTCAAACTCTCAAGGTTGGCGCTCTGGGCACCCACAAAGCACTGGGATTGGCGCTGGAAAAGAACGCTGCGTTTATCTTGGCTTCGACCTCGGAGGTCTACGGAGATCCCATGATCCATCCGCAACATGAGAGCTACTGGGGCAATGTCAATCCGGTCGGCCCGCGCGGTGTCTATGATGAAGCCAAACGGTTCGCCGAAGCATTGACCATGGCCTATCACCGATATAAAGGAGTCGACACCAAAATCGTGCGTATTTTTAATACTTATGGTCCGCGCATGCGGCCCAACGATGGTCGTGCAATTCCCACGTTTATACCGCAAGCGTTGGCGAACAAGCCGATCACCATCTTTGGCGATGGATCACAAACGCGCAGTTTCTGTTATGTAGATGATCTGATAGAGGGTATCTATCGCTTGATGATGTCTGCTTATCATGAACCGGTGAATATCGGCAATCCCTGCGAAATGACCATTCGGCAGATGGCGGAAACCGTCATTCGTTTGACAGACAGCTCCAGCAAAATCGTTGAAAAACCCTTGCCTGTGGACGATCCCAAGGTGCGACAGCCGAATATCGCCACTGCAAAGCAGATACTCGATTGGGAACCCCGCATCGAGTTTGAAGAGGGGTTGTGCCGCACGATCGCCTGGTTTCGGCATAAAATGTCGGCAGAGGAAAGTTGAGCCGTGCAAGAACCACAAAAGATTTTGCTCATCCGTCTGAGTTCCATCGGCGATATTTTGCTCACCACTCCCTTGCTGCGCCTGCTGCACAGGCGTTTTCCACAAGCACAAATCGATTTCGTCGTCAAGGAACAGTTTCGCGATCTGTTGCGCTGTGATCCGGCGATCGGTACTCTGTATACTCTGGCGAGCAGGGCAGGATTCTCCGGTCTGACGGCTTTGCGTGCCGAATTGCATGCACAGAATTATGATTTGGTTGTCGATGTTCACAACAACTGGCGCAGCCGATTCCTTTGTCTGGGGTTGAAGGGTGGCCGGGTGGTACGCTACCGCAAATACGCGTGGCAGCGGTTCCTTCTCATCCGGGCAAAAATCGACAAGTATCCAGGCGAAATTCCCGTGCATCGCCGCTACCTCGATACCGTGCGGGATTGGGGAATTGCAGACGACGGCCAGGGCTTGCAGATCGCCCTTGATCCGACCGATCGGCAGCAGGTGCAACTGGTTTTGCAGCAAAACGGATACCGCCTTGATGAGCTGCAACTCGGTTTTGCACCGGGAGCAGGGATGCCGACGAAAATCTGGCCGGCTGAATATTTTGCCCTGCTGGCTGAGCGTTGTTTGCGGCAGGCCAATGTGCGGATCTGGCTGTTCGGCAACCAGGCTGACCGCGATGCGGCTGAGCGCATCTGCCGGGTTCATCCGGACAGAATCGTCGATATGACCGGTAAATTCACATTGATGCAGACATCCTGCGCCCTTGCTGCAATGCAAGGTTTGGTCTGCAACGATTCAGGCCTGATGCATCTGGCCACCGCAGTCAAATGTCCTGTATTGGCGATCTTTGGGCCGACCACCCGGCAGTTCGGCTTTTACCCCCAGGGTTCTCAGGTAAAAGTTATCGAACACGAACATCTGGATTGTCGACCATGCAGCGCTTATGGCTCGAAGCGATGTCCGCGCAACCATTTTCGCTGCATGAGAGAGATCGATCCACTGCGAGTCTATGAAATGGTAGAGCCATTTTTTCATCTCATTTGAAAACAATGTGGCTTTGCCCTTTGCATCTTTTTGATAATTTTTTATATTATTGGACTTTGGTGGTGTCACTTAATGGGATACCCGTCATGGCGATTTTACTGCACCATCGCAGTTCGAACCAATTGACAATTTGAAAAAGGAGAGAGGGTGAAAGGCCAAGAATTAGCCGATCGCATCGTTCGATATGTGTTGGATAGGAAAGGCCGTGACATTACCATTATGGATCTGCGCGGCATCACCTCGATCACCGATTATTTTATAATCTGTACTGTTGAATCGTCTGCGCAGGCTAAAGCAATAACGGAGCATGTTGCTGAACAGCTCGATCGCGATCAGATAAGGCCTTGGCATATCGAGGGAACTCAAGCGAGCCAGTGGGTGCTCATCGACTTTGTCGACGTGGTTGTCCACATCTTTCAGCCGGAAACCCGGGCTTTTTACAATTTAGAAAAACTATGGGGCGATGCGAAATTTATCGATGTAAAGGACAGCGATGAAACCTCAGATTTACGTGCGCACTCGTCTTGAAAATGCGTTGCGCGCCTTGGGGATCGATCCCATCGACCCCATATTGCTCAATTTGGACAAACCGAAGCAAGACGGATTCGGAGATCTGGCGATTACATCAGCGATGAGTCTGGCCCGCGATTTGCGCCAGCCGCCGCGCAAGATTGCGGAAAAACTGCTCCAACTTCTCGATCTGGATCAATTTTACATCGAAAAAGCTGAAATTGCCGGTCCCGGATTCATCAATCTCTATCTGGCCAAGTCGTGTTTGCAGCGAGCGGTCCTCGAGATACTCGATGAAAGAGATACCTTTGGCAGCGATGATTGGGGGAAAGGCATTCGGGTTCAATTTGAGTTTGTCAGCGCCAATCCCACTGGACCTCTCAATATTGTCAGCGCCCGTGCGGCAGCCATCGGCGATGTTTTGGCTGCCCTGCACGAGAAGGTTGGCTTTGTGGTAGAGCGGGAGTACTATGTCAACGACGCCGGCCGCCAGGTCAACCTATTGGGTGCCTCTCTGGATGTGCGTTACCGGGCGGAATTGGGCACTGCCGGTGAAATTCCCGAGGGAGGATATCACGGTGCCTATCTGATCGATCTGGCCAAAGCGATCCTGGAAGAATATGGATCCAGTCTGGCGGAATTGCCGGACCAGGAGCGCCGAGAGCGTCTTGGCCGTTTGGCGTTGGATGCGATGCTGGCCAAGCATCGGGCCAGCCTGGACAAATACCGCCTCAACTATGATCGTTGGTTTCATGAAACCAGATTGCGTCAGCAAAGCGAACACCTCAATGTGTTGAAAGTTTTGCAAGACAAGGGATTGATTTATGAAGACGAAGGTGCGACCTGGTTTCGGTCGACGCAATTCGGCGATGAAAAAGATCGTGTGTTGGTGACCAGTGAAGGTGAGCCGACCTATTTTTTAATCGACATTGCCTATCATCAGAACAAATATCAGCGCGGTTTTGCGGTGTTGCACGATCTTTGGGGACCTGACCACCACGGCTATATCGATCGCATGCGAGCGGCCATACAAGCCTTGGGTTATGCGGCCGACAGTTTCCGGGTCCATATTATCCAGCAGGTCAATTTGTTCCGTGGCGGCCAGGTGGTCAAAATGTCCAAACGCGCCGGCGAAATTATCGAGATGGATGAGTTGATCGAAGAGGTGGGAGTCGATGCGGCGCGCTATTTCTTTGTCGACCGCCGGTTGTCGCAGCCTCTGGATTTTGATATCGATCTGGCCAAAAAGAAATCGGATGAAAATCCGGTCTATTATATCCAATATGCGCATGCGCGCATCAGCAACGTCCTGCGTTATGCAGAAGAACAGGGTTTCAACAGCGCCATGGCAGCGGATTTGTCGGTCCTGACCAACGATGCGGAAATGGAACTGATCAAGAAATGCCTCGAGTTTCCCCAGGTGGTGAGCAAAGCAGCGCAATTTATCGAGCCGCATCGCCTTCCCAACTATCTTTATGAATTGGCGAATGTTTTTCATCGTTTTTACCACGACAATCGAGTGGTCAGCGACGATGGAGCGCTTACCCAGGCGCGGCTGCTGCTGATCCAGGCCACGCGGCAGGTTATCAAAAATGGACTGACGCTGATGCAAATCACAGCGCCGGAAAACATGTAATCGTTTTGTTTTTTTCTGGTAAAAGACCGCGAACACAAGTGAGGAAAAGATGGCGCTTTTGGTTGTGGGATCAGTGGCTTACGATTCGGTCGAAACACCCTATGACCGGGTGGAAGATGCATTGGGTGGGTCGGCAACTTTTTTTTCTGCGGCCGCCAGTTTCTTTACTCCGGTGCATCTGGTGGCGGTTGTGGGTTCGGATTTTCAAACTGCGCAAGTCGATTTTCTGCGCGAACGCGGGGTGGATTTCAGCGGCCTGACGATCGAGGAGGGAAAGACGTTTCGATGGAAGGGGCGCTATCTCGAGAATATGGTCGATCGCGAGACCATTGAAACGCAATTGAATGTTTTCCAGGACTTTAATCCCATATTGCCGGCATCGTTTTGTGACGATGCAACTGTTTTTCTGGCCAATATCGGTCCGGAACTGCAATACCATGTGGTTCGTCAGATGCACCGGCCGCAATTTATCGCCATGGATACGATGAATTATTGGATTCAAGGCGCACCGCAAGAACTGCGTCGGACGCTGGCAACTGTGGATGCCCTGCTGATCAATGATTCCGAGGTCCGCGAATTGTCGGGAGAGACCAGTCTGTTAAAGGGTGTGAAAAAAATACAAACGATGGGTCCCAAAACTCTCGTGGTTAAAAAGGGCGAGAACGGTGCGATGCTCTTTCATGAATCTGATTTATTCGTTTGTCCAGCTTTTCCGGTTGACCGGGTATTCGATCCGACCGGCGCGGGCGATACTTTTGCCGGCGGTTTTATGGGAACAATCAGCATGAAAAACGATTTTTCCGTCGCGACGCTGCGGCAAGCTATGGTCTTCGCCACTGCCCTCGCTTCATTTGCAGTTGAAGGGTTTGGCGTCGACCGCTTGCGGACTCTGCAAAAAGCGGCAATCAACCAACGCGTGCAGCGGCTCTATGAAATGACGCATTTCGAACTCGAGAGTTTATCATGAAAATTTCTACACGGACTATCGCGGTATCGACGCGCGGAGACTGCGATAGCGTGGATATAACGCCTCAAGTCGCTGACGAAATGGGAAAAAGCGGGATGAAGAATGGAATTGCGGTCCTGTTTGTTCCTGGATCAACGGCGGGATTGACCACTATCGAGTACGAACCCGGTCTTTTGGCGGATTTGCCTGAGGCTTTTGAGCGCGTTGCGCCGACCGACAAGTCCTATCATCATGACCAGCGCTGGGGTGATGGCAACGGCCACGCCCATATCCGCGCGGCGCTGATCGGACCGTCGCTGACGGTGCCGTTTAGCGATGGCCGGTTGCTGTTGGGGACGTGGCAGCAAATCGTTTTGCTCGATTTTGACAATCGACCGCGTCAGCGAAAAATTGCTATGCAATTGCTCGGCGAATAGAAAAACCTCTGCAGCTCGTGCAAAATCAGGATTCGGCGTGATTGAAATCAGCGACATAACCTACACTTATTCATCGACTGAACCTGCGGCGCAAGTGCTCAAGGGCGTGTCATTGACCATCACGCCGGGTGAGGCTATAGCGGTGATCGGCCCGAACGGCTCGGGGAAAACCACTTTGGCCCGCTGCCTAAATGCGCTTTTGATCCCCACCTCTGGCACTGTAAGGGTCGACGGCCTGGACAGCCGTGAACCGCTGAATTGGCGGGCCATTCGCCGCCAGGTCGGCATGGTCTTCCAAAATCCTGACAATCAAATCGTATCCGCCTCGGTTGAACGCGAGATTGCGTTTGGTTTGGAAAACATCGGCATGCCAACAGATGAAATGCGGGCGAGGGTGGATGCCATGTTGGAAAAGTTCGATCTGCAGCGCTATCGCCATAAAAGCCCGCACTATCTGTCGGGCGGCGAAAAACAACGGCTTGCTCTTGCTGCGGTTCTGGCCATGAATCCGCTTTACCTGGTGTTGGATGAGCCGACAACCTTGCTCGATCCGCGCAGCCGTTTATCTATTTTGCAGATTGTGAAGGAACTTGGCGACCCAAATCTGCAGACAATGCCGATCAGCACCATTTTGATCACGCAATTCCCCGATGAAGCATTGGCTGTTGATCGCGTGGTGGTTTTGAACGACGGCCGGATCTGGAATCAAGGTCCGCCGCCAGAGGTTTTTCAACGCGTGGATGATCTCGCTGCGATCGGGCTGGAACCACCGGTGCAATTTTATTTGCGAAAAATTGCCCATGAACGCGGATGGATCTGAGTACGTCCAATGCGATCGGTCTATGTTCTCACGGATGGTCGACATCTCTTTCAGTTCTCGGAGGTAAAGGTGCGCTGTTCCGCGCTAATCGCTGGAATCGTTGTTGGTGTCATCAGTCATTTGATGGCCACTCCATTCGGACTTTTTTTTAACGACCAGACCCTCAGAGTCGATTATTTTCGCACCGGCACAGCAGAGCAGGAGATCATCAGTATCGACGCTTTGCGCACGGAAGGTCAGTGGCCGGGAAGCCGGACACAGCTGGTCGATCGACTCGATCGCGGCAACCATCGTGTCCAGATCGTACACAAAGATGATTCACGAATTCTTTTCTCACAGGGGTACAACACAATTTTTCAAGAATGGCAATCGACTGAACCGGCAAGACAGGGGATTTTCCGCACTTTTCACGAAAGCGTTCGCACTCCGATGCCAAACCAACCGGTGGTGTTGCGCTTCGAATCGCGAAATCGGTTTGGTCAATTTGAAACAGTAGCTGAAACAACCATCGATCCACAGGCGAAAAATATCAACCGCGAGGTGCGACCGCCGCTGGCTCCAGTCTGTTCGTTCGTGCAAAATGGTCTGCCCAGCGAAAAAGTCGATCTGGTATTCCTGGGGGACGGTTATCGACCGGAAGAGATGGAGAAATACCACCGCGATACCGAGCGAGCCATTGCCAGCTTGTTTCAAAACGAACCGTTTAAAAGCCGAGCAAAGGATTTCAATGTCTGGGTTGTCGATGTCTGTTCAGTCGATGCGGGAATCGACGAACCTTGTCGATCTCTATGGCGATCGACTGCTCTCGGTACGAGCTACAATGCCCTGGATTCGCCGCGCTACATTTTGACCATTGACAATTGCGCCGTGCGCGATTTTGCTGCCGCTGCGCCCTATGATGCCATCGCGATTCTGGTCAATTCCCCGCGCTATGGCGGCGGGGGAATTTTTAATCAATTTGCCATTTCCTTCACCGGCAATGCGCCCGGTGAACCGGACTGGTGGTGCGATTATGTGTTTGTCCACGAATTCGGTCACTCTTTTGCCGGTTTGGCCGATGAGTACTATTCTTCGCAGATTTCTTATCTTGATTATTACCCGGAAAACACCGAGCCCTGGGAGCCCAATATCACCGCTGTTCTCGATACGAACAACATCAAATGGGCGGGATTGATGGACCCGGCGACTCCCGTGCCGACACCGTGGGACAAATGTCGTTATGATTCACTATCGGCTCTTGTGCAACGGCTCGATGCTGGCCATGTCGACTATAAAAATGGAATCGCTGAAATGCAGGCCATTTTGCGCAATCCGGATGTCGCGGGCAAGATCGGTTGTTTCGAAGGGGCGGGATACGCCTCGCGCGGATTATTTCGGCCGGCGATCGATTGCCGGATGTTTTCGAAAAGCATGGCCCCATTTTGTTCTGTTTGTCAACAGGCCATTGAACAAGTCATCGACAGTCAAAGCCGCTGAATGTTCTATTGATGGTGCAGTGCTTGACATCGTTGGTGATGCAGGTAGGGTTGCTTGCGCGGCGGACATGCCTGGGATAGAACCTCGCCCGGCGCGGCAGCAGCAGAAAAAATGTAGGGATGGCTGGATTCATGCCTCAAGGCGTGCTCACACAATCTTTGATTGATCTCGAGGCGTTGGAGCTTGATTTGGAGCGTCTTTGCCGTCGGGAAGGCGTTGCTGCCTTTTTAATCGATCCATCAGGACGTCCGTTGACCAAGGTGATCTGTCCGCAGCTGTCGGCAGATGACTGTGCTCATTTGACTGCCTGGTTCGTTCCTTGTACGGAACTTCGGTTTCTGTCTGCGCAGGATCGGGATGTGTTGTTCACGCATTATGGCCATGGCCAGGTCGTGCGCATGTTGTGTCCCCTTTATCATGGAGCGGACCGTCTTGGATTTCTGGGGCTGATCCGGCTGACCGGCAAAGAAAGCGAGAACCTAATCCACAGTTGGGCAAAACAGAATGAAGATCCTTGCTTGCCCAGCGAAGAGAACCTCAGGCGGGTCGATGAGTTTCCTTTTGAGCCTGACGAGGGGTGTTTCGATTTGCTCAAGCGTTTTTCAGCTGAGCTCCTTCCCTTGTTGGTTCCAGACAACAAGAAACCCGCGTCTGATCGATTGACCGATGAAGCGAGCAAATCTCGGTCAGAGGATGCGGCGGACTTGATCGAGCGACAGCAGGTTTCTGCAGAGGAAGAGCCTTCTGCACTCCCGCTTCTGCAGACAGATTGGCTGGAAGCTCTGGCCTTGCCCATGGTCGTACTGGATAAAAAAGATCGAATCCTTTTTTGGAGCGGCGAAGCGGCAAATGTTCTTAAAATATCGCCGCAGGCGGTTCTCCTTACCGATTTTGATGCTTTGATTTTGGCGCCAAAAAAAACGATTTGGAAAAGCTGGCTGCAATCTTTTCGCAGCGATCCGGGAAAAAACAAATTCTTCCCAGATGACACTTTGCCGGTTTTGGACAATGACGGCGACATGGTGCGGATCAAATGCCAGCTGAGCCGGGATTCGCGTTTGCCTGCGGATGCGATTTTGGTCGCTTTTGTGCAGTGGGAAAGAGAAAGCGATTTTTCACGCCAGGCTGAGCTGATCTTGCTGATGCGGGATAGTATGGCCCGGAGACCGCTGAATCTGGTCACCGATTTCCGGGGCGACTTGTTGCCCGATCTCAATCCAAAATGGTCAAAAGCTTTTGCTGCACGCAATCTCAAGAGACTGGCGATCGTCGAGCTTCTCGACAGTCCACCAAGGGGACAGATTGCCAAACACCTGCAACAGCTCAAAACGATGCCGGATCAAACCCTGACATTCACCGGTTCAATGGTGGGCGAGAGCTGTTCTATCAGCTTGCAGTTGGATCAGCAGACAGAAAGAATTCAATGGATATTGTCCAGACCGCAGCAGAATCAAAAAACGGTACCTCAGGACGATTCGCCAGCCAATTGGCAGCTGGAACCGGTTTTTGTGCTGCTGAACCGACTTGGCGAAAAGTTTGATTCGCTCTTGCAGGAACTCATCGCCCACGTAGAAAGCGCTTTCCCGTCATCCGCCCAATTGCCGGAAGCAATCACGAAAACTTTACAAAAGGCGAGCAATTTATCTCGGCAATTATCTGACCTGAATGCGGAACGGTCCGCCGATGATCAAATTATTTGGCTCAAGACGATTCTCTATCAGGCAATTGCGATTCAACAGCAGCTGTTCCCGGTGACAGTTGGATTTCATCTCGATCTCGACAGGCGGCCGTGCGTGGTGCGCGGTGATGCCGGACAGCTTTATCGGGCTTTTTCCCGTTTGTTTGATTTTTTGCGCCGATCGCTGCCGGATGGCGGCCAAATCGCCGTGCGAATGCGGCGACAAACAGAACACCCTGTGGAAAGAATCGATCTGGAGATTTCAGGTGCGGGGCAAAAGTACGTAAAAGGTGGACTGCGCGGTTTGCTGGATCGCTTGCAGAAAGACGGCGATTTGCACAGCGGTTTGTTGGACCTGGCCTCGGCCTATTCAATTTTTAAAAAACATGGCGGCGAACTGCAAATGGTCGCCCAGGCTGATGATCAATCGGTTTTTCTGCTGGCCTTGCCGGCGATAGAAGTCGCTGAACAGGCCGCCGCTCCCCAGGATGAATCCAGCCATCAAACCGTTTTGTTGATCGATGATGATGCTGAGATTATCGAGATCAACACCTTGATGTTGGTCAAAAATGGATTTCGCGTTTGCGCCGCCTGCAGTGCACAGGAGGGAATCGACTTTCTCCGCGATCATCCCAACGAAGTTGATTTGGTCATGGTCGATGTAATGCTGCCGGATTGGGATGGAGTAAAATTGGCGGAAACGCTTGTGGCACAACAGCCGAATTTGCCGATCATCTTGAGCAGCGGCGTCACCCCCATCAGCAGCCATTGGCGTTTTTTAAACGAACACCGCAGCGCGTGGCTACAGAAACCGTTTACCTGCCAATCCCTGGTCCATACCATCTCTTCGCTTCTACAGCCACCGAGCACCGGTTGACGAGTTAAATTGCGAAACGAAAGTTGATGATATCGCCATCCTTGACGATATAGTCCCGTCCTTCGAGACGCAAGACGCCGTCGTTTCGACATTGTGCCAACGATTTGCGCTGGATAAAATCCAAATAAGCGACCACTTCAGCGCGGATAAATCCACGTTCGAAATCCGTGTGAATGGCGCCAGCTGCCATCGGGGCGGCCGTGTTGGCCGGGATGGTCCAGGCGCGGACCTCATCCTCTCCCACGGTAAAGAAATTGATGATCCCGAGCAGTGAAAAGCTTTCCCGGATCAATCGGTCCATGGCCGAAGTTTCGATACCCAGGTCGGCGCGGAAGACCACCGCTTCTTCGGCTGACAACTGCTGAATTTCGCTCTCGATTTGGGCGGCA
The DNA here is from genome assembly GCA_029565675.1 of bacterium. Lineage (GTDB taxonomy): Bacteria > Zhuqueibacterota > Zhuqueibacteria > Residuimicrobiales > Oceaniaggregativiventaceae > Sulfursilanivivens. Next base: position 597,131 of record JAKQNP010000002.1, read on the forward strand.
ATCGGCACCACACGGGAATTTTTACCCTGCCACCCGCTGAAACGCGCGAGCAGCGCATCTTCCTGGCTGATCTCATCCTCGTTGATATTGATCACCACAATAATGGGTTTGCGGGATAAAAACTGAAAACCGCGGATCATCAATTCATCTTCGGCCGAAAGTTCCAGATCGCGCAAAACTTTGCCGTCTTCCAATAGAGCTTTGAATTTTTCGAGCAATGCATACTCTTTGGTGTCGCTGTCGGTTTTTTTGACCCGCAGTTGTTTTTCCAGCCGGCCCAACCGGTTTTCAATGATCGACAGGTCGCTGAGAATAAATTCCGATTGAATCAGCTCCAGGTCGCGCTGCGGATCGATTTTATCCAGTGGATGCGGCACATTGCCGTTGACAAACTGACGCACTTGCACCAAGATGGCATCCACCAAGCGGATTTGGCCGAGGAACTGATCGCTGAAACCGCCTTTCTTTTGTGGATTTGCACTCAAGCCGGCCAGATCGATATACTCGATCGTCGCAAGAGTTTTTTTCTTGGGCATAAAGATTTCATTGAGCCGCTCAATACGTTCATCAGGCACTTTGACAATGGCGTGATGGGCGTCTTTTTTACCGCCCAAATATGCGGTGGTGTCGATTGCGGAGCCGGTCAATGCGTTGAAGAGGGTGGTTTTTCCGCACAGGGAAAGGCCGACGATGCCGATTTTCATCTCTCTATCCTTTAAACTGAAAGGTGCTGTAACTTGACCATCTTTTGACGCGGCAAATCCCGGCCAGAATGGCGGGCAAATCGACCCTTGCCTTTCATTCCAACCGCAGCTTTTAAAAGAGCTTTGGGCAATCTCTGCCACGCCCGGATCAAACCGTTCGATCGGGTGCCGAACTCTTCTTTTATGGATTGCACAAAACGAAACGCATAACAGGAATGATAATATAGAACTTATAATATGGATTCGCAAGAAAAAGTTTCGTTTTTGAATGGCCAGGAAATTGATTACTTTATTGCATTAGCTTGATCGGCATTGAACTGCGCAGGGCACTTCAAAACGGCAAAATATTGCCCGCCGCCGGTTCTCTTTGTCGTGGTCGTCAGAGTTGATCGAGTCCTTCCCAGCACCAGGAAACGCGAAACAAGGAATGCCATGGTGGAACAACAACGTCCGGGGTCAATACTCTGCCCTTCATGCAGGCGATTGATCTCTGCCAATTCCAGTGTCTGCATCCATTGCGGCCACAAAACCAGGAGCAGATGGAACATCAAGCAGCGCCTTGGTCTGCCGAATCGATTGCCGCTGGATGCCACCACCGTCATCTCATCCGTCTGCATCGTTTTGTATGTTTTGGCGCTGCTGATCGATCTGCGCGCTGTTCTGCAAGTGCGCGGTTTATTCGATCTGTTGTCGCCAAGCGGAGAGGCACTTTTCGGACTGGGCATGACGGGGGCGGGCATCGCTCGGCTGCCCGGCGGTTGGTGGACGATCTTTACCGCCATTTATCTGCATGGCAGTCTGTTGCATATCCTCTTCAATGTGTTGTGGATTCGCCAATTGGGTCCGCTGGTGGAAGAGCTCTATGGCGTTGCGCGTCTGGTGGTTATTTTTACCGTCTCCGGCGTTTTGGGCTTTGTCTTCTCCAATCTTTGGGGAATTCAGGCAACCGTCGGCGCCTCGGGATCGATTTTTGGCCTGCTGGCGGCGGTGATATATTACGGCAAACGACGCGGTGGGGTATGGGGACAAGATCTGGTGCGCCGGGTGGGCTCCTGGGTGCTCATGTTTTTTATCTTTGGTTTTCTCATTCCAGGTGTCAACAATTTAGCCCATGCCGGTGGCTTTATCGGCGGATACCTATGCGCTTTTTTATTGGGATATGAGAATAAAGAGCGCCAGGCGCAGCTGAGTCGCTTGCTCGCCGGCGCAGCTGTGCTGCTCACAATAGTGGCTTTCGTCCGCATAATTGTGTTTTGATCGCTATGACTCTGTCGGTGATTATTCCGTCCTTTAACCGTTTAGAACTCTTGCTGCAGGCACTTCACTCGGTTGTCAGGCAGACACGGCCGCCTGACGAAATCTGGGTCATCGACGATGGATCAACCGACGATACCCAATGCCAGGTAGCGGCAGAGTTCCCTGCTGTCAAGCTGCTGTTCCAGCCCAACAGGGGGGTGTCGGCAGCGCGAAATCTCGGCATTTTGCGGGCGGCGGGAGAGTGGCTGGCGTTTCTCGACTCGGATGATTTGTGGAAACGCGAAAAAATCGAGCGCCAGCTCGCTGCACTGCAGCGATTTCCTGAGTTTCGGCTCTGCTACACCGATGAGGAGTGGCGAAAGAACGATTGCAGGATGAATCAAAAGAAAAAACACCGCAAATATTCGGGATGGATCTATCCGCATTGTTTGCCGTTGTGCATCATAAGCCCTTCTTCGGCGGTGATTCATCGCAGCGTTTTTGAGCAGGTGGGGTTGTTCGACGAAACGTTGCCGGCATGTGAAGACTATGACCTGTGGCTGCGGATCTGTCATCGCTATCCGGTACTTTTTCTCGCTGAAAGACTTGTCACCAAACGTGCCGGGCAATGGCCACAGCTGTCCATGCAGCACAGCCTGGATAAGTACCGCATCATGGCGCTGCAAAAAATGCTGGCCGTGCCGGATCTGCGAGGGGAAAATCGCGATCTCACGGTTGCCATGCTGCGGGAAAAGTGCCGTATTTACGCGCTCGGCTGCCGTAAAAACGGCCGCATACAAGACTCTTTGTGGGCGGAAGAGATCGCCGGCTGTCTTGGTGCGAAAAACGAATGAACTGAGAGCCAGTCAATCTCGGGAGGCAGGTTCATGAAACGATTTTTCCCCTTGGCCATGTTATTTCTCATCTCTTGCCAGAATTCGACATCGCTTAAACCCCTGCCCATGACCACTCGGTGGTTTTTCCAGTCAGATGAAAAAGATCAAGGTATTGCAGAAAGTTGGTTTGCCGCTGACTATGGTCATCCGCGCACTTTCGAGATTGCCGAATTTCACGACTGGGATGGCTGGCTTGGCCAACCCTATGATGGATTGGGTTGGTATTTTACCGATATTTCAGTCGAAAATATCCAGAACATCGCCATCGGTTTTGCGAATATCGATGATGAAGCGACAGTCTTTGTCAACGGTCTGCCGTGCGGCAGCCATTCAGGGGCCGGTCAACCTGTAAAATTGGTTATCAGTTCAGCGTTGCGTCCGGGGAGCAACCGGATTGCTGTGCGCGTGAAAGATTTTGGCGGTCCAGGCGGACTGCTGGGTGACGTCTCTTTCTGGACATTTAAAGATCCGGCGGATTTGCGCGTTTATCAAGGCAAAGAGCAGAGTCCCGCGCCGCCGGACTGGGCTGTCGGTGCGGTGATCTATGAGGTCAATCTGCGGCAATTCACCAATGCTGGCACAGTTTGCGCCTTTGCCGATCATTTGCCCCGTTTGCGAGAGATGGGCGTCGACGTGTTGTGGTTCATGCCGCTGCACGCGATTGGGGAGAAGAACCGCAAAGGGGTCTTGGGCAGTCCCTATTCGATACGCGACTATCGCTCATTCAATCCGGAATTCGGTTCTCTGGAAGATTTCAAACGGGTGGTTGATCAGGCTCACGCCATGGATTTTCGCGTCATCATCGATTGGGTCGCCAATCACACGGCGTGGGATCATCCATGGATCGAAGAGCATCCGGAGTGGTACAGCCGCAACAGTGCAGGCGAGATCGTGCCGCCGGTTGCGGATTGGAGTGATGTCGCTGATCTCAATTATGATGCAGCTGAATTGCACGCAGCGATGGTCGCAGAGATGCTTTGGTGGATTCGCGAGGTCGACATCGATGGCTTTCGCTGTGATGTAGCGGAGATGGTTCCACCGGAATTTTGGCGCCTGGCAAGCGAGAAACTGGGCAGAGAAAAGGAACTTTTGTGGTTGGCGGAGGGCGAAAATCCGAGTCTGCACTCTGATGGTTTTCACGTGACCTATGCGAGCAAGCTCTATTGGTTGATGAACCGGTTGGCCAAGCTGGAAGTCCCGGTCTCGGCAATTGATGATCTGTTGGCAGCAGAAGCACAGAGTTATCCGCCGGGTGCGCTGCGGTTGCGCTTCACCAGCAACCACGACGAGAACAGCTGGAACGGTTCTGCGCCGGAACGGCTGGGACCCGGTGCCCGCGCCTTTGCGGTTCTCACCTTCACTCTTCCGGGGGTGCCGTTGATCTATAACGGTCAGGAGGCGGGCCTGCAAAAGCGTCTGCAATTCTTTAACAAGGATGTCATCGATTGGCAGCCGGATTTTCTGGCCGAATTCTATCGCTCTTTGGCGCATTTTGCCGAGCTGCATCAGGCGGCGCGTCAGGGCAAAAGAGATCGACTCGATGTGCAGAATCCGCATGTCTTTGCTTTTGCCGCTCGTGCCGGTCATGATGAGTTTTATACCACTATCAATTTCAGTCCACAGCCTGTGATGGTGGAATTACCCGAGTTGCCAGTCGGGTTTGTCGAATGGTTCAGCCGGACATCTGTGTCTGCAATTCCGACGGCGATTGAAATGGAAGGGTGGGGCTATAGAATTTTTACGCGACCGGCAGATCAATAAGGTGTATGGAAGGAGAAAAGTATGCAGCGCATAGGTTTTATTGGGCTGGGGATCATGGGACGACCGATGTGTCTGAATCTGCTCAAGGCCGGATTCCCTTTGACGGTTTTTAATCGCACTGCAGAGCGCATGGCTGCTGTGGTCGCTGCCGGAGCTCACGCCGCGGCCTCGCCGCGCGCGGTTGCGGAGCAATCCGATGTTGTGATCACGATGGTTACCGATTCGCCGGATGTAGAAGCGGTTATTCTGTCTGAAGACGGGGTAATCAACGGCATGTCGCGAGACGGCATTGTGATCGATATGAGCACCATCTCGCCGCTGGTCACGCGCCGGATCGCCGACAGACTGACTGAAAAGGGCGTTCATCTGCTCGATGCGCCGGTAAGCGGCGGTGACGCAGGGGCCATTGCAGGGACCCTGGCGATCATGGTCGGTGGGGACCGCGAGGTTTTTGCGACTTGTCTACCGATCTTCCAGGCGATGGGCAAAACGATCACCTATGTGGGCGGATCCGGCATGGGGCAGACTGTAAAATTATGCAACCAGATTCTTGTCAGCGTGACCAATCTTGCCGTTTGTGAAGCTGTTGCATTTGCCGCCGGTGCAGGCGTCGATCCGCTGGTCATGATCGAAGCGACACGCAATGGCGCTGCCGGGTCCTGGCAACTGGCCAATTTGGGTCCCAAAATGGTGGCTCGCGATTATGCGCCAGGCTTTATGATCGACCTGCAACAAAAAGATCTGCGCCTGGCTCTGGAAGCCGCCGGCGAAATGCGGTTGCCCTTGCCGGCGTTAAGTCTGGTGCATCAGCTCTTCCTTTCCTGTCAGCGCAACAGCGAAGGCAGGGAAGGCACGCAGGCGCTGATCAAGTCCTTGCAGCGCCTGAGCGGACCATCCGAATCTTAATCTGACTTTTGGCGAGAGCAATTTTTAACGCAAAATGGGCTCTTTGCCCGTATTTCGATTTCAGGTTGTTTTCAATCGGCCCGAGCCGATCACTCTACATTTGTTGCACTTGATACCACCCGATGCAAGCGCTGACCGGCTGGTACAGCATCTGAGGAAGAGCATGGTCTGATCCGCTTACCGCGATCAGGGGTTATTCTTGCGATCATTTTTGGTTCTCTGTATCCTCGCACAGGAGGAATTGGGTGCAAAACCTCATCCAGCGCTCTGTTTTGGGAGTTGGCCTGATTGTCCTGCTTATCGCAGACGCTTTTTCTGGGCCTGCAAAACGTTCTGTTGATTTTTTCCCAACCACAAATGGCATCGCTTATGCAGCTTTCGATCTCCATAAAAATTCGGTGACTTGTTTTCAACCGCATCTTGTCGATTTTTGGGATGTGGGACAGCGGACCATTGACCAGGTGGATGAAATTGGATTTGAGCTTGTCGTAGAGGAGAAGAGGTTGCGCATAGCCTCTTTGCCTTTGGAACAGATCGCCTATGTCAATGGTACCGGTATCATCCGTATCGACCGCCAGATTCGGGATCTCAAGCTCCGGGAATACGTTTGGTCACCGATGATTCTCGATTATCCGGCGCTCATTATGGTTCTGCATATTCCGCACACGCCGCGTTTGCGAATCAGCAAAGAGCAAATTCAAGCTTATCTTTTCCCAAGCAGCGACGATTTGATGATGGTTCGGTGCAGCTCGAATCAAAGCAACGGCTTATGGGTCGCGATTGTTGTCGTCTATACGCGCAATCTGTCTTCGGAAACCACAGCTGAGCTGCAAAAGGAATTGTCGCGCGCCCTTCCGGACAAACTATTGGAGGCAGAGGAGCGCTGGTGGATGCATTGGCATGGCGCTGATCATTCTTCGCCGAGTATTTATGGCAAGTCTTTTGAAGTTTTACGTCAATCCGCTGCTTTTTTGAAAATGGCGCAATGCCGTGAGCCTGGTCCAAGTTTTGGGCAAATCGTCAGCCATCTATCGGTCAGGCAACCCAAGGTTGCCGCGCCGCGCGATATGGCCTATGCGGCTGTTGCGTTGGCCGAACTCGGTCACTATCTCGAAGCCAAAGGTGCGCTGCAGTTCATGCTCGGCAGCAATGCAGGATTCTATCGGCAAAAAAAAGTGCAAGGCAAACCTTGGGGAATGAACAGCGATTACCAGATTTCAGTGCACCACTATGCAGGGATGGGATATGAGCGTTCTGAAATGGTAAACGGATATCCTCTTCTTCATTTTGATGGTCACGGTCTGTTTTTATGGGCGTTGCAGAATTATATCAAAACGAGTTCTGATGCGGCTTTTGGACAGCAAAGCTGGCCGCAGGTCCGCGAAAAGGTGATTTTGCCTCTTATCGACTTGATTGATGAAACCGGCTTGATCCAGAACGATTCGGGATTGACTGATAAAAGTGCTCCGGGAGAACATTTCAGCTATACATCTTGTGCAGTTTACAATGGGCTGAATCAGGCGGCTGTGCAGGCGCGCTCGCTCGGCGATGTCAAACTCTCTGATCTATGTGTGCGTTCTGCGGTTCAGGTGCGCAACAATATTCTCAGCAAAATGCTGGCAGGCAAAGCCGGAGTGATAAAGAAAAGCATGGAATCAGAAGCCTTTCCCATGTTTCTCGACGGTTCAGCGGTAGAAGCGATCAATTGGCAGATCGTTTACCCGCAATGGAAAAGCGCCAAATCGACTCTGGATGCCCTCCACACTTTTTTAAGAGTCGGTGAACAGGGACGAGGCTTCGCGCTTGCGTATACCGATGCGCAGACCTTGGGACACGAAAGTTTGTTTGTCGATTTGCGCGCGTTTCACGCTTTGCGGTCATGCGGCAAGCGGAAACATGCAGATGAGATGTTGGCGTGGGTAATTGAAAGAGTCTCTCAAAACGGTGAAATGGTTCCCGAGTATTTTTCCCGCGATCTGGCGGATTATATCGGCCCCTATCCGCTTATCGGACTTGGTGCCGCTCCATTGATCCTGGCCATTCTGGCTCGCTGAGAAATCGCCATAGTTGGCACGATTGATGCGCAACTCCGGTCACTACCGCTGACTGCGTACCCTACTGCCCCAGAGAAAAAAATTTTAAAGTGGGTTGAACTGGTCCTTGGTTGCAGCGCAAATAGGGCAGCGCCAATTGACCGGCAGTTCTTCGAACAACGTCCCCGGCGGGATGCCGTGTTTGGGATCACCCTTCGCCGGATCATAGATATAACCGCAATTGCTGCAGATCATCTTTTTCATTTTTTCTCCCAATCAGGTTTTCCAGGCACGAGCAGATTCCGGTTCGAAGGGGTGAGAGGGGAGTCTGCCGTTTGTTGATGCAGTCTGCGTTGCTGTGTGACTCTCACCCGACCGTTGACCGGGAAGACAGATGCAGACACTCCAGGGATCGATTGGAGTGTTTTGTGCAGGTGTTGCAGACAGACGGCCGTTTTGCGCGACTCTGAAACCGTTTCAACTGCAGAACGGCCGTCTGCTGCAAATCGGTGCAATTGTCTATTTGCCGAGCTTTGCGAGTTTGTCGAGATCGACTCGATCGAGAGCGGCCTTGATCTCATCCATTTTCATGCCCATGCCGTCGATCTGAACCATGAAACGATCAGCGACTACCAACTGAACATTGCCAGAATTTGAGTCAGTGTCGAATTCCTCGTAACCGCGGTGGCCTTTGTAGGACATGGTTCTTTCAAATCCGCTGTCTGTTTCGCGGTCGATATCGGCCATCATCCATGACGCACCTGCCATGGCGATAAAACCCTTGACGCTGCCCATATCGGTGATTTCGATATTGAGCTCTTTGCCATCGTCCTGATTGGCATAGTTCCCTTCAGCTTGGGATACTTTGATGCCAAAGGCCGAGGTTTTCTCGCCGGATGCGTTTTGCCGCGGAAGATTCGGCAACGATTCGGGCAACAGCGCCTTGAGTTCGCGAAAATCGATCGGTTCGACGGCTTCGTCGCCCATTTGAGAGATCGACTCGCCCATTTTTTCCATGGCCTCTGCCAGGTTTTCCGCGCCGCCTTCAGCTCCCTTGGCTATTTGTTCGCCGGCCTCTTCGAGTTCTGTGGCTGCTTGTTCCATCTTTTTCTCGGCCTGTGACTTGCTGTCATTTTTTCCACATCCGAGGGCAAAAATCAGGGCAATGCAGATCGCCCCGACGATCCAAGAACGTTTCATCGAGATACCTCCTTTGTTTGTGATGGCAAAACCACTGAACGGTTCTGATTTTCCCGCAACCATCCTTTGTGCCATGCGCAGGTGGAATTGTGCTGTTGTTGGCTGTTCGGACTAGCGATCGTCCCGGAGCATCAAATAGTGGTCGATTCCGGCTTCCACAAAAAGCTCGCCTTGAACGATAAAGCCGTGTTTTCCGTAGAAATCGGTCAGATGCGCCTGCGCATGCATCTTAAAAGCGGAGAAGCCGTTCTGTTGTGAAATGCTCACCATATAGTCCACCAATTGGTGGCCGATGCCAGTGCCGCGATAAGCTTTGCGAACCGCGATGCGTTCGAGTTTGGCATAGTCGCCGAGGTAACGAATTCGGCCTGCCGCAATCGGTTCACCTTCTCTTTCTCCCAGGATATGGGTGGCCGAGTGTTCGTATTCATCCATCTCAAGGCCATAGGGAACGCGCTGTTCTTCGACAAAAACGATTGCGCGCACCATGAAGGCTTTGAGCAGGTCATCCAGAGATGTGGCGATTTTAAACATATCTTTTCCTTTGGCCTCATCAACAAAGTACAAAAAATAGCTCAGCCAAGCAATGAATTTTCCTTCGACTATTCTGTTGCTTTTCCTGGATTCGTCTGGCACAGAATCTGGGGGTTTTGACAGGAAATCGCTTTTCGCAAGCGAAATGATTGAATTTGGCAGCTGTTTTCGTTAAGTTGTCTCATCGTTCAAGTGTTTTGGGATTGGGATAACAGCAGAACACCGTGAGATGTTGTTGCGGTCTGGCAAACCGATGCAAGCTGCACGTTCAGCGTTGGGGAGCCTTGCTGACAATTGGAGAGATCGATGAAAAGTGTGTTGTCGCAATATCGTGCCTGCCGCCTGTGCCCGCGGTTGTGCAGTGCAGACCGCACCGCCGGACGGAGGGGGATCTGCGGCGAGAGTGCCGAATTGCGTGTGGCAGCGGTGCTCGCCCATTTTGGCGAAGAGCCACCGATATCCGGAGAACGAGGTTCAGGTACTGTTTTTTTTAGCGGCTGTTCGCTGCGGTGCTGTTTCTGCCAGAACATCCAGATTTCCCAAGAGCACCTGGGAAAAACGATTTCTGCCGAGCATCTGGTGGAAAGCCTGCAGCAACTGGCAGAAACATCTGGTGTACACAATATCAATTTTGTCACTCCAGATCATTTTGCGGCACATTTGCCGCTTATCGTTGCACAGCTGCGGACGAAAAAAATCGATATTCCCATGGTCTACAACACTTCGGGTTATAGCCTGGTCCCGGTGTTGCAGGAATTGGAGCCTTTTATTGATATCTATTTACCCGATTTCAAATACAGCGACAGCGATCTGGCCAACAAGCTCTCGCATGCGCCCGACTATCCGGATAAAGCCTTAAACGCCGTGGCTGAGATGGTGCGGCAAAAAGGGTTTTTGGACAGTTTTACCAGTGGGCATGTCGTCGCTGGCCAGGGCACCCTGGTGCGCCACCTGGTATTGCCGGGTTTTATCAGCAACAGCATCGATGCGCTCTCGATGTTGTACACGGAATTTGGACGTGATTTGCCTATCAGCTTGATGTCACAATTTCATCCGGTGGGCAAGACCGAGATTGAATCGCTGCAGCGGCGGCTCTATCGACAGGAATTCCAACAATCGGTGCAGCATGCTCAAGAGCTCGGCTTTCAACATCTCTTTGTTCAGGATACCGAACTCGATGAAGAAGGGGATGATGCGCCTTTTGTTCCCGACTTTAGGCGCAAATCGCCTTTTCGCGGCAATCAGGGTGAGGATCAGCTGAAATAGTTTTCCTTAACATCTTTGAGCGAGCGAACGATTTGGCCGGAGAGGAGCGCCACCAGCCGTTTGCTGCTTGTGTAGATCGCTTGCAGATTCATTTTTTGCACCAGGGTCAAGTTGGAACTGTCTTCGTTGGTCAAGGTGCGACAAAGAGCAGCGATCGCTTGTGCAGCATTTTGCACTTCATCCAGCCAGGTTGCATCAGAAGCCATCGGTTCGGCAGGCGTTTGTTGTGGGATTGGCGTCGGATTGTTGGCTTGAAATCGGTTTAGTTGGATAATATTTTCTATGACAGAGACCAGTTCGCGGTGTCCGAAGGGTTTGTTTAAAAACGCGCGCAATCCCAAGGCATAACAGCTCTTTATATCTTCGAGAAATTCGGAGCGTGCTGTAAGAATAACGATAGGGGTATCTTTGATCTCGTGATAGAGCTTGTCCTGACCGATCATCTTGATAAATTGTGCGCCGTTGAGATCCGGCAACATGTAATCGAGGATAACAATATCGGGCTTTTCCAAAAGGGCTTTGTCCAGTCCTTCTTGCCCGGTGCGGGCAGAGAGAAAATCATAACCGGCACGGGTAAATATTCTCTGACCGATCAGAAGCATGTCGATATTGTCATCGACGAGTAGGATTTTGCCTTTCATGGGTTGCTCTCCTACAGCTATGCTGGGTATTTCCTCTGCGGTACACCGGCCAAGATTGGTTTTGTGCCGGCGAACTCTTGCGGCATGAGTACCTAGCGAATCATTTCTTCCGCATCCTCTTGAGGCAAAATGGTTTTGTTTTGCCCAGACGCGTGCGGCAAATAGACCGAAAAAACCGACCCTCGATTGATCTCGCTCTGAACCTCGATGCGGCCGTTATGCATCTCAACGATCTGCTTGACCAACGCCAAACCCAGGCCGGTCCCCTGCGTTTCCCGCACTTTCTCGTTGTCTGTAACGCGGTAGAATTTGTCAAAAATCTTGTCGAGCGCTTCAGGGGGGATGCCGTAGCCCTGATCGTGGATCCGCACCATCACTGCTTCTGGAAGATCTTTGATAACGATATCGATGCGCGTTCTGTCCGGGCTGTATTTGATGGCATTGGAAAAGAGGTTGAGAAAGACTTGTTCCATCATGCCGCTGTCCGCAAAGACTTTGCTGATTTCCTGTGGTGCATGGACATCGACCTTGATTTCTTTTTTATCTGCCAAATAGGCGTTGTTGCCGACAACCAAATAGATCGTATCGCTGATGTCGAGTTCGGTTTTTTTCGGCTGGATGCGTCCCGATTCGATTCTGGAGATATCGAGAAACTTGTTGATCAAATCGCTCAGGCGGCTGGCTTCTTTGAGGATTATCGTTGCATATTCGACTGACTGCTCATGGGTGATGTCTTCATCCAACAAAAGTTCGCTAAAGCCGGAGATGCTCGTCAGCGGGGAGCGCAGTTCATGCGCAACCATGGAAACCAACTCGGTTTTCATGCGGTCGATCTCTTTTTGCTGGGTCACATCTCGCAGGACAGTGACAATACCGATTAACTCGCCGTCTTGTTGTTGCACCCGGGCTGCGCGGGCTTGCAGGATGCGCGGTTTCCATTCGCCTTCCACTTTGGTGGTTATTTCGACGGACGGCAATTGGCTTTTTTTGCGGCTGGTTGCTTCGGCGATCAATTGCAGCAGTTTTGGCTCTTTGATCAGTTCGGAAAGCGGGTGTTCTGTGATTTCCTTTTCGGTGATATTGAACCAGCGTTCAGCATAGTTGTTCAAAAGCAGGATTCGCGAGCGGGGATCGGTCACGATAACCCCGTCGGCGATATTGCGCAAAATTGTTTGGGTTTTGTTGCGCTCGGCGATGATCTGCGCCAAATTCATGTTGTCTAGCCGGCGCAGTTCGGTGGTCATGTAATTGAACAAGCGTGCCAAGCGGCCCAATTCATCATCAGAGGAAATGGCAATTTTATGGTCGAAATTGCCGCGTGCAATTTCAGTGGCGCTTTTGGTAAATTCGGCAATGGGATTGTCTATATAGCGGTAGAGATAGAGTGAAATCGCAAAAGCCAGCAATAAAGCAAATCCGACGATAGCGACAAGACCGGGAAAAACCTCGAGATTCAATTGTGCATCGCTTTGGAGCAGGACGAGCCACAGAATGATCATCGGAATGAAAATCGCAAGAAGAGTAAAAAACAAGATTCTTCGCAGGATTCTGCTTTTGCTTAATAGTTTTAAGCCATTGATCTTCATCGTCTTAACCTTCATCCACGACTCGGTTTCGCCCTTCTGACTTGGCTCGATAGAGCCGCTTATCAGCGCATTCGATCAATTTCTCGGCTGTTTTGCCATCCTGTGGAAAAGTCGCGACACCCATGCTGACCGTCAGATTACCATTCGGTTGCATTTCCTGCTTTGGATAAGGTTGCTTTTCCACCAACAGGCGGAGCTTTTCCGCCACGACCCGCGCAGAATCATGGGGTGTCCCGGATAGAACAATCGCAAACTCTTCGCCGCCATAACGGGCGGCAAAATCGATGTTGCGAATATTGTCATGCATCAACCGTGCAATGTCGCGCAAAACCTGGTCGCCAGCCAGATGACCGTGGGTGTCGTTGTAGTTTTTAAAATAGTCGATATCAACCATGATCAACGACACTTCGGTCTGGTGGCGTTCAGCCCGCCGCAGTTCCTGTAAAAGATAATCCTTGAAACAGCGATAGTTGTTCAAACCGGTGAGACCATCGGTGACCGCCAATTCACGCAACCGTTCTTTGGCTTGTTCCAGCAGACGCACTTTTTCCTGCAGAGCATCGTGCAAGGTCTTGATGCGCAAAAGGGATTTGACCCGTGCCAAGAGTTCCAGCTTGTTGAAGGGTTTGGTGATAAAATCGTCAGCACCGGCTCCAATTCCTTTGATTTTGTCCTCAATTTCGTTCAGAGCGGTGACCATAATCACCGGGATATACCGCGTTTTCTGATCGCTTTTGAGGATTCGACAGGTTTCGAAGCCGTCGAGCTTGGGCATCATCACGTCGAGCAAAACCAGATCGGGACTGGCATTGGCGACCTGTTTCAGCGCTTCTTCGCCGTTTCGAGCAACGACCGTTTCATAACCCGCACCATTCAGGTGGGTCTGGAGCAGCTGGATATTCACCGGGATGTCATCGACAACGAGAATTTTCGCCGGTTGATTTGCCTTCAAATAATCCAATCCCGCTCCTTGCATGATTGCTGGCCATTTGCATGAAGAGACTGATAGAGTTGTGTGTAAAATTAAAAAAGCAAAGATTTGTCGACGATCCGATCGCGCTTCACTCTTTGGCAAGGCTTGTCGGCCGTCAGATGGTTTTGTCCTTTTCCCAGGTTTTTCCTTGACCTTGCATGCCTGTCCGAAATCCATCACAGCTAAGGAACATACAATATCCAGTTTTGTTTGTCAAGGGATTTTTCCGATTTCTTTCCAAGGGTTGCAAAGGGAAAGCCGATTATAATTAAATATTTAGGGTCATGGAAGATGCTTCCCGGATTCGGTGTTAACCGAATCAAAAATCATTCAGTCACTTAATCCTTATGTGGTTGCACAAATGGCGGTTTTCACCCTCTGTGTATTGCTATCAGATTGATTTTCTGTGAGATTCGGTGCTGCGCACCGAATCCGGGTGCTTTGGTAAGCATCACCGTATGCTGGATAGTGATTCTGTTTCCCTGGCAGGCCGGTGCGGTGCCGACCCCTGTCAGCCACTTCTGCTCGTTCTGACGCTGAGATTGGTCAGAAATTGGACAGGAGTTGCCTGGCCTGCTGAAAGTTTGCAATCGCTTTTTGCACCCAGGTGTCCTGGAACGCCATCAACAGATAACGGCCTTGATCTCCCCAGATTCTGCCAGCCATTTCGATGGTCAGAGCTTGCTTGATGATCTGCCTTTGCAGAACCTCGGTGCTTTTAGCTGATCTTTGTCCGGCAAGAAGCCGGTTTGCAACGGCATTGACCAGCGAGTCAGGAACTTGAAAAGTCGAGGCATTGCTCAAAGCGAGGAGCAGCAATTGCGGATGGCGGTTCACATAGTCATCTGCGACTTGCCAGAATCGCCCTTCGTTCTGCAAATGTTGGTAGAAATTATCCGGCAATGCTGTTTTAGATTGCGATAACATGAGATCTGGGGCAATTCCCCCGGCGCCCTGCAGCACCCGGCCTTTGGGGGTTTTAAAGGTCAGGGCGTTTTGCTCCGAATCGCTGCGCTGAATGGATCTGCCCAGCGGTGTGTAAAACCTGGCGGTTGTCAGCAAAAGAGCGGAGCCGTCCTGCATCGGGTATTCAGTCTGCACCAGGGCTTTGCCGAAAGTGTTTTGGCCTGCAATCAGACCTCGATCCCAATCCTGGATAGCGCCGGCAACAATCTCGGCGTCGCTGGCGGTTTGTTCGTTCACCAACACAATCAGCGGCAGGTTGGGGATCAAAGACCGCGAAGCAGTAGAAACATAACGTTTGTTCGCTTGAATGGAGCGACCTTTGGTGTAGGCGATGAGTCTGCTGCCGGGTAGAAATCGATTGGCGACTTCGATTCCTGCATCCAGTTCGCCCCCCTGGTTGTCGCGCAAATCGAGAATGAGCTGTGACATCTGACTTTGATTCAGACTCTGGATCGCTTGATCCAGTTCAGCGGGAGTGCCGGCGTGAAAATACAAAAGCTTGATGTAACCGGTCTCTTTATTCAACATCCCTGCAGCTGCGATGCTGTTTGGCTGTAAGGGCTCGACGGGTACGCGTATGTTTTTAACCTGACCCGATTGCCGGCGTTCAATGGTCAGAAGAATCGTCGTGTCGGCACTTTGTGACAACAGATTTTGAATTGACAAGTTGTCAAGAGAACTGACCGACCGGCTCTTGATGTGGGTGATTTGGTCGCCCAATTGCACTCCCGCCCGTGCCGCCGGCCCATTTTCCATCAACGAGATCACGGTTAATAGGCCATTGCTGCGATTGTACTTGATTCCGATACCGCTCTGGTGTTGATAGCGGCGCTTCCAAGTCGAGTACTCGTCGGAATTTAAATAGACGGAATGCTGATCCAGCTCGGTGAGGATGCCGCGCAGAGCGGCATCAAGCAGCTGTTCAGGATTCTTTTCCTCGATATAAAAGCGCTCGATTTTCTCCAGGATCAGGCTCAACATCATCCATTTGTTGAACATCTGCTGGCTGGAGGGAATTGCTGGCAACGCGGCGAGAACAAGAAGACAAATTGCTGCACAACCGGTGACCAGGGACCGCCGCAATCGTCGGTTTTGGGTATTCATTCATGTATCCATGGTTGAAATGGGGGATCCGGAGAAGGGTTCAGCTGATCCTGAGCGCTTTTCCCGATCCTGATCGATAGATTATTTCGATTAAAATTAAGGCTTTTCTCGAAAAAAATCAAGGACTAAAAGCATTCGCTGCTCGCGTCTCCAGTCCGGATTGGCATAATCCGGGCAAAGCGAATCTGTTGATGACTGGCGATATCTGGTGGTATCGTAGAGATCCTTGTAGCCGCCGGCCGGTTGCTTGGCAGGTAAAGGGTGTTTATTTCGTGTTGCTGGCGGATCGAACAAAGCGGAGTTGTTTTAGAACAACCGGCTATTTCATGCCTGATCAAGCTGTTGCGGCTCAAACCGAAAAGCAGCATACAGGTTTTTCTCATTTGCCTTCAGCATGGGGGCATGTTCATGGGTGATCATCTCATCTCACGAAAAAGAGCTTGACATTTAGCCAGACAAAAATTACTTTAATAGGTTTATGTTCTTTCATTTTCAATTTGTTGCTGGAATGACTACATTGCATTATTGTCGGTCACGTGTTTCATTTTGTATTGATCTGTGATTCGATTATTCTCTGTTTTTGCGGTTTAGCCAATCGCAAAAAAGTCTGATCATGACGGATCAATAATAAAAACAATGATTAAGTAGAATCATCAAAAACGGCAAAGGTTGCAGGCATTTGTCGCTTTATTCCCTTTTCGATTCAGTCGCAAATTCAATGCCAGAGCAAACGGCTCTGGTTTTTGGCGAGGTGAGAGTGAGCTATGGGCGCCTGGCTGAAGCGGTGCGCCGTCTTGCCAATGGTTTGCGTTCTTTGGGCGTGGCGCCAGGCGATCGTGTGGCGATTTTGTTGCCCAATGTGCCCCATTTCCCTATCAGTTATTATGCAGTCCTGGCACTCGGAGCGGTTGCTGTACCGGTCAATTTTCTCATCCGGCCACAAGGATTGCGCTCGCTTTTAGCCGACAGCGGCGCCAAGGTTTTAATCACCTGGGATGGTTTTCGTCATTTGTTCACCGGTGTCCTGCAGGAAGGCATTGCCTGCCAAAAAGTGGTGGTTCTGGGGGAGCACTGCCCCAGTTTTGCCCGACCCCTGACCCTGTTGATGCAGGAGAGCGGCAGCGATCTGGAATTCGAACCGGCAGCAGAAACCGTCCCGGCTGCGATCAATTATACTGCTGGCACCGCGCATGATTCCCTGGGTGCGGTGATGACGCATCAGGCGCTTTTAACCAATATGCAAACCAGCCGAGAAATGTTCCATATCAACGAAAATGATCGCATTGCAGCGGTTATCCCGATGTGTCATTCATTGGCACAGGTTTTGTGTATGCACCTGTCGTTGCTCAGCGGGGCGACTTTGGTGCTGATTTCGCGGTTTCAGCCAAAACCGGTGATGGAGATTTTGGGCAAGGAGGGTGTGACTTTTTTGCCGGCAGTGCCTTCGTTGATCGCAGCTCTGGCCGATACCGACGAAACCGAGAGGGCATTGCCCGATCTTAAGGCTGTTCTTTGTTATGGCGGTCGGGTCGATGAATTGATGGTAAAGAAATTTGAAGAGCGTTTTTCCACTCGTTTGTTTGTCGGTTACGGATTAACGGAGGCAGGACCGCTGGTCAGCTGTCATCGCCTGTACAGCGATTACCGGCCCAATTCAGTGGGGCAGCCGCTGGTCGGCACAGAAGTGCAAATTTTAGACGAGACTGGAACGCTTTTATCGCCCTACGCTACCGGAGAAATCTGGGTCAAGAGTCCATCAATCATGTCGGCTTATTACAATCATCCTGACCAGACTGCGCTGCAGCTGAAAGATGGTTGGCTTTTCACCGGTGACATCGGTTATATCGATCTCGACCACTATCTTTATGTCGTCGAGCGC
Organism: bacterium; assembly: GCA_029565675.1. Lineage (GTDB taxonomy): Bacteria > Zhuqueibacterota > Zhuqueibacteria > Residuimicrobiales > Oceaniaggregativiventaceae > Sulfursilanivivens. The sequence continues at coordinate 614,816 of JAKQNP010000002.1, forward strand.
AAAGAGGATCTGATCATCAAAAGCGGATTTCCAATTTTTCCGCATGAAGTCGAAGATATTCTCTGCAGCCACAGTGCAGTTGCGGAAGCAGCGGTAGTGGGGGTTGGCGCCAATGCGCAATCGCCGGATGTCAAAGCTTTTATCGTCCTCTGTGCCGGTGCGCAAGTGCAAGAGAATGAATTAATCGAGTTATGCAAACAAGCTTTACCCATGTACAAGTGTCCTCGTTTTATCGAGTTTTGTTCTGCTTTGCCCAAGAGTCCAACCGGTCGGGTTTTGAAACGGTTGTTGCGTTCTTAAATTTTACCTCGACGTCGATATGGAAATTAACCCCAGGCGCAATGCGCTGATCATGAATGGAGGCAAACAGTGAAAGAGTATGTTCTCACGGATATACGCAATGTCGCGTTGGTTTCGCACTTGTCGGTAGGAAAAACCACGCTCGCTGAGGGCTTTTTGTTTAGCGCCGGTGCGACCAATCGAATAGGAACCGTGGATGACGGGACCACGACTTCTGACTATCGGACAGACGAAATCGAACGCAAGGTTTCCATCGGCGCCGCATTGTTGTCTTTTGAATGGAAAAAAGTCAAATACAATGTATTGGATTTGCCCGGGTATCAGGATTTTCTCGGTGAGGTCAAGTGCGGATTGCGGGTTGCGGATTTGGCTCTTGTTCTTGTCAATGCCACCTCTGGTGTTGAAGTCGGCACCGAGCTGTGCTGGGAAATCCTGGAAGAATACAAAATACCGCGTCTGTTTGTGATCAACCGGTTGGACAAAGAACACGCGAATTTTGACTCGGTTTTGGCCAAAACCCGTGAATCGTTTGGCAACAACGCAGTACCGATCCAGTTTCCAGTCAATGCGGGTGAAGGATTCAATACCGTTATCGACTTGCTGCAGATGAAAGCTCTTGTTTTTGCCGCCGACAAATCAGGCAAATTCGAAGTGCGGGAGATTCCGGCGGAATTGAAAAAGAAAGCCGATGACCTGCGCAATCAGCTGGTGGAAAAGATCGCTGAAAGCGACGACAAGTTGATGGAAAAATATTTCGAGGCCGGCGAACTGAGCGAAGAGGATCTGGTCCGCGGCTTGCGTATCGGTATTCTGAATCGGACGATCTACCCGGTCGCCTGCTCTGCCGCTGCACAAAACATGGGTACCCAAACCCTGCTCAACATCATCAATGAATACGGCCCAAGCCCCGCCGCATTTCCCAAAGTAAAAGCCAGAACCACGCAGGACGAAGAGATCGAGGTGTTGCAAAAGCCCGACCAGCCTTTTGCCGGTTTCGTTTTTAAGATCATTTCTGAGCAACATGTCGGTGACCTGGCTCTCGTTCGCGCTTACTCTGGTCAGATCGAACAGGGTGATGAAGTCATCAACACCAGCAAAAATTCGAGCGAAAAGATCGGTCAAATCTATTCTCTATGCGGCAAAAACCGCAATGAAATATCGGCACTCAGCGCCGGCGATATAGGCGCCCTAGTGAAGCTAAAGGACACTCATACCTCCAATACCCTGGCCGTAAAGTCCCGCCCTGTCGTCTTCGCTCCCATCGAGTTCCCGGAACCTGTGGTTCAGGTTGCGGTCGTGCCAAAAGCCAAAGGCGATGAAGAAAAAATATCCAACGGCTTGCATGCGATCAATGAAATTGATCCAAGTTTTAGGGTTATGATCGACCCGGAACTCAAACAAACCGTTCTATCAGGGCAGGGCGAATTGCATTTGGCAGTGATTTTACAGCTTTTGAAAGAGCGCTATGGAGTCGAGATCGAGCAAAAGAAACCCAAAATTCCGTATCGTGAGACGATAACCGGCAAAGCGGACGAAAAGTACCGACACAAGAAACAATCGGGCGGTGCGGGGCAATTTGCGGAAGTCTGGATGCGCATCGAACCTACGGCCACCGGCAGCGGTTTCGAATTTGAGAGTCAGGTGGTTGGCGGTGCCATTTCCGGAAGCTTTATCCCTGCCATCGAAAAAGGCGTAAAGCAGATTTTGCAAGAGGGTGCGATTGCTGGATACAAGATTGTCGATGTTAAAGCGATTGTTTATGACGGCAAGGAACACCCGGTAGATTCCAAGGATATCGCTTTTCAAATCGCAGGACGCGAAGTGTTCAAAATGTGTGTGCAGAACGCCAAACCGATCCTGTTGGAACCGATTTACATCGTGACGATCAAATGTCCGGAAGAATATATGGGCGACGTGATGGGCGATCTGTCCAGTCGCCGCGGACGCATTCAAGGGATGGAATCGCAGGGGCACAACCAATTGGTGAAAGCTTTGGTGCCGCTGGCAGAACTGCACGACTATGCCACTCGTCTGCGCTCCCTTACTCAGGGGCGTGCAACCCACAGCCGTGTTTTTTCGCATTACGATTCAGTGCCCAAAGAGCAGGAACAAAAAATCATCAACGAATCCAAAGAACAGCAGAGCTGAGCGAGAGGCTGCCTCGCCAATTGAGGCAGCCTTTTTTTGGCCTCGCGATCAGCGCCGAAAAATATGGGCGATCCTTGCCGCTGCAAGTGCAGTCGAAACGCTGCACTTGCACCCGTCTTTTGTCAGCCCCAGATTCGGTGTTAACCGAATCAAAAAACATTCAATCGCTTATTCTTGATGCGGTTGCGAAAAAGTCGCTTTTCACCCAACGCGCATTGCCACCAGATTGATTTTCTTTAAGATCCGGTGCTGCGCACCGGATCCGGGTCAGCATCGTTCTTGTTGACCAATCGGATGTTTCTTTTGCTGACCGATCCTCAATTCTTTTCATTCCTTGCTTTTTATCCGATCCCAGATTGCATCCATTTCTGCGAGGGTTGCAGATGAAAAAGAGAGATTCTGCTTTTGCATCTCATCCTCGATTGCATGGAAACGGCGGGAAAATTTATCGATGGTGTGGCGCAATGCATCTTCAGGATTGTGTTGAAGGTGGCGCGACAGATTGACCAGTGAGAAAAGCACATCGCCCAATTCTTCTTGGATGTCGCTTTCGGATTGCCGTTCGACCGCTTCACGCAGTTCAGCCAATTCTTCTTCAATCTTTTCCCAAACCGGGTTGATATCGGGCCAATCAAAGCCCACGGCTGCTGCTTTGTTCTGCAAGCGATAAGCGCGCACCAGAGCCGGCAGTTCTTTCGGAATACCGTCGATTGCCGATTTCTTGCCCTCTTTTTTGAGCTTTGTTTTTTCCCAGAGTTTGATTTGTTCGGCGGCGCTATCGACTTTTTCATCTCCAAAGACGTGGGGATGCCTCCGGATGAGCTTTTGATTGATCGAATCGATGACATTGGCAATGGTAAACTGGTTGGCCTCCGCAGCCATCTGGGCATGAAAAATGATCTGCAGCAACAGATCACCAAGTTCTTCTGCTAGATCCTCAATGCGGTGTTCGTCGATGGCTTCGATCACCTCATAAGTTTCTTCCAACAGATGTTGTCGCAGGGATTCATGGGTCTGCTCGCGGTCCCATGGGCAACCCTGGGGACTGCGCAGTTGCGCCATGATCTCGACCAGCTGGCTGAATTTATCTTTGCTCTCCTGCAAGGATTCTCCTTTCCGTGCTCTTTTTCGACCGTCGATTGGACGATTCATGGATAAAACAAAACATAGGCGAAAAACCCGAGAAAAGCAATGCTGTTTTGTATCCATCCAGGCCTTGCTGTAAACCAAATTTAATTTGCCACCAGCTCCACAAAGGAAAAACCTTGCTTATTATGCGGAATTTAGCTACTTTTTTTGAGTCTGTGCAGTCGATTGCCTGTCGGTCGGTTGTGCAGTCTGAACATCAGTTATGGACGACAAGACCTGGCGAAACGCCGTCTAACGGAGTGGCACAAACATGGATTTCAATCGTCGCGCTCTTGTTCTCATTTGCTCTTTGATATCATCCATTTGTTTTATACAATGCGCCCATCGAGCTTCTTTTCCGGCTGCAGCGGAATCGAGCAGCTTGTTGCGCGAGGAACTCGATGAATTGTTTGGCGATCCTCAATTTGCCAATGCGCATTGGGGCGTTGTGATCCGATCTTTGGAAACCGGCGAAACGCTTTACCAGCGGAACGGCAACAAGGGATTTATGCCCGCGTCAAACATGAAACTCTTCACCACGGCCGCAGCCCTGGTTGCTTTGGGCCCGGAATTCCAATACACAACAGATATTTGCGCAACAGCCGCCGTCGACTCGGAGGGTGTGCTGCAAGGCGATTTGGTTATTCGCGGCAAAGGCGATCCGTCGATCAGCGGCCGGTATACCGATGGAGAGGTGACTGCAGTCTTTCGTGCCTGGGCGGACAGTTTAAAAGCCCACAACATCCGTTCGGTTAGCGGCCGCATCATTGGGGATGACCGCTATTTCGACCACGAGATTCTCGGCGATGGCTGGTCATGGGATTACCAGTCCGATTACTATGCCGCCCAGATCAGTGCCTTGTCGTTCAACGAGAACTGTGTGAATATCGTTTTTTCGCCGGGCGATTCCATTGGCGCGCTAGCCCGGTTTCGGCTGGAACCTGAGACTTTATACATTTCTGTCGATAATCAGGTCATCACCGGTGATGAGCAAGGTGGCAGTGAGATCTATCTTGCGCGCAAGCGCGGCACCAATGAGGTGATTTGCAGAGGCCGTCTTTCCGTCTCCGAGTCCGAAAAACGCGATTGGGTCACGGTTGAAGATCCGGGCAAATTTGCCGCGGTGGTTTTGCGGGACTGTCTGTCGGCCGCCGGTATCCGTGTCCACGGCGAAGCAACCACTGTCCGAGAGCTGCAAGAGGGTCTGGATCGAGTGGACCGAGGTCAATTGATTTTTCAGCATCAGTCGCCGCCGCTCAAGGAACTGATCCGGACGACGAACAAGGTAAGCCAAAATTTGTTTGCTGAATTGTTGTTTCGCACCGTCGGCCGGAATGTCGGTGGTCAGGGCAATGCCAACACGGCGGAAAAAGTGGAAAAAGAGCTGTTTGCCGACATGGGCATCGCACCGGCCTATCTGGCGATTGCCGACGGCAGCGGCCTTTCCCGGTTAAACCTGGTAACGCCGAACAGTGTGGCTCAGCTCTTGACCTACGTTCGGCGCCATGCCTATGGCGAGGTGTTCTATTCATCATTGCCGATAGCTGGGGAGGATGGCACGATTTCCTCACGGATGATCGGCACCGCCGCGCAGAACAATGTGCGCGCCAAGACCGGCTATATCGGGCGGGTAAGGGCGTTGTCAGGCTATGTCACCACCAGGGACGGTGAAGAACTTGTTTTTTCGATGATTGTCAACAATTACACGGTTCCGACAAGCCTGGCCAACACCGTACAGGATCGCGTTTGCGAGCGATTGGCCAATTTCAGACGCTAGAACGGACCGTCCGGTGCGATGGCCATTGTGAGATTAACCATTGCAGGCCGGTGCAGCTCAGGCGGATGGTTGTGCCGCGAGGTCTGACAATCCCGGCGGCGGATGATGAATTGAAAGATCTGTCGTGCAGGATCGCAACAGGGAGGTAGAGCGATGTTGATCCCCAGCGTCCCAAAACCGCGCAGCTTTAACTATCAGCCGCAGTATTACGATCCAAGCGCCGAAGAGGAAAAGCGCATCCATTTTCGGCGAATACGTCACAGCGAATCGCCCAGGAGCGGTTCGCTGTTGCGGTTGTTGATTTTGGCTGGACTATTGATCATGGCTATTTTTTATTTGTCCCGTGCCACTCATAAAACGTCGACTGCTCCGGATGCTCCGGCCGGGCAAATTCAGGTCGAAGATATAATTGTCGTCGATTAGCTTCGCTCGGTCAACTTTGTCCCGCAACTTTTGTCAGGCATCTCTTGGCGCCTGCCCCCTCCTCAACGGCTTCATGGGAGTAGGTCTGCTTTTCTTTTGGTCAGTCCTCAGTCGAACTGCAGCGATAGACAAATAGTACTCTAGCGATGGTTTAAAAACAAGAGAAAATGGTCTCTCAGCCCCAAGAAAGATTGCAGCACGACAAAAGCCCAAGTTGGTTGTGGCGCAGGCGCTTGTCGCATTGGTACGGAGCGCTGCCCATCCGGATGAAGTTGATCCTGACAACCGGTATCATGGTGGTCATCTTGATGTCCATTCTCAGCCTGCTTTTGTTGCAGCAGGCCAACAAGTTGTTGCGCGACCGATTGTCTGAAACTTGCTATCTCTCGCTTCGCCATACCTCTCAAACGATCAAAGGCGACCTTTTGCCCTATTATCTTTCTGTTGATGATGTTAACAGTGGCTCACTCTATGCAGGTCATATCCGCGAGGCGATCCATGATATTCTCAACGAAGAAATCGAAGGTCTTCTCTATGCTTGTGTTGTGGACCGCAACGGCTTGATCATCGCCCATACGGACCGTGAAATGATCAATCGGCGGGTCAGCCGAGCCGACAGCCTCTTGTTGGCTGATACGGAGAACACTTTTACGCGCGAAACCGGCAACATCATTGAGTATATCCATCCCTTGTTCGCCAAGCGAGAGAGCAACCAGGCAGAAAAGGTGTTTCTTGGCGGTACGGTGCTCGGTTTTTCGAAAAAAGTGATTTTCAGCCCCATTCATCGCGCGACAAGGGCGATTATCACCACCGCTTTGCTGATCATCCTGCTGTCGGTTGTTTTGATTTATTACATCGTGCGGCGAATGACAGGACAAATCGACGCTCTTTCCGAAGGAGTGCGTCGGGTCAGCCGCGGCAATCTCAATGTGCAGATACAAGTCATCACCAAGGATGAACTCGGGCAACTGGCGCGCGAATTCAATTCCATGATCGTGCATCTGCGCGAGAAATTGCAGATGCAAAAATTTGTTTCCAAATTGACGGTTCAGATGATCGAAAAACGGTCTACCGCCCGCGATCTCTTGCCAATCGGTGAGCGGCGCGGTGTGACCTTGCTCTTTTCAGATGTGCGCAATTTTTCCTCTCTCACCGAACAGATGACTCCGGAAGAGATCGTTGAACTCATCAACATTTATCTCGATCTGCAAAGCCGGGTCATCGAAGAGAACAACGGCGTGGTCGATAAGTACATGGGCGACCAGATTATGGCCATCTTTCAGGGCGAAAACATGGCCGATCACGGCGTACATGCCGCAGTTCAGATTCAGCGCTCGATCCGAGAGATCAACAAGCGGCGACGGCGCAACGGGGAGGTGGTCTTGACGGTCGGTATCGGGCTGCATATCGGATCGGTGGTCATGGGCAATATGGGGTCAAAAAATCGGATGGATTATACGGTGATCGGTGATATTGTCAATCTGGCCTCGCGGTTGTGTGCAGTGGCAAAACCGGGGCAGATTATTGCGCCCATTGAGATGGTGGATGAATTGGATGGCGAGTACCCCACGATTCGGTTGAATCCGATTCGCGTCAAAGGCCGTCGGCAGCTGGTCGAAATTTTCGAGGTCGACTATGATCGGGCGATAATCATGTAACGGCGAGATCAACGTGTATCAATTTTTCTGCAATCGGGCGCTTTGCCTCATTTTTTATTTTTATTTCGCAGCAACCGCATTTTCCCAGCAGTCGCTTTTGCACTTTGCACCCGGTGCTCGCGCCAGCGGCATGGGGCGAGACGGTGTAATCGGCAGTGTTGATCCAACCGCTCTTTATTGGAATCCGGCAGCTCTTGGTGTGCTGAACTCCAATCAAGCCTACTTTGCTGTTCACGATTCTTATTCTTTGAACTATGGCGGCTATGCCCATTGCTTCCCGTTTTATGGTACACTGGCGGCTTCAGTGGCCCGCACGGGGCCATCTCCGTCTGATATCGACATTGCCAGCATGGGGTGGGGAAAAGCCTTAACTCGATCTCTTTATCTCGGTGTTTCGCTCAGTTCCTATATGGTCGATACCGAGAGCTGGACAGGCGGCGGGGTGGGGGTGCTCTTAAAACCGGTGTGGAATTCTGATGCAAAACTTTTGCACCATCTGAACGATCGCTTGACTCTGGCGGCGGCAATCCAAAACATCCCATTTGTGGTATCCGATCATGACCACCAGGTTCGACTTGGCATCGCCTTTTCGGCAGGCGAATCTGGACCCCAGTTGGTCTATTCCCACCACATTCAACGCGAAGACGATACATCACATCTTGGATTTTCGTTTCCACTTTTTTCGCGCATCGCTTTTTATGCGGGCGTGGTCGATGCCGATATCAATCGATTCGGTTTGGGCCTGGAAATCCCGTGGGACAATTTCCAGATCAGCACCGCTTATGATTCGGATCGCAAACGATTGGTGTTGTCAACCAGCTTTCGCATCGGTCGATCGGCCGTTGATAAATCGGAACAACATTACCAAAAAGCCCGCCAGGCTTTGCAAAACCGCGACAAGCGTTTGGCGTTGCAGGAAGCCAAAAAGACCCTGGCCTATGCGGATCAACATCATGAAGCAGCTGAAATGGTGGCTTCCTTGACCAAACTGGTCAAATTTGAAGATCAACAGATCGATTCGCTTCTGCGCCTGGCTCGGTTGTTGGAAAAGCGCAACTGGTATATCAGTGCTGCAGCCCAGTATCTCAAGGTGTTGCGCATGGATGCAAACAACCGCACCGCGGAACGGGCGATTACCACCATTCGACCGCATGTCAATATCCATACGGAAAAATGGTATCAATTGGGTGTCACTCACTATGAGCGCGGAGATCTGCGCCAGGCGAAAGAAATTTTTGAATCGATTCTGCTGGTGCGCGACGATCACCTCGGGTCACGCGTCTATCTGGATAAGATATTGGAAATATTTGCCGAGGAAGCTGAGGACCACTACTATACCGGCCTTGGTTTCTACAGCCAGCGCAATCTCCACCGGGCTGAAGAAGAGTTTCAGCAGGCATTGGAATTAAAGCCAAACTATCCTGACGCCATTGAATACCTCAACCGTATTCGCGAAGAAAAGGTTCACAATTCTGGGCGTATCCAGACCCTGTTGGATAAGGCACAGGAAAATCGTCGCATGCAAGCCTGGGTTTCGGCCCGCAACAATTACCGACAGGTCCTGGAAATCGATCCCCTGAATTCGACTGCGCGGCAGGGCCTGGTGTCCATGGAAGAACAAATCGACCACCATGTCTCCCGCCTTTTTGAAAGCGGCGAGCGGGCTTTTCAACAGGGAGATTTGTCAGTTGCTGCCGACTTGTTTCACCGAATTCTGGCCGCACAACCATCGCACGCCAAAGCCCGCGATTATATGACGCGTATCAACAGCCAGACTTCAGGAAGAAGCCGATATCTGCTGGAACAGGCTGAACTCCACATCAAGCAGAGCCAATGGGAACGGGCTCTGGCGTATGTCGATTCCGCCAAAGCGCAACAGCCCAATTTGCGCGAAGCGCAAGTCTTACAGGACCGCATCCTGGCTGCAATGAGCGTGGAGAAACTGTTCAATCGAGCCAGCCAAGACTATTACAGCGGCAATTATCTCATGGCGATTGAAAAACTCAATCAAGTGCTGGAAAAGGAACCACAAAATTTGCCGGCCATTGAATTGCGCGAACAGTGTCAATCGCGCCTCAACGAACTGGTCGACAGCTATTTCAATCGCGGCATTCAACTTTTTAGCGAAGAAAAATATCGTTCCGCCATAAACGAATGGGATAAAGCCCTGGAGATCAATCCCTACCACAAAGGCTCACAGGAGTACCGCAATCGCGCGGTTGAGCGGCTCGATGCCTTGAAACAATTGCCCTGATCGCACCGTTTCACTAGAAAGATTTCGTATCAGGCAAGGCGATCACACCGGGCCAGGCGAGAAGCGGCAAAAAAATCTCCACCCCACTCGAGAGTCAATCTATCGACTGCTGGTGAGAGGAGCGGATTGCTCACCGCTTTGCGTGCAAGGCTGCACACCCAATCCGACAAGGAAAACAGATGCGGTTATGTGTTCGCCAAATCGCGGATCTCATGACAACAGCGGATTGGCTTGCTGTCATTGCGCCCCTGCTTTTGACGGCTGTCATTTTCCTGCCGAATAAATCTGCGCAGGATGGCAGGAGAGCAGTTGTTGAAGTTGATGGACAAGTCGTCTTGGAAATAGACCTGGCTGTGGATTCGACCTATTATGCGAAAGGGCCCGAGGGAACCGCGCTTCTACGAATTGCAGAGGATGAAATATGGATTGCTGCATCTCCCTGTCGACAGCAAAGATGCGTTGCAGCTGGAAAAATCGGGAGATGTGGTCAAGCCATCGTTTGTGTTCCCAACCGGCTTCTGGTGTCTATCCCCGGCAATGCGGTTCGTCCATATGATGCAATCACAGAGTAGAGAAATGAGGGGAACGATTTCGACCCGGAAATTGACGCTGATCGCCATTTTAACCGCGACAGCTTCGATTCTTTTTCTTTTTGAGTCATTCTTGCCTCAACCTTTGCCATGGGTTAAACCCGGGCTTGCCAATGCCGTTACGCTTTTGGCCGTGTATTTGTTGGATTTGCCTGCTGCGCTGTTGATCGTTTTGCTGCGCGTCGCGCTTGGCCATCTGATCCTCGGCACCCTTTTTGGCCCGTCGATGTTCTTGTCGTTGGGTGGTGGCATGGCTGCAGCAATTGTAATGGCCGGAGTGCATCGCTTCCTGCCCCACTTGTTTAGCCCGGTAGGAGTCAGTGTCCTGGGTGCGCTGACCCACAATCTCCTGCAATTGGCGCTGGTCGCTTTGCTGGTCGTCCACTCGAACCGGGTCTGGACTCTTTTGCCCTGGATGGTGGTTCCGGCTGTGTTTGCCGGAATAATCATCGGTGTCGTTGCTTGGCTGCTCCTTCAGAGAGTTCCAGCTCACAGCCTGGCGAAAAATTAATTGCAGAAAACCAATTTATTGCTAACTTTGGCAAAGAATCAGCGCTGAAAAAATCACCTGGTTCCCATGACTGCGGAATTCAGGCCAACAACTGACAACGATTGTGCTGACCGACATTTTGCCGCGGTAAATCGAATTCCGTCTGCCAGAGAAGTCTTTGCATAAAGGACAACTGTTAGTGATTCGTTTCGCCAACATCATCACCATTGAAAAAAACAGAACCGTTCGTCTGATTTTTTTCTTTCTTCTGCCTTTTTTTGTCGGCTGTGCTTATTATAACACGTTTTACAACGCAGAACGCTTTTACCGCGACGCGGAAAAGGAGCGCAAGAAAAGAGAGCACAGCCAGATCGTCGAACTGTCTCCGGAAGAAAAGGAACAATTAAAGCGAGCGGGGAAATACAGCTCCCTTGACCGCAGTCAACCTTCGTCGCAGGAAATGCAAAATTATCAGCGCGCCATCGAAAAAGCCTCCAAAGTACTCGAATTTCATCCCAACAGCCGCTATGTCGATGATGCTTTGATGCTGCTCGGCAAATGTTTTTTGTACCGGCAAGAATACAGCAAAGCGATGCGAAAATTCGAAGAGTTGAACAAGCTTTACCCGAACAGCGAATTCATCGAAGAATCTCGTCTGCTTGCAGCGCGGACTTTGATCGGTCTGGGCGAATTCGATGAAGCTGAAAGTCGATTTCGCGATTTGACCCTAGACCGGGATATCGATAAGAGAATCAACGAAGAGGCCGCCTATGAACTGGCAGAACTCTATTTTGAAAAAGGCAGTTATGACCTGGCGGTCGATGAGTATCAAAAATCAGCCAACGAATCTGATGACAAATTGATCCGCGCAATGTCTCTCTACCGGCTTGGGGAGTGCTATATTCAGCTCAAGCGCACCGGCGAAGCAGAGAAAGTGCTGCAACGCGCCATCAAGATGAGCCCGAACGAAGATTTTCGTTCGCAAGCTGTTTACAAGTTGGGTCAAGCGCAGAGCAGCAATGGAGAATTCCTGCGTGCCAGCAATACCTTTCGCAATCTGCTGCAAAAAGAGATGGATACCAAGCGGCTGCCAATGATCAAACTGCAGTTGGCAGAGAATTTGCGGTTGATCAACAACTATGAAGAGGCCGTTATCTGGTTTAACAACATCATCGAAGAACACAAGCGCACCGATGCCTCCGCACGCAGCTATTTCGCTCTTGCAGAATTGGAAGAATTTATCAACGGCGATTATCAAAAAGCGCAGGAATATTATGACCTGGTACGCGGCGAATTCCAGAACTCTGCTGTTGCTCCGATCGCCAAAGAACGTTCAGATGACATCAAACGGCTTTTGCAGTTGCGCCAGGAGATTGCGCGTCTGGAAGGGCGAGCGGTTTCGGATAGTGTGTCTGCTGATAGCAGTGAGATAAAAGGAGAAAAGCTGGAGCGCGATGATGCACCGATCGATCTGAGCTCCGATGGGATGTGGGTCAATTACAGCGGCCGCGATCGGCCACCGCCGCTATCTCTTAAAGTCATGACAGAATCGGATCGAATGCGGGCCAAAAACCGGCTGCTTTCCAAAGGCAACGGCGAACCATCTACCGCCGATGCGGAAGCGGACAGCAGCATCGAAACGGACGGACAGGAGGACTCGCAGAAACATCAGCTGATCGAAAAGAAGCTGGCGATGGCTGAATTGCTGCTCTTCAAGTTCAGTAAGCACGATTCATCCATCGATTTATTTTTGAATGTGCTGGAAAACACGCAGGACAGTCTGATCGCTGCGCGCACGCTGTATGCTTTGGGATACACCTTTGATGCGGTAGTTAAAAACCGGGTGCTTGCCGATTCCATTTTTCAGCGCCTGGTCGATCTCTATCCCCATTCACCGCAAGCAGACGGCGCGCGTCGCCTGCTCGGACTACCGCTGATGACCGCACAAATCGATTCCGCACAGCTGCTCTATCAGGAGGCGGAACGGATGGTGATGGAAGATGAGCGCTATAGCCGCGCAATCGATTTGTTCGACCGTATTCAACAACGTTATCCCAGTTCGGAATTCGCCGCCAAAGCGCATTATGCGATGGGCTGGATCTATGAAAATCGGCTGTATGACAACGCAAAGGCTATGCAGGTCTACCAATCATTGGTGGACTCGCTGCCTGACTCGCCTTATGCCAAGGGAGTCAAGCCCAAACTCGAAGCAGCAGAAAAACAGCGCCGGGAGCAGGAACAAAAGCAGCAGGCTATCGCCGATTCGCTGGCCCGATTGCAGACCGCCAAAACCGACACGACTGCCGCCGATTCGCTGGCCCGCCTGCGGACCGCCAAAACCGACACGACTGTCGTCGATTCGCTGAGGCTGGAACGGTCGGCGGCAGACAGCCTGAAGCCGACGCCTGTTCTCCCAGATACGCTTGTCGCACCGGAGCCATCTATGTCTGCAACTTCTGCTGCCGATACATCGCGTCAACCATTTGCAGAGCCACGGCCACCTGCAACGCAGGAGATTCCGGAGCCAGCTGAATCAAAAAACACAAATCCGGCCGGTCCGTCCAGCATTCCGAATCCATAAAAACACAAGCGGTTTGCACCATGACTGACAACTGCGATTCACATGCCAAACATTTGCTCAATTGCCGAGTCGAATCGCTTGCGCAAGTGGCATTCAACACTTATCGATTGACTTTTGCCAGCAATTGGTTGGCCGAACAGGCTCAACCCGGTCAGTTTGTCAATATAGCCGTGCCCCGATGTGGCGATATCCTTTGGCGGCGACCATTCAGTTTTCATCAGATCGATCGACATTCCGGCGCCTGCACCGTGTTGATACAGGTGATCGGCAGAGGCAGCGAAGCGTTGACTCGAGTGCAGCCAGGTGAACATCTGAGCTGTCTTGCGCCTCTGGGAAATCATTTTGTCATTCCCGCCGAGATCGATGAACTGCTGATCGTAGCCGGTGGTCTCGGCATCGCACCTTTTTTCTTCCTTTTACAGGAAGTGGCAGCACAACCGTACAAGAAGGTTCTGTTCTATGGCGCAGCCTCTGCTGATTGCTTTTGCCGGGTCGACGAGCTTTCATCACTGACTTCGCAGTTGTTTCTGACAACCGATGACGGCAGTCGAGGCGAACAGGGGCTGGTCATCAAGCCTTTGCAGCGTTTTCTGGCAGAACCAGGCGGCAAACGCCGACTTGTTCTCACCTGTGGGCCCACTCGCATGATGCAGGCGGTGCAGAATTTGTGCAAAAAATACCATCTGCCCGGTTATGTTTCGGTGGAAAATCTGATGGCTTGTGGTTTTGGCGCCTGTATGGGATGTGCAGTGCAGATGATCGATAAGGGGTTATCGGCCAAGCCATTTCTGCTTGCCTGCAAAGACGGCCCGGTATTTCCTATCGACGAGATAGTTATCGATGAATAAAGTCGCGATCCGCATCGGCGATGTCGCATTCGCCAACCCGATTATGGTCGCCAGCGGTACCTTTGGTTACGCCCAAGAGTTCGACGGTTTGCTCGATTTTTCCCAAATCGGTGCCATCGTCACCAAGACCGTAACGCTGGAGCCGCGAACGGGCAATCCTCCGCCGCGAATATGGGAAACAGCAGCGGGTATGCTGAACTCGATCGGATTGCCCAACGTCGGCGTTGAGGAATTTATTGCCAAAAAAATGCCATTTCTGCGGAATCTTGCGACGCGAATCGTCGTCAATGTGGCGGGAAAAACGGGTGACGATTACGTCAGGATCGTCGAGCGACTGCAACAAGTTGACGGCATCGATGCTTACGAATTGAATTTCTCTTGCCCCAATGTCAAACAAGGCGGAATGTCTTTCAGCGCGGATGCGCAGATTGCAGAGCGGGTGACAGCTGATGTGCGCAAAAAAAGTCAAAGACCGCTGATTGTCAAGTTGACACCCAATGTCACTTCGATTGCCGACATCGGCAAGGCTGTTGAGCAAGGTGGTGCCGACGCGGTCTCAGCCATCAATACTTTGGTCGGAATGGCAGTCGATGTCAAATCGCGCCGGCCGCGGTTGTCGACGATCACCGGTGGGCTTTCAGGGCCTGCGATCAAGCCGATTGCACTGGCTAAAGTCTACGAACTCTGCCGTAAATTGACCATCCCGGTTGTTGCCATCGGCGGAATCATGAATCTTCAGGACGCTCTGGAGTTCTTTGTGGTGGGCGCCACGGCAGTGCAGATTGGGACAGCGAATTTTATCAATCCCGCCTGTGCAGCGGAGATTGCGCAGGGTTTGCACGGTTATTGTCGGGCGCAGAACCTGAACCTGCAGGAATTGATCGGGTCTTTGCGAGTCGAGAAATGAAAACAAGATTGGTTGTTTCCCATTCGCTGCTCGGTTTTTTGCACCTGACGGTTGCATTCTCGCTTTTTTGTTCATCGTGGAAACCGAACACTGGTGCAGATTTGACGATGCAAAGCTCTGTTCCGGTTTCAGCGCAAACCCCCGCAAGTCCGCCTTTGGCAGTCGAACTGGTTGATTACCACGAGACAGGCATGGCTTCTTTCGTCGCAGACGAAATGCATGGCAAGACGACTGCCTCCGGCCAAGTCTACAACATGCGCTCTATGGTCGCCGCTCATCCAATCTTGCCTTTTGGCACCCAAGTTAAAGTGACCAACCTCATCAACGGGAAAAGTGTTGTCGTTCAAATAATAGACCGAGGCCCTTTGGTGCGAAACCGCATTATCGATCTTTCTTTTGCTGCGGCTAAAGAGCTCGGGATCGTCAGAAAGGGAAGTGAACTGGTAGAAATCCATGTCGTGCGATTGCCTTGAAGCAGGTGGAGGTGTTGCTTGAAGTTGCATTCTTTTTTAATCCGTGCGTCGATTGCCGTGGTTTTCGGACCGCTGATTGTCTACTCAGCCTGGCGCGGCGGGTGGTCTTGGTATACTTTTATTACAGCGGTTGTGCTCTTGTCAGTGTATGAATATTATCTTTTATCCGAAAAACGCGGTGTCCGGCCTCTTTTATTGCCCGGCGGCATCATCGCGCTGGCTTTGCCCACCAGTTTCTACCTGCATTCCGAGTATGGTTTATTGCCGATTTTCATTCTCGGTTTGGTTTTGATCTTTTTTGTCGAGCTTTACCGCAAAGATGGATCGCCGCTGCTCAACAGCGCTGTGCATTTTTTTGCTCCAGTGTTTTATGGGACGATGTTCGGAAGTTTTATTCTGTTGCGCAATATCGAAGACAGCTATGGAATGCAGTCGGATGCTGCCGGTGGCTGGGTCGTCATGATTTTGCTCGCCACCTGGATATGCGATACAGCGGCTTATGTCATCGGCTCCCACATCGGTCGCCATAAATTAATGCCGCGAATCAGCCCGAACAAATCGATCGAAGGCTCGGTTGCTGGTTTTATATTTTCAATGCTGACGGTCTATCTTTGTCATTTGACTTTTATCAAGGGATTACGACTGCAGGATGTTCTGGTGATCGGTGCCATAATCGGCACTTTGGGACAATATGGGGATTTATTCGAGTCGATGATCAAACGCGATGTGCAGGCTAAAGACTCTTCTCATTTGATCCCTGGGCATGGCGGGATTTTGGATCGTTTTGACAGTCTGACGCTCAGCGCGCCGTTGATTTATCTCTACTTGCGCGCCTTCTTCTTTTAATCTGCATTCGGTGCGCAGCACCGTATCTCACAGAAAATCAATCGGATAGCAATACCCAGAGGGTGAAAACCGCCATTTGTGCAACCGCATAAGGAATAAGTGATTGAGTGATTTTTGCTTCGGTTGACACCGGATCTGGGTTTAACTGCAGGTTTTGGCCAGACGAAACCACAACAAGAATCTGCGGTAAAGATCCAAGCCGTCCGCAGCTCGATACCCGACAGTGAACGCATCGATTCTGGTGCTGTCTGGAACGGCGACGGCGCACTCTGCTTGTTCTGCCTTTAAAAACTCGACTTGCAGCTCCGGGTGTTGTGCGGTTCGGATCGGTGTGATTTTTTTCGCTTCTTGGACTGCAGCAGCGGCTGTGGAGCGGAGCTCAGCCAGTGTTTCTGTGAATGGCCGGCAAATCGCCGCGTATCGGCTGATGGCCTGTTTGACGGCTACAGTCTTGATCTTCTTTGACCAGGTGTGCACTTCGCAACAGACCGCCTCATCTCCAGAAAGCATGACCACCGGCACAGCGAAATGTCCAGCCAGGGTTGCATTCAGACCAAACTCACCAGCCGCGCGGCCATCGATCGAAACGCGGCGGACAATCGAGTATGCATAAGTATGATCGTGCACCGCTTTCGGGGTACCAAAAGCGGCATGGTAACCGATAAAAAGGGCGGCGTCGAATGAATCGTCCAGGCCTTCCATCATCGACAAGGGTTTGACCGGGCCGCTCACAAGCGTGGCAGGTGGGCAAAGCTCGTCGATTAAAAGATTGCTCATATGGTGGTGGGAGTCGTTGATCACCAGCTGCGTTGCACCTGCTGCAAGAACACCGTTGATCACCGAATTGACTTCTGATGTCATCCATCTCTGCGCTTGTCGATATTCCGGTTTTGCCGGATCCACATGATCGCGCAGCACCACGCCGTTGACGCCTTCAAGATCAGCGCTGATATAGATTTTGAGCCGTTTTGTTGGTTTCATTGCAGAACCCATCTGCCGTTGTTGAGTATCTCTTTGCCATCCAGGGTCAAGGTGGCGTTGTAGATGACGCCATCGAGGTGAATCGGTATCTGGTTGGTGCCGCCAAAGGAGACATTGTTTCCCAGTGCCAGGTGCACTGTGCCCAGCACCTTTTCATCTTCCAAAGGTGACCCGCACAGTTTGGCGAATGAATTGGTACCGACTCCGAGTTCAGCCACGATGCGCGCATCAGCACCGTAATGCGACAGCCGGCGGCTGAGCGATTGGGCAATCCGTCCGCCGGTAATTCGTGCAGCCCGACCATCGCGGATGGTGAGCACCAGAGATTCTTTATCTTGCGGATTTCTGCCCATTCCCGAGTCCACGATCCAGATTCCCTCAGCTTTGCCATCTTCCGGCATGATCGAAGCCTCTCCGGCAGGCAAATTGCTGAATTCACCAGGCTCAAGCACCATTCCGAGATCGGCAGAGCCATTGTTGCCAGCGATCGGGATGCGCAGATCCGTGCCATTGGCAGATTGAATCCGAGCCTCTTTGGCAATGGTCAGGATATCCCGAAGCTTCATGCTCAAACGGGCGACTTTTTTTATATCAAAGTCTGCGATACGCGCAAAAGAGGGATCCAGAATGTTGGGCATGCTCAAGCAACGCACACCCTTTTGGCAAGCCTTTCTTCTGGCTTCTGTGTGGGAAATCGAACAAGTGGTGATGGCGATCAGCGCAGATACGGATTGCATATATAGAGCCAGTGGTGCAAAATCCAGCCCGGCCGCAATCGATGCTTTACCGGGATAGAGCAGCGAGACGTTTTTGCTGATTTTTGTGGCGACACGATGGAGCAGTTCGGCTTTTTCTTGCATCGGCTCATCGGCAAGGATCAGCAGAGACTCGTTTTTCCCAAGGCCGATGCATTCCCTGATAATCCTTTGAGCGGCTTTTTCCATTTTGGTCATGCGCGATTACCTCAGCCCAAGCAAAAAAAGTCCCCTGCAGCAATTCGCTGCAGGGGCGGGATATTCACGATTGGCGGTTATTCAGCAGGAGGACGAAACGATTGCGGGCCAGCTGATTGATGAAAAGCCCCAGTCTTTCAAAAACCGGCTGGGTTGCTTCACCAAAGTGCCCTTCAAGCAGCTCGCCGAGCTGGTAGACCGTCTTTTTGCCGTCGATCAACTGCCAAACCCAGCTGCCGTATTCGTCCAGAAAAATGCGCAAATCCGGATTTTTCATCAGCGGATTGAACAATTTGCGCAAGAACGGGTGGCCGATGCGCGGTATAATCAGAGCCACCCGTTGATCTTCGCTCACTTCCCAACGGACATTGTGCTGCGGTTGCAGATCCAACAAGTTGCCCGTTTTTTCTTGGGCTTGTTTGCTCATGTGGTTATTTTTGGTTCTTTCTGTCAGCCAACATTCGCTGGATTGGGTATTTGATCAAAACATATCCGAGCAAGACAAAAGTCAAAAGGCCGAGCCACCACAAGCCGTCAAAACTTTCAGGGAGCCCGATCAGGGTTTTCAGATTGACCTTGCTGACAACCAGGGCGGCCAACACAATACCTGTCAACGCTTCGCCGGCCACCAGGCCCGATGCAAGGAGCAACCCGGTGTTTTCCACTGTTTCTTTTTCTTTTTCCGTCTTGATCTTTTTGGCCGCCAAAGTGTCGAGCAGCCATTTGATGAGGCCGCCGATAAAAATGGCAAAGGTGGTATTGAACGGCAGATACATTCCCACGGAAATCAACATAGGAGAGGGAGAGCCGATGAGGATCAAGGCAATGGCGAACAGCATGCCTGCGATCACCAGTGGCCACGCCATTTCTCCACCGACAATGCCTTTGCTCATCATGGCCATCAACCCAGCCTGAGGAGCTGGCAGCGCATCGGAACCGATGGTGTTGGCTTCGTGCAAGAGCATGATTGGCAGCACCAATACCAGCGCTGCCGCGACGACGCCGATGATGCCGCCGATTTGCATGCGCCAGGGTGTGCCGCCCAACATATATCCGACTTTCCAATCCTGCATCATATCACCGGCAACGCCGGCAACGCAGCAAACCACCGAGGCAACACCCAGCACCGCAGCGACGCCCGGGTCACCTTTCATACCGACCAGCACCATTAGCAGAGCCGCGATGAGCAGGGTGGAAAGGGTCAAACCGGAAATCGGATTGGAGGAACTGCCGATGATGCCGACCAGGTATCCAGCAACGGCGGCAAAGATAAAGCCGGCAAAAGCCATGACCACTGCGGCCAGAAGAGCCGAACCCCAATTGTGGCTAAAGCTTTGGTAGAGGACCACCATACAGAGCACCAGAACGAGGATCGCAACCAGCACCAGGCCGAAAGGAGCATCTTTATCGATGCGTGCTACTTTCTGGCGGCCGCCGGCACTGCGGGAGGCTTGAATATCGCTCAGACCGCGCAATATGCCGCCCGCCAAATTTTTTCGCATCTTGAACAGCGTATAAAAGGCGCCCACCAACATTCCGCCTACGGCTATCGGTTTGACAGTCGCGCTGTAGGCGGTTTTGGCCATCGTCGCCCAACCATGTGCATCGGCAAACAAAGAAAGATCCTCGCCCATGAGAAAAAGGACGATCGGCATGAGGAAAAGCCAGCCAAAAACACCGCCGGAAAAGGTGATGGCTGACAGCCGAAAGCCGATGATATAGCCGACACCGAGAAAAGCCGGCGACGCCGATGGACTCTGCAAAAAGATCCCGCCTTTATGGGAAAACAGAGCCTTGACTTTTTCGCCGGTTTGATTGACCGCCTCGATGATATTGCTGCGGCTGTCCAGAAGCGAGATTTTTGACAGGCCGAGATGGAAAAAACCGGAAACTGTATCTTTGATGATGCGCAATCCGTTTTCATTCTTGAACAATTCGAGCAATGCCGCCAGACCCATTGAGCCAAAAACATATTTGGCTCCGGATTGGCCACCTTGCCCGGCTTTGACAATTTCCGCGCAAGCTTTGCTTTCGGGGTAGGGCAGACTTTGATCATCGATAAGAGTCCGACGCAAAATAATGACAAAAAGAACACCCAGAATACCGCCAACCAGCATCAGCAGCGTGCTTTTGACATAGTCAAAATTGTCCCAGACACCGGCAATAACAAAAGCCGGGATCGTAAAAATGGCACCGGCTGCCAACGCTTCACCGACGGCCCCTGTGGTTCTGGCCAGGTTTTCTTCCAGGATAGTTCCGCGAAAAACTCGCAAAACCGCCATGGAAATGACCGCTGCCGGGAAGGTCGCTGCGACGGTCATGCCGGCTTTCAACCCCAAATAGGCGTTGGCTGCACCAAGGATAATGGAGAGCAGGACGCCCAAAAAGATCGCCTTGAACGTCAGTTCTTTCATGTCGGTTTGGATAGGTACGTAAGGGGCAAATTTCTTATCACTTTTTGACTCTTGCATAACCGGTCCTCCACAATGGGCGGTGAAATCGGTGAATCTGTGATCAGTTGACAATTGCTGGTATGCGGTTGTGAGGAGCGCAGGCACAAAATGGCGCCAATACAATAAAGAATAATCATCTAAAGAGCAAGAAAAAAATAGCCGGATTCTGTTCCTCCCGTCGGTTAACCAGAAGATGAACGGTTCTGGGATCGGGCTCTGTCGGCAGCATACGAACAGGGAAACGAGTCATGGAAATGGCTTTGTTCAGTTCTTGGCACCTTGCCGGAGGTCGTTTTGCATTTGAAGCGCTGTTCTCGCGGTGTCCACACCTGCATTGATCCCGGATATTTGCTTTTGATGCGTCTGATGCGGCGCGATTTGGGGTTGACTTTTCATTTGATTTTTGTGTGGAAAAGATGTAAATTAAATATTGTATAAAAGTGAAAGAGAGATGGCCTTTCTCAACGATATCACATTGGGTCACTATTGGCCGGGCGATTCGATCGTTCATAATCTGGACCCGCGCAGCAAACTGCTGGGCCTGTTGGGAGTGATGACCACTTTGCTGATGGTCCTCAACCCGATCATGTTGATGGCCTATGCTCTGTTTTCCGTGTTCGTGGTGCGCTTGGCTAAATTGCCTGCGGCATTGGTCTTCCGCAATGTCCGTCCGTTTCTCTGGCTTTTTTTGATCACCATCGCTATCCATCTTTTTTGGACGCCGGGCCGGAGTTTGTTTCAGGTGCCGGTTGTCAATCTAAACGCAACTCACGAAGGCCTGGCGTTCGGCATTCTCTATTCGATTCGACTTGCTCTGTTGGTCATCTATGCGGCATTGCTGACGTTGACCACCTCGCCAATGGAGCTGATGGACGGGCTGGAGAGGCTGCTGAATCCTTTAAAACGGCTGCGCGTACCAACACATGAAATCGTTCTTATGCTATCGTTGTCGTTGCGCTTTATCCCGACTCTTTTGGAAGAAGCACAACGATTGAAAAACGCCCAGTTGTCGCGTGGTGCCTCTTTCGATGGCAGCCTGTTCAAACGCATTCAAAGCGTCATTCCCTTGGTGTTGCCGCTTTTTGTTTCAGCTTTTCGTCGGGCTGACGATCTGGCGCTGGCGATGGATGCGCGCTGCTACAGCGGCGGCGAGGGACGAACCACTTATAAAATATTGCGTTTAGGCATCGTGGATTGGATTGTGCTGTTGATGGCGTTGGCACTTTTGGTTGCAGTAATTGGCTGGGGTTAAAAAACCATCAGGCCTGTTCATGAGCCCAAGAAACATCAAGTTGACACTCGAATACGATGGCAGCGATTTTTGCGGGTGGCAAATACAGCCGAACTTGCGCACGGTGCAGGGTGAAGTGGAAAAAGCGATTTGTGGGCTTACCGGGCA
This sequence comes from bacterium, assembly GCA_029565675.1. GTDB lineage: Bacteria > Zhuqueibacterota > Zhuqueibacteria > Residuimicrobiales > Oceaniaggregativiventaceae > Sulfursilanivivens. Next base: position 637,025 of record JAKQNP010000002.1, read on the forward strand.
GATGGTACGGGTTATCACTGCCGGCCGCACAGATACCGGCGTGCATGCACGAGGTCAGGTGATCAATTTTTTATCCGACAGCCGGTTGTCGTGTGCTGTCTTCGTTCGCGGTCTGAACGCACTGTTGCCGCCGGACGTCCGCGTTCTTGCTGCTGAGCAAGCGCCGGATGATTTTAATTCTCGTTTCAGTGCCCGACAGCGGACCTATCGCTACAGCCTGTGCACTCGTCCTTTTGCGATCGGCAGAAAGTATGCCTGGACAGTACCATGTGTTCTCGACCTGCTCGCGATGCAAGAGGCAAGCAAATGGCTATTGGGCGAGCAGGATTTTCGCGCTTTTTGTCATGCCGGCGCTGATGTCAACCATTACCGCTGTCGCGTGACGGCTGCGGATTGGCTGACCGCGGGCGATCAACTTTATTTTGTTATTCGGGCCAATCGATTTTTGCACAACATGGTGCGGATCATCGTGGGAACATGCGTCGAGATTGGCAGGGGCCGATGGCGGCCGGACGATATGGCGCTGATCATCGCTTCAGGCGACCGCTGTCAGGCAGGGCCGACGGCGCCGGCCCACGGTTTGACGCTCGAATCAATCGACTATGACAGCTCTTCATCCATACCAAACAAACCTTAGGATGTGCTTCGGGCAACTGCCCGAACCATCCAGGGATCAATGATCACGTTTTTTTGACCAGCGGAGCGCAAATGAAAATTTTTATCGACACGGCGAGTGTTGCTGAGCTCAATCAAGCGGTGGCGTTAGGAGTTGCAGACGGCGTCACCACCAATCCGACATTGTTGGCACGCGAATCGGGCAGTGCGGAACAAATTTATCGTGATCTTTGCTCGGCGATCGACGGTCCGGTTTGCGCCGAGGCGGTCAGCGCAGATGCCAAGAGCATCATTCAAGAAGGAAAAAAACTGGCACAAATCAGCAACCAGATCGTCGTTAAAATACCGGTCTCAAAAGAAGGACTGCTGGCGGTCAAACAACTCGAGTCTGAAGGCATACGGACAAATGTAACCCTGGTATTCAGCCCGATGCAGGCTCTGATGGCTGCCAAAGCTGGCGCCAGTTTTGTCTGCCCCTTTGTCGGCCGTTTGGATGATACCAGCCAGCCAGGCATGGAATTGATTGAACAAATACTTGCCATCTATAACAACTATGACTACGAGACCGAAGTGATCGTCGCCAGCATTCGCAATCCGCTGCATGTGCGCGACGCGGCGTTGATGGGCGCCCATGCCGCAACCTTGCCGCTCAAAGTGGTGGAGCAGCTCATGCGCCATCCCCTGACAGATATCGGCATCGAAAAATTTCTGCAAGATTGGGGCAAGGTCGCTGGTCGTTGAGTTGTTAGAGGTTTTGCGTATGATCGATCTGTTGTCTTTTAGACCGCTGCTGCGGTTGATGCTTCTGTTGGTGTTTATCATCTGTTCGATCTGGCCGGAAGCGTTCGCGCAATCGGATTATTCACACCGTGTCATGAATTCAGTTGCTGCCACACGTCAAAACGCCATCACTCAGGCTGTTGAGTGGGTGAGTCCGGCCGTGGTCGGTATCAATGTCACCCAGGTCCACCGCTATATCCGCAAGAGTCCGTTTGCTGAAGATCCGTTTTTTCGCAATTTTTTTCCTGATATTCCTTTTGAACAGCGGGTTAAGAGTCTGGGATCGGGGGTTATCATCTCTGAAGAAGGTTATATTTTGACCAACCAGCACGTAGTGGAAAATGCGGCGGAAATCGTGGTGACCTTGAGCGGCGGCAAACAATATGTGGCGCAAAAAATCGGCGAGGATTATCGGACCGACATCGCTGTGTTGAAAATAGAGGGAGATCCTTTTCCCTATGCGCGTCTCGGCAAATCTGAAGATGTGATTATCGGCGAATGGGTGATCGCCCTGGGCAATCCATTTGGCCTGTTTGATATCGGCAGTCAGCCCACGGTTACGGTAGGGGTGGTCAGCGCCAAAGACCGGGATTTTGGCAAACTGAACAATGACCGCATTTATGAAGATATGCTGCAAACCGATGCGGCCATCAACAGCGGCAACAGCGGTGGCCCGCTGGTCAATTGCCTCGGCGAAGTGATCGGCATCAATACCTGGATTCTTTCGACTGACACTTATGCCGGCGGCAATATCGGCTTGGGTTTTGCCATTCCGGTGCATCGCCTCCGGCGGGTGGTCAACGATCTGCTCAATTACGGCAGTGTGGACCGAAATTTTTGGACCGGAATCACCTGCAACGAACTGACTCCGTTGATTTCTCTCTACCTGGGATTAAACCATACAAACGGCTGTATCGTTGCCGAAATTGCCGCCAACAGTCCGGCATCACGAGCCGGGCTGGAAATCGGCGATGTTATTCTCGCTATCAACAGGAAAAATGTCGCCAAATTGGCAGACATCGATCGGATCATCGAGGAGCTGGATTTAAAAAAGGATGATGTGGCCACTTTTCGCATTTACCGCAACCGCAGGGCAATCGATGTTGACCTCAAGCTGGCGCCTTATCCGGAATCGCTGAAAGGAACGCGAAAATGATCGCACGCTACACCCGTCCGCGCATGGGAGCGGTTTGGTCGGAGCAAAATCGCTATCGAAAATGGCTCGATGTAGAGATCGCGGTCTGCGAGGTGCAGACGGAGCACCAGCGCATCCCGGTACAAGCGATGGAAGCAATTCGCAAGAAAGCCAACTTCGACATCGCGCGAATCGAGGAGATTGAAAACAAGGTAAAGCATGATGTGATCGCTTTCTTGACCAGTGTAGGAGAGTTTGTCGGTGAAGAATCGCGCTATATCCATCTTGGCATGACCTCTTCCGATTTGCTCGATACGGCAATGGCATTGGTCATCCAGGAAGCATCGGCGATATTGCGCGAGGACCTGCAGGAGCTGCAAAAAGCGGTGAAGAAACAGGCCTTGGCGCATCGAACGACCGTGTGTATCGGCCGAAGCCATGGCATTCATGCAGAGCCGACTTCTTTTGGTTTAAAGTTTGCCCTGTGGTATGATGAAATACTGCGCAACATTCACCGCCTCGATGAAGCGGCTGAGGCGATTCGGGTCGGGAAAATATCGGGTGCGGTCGGCAACTATATCCACATCGATCCCCAGGTCGAGCGCCAGGTTTGCGACCGTTTGCAATTGCGGCCGGCACCGATCTCGACTCAGGTGGTTCAGCGCGACTTGCATGCGCAGTTTCACACTGTCCTCGCTCTGATCGGCTGTATGTTGGAAAAAATGGCTGTCGAAATTCGCCATTTGCAGCGCACCGAGGTGCTCGAAGCAGAAGAGCCATTTGCCCAGGGGCAAAAGGGCTCTTCCGCCATGCCGCACAAACGCAATCCCATCGGGTGTGAAAATATATCGGGTTTGGTGCGTCTGTTGCGCAGCAATGCCATGGCGGCCATGGAAAATGTCGCATTGTGGCATGAACGCGATATCAGCCATTCATCAGTCGAGCGCATTATCTTTCCTGACAGCTGCATCGTGCTCGACTATGTGCTTGCCAGAATGACTCGAATCATCGAGGGTCTGGTTGTCTATCCGGCAAATATGGAGCGCAATCTTCATTTGACGCACGGATTGATCTTCTCGCAACCGGTTCTTTTGGCCTTGACGAAAAAAGGGTTGAGCCGGGAGCAAGCCTATGAAGTTGTGCAGATGCATGCGATGCAGTGCTGGCAAGACGGCAGCGATTTCCAGAAAGCCTTATGGAGTGATGAACTGGTACAGGAAAAACTGACGCACGAAGAGTTGGCGGCCTGTTTTGACCCGACCAGTGGCCTCAAGCACGTTGATGATATTTTGAAAAACGTCGGAATCCTTTAATCGGGTTGGTCTGAGGAAAGGAGATTGGCCTTGAAAACGAAAAAAATCAGCGAAGACAATGGCAAAAAGATTTATGAGACTGAAAACGAGACGCAGCTGATCCAGGTTTTCAAAGACGACCTGATCATTAAAAACGGCAACAAGATTTCTGTTCCCAACAAGGGTGCGATCAACAATGCAATTTCCAGTTATCTCTTCCGGATCCTGGACAGTTATCATATTCCCAACCATTTTTTGAAGCAATTGTCCAATCGGGAGATGCTGGTCAGAAAACTGCATATGATCCCGATATCGGTTTTTGTGCACAACATTGCTGCCGGCAGATTGGTCAAGTTTTTTGCGATACATGAGGGCAAAGAACTGGACTGCCCAATCATTGAATATCACCTCAAAGGCGGCGAAAAAGAAGACACGATGGTCAATGAAGATCACATTATTTCTTTTGGCCACGCCTCTTCTGAGGAATTAAAGGAAATTCATCGCCTTTCTTCCAAAGTCAACGCGATCTTGAAAGAAATCGTGCGCCGCCGGGGATTTCGTTTGGTCAATCTCAAACTGGAGTATGGACGCCGCGACACCCAGATCCTGCTTGGAGACGAGATCAGCGCCGATACCTGCAGCCTGTGGGACTTGCAAGGCAACAGCAAATTCGACAGCCGCATGGCCAGCAAAAGCGTCGACCAGATCGCTGATGAATACCAATCGATTAAAAAACGCTTTTTCATGGAATCCTAGGAGAACAAAGTGATCATCAGCAAAGAAGGCTGGGGGTTGTTGTCGGTGTTGGCGGTTTTTATACTTTTATTTGCGTATTTGGGTTTTTATCACAGAAATAGCTGGATGGTCTTCCTGTTTGTTTTGACCGTCGCCCTGTTCCTTTTGGTCGCCTATTTCTTCCGCGACCCACAGCGCACCACGCCTTCCGACCCATTGGCGATTGTCTCGCCAGCCGACGGCAAAGTGGTTGCCGTTGACAGGATAGAAGAAGATCGGTATATCGATGGATCGGCACAGAGAGTGGCCATCTTTTTATCGATCTTTGATGTGCACATCAATACCATTCCTTTCGGCGGTCAGGTCGATTTTCTCGATTACAAGCGCGGGCGTTTTTTTCCGGCGTTTCGCGAAGAGGCAGCTGCCGCCAATCAACATGTGTTTATCGGTCTGATGACGCCGTATGGCAAACTGGCTTTCAAACAGATCGCGGGAGCAGTCGCTCGACGGATTGTTTGCCGACTGCGCATGGACGATGAGGTAAAGACCGGCCATAAATTCGGCATGATTAAATTTGGCTCCCGGGTCGAGATCTATATGCCAGATTGGGCGACACCAACTGTCAAGGTGGGAGATCGGGTGCGAGCAGGAGAATCGGTTATAGGAAGGGCAAATGAAAAATAAAACTTATATCAACGTCCCGACTCTGTTCAGTGCGCTCAATCTCTTGTGCGGATTCGTGTCGGTCGCTCAAACCGTGGCCAATAATTTTGTCTGGGCTGCATGGCTGATTTTCATCGCGGCGGTATTTGACGCTTTGGATGGACGAATCGCGCGCTCCGCCGGCATCTCCAGCGATTTCGGAATGCAAGTGGATTCTCTGGCCGATGTCGTCTCTGCCGGCGTGGCACCGGCAATTTTGCTCTATCAATTCAATCTCCAACGACTTGAACAGATGGGTTTGATCATCGCTTTTTTACCGTTGCTTTTTGCTGCTTTTCGGCTGGCGCGCTATAACCTGTTTGTCATGCAAAACGGCAGAACAAGCGATTATGTCGGCATGCCCGCTCCGATGGCGGCCAATACTCTGGCCAGCCTGGTCATTCTCTACTCGCATACTCAATGGCTGTGGCTGTGGCGGGCAACGGTTTTTTTTGTGCCTCTCGTCAGTTTGTTGATGATCAGCACTTTTCGATATGATGGTTTTCCGCGTTTCAATTGGATCGAAAAAGGCAAAAACCGAATCATGTTGATCTTCTTCTTCATTGCGTTGCTGTTTCTGCTGATCACACCGCAATATACACTATTCATTTTTATGCTGATCTATCTGCTTTCTGGGCCGTTTGGAGCTCTTCTCGCTTTGTTCAAAGAGGGAAAGACGGAGGTGGTCATCATCCCTGATGATCTGGCAACCAAGGGGGAGAAAGAGTAAGCGAAAGGACCACTGAACATGAAAAAACACTATTCTCTCGGATGGATCCTGTTGGCAATTTTGCTCGGTGGATTGATGGGTTCTGCCCTGGGCAAGGGAATCGGTCTGCTCATCCCTGATGGTGTGGTTAAAGATTTTTTTCTGCTCTCCATCGACTTTGGTTTCGACCCCTTTACACTCAATCTCGCTCTCATTAAACTGACGCTGGGTTTGGTGGTTGAACTGAACGTTATCGGCGTAATCGGCATCATTCTCGCTGCTTATATTTTGCGCTGGTACCTGTAACAGCAGCAGATCTCCAATCGAAATGTACTTGCGAATGAGCGGAAAGTCGAATATATTCGGGTTCAACTTGCATTTGCAGAAGGCCAGGCTTCAGCCCTGTTCCCGCCTGGGTGAGCGCATTTCATGCAGACAGCGCCCAATCCGAATTCTGCTGCAGCAATAGAGGAAAGCTGCCGTTTGTTAACAGGGAGGGAAAAACAGAATGTTTCCAGCAATCGGTGGATCTGAACTGCTGGTCATCATGCTGGTTGTTCTATTGGTTTTCGGGTCCAAGAGGCTTCCCGAACTGGCGCGCGATTTGGGAAAAGCAATTCGGGAATTCAAGAAATCGGCTGATGAAATCAGGCGCGAAATTGATCTTCACGATGACACAAAATGACCCGGGGTTTGGGTCGAGTTGTGTCGTGAGCAGGATCGAGCAAATAAAGCACAGACCCGGTTGGGGTTTTTTGTTCATCCGGGTAGAGATCAAAGGAGGAAAAAATGGGAATACCAGGCGGCTCTGAACTGCTGGTTATCCTTTTTGTCATTCTGTTGCTGTTCGGCGGCCGCAAACTGCCTGAACTGGCGCAGGGTTTGGGCAAGGGCATTCGCGAGTTTAAAAAAGCCACCCGTGAGGATTCACCACAAAAAGATCAAAACCAGAATAAACAGGTAGAAGAATAATCGAACCAGAGCTTTTACACCGATCTGAGGCGGAGTTGGATAGTGGATTTTGCGGCGCTGCAACAGCAACTTTGCGATCGACAAACAACGTGTGTTGAACTGACCGAACGCTATCTGGCAAAGATCGAAAAAGGCGTTCATTTGAACGCCTTTATTTTTGTCATGCGCGATCAGGCTCTCCAACGCGCAGCTGAAGTCGATCGAAAAATCGCCAAAGGGGTTGCCGGTCGCTTGGCTGGCATGGTGATCGGAGTCAAGGACAATTTGGCGCTCACGAATACGTTGACCACTTGTGGATCGCGGATTTTGCACAACTTTGTGGCGCCCTATGATGCCACCGTTTTGCGCAAATTGGCACAGGAAGATGCGATTTTCATCGGCAAGACCAATCTCGACGAGTTTGCCATGGGCTCTTCCAGCGAAACCTCTATCTTTGGAGCGGTGAAGAATCCGATCGATCCACAGCGAGTCGCGGGTGGCTCTTCCGGCGGTTCAGCGGCGGCGGTGGCGGCTGGGATGTGCACCGCTGCGTTAGGCAGCGATACCGGTGGATCTATCCGTCAACCCGCATCGTTTTGCGGTATTGTCGGACTCAAACCCACATACGGCCGGGTTTCGAGGTACGGCCTGTTTGCCTATGCTTCTTCCTTTGACCAGATCGGTCCGTTGACCCGCACAGTCGGCGATTCAGCGCACATTTTGCAGGTCATTGCGGGTTGCGATCCCCAGGATTCCACCGCCGTGGACACTGCCGTGCCCGATTATCAACAGGCTCTGCAACGATCGATTGTGGGGTTAAAGATCGGTTTGCCGCGGGAGTATTTTACCACCGGTCTGGATCCCCAGGTTGAAACGGTGCTGAATAAAACCGTTGAAAAATTGCGAAACGGCGGGGCGCAAGTGGTCGAGGTGTCCTTGCCCCACAGCCGTTATGCTGTCGCTGCCTATTACATTCTCGCCACTGCTGAGGCATCCTCCAATCTTGAGCGTTATGACGGAATGCGCTACGGATATCGCGCTGGGCATGTCAGATCTTTGGAAGAGACCTATGTCAAGAGCAGATCGCAAGGATTCGGCGATGAGGTTAAAAGGCGCATTATGCTCGGCACCTATGTTTTGTCGGCCGGCTATTATGACGCCTATTACCGCCGCGCGCAGCAAGTCCGCACTCTGGTCAAAGGAGATTTTGATGCTGCTCTAGAGCAGGTCGATTGTTTGTTGACGCCGACTGCACCAACCCCGGCTTTTTGTTTGCATGAAAAACTTGACGATCCGCTGTCCATGTATCTATCGGACATCTATACAGTGTCCGTCAATTTGGCGGGATTGCCGGCCCTGTCTGTTCCGGCCGGGACAGATTCTAAAGGCTTGCCAATAGGTGCCCAGTTAATTGCCAGACCCTTCGATGAGGAAACGCTTTTCGCGGTCGGCCAGTTTGTGCAGAACCCCTGAATTGCTCTTGCCTGTCGAATGAGTTGATCGGCTCATCTGTGAGGTGGCTATGCCATATGAACCGGTAATCGGTCTTGAAGTTCATATTCAATTGTCGACTGTGAGCAAGATATTTTGCTCCTGCAGCACGCGATTCGGCGCGGCGCCCAACACCCAGGTCTGTCCAGTATGCGCCGGTTTGCCGGGCGTATTGCCGGTTCTCAATCGCAAAGTTGTTGAATTCGCTGTTCGCCTCGGCCTGGCCACGCAGTGCCATATCAACCGCAAAGCGGTTTTCGCCCGCAAGAACTATTTTTATCCCGATTTGCCCAAAGGGTACCAGATTTCCCAATTCGACCTCCCTTTTTGTCAGGACGGCAAGATCGACATTGAAGTCGAGGGCAAAGTGAAAGCGATCCGCATCAATCGGATTCACGCTGAAGAAGACGCCGGCAAATCGATGCACGCCGAGACCTATGTTGCCGCTGGTGAAACTCTTGTCGACTTGAACCGTTGTGGTGTGCCGCTTTTGGAGGTGGTCAGCGAACCTGATATTTTTTCTCCACAGGAAGCGCACGCTTATTTGTCTTGTTTTCGCCGGTTGGTCCGTTACCTGGAAATCTGTGACGGTAACATGGAAGAAGGCAGTCTGCGATGCGATGCGAACATTTCGCTGCGGCCAGTCGGTACGACGGCATTGGGAGTGAAGACAGAGATCAAAAACATGAACTCGTTTTCGCATGTGGAGAAAGCGTTGGCCTACGAGATCAGCCGTCAGGCTGAGCTCTTGGAAAGGGGAGAACGAATCGTGCAGGAGACGCGTTTATGGAATGATGGACGCGGGATCACCGAATCGATGCGGGCTAAGGAATTTTCCCATGATTATCGCTATTTCCCTGAGCCGGATCTGGTACCGGTTGAAATCGATTCGCAATGGATCGATAGAACGCGCGCTGAAATGCCGGAATTGCCGGCCGCCAAGCGACAGCGTTTTATCGGTGATTACTCGCTTTCGACCGCCGATGCCGAAGTGCTGACCGAGGATCGACGGCTCGCCGAATATTTTGAAGCGGTTGTGCGTGAATCAGGCGATGCCCGCACCGCTGCCACCTGGGTGCTCGGCGAGCTCTTGCGCGCGCTCAACGAGCGCAAGCACACCATCGAGCAATTGCGTGCCACTCCCGCTCATTTGGCGGCGTTGCTGAAATTGGTGGCCGCTGGCGGTATCAATCGAGCGATTGCCCGCGAAACTTTTGCCATCATGCTCGAGTCTGGTCAGATGCCAGATGAAATCATCCGCGAGCGGGGTTGGAGCCAGATCAACGATTCACAGGTGCTTGAAAAAGCCGTTGATGCGGTGATCGCCGAGTGTCCCGACGAAACTGCGGCTTTTCGCAATGGAAAAGAAAAGGTGTTTGGCTTTCTCATGGGTCAGGTTATGCGGCGAACCCGCGGGCAAGCCAATCCGCAGCAGCTTGAACAGCTGTTGCGGCAAAAATTGGATGACGGGAATAAGAGATATTGACTCTCAGATGAATATTTATTAGATTTTCATTCTAAAACAAAAAACCGGCCGATAACGGCTTTGATGGCAAGTGAACAAAAAAACGAAAGAAAGTTTTATGGCGTCAACAGCGGATTTCAGAACTGGATTGATTTTAAAAATGGATGGCGAACTGTTGGTCATCACCGAATTTCAACATGTGAAAATGGGCCGCGGTGGTGCTTTTGTGCGAACCAAGCTCAAAAATTTGAAATCGGGCAGGGTTTTGGAACGGACATTTCGTTCCGGTGAGAAAGTGGAGGACGCGCGGGTTGAACGCCGAGAAATGCAGTATCTCTATCAGGAAGGTGACCATCTCGTTTTTATGGACAACCAGACTTTTGATCAGATATCGATTGACGAAGAGTTGATTCCCGGCAGGCTGTTTCTTAAGGAAGGGGAAATCGTCGATGTTTTGACGCACGAAGATGAGCCGATCGAAGTGGAACTGCCCAATTTTGTGACTCTGGAGGTTGCGACCACCGAACCCGGGATTAGAGGCGATACCGTTTCTGGTGCCACCAAGCGCGCGGTTTTGGAAACCGGCGGTGCGGTGCAGGTGCCGTTATTCATCGAAGAGGGTGCTATTGTCCGGATCGATACACGCACGGGGGAATATATGGAACGCATCAAATAATCAGCAAAAAGGGAGTCGTGATGGGTGTCGATAAAATACGCGAATATATCAAAATCGTCGAAGCGAGCGGCATAGATGAATTGGAGATCACGACCTGGTGGGGAAAACGGATTCGAATTCGTAAAACGGCAAAGGCGCAGGCGGTTTCTCCTGTTGCCGCGTCCGATTCCTTGCCTTTGAGCCAAGTCACTGCGCTGAAATCTATTCAACCCGATGACTCGATTGCGAGCGAGAAATCTCCAGCTGCAGCCGGAGATAATAGAAAGATGCTCGAATTCAAGGCGCCAATCGTCGGGACATTTTATCGCGCCCCATCACCGGATGCCGAACCCTATATCAAGGAGGGAGATCAAGTCTCGCCGGGGAAAGTGCTGTGTATCATCGAAGCGATGAAACTGATGAATGAAATCGAGGCTGAGGTTGATGGTCGGATTGCCAAAATATTGGTTGAGAATGGTCAGCCGGTGGAGTACAACCAGCCTTTGTTTCTCATCGAAGTCTAGGCAGCTTTGGGGCGGGCTTGGCCAAACCGGGAAATCTTGGTTCTTTGCCCGGCTGCAAAGCCCGATTTGATTTTTCATTAAATAACGAGCGGACTGTGTTTAAAAAGATCCTGATCGCCAATCGCGGAGAGATTGCACTGCGCATCATGCGCGCTTGTCGCGAACTATGCGTTCCAACCGTTGCCGTCTATAGCGAAGCAGATGCCGATAGTCTGCACGTACGATTTGCCGACGAAGCGATTTGTATTGGGGCAGGTCCCAGTCACCAGAGTTATCTCAACATTCCGCAGCTGATCAGCGCCGCAGAGATCGCCAACGCAGACGCCATTCATCCGGGTTATGGTTTTTTAGCTGAAAATGCTCACTTTGCCGATATCTGCGAATCGTGTGGCATTCAATTTATCGGACCTTCTCCCGCTGTTATAGCCAAGATGGGAGACAAGTCCTATGCCAAGGAGTCGATGCAAGCCTGCCAGGTGCCCGTGATTCCGGGTTCAGAAGGGGTGATCCGCGATGTTGAGCATGCCGATCAACTGGCAAACGCGATCGGCTTGCCGGTGATCTTGAAAGCTTCCGCCGGCGGTGGGGGGAGAGGCATGCGCCTGGTGCGGCAAAAATCGGAACTCAAAAATGCTTTTCAAGCGGCTGCATCGGAAGCGCAGGCTGCTTTTGGCAATTCTGATATCTACATGGAGCGTTATTTTGAAAATCCGCGCCATATCGAAATACAGATCATGGCCGATAAATATGGCCATGTCGTTGCCTTGGGTGAACGAGAATGTTCCATCCAGCGCAAACACCAAAAATTGATTGAGGAATCGCCGTCACCGGCGGTTGACAGCGATTTGCGCCAGGCCCTTTGCGAGGCGGCGATCAAAGGAGCCAAGGCGGCTGGCTACAACAGCGCCGGTACAATCGAATTCTTGCTGGATGAATCGGGTCATTTCTTTTTCATGGAGATGAACACCCGCATTCAAGTGGAACATCCTGTCACTGAAATGGTGACCGGCCTGGATTTGATCAAGATGCAAATTCTGCTTGCCGCGGGAGAAAAACTGCCGAACAAATTGAACCGTTATAAACTGCGCGGTCATGCAATCGAATGTCGCATCAATGCCGAAGATCCGGACAATAATTTTCGCCCTTCGCCAGGGCTGATCAGCAGCTTCCATATCCCCGGCGGTCCTGGCGTGCGCGTCGATACCCATGCTTATGCCCAGTACCGCATACCACCATACTATGACTCGTTGATCGCCAAAGTCATCACCCATGGCAAGGATCGCAGTGAGGCGGTTTTGCGCATGCAACGCGCTTTGGAAGAGTGTATTGTCGAAGGTGTCTCCACCACGATCCCGCTGCTGCTAAGAATTCTGCGCGACGATCGTTTTTCAAGCGGGAATTACAACACCAAATTTATGGAGAACTTTATCACATCAAAAGGATCGGGTCAGACACCGATCCGGATACCGGCCTGAGGGAGAAAACTCAACGCCATTGCGTCAGAGAAAGATTCACTCGGGTCAAACCGATACTTCCAGGAGGTTGATCATGCAGGTCCCGAAAAATTTGTGGTATACCGAGGAACACGAATGGGTCAAGGTTGAGGGCGAAATAGCCACCATCGGAATTACTGAATATGCCCAGGGCGAACTGGGCGATGTGGTATTTGTCGAGTTGCCTCAGGTCGGTGCAAAGGTGCAACAAATGCAGGCTTTTGGCACGATCGAAGCGGTTAAGGCAGTTTCGGATCTTTTTGCTCCGGTTTCCGGTGAAGTGGCTGAAGTCAATGCTCTGCTCAGCGATCAGCCTGAAGTGGTCAATCAAGATCCATATGGGCAAGGCTGGATGATCCGGATCAAAATGAGCGTCCCCCAAGAAGTCAAAAAATTGCTCTCTGCTGAGGATTATGAGAAAAAAGTCGGCTGAGTCTTTGCTTTTTCAGAAGCTGATCTTGCGGCCGGCGCCCATCTTTTGGGGAACTTTGCTGAATGAGAATGAGTATTTAAATTGTAATGACGTGCTGGTGCGTGCGCAAACTGGCCTGGGCGGTTGTCGCGAGCGATAACCGCCCGTTTGTGTTACTCAAGTCAGACGTTGCACCGGAAAAGGTGGTGTAACTGAAACTTGACACTCTGTTTCACAAATGATACATCCGGCCAGCCGCGAGCCTAAACGTCCAAGACCTGCTAAAACGATTGCTGTAAAAAATAATGGTAAATCAATAAAAAACAGCGGACTTTTCCCGATGGTTGTTCAGCATCAAACTCGGGAAACAGAAAATTTTGGTATGGTTCTTGTAGGACTTTTAGCGAAGAACCAAAAAAGACATCTTCCTGGCAGCAGGAATAGAACAATCATCTGTTGTGTTGTTAAATGGGTAAAGCTGATCTGTTAAATATTTCTTGACAAAGATTCAATTTATTTATATTTTTAACTCGCTATAAGCAGATAGCGTTTCTGTATACCGGACAGACCATAAAGTATCTGTATTTTTGCTCTTTTGCCGATACGGCCCGAACCATCGAATAAATAGCCGACAGATTACGATTACAACCGCATGAAAGGTGAGCCTATAAACATTCGCTAAAGTTTTGTACGACTTGTTGAAACAACGCTATTGCTGAAAAGCCTTGTCACGCGGCTTTTGTCTGTTCAAACTTTGCGAATTGTGAGCTCACCTTGTGCATTTCCTTTTTCGACCGAATGAGTCGAGGTGAGTAATATTCAATCATCGCTGACCATTCGGTTTTTTTTTGATCATGATCATAATCTGGAGGCAAAAAATGAAAAAGGTTCTGATTGCACTGGTTCTCGTCGCCATGACGTTTTTCCCCCTTGCACAAGCGTTTGCGGTAAGCGAGGCGACAGTGCTCTTTCTGATGATCGCCCCGGGAGCTCGCGCAGCCGGTATGGGCGAGGCTTTTGTGGCGCTGGCTGACGATGCCACTGCGGTCTTTTGGAATCCTGCCGGTCTGGCATACCAAGAAGGAACCGAGCTGACGTTGATGCACACCAACTGGTTGCCGCAATTCGGCACGGATCTGTTTTACGAATTCGCCGCCTTGAGCAGGTCTTTTGAAGGAATCGGCACCATCGGTTTAAACGTGACCTACCTGAATCTGGGCAAACAATACCACACGCTCGAGGACAGCCCCACGGTTATCGACGAGTTTTCCAGCAACGAGTTTGCCGTATCAACCACCTATGGCACTCTGTTGGCCGACAACTGGGCGGTCGGATTGGGTTTGCGCTTTATCCGTTCAAACCTCTCTCCCTTCGGCGCCGGGGAGGAAAAGGGCGATGGCAAAACAAGTGGCATCTCATTTGACGTCGCCACTCTCTATCGGCCGTCTTTCCTGCCGCGGTTGAGTTTGGGCATGAATTTGTCCAATATGGGCCCCAAAATCACCTATTCCGATGTCGCTCAGGCGGATCCCTTGCCGACCAATTTAAAAGTCGGATTTGCCTATAAACTGGTCGACAGCAAATACAATCGTTTGACGGTTGTGGGCGATCTGAACAAATTGATGGTCACCCGCCACACAGACGGCACCAGCGATCCCTTTTACAAGGCGTTGTTTACCTCACCCTGGACAACGACCGAAGTTGCCTACACAGATCAAGAAGGCAACACGCAGGGCGGCAAAGAGATCTTTAATGGAATTTTGAGTGGTGGCCTGGAATACTGGTACAGCGATCTTATCGCCTTGCGCACCGGCTATTACTGGGATAAACCCGGCAAAGTGGAATTTATTTCCTTTGGTGCAGGTATTCAGTATCACAAATACCGCTTCGATTTCGGCTATGTGTCGGCCGATGAAGGTCATCCGCTTTCCAATACCATGCGGTTTTCACTGACATTGGGATTTTGATCCATCTCCGTCCGGTGTTAAATATCGACTGTCCGGCAATTGCTATCGACCCCGGACGTGACCTCTTTTTATCAAACCCGGCGAGTATCTCTCGCCGGGTATTCTTTTAGGTTTTTTCAGGTGTCCAGTTTCTATTCCACATAAGAGAGACGAATGACAGGCGAAGCATTGCGAATCGGCAGGCGATTGGATCCTCGCGTTTTATTTACTTTGATCTTGATGATTTTTTCGCTTATTTCCCCCTCTATTTTTGCCTTACCGCAAAACAAAACGGTTCTTCACCCCTTATCAAAACAAGATCTGCTGGGTGTGCGCGAAAGAGCTCTTTTTGCAGAAAAGACTCGGCGTGCTGCGCAGGCCGACACCCTGCGGATCCTTGCGCTGCGCGCTCAATTTGTCGCTGATCAAGTCGCCACCACCACCGGTAACGGTCGGTTCGATCTGTCCAACAGCAGCAGTACGGTTTTGGATCGTCCACCGCATAACCGAACTTATTTTCAGCATCAGCTGAGCGCATTGAGCCATTATTTTCGTCGCGTTTCGAACAGCCAATTGATCTTGATCAGCGATGTATTTCCGGCCAGTGAAGATGGCTCCTATTCCCTGCCGCAGGATATGGTCTATTACAGCGGCCAGGAAGATGAAGATGTCAAGAAAATGCGGTGGGCAGAACTTTTGCGCGACGCTGTAGTTTTGGCGGATGCTGAAAATGAAATCGACTTTTCGCTCTATGACATGGTGATCGTTTTCCACGCCGGAGTCGGCAACGACTTTGCATTCGATTTCGATCCCACTCCTTATGACATTCAGTCGGTTTTTATCGACTTTGCCACCCTGAAGGAAACACTCGGACGCGAGAATCCCTCCTTTGCCGGTATTGCCGTGGCTGCAGGGCTGACCATTCGCGAGGGCATTATCCTGCCGGAAACACAGAATCAGGAAGGTCTTGACCTGGGTTTGCTCGGCACCATGACCTTGCTCGTCGGCAGTCAAATCGGCATGCCCAGTCTCTTCAATACCCAGAACGGGCAGAGCGGAATAGGACGCTGGGGGCTCATGGATCAAGGCTCGTATAATTTTCAGGGATTTATCCCCGCCGAACCATGCGCCTGGACCAAAGTCTATATGGGCTGGGCGGAGCCGATCGTGATTGCAGAGGGCGAAAATCTTCCACTCGGATGTGCTGGAGTTGCAGCTCCGCAACTTTACAAGGTTCCGATTAGCGATTCCGAATATTTTTTGCTGGAAAACCGCCAACGAGATCGCAACGGCGATGGCATTGCAATCGGCCGTGACAGCGAAGGGCGGCGGGTGGAATTCGACTCTTCAGGCACAGTGACGGTGCAAGACGGTATCGGCGTCTTGACCCAGGTGGATGACTATGACTTTGGGCTGCCCGGTTCGGGAATCTTGATTTGGCACATTGACGAGAATGTCATCCGTGAAAAGTTGGCAGACAATGCGATCAACAACGACAGGGAACATCGCGGCGTCGATTTGGTAGAGTGCGACGGCGCTCAAGATATCGGATATTACTATGATATTTTTTCTGCCGGTTACGGCACCGAATCCGGCGATTTTTTTGATCCGTATTGGAGCGGCAATGTCTCTCATCGCGTGGTCAACAATTCCGAGACCGTGCAATTGACACCGCAATCCATTCCCAACAGCCACGCCAACAACGGCGCACTCAGCCACATGCGGTTTTTTAATTTCAGCTCGCGCGATACGCTGATGTCTTTTTCCCTGTCATCGGATTGGGGATTGTCCGGCTTTCCCCGCTTTACCGGTGCCGAATTTTCCCCGGGCGCCTTGCTGCCGGTGCAGCTCGATGCTCAAAGGACCGCCCTTGTAGCGATTTCCAGCGCAGGAGCCGTTTTCGCCTGGCGACATGACGGAACGCCGCTGGCTGCCGAGCCGGTTGCTCGAACGCGAACCGATCTCTATGGCCGTCAACAACTGTTCGATGTCGCATTGTTGACGGATCTGCAGGAAGAGGTGGTCTGCCCTCCGGCGGCAGCTGATCTGGACGGCGATGGCCGCGAAGAATTGATCATCTGCGCTGCCGGCCATGTCTACCGGTTGAATCTGCTGCCAGACGGTGACTCTTTTTCCGCTTCCCTTCTCGCTTTGACCACAACTCAATCTGCACCCTCGGCCGGTCCCATGTTGGTCGATTTGGATGGCCAGATTGCAGTGGTGTGGGGTGAGGAAAACGGCCGGGTGGCCATGGGGCGACTCACAGGGGATGATTTTTCCCTGCTCGGAGAAAATTCCCTGTCGGGCATGCCGGTTTGCGGATTGGCCGCCCTTCCTTCGAGCCCTGCCGTTGCCGTTGCAGCCACCTGTGCAGGCGAAATTTTTGTTCTCCGCCAAGACGGGGGAATTCTCTGGCAAGCGCAAACACAGGGCAGAGGCACCGCCTATCAGCCTGTGGTGGCGGATCTGAACCCGACCGGCCATGAAAAAACTGCCTACCAGCCTTTGATGGCGGATCTGAACAGCCACACCGGTGTGGATGTGGCATTGGTGTCGAATGCAGGCGAGTTTTTTGTCTGGGATGAGCAGGGCAGCTTGCTGGTCGAGAATCGCTTCTCGCGCGGTTTTGCTTCTGAATTTGTTCCGGCGCTGGGAGATATGGACGGCGACGGCTGGTCAGAATTGATCTTTGGCGGCGACGGTGTTTTGGCTGTGTTTGAACAGACGGGATGGCCGAGCACCAACTTCCCGGCCCAAATTCGCGGCTACCAGAAAAACAGCTATGCAACAAACGGTGCCTCGCCGCTTTACTTTGCTGCCAGTCGCTCAGCCAACAGCAGCATGGAAAAGTTGGCGATCATCAGCTGCGGTCCTCTCCTGGCCGGATTCGATTCGCAGGCCAAAGCCTGGCCGGGACTGCATCTGACTCTTGGAAGCGCGTCTGCTGCGGGCCCGATCGCGGTCGATATCGATGCCGACGGTGACATCGATCTTTTTTCCCTGGCACAGGACGGATTTCTGTATGGCTGGGATTTGCCGATCGACTCTGATGACGGGTACAACTGGCCGCTCTACGGAGGTGACCGCACGCGGTCATTCTGCCGCGCTCAGCCTGCCGAACCGGTTGCTGTTTCAGCCCGGCTGATGCCGGCTGAAAAGGCTTTTTGTTATCCCAATCCAACCAAAGATTTACAGACTCAAATTCGTTACAGCCTGAGTCGAGATGCCAAATCGGTGACGATTCGAATCTATGATCTGGCCGGGGATTTTGTCCAGTCTCTGCCGGCGCCCGGCATCCAGGCCGGTGATCACGAGGTCCGGTGGCATGTCGACTCGGTCGCCAGTGGCGTCTATCTGGCACGGTTGGAAGCGATCGACAGCGATGAAACGAATACCAGAGTAATTAAAATAGCAGTTGTTAAATGAAAGTAAAACAGAATAATCTTCGCTCCAGATTTCGGATTGGCCTTTTCACAATAGCTGCTCTTGTCGGTTTTGGATCGGCAGGCATGGTTTCGGCTCAGGACGAAGCCAACCACCCTGAGCTCGAATGGAAAACCCTGAAAACCGACCATTTTGAAGTGCATTTCCATAGCGGAGCAGAACGCACCGCGCGCACGGTCGCCAAAATCGCCGAAGACATCTATGCCCCGATCACCGATCTCTATGATTGGGAACCGGATGGCATCGTCCATTTTATCATCAAGGATTTCGACGACAACTCCAACGGCGCTGCCTATTATTATGACAACAAAGTCGAGATCTGGGCGCCGCAGATGTCGTTTATTTTGCGCGGCACGCACAACTGGTTGCGCAATGTGGTGACGCACGAGTTCTCGCACATGATTTCTCTGGGCGCAACCAGACGGATGCCGCGGCGAATACCGGCTTTTTATTTGCAGATGTTCGATTATGAAGAAGAAAAACGGCCGGATGTGCTCTACGGATATCCCAACGTCATCGCCTCTTTCCCTCTTGCCCATACGATCATACCAATGTGGCTTGCCGAGGGCATGGCTCAATATATGGCCCCGGGACTGGATTATGACCGATGGGACAGCCATCGGGATATGCTGATCCGCACGGCCATGGCCGCCGAACAACCGTTGTCTTTCGATGAGATGGGGGTTTTTGGCAAAAGCAGCCTGGGGAATGAGCGCACCTACAATTCCGGCTACGCCTTTACCCGCTACATCGCGCAGACCTGGGGGGAAGACGCTTTGCGACAGATTGCCCGCAACCTGCGCAAGCCATGGACTTGTTCCGTCGATGGCGCACTGGAACAGGTGACCGGGCTCGATGCACAAACGGTTTATTCGCGATGGCAGCAGAGCCTCAAATCTTATTATTCGCGCCGCTTGCAGTCTATCACCGCCAATCCGGTCGAGGGCAAGGTGTTGACCCCGAAAGGAATGGGCAATATCTATCCGGCCTGGTCACCGGACGGCAAACGCCTGGCCTACTCCGGCGGCGATAACGGTGATTACTTGACCTTGACCCATTTGCAGATCTATGATCTCGAGACGCAAAAGGCGAAAACAGTCAAAGCCGGCGTCAACAGCACGGTTTCCTGGTCACCGGATGGATCTCGCCTGCTCTATTCGCGC
The DNA here is from genome assembly GCA_029565675.1 of bacterium. Taxonomy (GTDB): domain Bacteria; phylum Zhuqueibacterota; class Zhuqueibacteria; order Residuimicrobiales; family Oceaniaggregativiventaceae; genus Sulfursilanivivens. The sequence goes on from JAKQNP010000002.1 coordinate 656,537, forward strand.
ATCGACAAGACCCAAAACCATTCTTATTTTTCTGATCTTTTTATTTACGACCTGACCAACAAAAAAGAAAAACGCCTGACCACGGCGGCCAGAGCCAACAGTCCGGCCTGGTCAGCCGACGGCCAGCGGATTGCCGCCATCGTTCAAGGGGATGGCAGCGACAACCTGGTGATTTGGAACAGCGATGGCAAAGACCCGATTCAACTGACGAATTTCCGCAATGGCGAAGCTCTTTTTACTCCCAGCTGGGCACCGGACGGCCAGCAAATCGTCTTTTCCCGCGGCCGCAACCATGGACGCGATCTTTGCACAATAGACATACAAACCCGACAGCTCCGCACCCTGGTGCAGGATGAAGGAGATGCTCGCGATCCGGTTTTCGCTTCATCGGGAAAGCAGATCTACTTCTCATGGGATCGTTCAGGGATTTTCAATATCTACAGCATCGATCTGGTCGACAGCACGTTTTCTCAGTGGACCAATGTGGTGGGCGGTGCTTTTATGCCGACCCTTTCTGCGGAGAATAAAATCGCCTTTGCCAATTTTCAGGTCGACGGCTACAAAATCGCCTTGTTGGAAAATCCTGAACCTCTATCATCCGAGAGCACCGAATATCTCGCGGTCGATGAACAGGTTCAGCTGGGATTGGCGGGAACCTCGGCCAACGGCGATGATGCTGCCCTGGTTGCCGCTCGCCAGTACGACGACAGCCGTTTGCCCGACATGGAGGCTAATCCTTACCGCCGGACCTATGGGCAAATCACCTTTTTGCCGCGCTTGATGATCGATTATCAAACTGTCAAAGTGGGCACCTATTTCTACGCCAGCGATATCATCGATAAATATTCGATCTTTGGCGGCGTCGTTTTGAATCGGCAAATGGATCTGGATGCATTTGCCCTGTTCGAGCTGCGCAGTTTTAAGCCGACTCTTTTCCTGGAACTCTACGGCTATACACGCAATATCGAGCGCGAAATTTCAGTTATCGAGGATTATCCGGAACAGGTCAGGGTGGATATCGGTTTTCGTATCCTCGAAGCGGATATCGGGGCCGAATACCGCATCAATCGGATGCTGAGAATGCGAACCTATTTTGCACACAGCCGCTACTCAAGCAAAATCAAGGATTTCTTTTTCCAAAATGTGCGATGGGTTTCGCCGCTCAACACCTATTTCAAGGGAAGCAATCTGACCTCGCTCTGGGAGTTGGACCAGACAGTTCCGGGTGTCTTGTCGCAGATCAATCCCTCTGCCGGCCGCAAAATCAGTTTCAAAGCCTCCTATCAGTTGAACGATTTTTTTGAAGACTATGCCACCAACAACGACTATGGCACTTTGCAGGAACTCTACACCCAATATGATTATCCGCAGCTCGAGTTGCGCTGGATCGAATATCTGCGCAATCCCTTGTTGCCGACTCACGGAATAACAGTCGACTTGCAGGCCGGATGGATCGATCGGCCGGTGGACAGTTTTTTCCATTTCTACGCCGGCGGCATGCCAGGCTTGCGCGGCTATCCTTTTTACAGCATCGATGGCCGCAAACTGCTCGTTGGACGTTTCACCTATCGTTGGCCCATTTTCAGCCATTGGCAGAAACGATTTCTTCATTTGACCACTGACAAGCTGTTCATGGGAGTCTTTTTTGACATGGGCGATGCCTTCAACGCCGATCGCATCGCTTTCAGCGAGATGAAAAAAGATGCCGGTGTCAATTTGCGTTTTTCATCTTTTTCTTTTTACGGCTATCCCGCTGCTGTCTCTTTTGATGCAGCCTATGGTTTTGACTCCTATACCTATAGACGCCTGCAAGATGTGGAATTGCGCTACGGCAAAGAATGGCGCTTTTATGTCAATCTGTTGTTCGATTTCCTCGATTGATCGGCGCGGGAAATCGATCGTTTTATTGGAGAAATCGCGATGACCAGCCAACCTTTCAAACATTTGCTTTTGTTTGTCGGTTTGTTACCCATCCTGTCTTCTGCGCAAGGGCAGCAGCACGATTGGCAGGCTTTTATGCTCAACACCGCCACTGCCGATTTTCAAGTTGAACTGCAAGAACCGGCGAGTCAAAAGCGTATTCCAGTCGGTTTTCTGCTTTCCGCCGCAGTGCCGGGTGCGGGCCAGATCTACAACGGTTCGTGGCTCAAAGCTGCAGGTTTTTTTGCCGTCGAAGTGGCCGCCTGGACGCTGTATGCGCAATTTCAGGACAAGGGCAACAGCCTGGAAGACGATTTCCACCGTTTCGCCGACGAACATTGGATCGAAGCCGAGTATTGGGATTGGATTTCTACAGGTTCCGGCATTCCCTATAGCGAAGAGAATATGGAACAATTGCGCTCCTGGGAACAGGAACATTTCAGCCATGGCCTGCACCGCAACAAGGATCAGCAATATTATGAGATGATCGGCAAGTACCATCAATTCAATGCAGGCTGGGACGACGCAGCCCTCGGCATTACGATAGATGATGAGTATGATCCCAACGTTCATGTTTCTGACAGACGGCTGCACTACGAGGGTATGCGCGACGACAGCAATCGCGCCCTAAAACACGCCACTTCCGCGGCTTCTGTTGCTCTGGTCAACCATCTTGTCAGCGGTTTGGAAGCCGCCTGGTCGATTTCGCGCGACAACAAACGGCAGATGCACACGCGTTTGCAGATGGAAACCGTGCCCTTTAACGCCGAACCGACTGCTGTTCTGAGTTTACGTTTAATTTGGTGATAGGTGATGAAAAGATTCTCTTTCTTGATCTCTTTGGCCATTCTTGTTTTGGCTGTTGACCTTGCCGCTCAACCGACGACCTATCTCGGAGTGATTGATCCGCATCTGGCGGTTCATCTCGAGCCGTTTGCGCAGCAAGAGGTCTCTGTTCCCCTCGCCGTGGAAAAGTCGCGGGGCAAAGCTTTTTTTCTCTCTTTGTTGTTGCCAGGTTTGGGCGAGCGCTACGTGGGCGCACGATTACAGTCCGAACTGTTTATGGCAGCAGAAGCAGCGCTTTGGTTGGGATATTTCGGATTCAGCAAGAATTATGACTGGCGCAAGAGCGATTATATCGCTTTTGCCGCTGCTCATGCCGGGGCTGATGTGCAGGGAAAGGAGAATGCCTTTTTTCTCAATATGGAAAATTTCGACAATGTGCATGATTACAACGCGGCCAAACTGCGGCAGCGCAATCTCGCCGTTTATTACAACAATACCGATACCTATTATTGGGATTGGGATACCCCGGAAAACCAACGCCGATTCAGCGATCTGCGCGTCACCGCCGACCGGATCAACAACCGCGCCACGCTCACCCTCGGCGTCATCGTCGCCAATCACCTGATCAGCGCCATCGACGCGATGTGGACGGTCCATCGCCACAACCAGGGAAACCAGGCTGCAACCAACTGGTCGATCCAATTGGGCGACGGCCACATCAATCCAGCCGTGCGGCTGTCGCTTTCACACTCGTTTTAATCCAATCCGCTACACATCAACTCGCTCCTGAACAGAGCGATCCCAGTGCAGTTTATGACACGGAAATCACCGAAAAGAACAGCAACTGTATCTTGCAGCCAATGCCGAGTCGACCGGGCTGCCTCTGCCTACAACCGGCGTCTGGATCGCTCGCTGATCACGGCGTTGTTGCTGCTCATTTTTGCTTTTCTGTTTCTGCCCAAAAAGATCGAACGCCACCCCTTTTCGATCAAACCGATCGAAGTTCATATTGTGGTGCAGGAGATTCCGGCCACTCTGCAGACCGTGCAGCGCGGCAAACCGCGGCCGGAAAAACCGCAAATCCCGTTGGCGGTCGAGGACCCAGCAGTGCCTGAAGATGCCACGATTGCAGAAACCGACCTGCGTCTGGATTTGGGCACTTCCTTGTGGGGCACAGCCGGTTTGACCGCGGCTCCGGCAGATACGCTGCTGCCGCGGCCGGTTTTGCGGGTCATGCCGGATTATCCGGAGGAAGCGAAAAAACTGAAACGCGCCGGTGCGGTGCGCTTGTTGCTCAGGATCGACAAACAGGGGATCGTCCGGCAAGTGATCGTGGCAGAAAACACCACCGGCAGTGAAGAATGTGCAAGCGCTGCAGTGGACGCTGCCCAGCGCAGCACCTATGTGCCGGGACGAATCGATAACCGACCAAACGAGATGTGGGTGATTTGTGAGTATGGTTTTGCACCGGAATGATTGTTTCACCCTTTGTGTATTGCTGTCAGCCGGATTTGGTGTAGCGCACCGAATCCGGGGAGGAATGAAGATGCCTGGAATTTGGATTGTCTTTTTGCTTTTCCTGCTTGGCCATCCGGGTGCTGCCTTTTCGGTCAACGGCCAGAGCAACAAATCGCCGGATAGAGATGCATCTGCAGTCTGGACCAGGACCGCCGCCGCATCCGGCAGCGTTTTGTCAGCGGATAGTGAAAAAAACAGGGTCGTTGCGCCTGCCCAACAGCTGGCTGGACAGGATGGGCCCTGCATCGACGAGTGGAAAGGTGACACGATGGAAAAACAAGCGGATTCCGTTTTTGCGGCGCTGGATGATCAAGCCCGTGTGCTTTTACAAAAGATGACTCGCGCGGAAAAGCTCGCTCAGATGCGTCAGGTTTCGCTCGCTGATCTGGCAAAGGAGGGGCATCTGGATGAAGAGCGGATGCAAAATCAACTCGCGCAAGGAGTCGGTTCGCTGGAATGTCCGCGTTTGTGGCTCCGCAATTCGGCTGAGCTGGTGGCCGAAGCGCAAAACTTTTTGCGTCACAATACCCGGCTCGCTGTTCCGGCGCTGGTGGTCACGGAAACTCTTCACGGCCTGTTGGTGCCCGGAGCGACGATTTTTCCGCAGGCAATCGCTCTTGCCAGCACCTGGAATCCCGATCTGGCTGAGCAGATGGCTGCGGCAGCGGCTCATGAAGCCGTTGCGGTGGGCTGCAATCAAGCACTGGCTCCTGATCTCGACCTGGCGCGGGATCCGCGTTGGGGGCGGGTGGAGGAGACTTTTGGCGAGGATCCCTTCCTGGTCGCCCGGATGGGCCGGGCCTATATCCTGGGCATGCAAGGAAAAGAACCGATCATATCCGGAAACCATATCGCCTGTACGGCCAAGCATTTTACCGCCCATGGTTCGCCGGAGGGTGGCATCAATCTGGGTCCGGTGCACGGCGGATTGCGCGAATTGCGCTCGATGTTTTTGCCGCCTTTTGAGACGGCGGTCAAAGACGCGCATGTTGCTGCAGTGATGAACGCCTACAGCTGCTATGATGGAGTTCCGGCAGCCGCCAATCGCTTTTTCTTTACCGAAATATTGCGCGATGAATGGCATTTCCCCGGTTATGTGATTTCGGATTATGGCTCGATCACCATGCTGTGCAATTTTCATCGCGTTGCGGCGAGCGAAAGGGAGGCGGCATTGCAGGCGCTGCAGGCGGGCATCGATCTGGAAGCGCCGTATGACCAGTGTTTTCGCCACTTGTCGGATCTGGTTGACGCCGGCGATGTGCCGGAAGAGGCAATCGATCGCGCTGTGCTGCGCATCCTGCGCACCAAACTGCGCCTGGATTTGTGGAACAGGCCGCTCTCAACAGTTGAGCTGGTGCAACAAGTCTGCCGTCAACCCGAGCATGTCGCCCTGGCTGGTCGAATTGCCGACGAGTCGATCATCCTGCTGAAAAACGACAACCACTTGTTGCCGCTTTCACCAGAGCTCACCTCGTTGGCGGTGATCGGACCAAACGCAGACCAGGTGCAATTCGGCGATTATTCCTGGAGCAAAGACAACCAGGATGGCGTCACTGTTCTGCAGGGGATACGCGAGATTTTGAGCAAAGAGGTGCAAATCCGCACTGCGCGCGGCTGTGACATTCACTCACTCGACAGCAGCGGAATTGCACCGGCGGTTGCGGTTGCGCGGCAATCACAGGTGGCAATTGTGGTTGTCGGCGGCACGAGTGCGGTGCTCTCCGGCATCGGCTGGGGAAAGGAACACGGATATGAAAATGCGACCTGCGGTGAAGGTTTTGATGTGACCAGTTTGGAATTGCCGGGACTGCAACAACAATTGGTGGAAGCCGTGGTCGCAACCGGCACCCCGACTGTCGTCGTCCTGATGCATGGCCGGCCGCACAGTATCAAATGGATCAGCGACCATGTTCCGGCAGTCGTCGAAGCCTGGTATCCTGGTCAAGAGGGAGGACGAGCGATTGCCCGAGTCCTCTTCGGGCAGGTCAACCCCTCAGGCCGGCTGCCGGTTTCTGTGCCGCAAAGCGTCGGACATGTGCCGGTCTATTACAACCACAAGATTTCCCGCGGCGGTTATTACCATCGGCCCGGCACTCCGACGCAGCCTGGCAGGGATTATGTTTTTTCGGATCCCAAACCTTTGTTTCCGTTTGGCCATGGCCTGAGCTATAGCGATTTTGAATACACCGATTTGCAGATCGATAAACCGCATCCGGAAATAACCGATACCCTGACCATTCGCTTGCGGATCCACAATCGCAGCAAGATCGATGGGCGGGAAGTCGTCCAGCTCTATGTTCGCGACTGCGTCAGTTCAGTGACCATTCCACAATTGCAGCTCAAGGCTTTCAATAAAATATCGATTGCCGCGGGCAAGAGCGAATGGATCGAGTTCCGACTGCCCATCGCAGATCTCTGGCTCATCGATCGCTCACTGCAAAAGGTGGTGGAACCCGGCGAATTTGAAATTTTGCTTGGGGCTTCGAGTGTGGATATTCGTCTGCAAGAGATTATTGCAGTTCATAGCGGAAAGTGATGACACCCTGAACATCGCGGGTCTGCTCAGATTCGGGAATCGGGTTGAAGCGCCATTTGCGCAGAGTTGTCATGGTCAATTCATCCAGAACGGGATCGCCCTTGAGCACAGGGATCATGCGGCCGATTGTGCCGTCCGCCAGAACCGTAAAGCGGATTTTGACCACCGCTTCTTTTTGCAGCCCCGCCGGATAGGGCGGGATCTCTTGCCGGATGATGGTTCGGCGGGCTGCCTCACCTTCGATCGTGTAAGGTTGGCGGCTGAATTCTCCTGACTGGGATTGCGGCACAGGAGGGGAGAGGCGATCCTCGCCGTTCTCCATGGGTTGCGCTGCAACACGCTCGCCGAGACCGCCAGCGGTCGTCTGCGGGGTATAATCCCGCCGGTCGGCGGACACAGGTTCAGGGGGAGCCACAGCCTCACCCGCTCCAGGGGTCAGCTTTTCCGGTTTTGTCGCTATGGGAACAGGCTTTTCCTCTTCCAACATCGGCCGTTGCGGGAGAGAAACCGGCACGACTGGCGATTCTTTGGCAGCGGTTTTTTCCTGTGACGATAATGCAAGCGGCGCGGGCTCGATATTTTCCTGCTGTGTCGGTTTTGCGTGCTGAGGTGGCACCACACTGCGCCCGGAGGAAATGAAGCTTACCTGCACGAATTCCGCCGGGGAAAAATCAATTCCCACCCGCCAGAACAGAAAGATCAGAAAAAGCAGCAGGTGCACGGCAAGAGAAAAGAGGATTGCTTTTCGCATGTCGGATAAATTTGCGAGCCAATGCGTCATGCCTTGCTCCTTTACAAACCGGCTTGTGGTTCGGTGGCGATGATAAAACGCTCTGCGCCCGCCAATTTGGCTGTATCGATCATGCGAACCGTGGTTTCGAGCGTCAAATCTTTGTCTGCGCGAATCACCACGACCCGGTCGGGGCGGTCTTGCAGCAGCTGGCGCAGACGGGTGCCCAATTCGGCGCTGCTGACTTGCTGCTGATTGAGAAAAATCTGCTCTCGTTTGGTGATCGTCAAATTGATGTGATCTGCATCGTCGCTCTGACCGCTGGCCGCGCGGGGCAATTGGATTTTAATGCCGGGCTGCACCACAAAAGAAGAACTCAAGAGAAAAAAGATCAGGAGCAGCAGCACAATATCGGTGAGTCCGATGGTCGAAAAGGCGATCATCCTCTTACGTGAGGCTTCGATGTTCATCCTGATCCTCCTTTTCGAGCAACATGTCGAGCAATTCGCCTGAACTCTCCCGCATTTCCTGCACATGGAATTCGACTTTTCCCAACAACCAGTTGTAAAAGATCAACGCCGGGATACCGATGCTGAGGCCGAATGCAGTGGTGATCAGGGCTTCCCAGATGCCGCCGGCCAGTACACCGGCGTCCACATTGCCGCCCCGCAGTTGGATTTCCATAAAAGCCTTGATCATACCTGTAACCGTGCCGAGAAATCCGATGAGCGGAGCGATTGCAGCCACTGTACCGAGGATGCCGAGGTTTTTTTCCAAATGAAAGATTTGCGTACGCGCTGCGCTTTCGATCGAATCCTTGATCTCTTCACGCGGTTTGGTATGTTTGACCAGGCCGGCTTTGGTTATGGCGGCGATTGGTCCGGGTGTTTGTTTGCTCAAAGCGATGGCTTCATCGATCCGATTGCGCAACAACAGATTTTTAACCTGCAGAACAAACGTGCGCGAATTGATGCGGATTTTGCGCAAAGCAATCAGTCGTTCAACGAGAATAACCACTGCCAGAAAACTGCAGAGGATAAGCGGAATCATCATGATTCCACCTTTGGCAAAGAATTGATACAACGGCATTCGGCTCTCCTTTGGCTCAATTGACGGCTCTTGTCGATGGCAGCGGCCGGTCTTGGTTTCAGGTTAAAATTTTGCCATGATTCCGGCCATCGCGGTCAGGCCCGTTTCGGGATAATTCTCCCAGATTACATAGTCGGTATCGAGCAGGTTCTTTATGGTGACAAGGGCGGCAAAATGATCGAACTCTTTGGTCAAACTGGCCTGCAACACCGCAAATGCCGGCAGTCTTTGTTTGGAGTTCAATCGGCTGTGGCGCTTTCCCAGCAGATCGGCATGCAGGGTCAGGTGCATATCCTCGAGAAGCTGCAAATGCAGGCGTACGGGCAGCCGGTATTCCGGCCGATACGGCAGAGCGGCAAAGCTGGGGTATCGATCTGTTGAATTTAATTTTTCTGAATAACTGATAAACGAAGCATGCAGGTGTGTTCGCGGCGACACCTCATAGATGATGCTCGCCTGCAGTTCGGTCAGTTGTACATCAGACAGAAAATGCAGGTCGATCAGGCCGTCGCGCTCATTGCGCTGCCAATAGGGGGCCTGGGCAATCCAGCTGCGCGCAACTCCCAAGCGAAACTTGAGGTCTCCGGTTACCTGCAAGTCAGAAGTGATCTGCAGTTCAGCGTCAGATTCCTGCGGTTGCAACGGTACGCGATGGGCGATGAAAGCGTTCTGCGCCCAATAATCGCTGAATGTCGGCCACGTATAGCCGCTTTGAAAAATGGCGGCAATGCCGACACGGTTGCTCGGCATGATGTTGATGCGGCCGAACGGCGAAAATCGGTTGCTGTGCGCAAAGGAGTCGCTTTCCGCTGACTGAAAATTCAATCCGCCGATGACCGTCATCTTGCTGCTCAGCGGGAACAAGACCTGCAGCGAGAGGTTGCCCAGGTTGGTGGCTGTCGCGGCCGAATCGCTGCCGACTTTGACGTTTGCGCGCTGATAATCGGCAGCTGCCGTCCATTGCAGACCCTGCCATTGCAGCAGATACGAACCTTGCAGGCGATACCAGAAATCGCTGGTTTCGTCATAGAGCGTCGAACTCGTATCGCTGTGCAGTTGAGTGCCGCCGATCTCGAAACCGAGTTTGCCGTCGGAGAGGTGGTTGACATCGTAAATCATTTCGCCGGCGAAACGGCCGTTTTGGCCTGTTCGCGTCCAATCGCTGCCCAGTGTGCGAAAATCACCGCTGTACAATCCGCGGCTATAGAGATTGTAATCCGCATGCGCGGAAGCGCTGATGTGCGGCGCCAGATCTACAGTGACGTCGGCAGCGAATCCGCCTTCAGCATGTTGACTGTTCTCGAATTCTCCGCCAGTTCGATCCAACCAGGCATAACCGCGCAGTTTGGTTTTTTGGATGCGCTGCCAATAGCCACCTTCTGCCATAACAGTGGAAAAGTTACCGCCCTGGATTTGCAGCCAGCCGGATTTGTTCAGCAAGGCATTCGATTGCTGCAGGCCGGGTTTGTTCTCCTGGCTTTTAAACCAGATGAAAATTGGCTCATAGGGCGATCCTGGTTGCATGATTTGCGGCGAGTCGGGAGAGATGCCCTTCTTTCCCTCAGCGTCTCGCCGCATGCGGTCGGTTCCCACCACCAATACTTCAGGCAACTCCAAATCGCTTTTTTGTGCATCCATTTTTTGCTTTTCAGCGGAACGCATTTTGGTGGTATCCGAAGGGAGTGTCACCTGAGTTGGCGGCGGTGCGATTTTTTGTGCCCACAGCAGCGGCGCATTGACCAGAACAACGAAAAAAATCCATTTGTTGGTTTTCATCACCTTCAACCCGGATCCGGCCATATGCCGAATCCAATTGACATCCGTATTCCGCACCCATCGGCGCGTGGCGATTTGTTGGAGATCTAGCGGGAAATTGGCGGCACTTGATATCCCGTTGATCGACATTGCAGTTAGAAAGATGTTTATTTTCTAATAACCGGCCAGCGCCCGGAGGCGCTCCTGCGCTTTCCCCACCCATTCGGTTTGCGCCGGATATTCGTCCAGAATGGATTGGTAGAGCCGGCGGGCATCAGCCAGACGCTCCAATTCTTCATTGCATTGTCCAGCAGCAAAAATGGCGGGCACCACCCAGTCGATCTCGCTGCCGTAAAGATATTTTGTTTTGAGATAAGCGATCACTGCCGCCTGGGGATCGCTTTGACCGCGATAGGCCTCGCCGAGCAGATATTGCGCTTCTGCAGCGATGTCTGACTCGCCGACGCGCAAGATGTTTTCCAGGGTTTCGACGGCGGCCGGGAAACGCTTGCTGGCGATATAAACCCGCGCCAATCCGATCTGGCTCAGCTGATGGCTGCGCGTCTGGCTGTCTTTCGGCGATACCCGGTTGAAATAGGTTTCTGCCTCGGCATATTGTTTTTGTTCCAAATAGGCCAGCCCGACTTTATAGCCGGCGGTGGCGGCGTGTTCACCTTTCGGGTGTTCGGTGCGCAATTTTTCATACAGTTCGATCGCTCGGCTGTAATTTTTTTCCGCAAAACAAAGATTTGCCGCCTGCAACAGGGCGTCTGGCGAACGCTCGGCTCTCGGATAAGTGGTCCATTGCTTGCTGAACAGCGTTTGCGCTGTCTGGGGATCTTTTTGCTTCAAATGGATCATGGCCATGGCATGATAGGCATTGGCCGCCGCGTCCGAATCAGGATAATCGCGCAACAACACACCATATTGGGCCAGGGCGGCTTCGTAGCTGTTCGAGTTGTAGAGAAACTCGGCTTTTCGCAACACCATCTGTGCGGCTTTGTCGGGATTGTTCAAACGGGTTACCAGCGTATCCACGACACTGAGCGCTTCGACGGATTCGCCTTTTTGCATCAGCGACCACTGCATGCCGGTGACTGCATCATCGACGTATTCGCTGTTCGGATAAAGACTGATGATTTTGCGGTACTCGTTGATGGCGTCATCATAGCGCGCGAGGTTGTAATAGCTGTCGCCGGCGGCGTAAATCGCATCGTCCCGCAATTCGCTGTCCGGGTAGTTTTGCAGCAACTCATTAAAGTGGACGATGGCCTGGTCAAATTCGCTGCCGCGGAATGCAGACTTGCCGCTCATAAAGATCGCTTCCTGCACATAGGGCGAGGACGCGGAATGTGAGCTTACTTGTTGAAAGGCTCGACGTGCAGCACCAAAATTGCCGAGCCGATACTGACTGGTGCCAATTTGGAATTGTGCTTCTGCTTTTTGAACCGGCGTTGCTGCACCGCTGCGCACCTTTTCGTAGGCGATGATGGCTTCATTATAGGATTTGCTGTTGAAGAGCGCATCGCCCTGGCGCAGAAGGGCGTCGATCGCCAAGGCGCCCTGTCCGGATCCGGCGACTGCCGCAAAGGATTTGGCCGCCCGGGTATTGTCTCCGATTTTCAGCGCTGCATATCCCAATCCGTATTGTCCTTCGATTCGGCGCGGTGAATCGGGATAGAGGCGTACAAACTGGTCATAGGCCTCGAATGATTGCGGGTATTGGCCCAACTTGAACAAGGTTTCGCCTTGCCAAAACAGCGCATCTGCGGCTGCTGGTTGATCGGGAAAGGCGCGCACAACCGCGCTGAAATTTTCCAGCGCCCGCGTGTAATCTTGTTGTTGAAATTGTGTCCATCCGAGCTTGTACAGCGCTTGTGCCTTGCTGCGCGGCTGCTCGATGGTCTTGAAGGCCTGTCGAAAAGCCTGATCCGCCTGACTGTAAAGGTCCTGGGCCAATAAAGATTCACCGACCATGACCGCCGATTCAGGCGCTAGATTGGATTTGGGATAGCGTTCCGCCAGTTGTTCATAGAGCTTCTGCGCTTCTGCATATTGTTTTGCCGAAAATGCCAGCGATGCGGCTTCGTACAGTGCATTGGGCGCATCCGCGCTGTTCTTGTAGTCGGTATAGGCGCGATAAAACGCGTCGCGCGCGCGATCCAGCTCGCCGGATTGACGCAGGATCCGGCCGGTTTGGAACAGCGCCGAGGCGATCAGTTCGGGATTGTCGCTTGTCTCGATCACCTTGCCGAAACCCAGCAACGCTTTTTGCGGATTGTTCAGACCGATAAAAGCCCACGCCAGACTGTACTGCGCGTCATCGGCATATTCGTTTCCGGGCAGAGAAGCGATCAGTTGGTAGGCTTTGATCGCTTTATCGTATTCGCCTTGCTTGTAAAAAGATTCGCCGATAAAAAATTGCGCCTCTCCGCGCAAGGGATTGGCGGGATACGATTGCAGGGCAGCAGACAATTTTTCGATGGCTTGCCCATAGTCGCCTTTGCCGAAAGCGGTAAATCCCGATCGATAAGCAGCCTGCTCAGCCAGCGGAGTGCCGCTGTAGGTGGCGGCCAAACGGCTGTAGGCGTTTTCTGCAGCCAGCCAGTCACCGGATTCTTCGTAAATATAGGCGGTCGAATAAAGCGCGTAATCGGCAAGCCGGCCGTGCGGATCCGCATCGAGGACTTGTTTGTAGTAGACCAGCGCTTGCTCTGGATTGCCCATGCGGTAATTCGCTTCGCCGGCCCAATAGAGCGCATCCAGGGTGAGTTCACTGTTCGGATGCTCCTGGCGGAAAAATTGGATCGCTTTCAGAGCATCGCTGTATTTGCCCGCCTGTACCAGCGATTCGCAGATGCGGAACTGGGCTTTGTCGCGCAGCCCGATTGCCGGATAAGCGGTGATAAAGTCGCGATAGGCAGTGATCGCGCGATCATATTCACCCAGCTGAAAATAGCATTCGGCCAACAAAAAAGCCGCCTCTTCGCGCAAAGGGTGGGTGGGATGATTGCTCATAAATCGGCGCAGTTGATCGACCGCCAAATCGTACAATCCATCTCCCAACATCCCTTTGGCAACAAAGAAATCGCGTTCGGCTTGTGCACTCTGGGGTTGCGAGACCAGCGGCATTGCACCTGCCAGCAAGCCGACGAGCACTGCAGCGAGAAGGAAATAATGTCTGCTAATCGTCATAATCCATTTTCCATCCAAAAAGACCGTGCAAATCAGAACCATCGATCGACATGATTTGTTTTTTATCAAAAACGAAAATAAACAAAACAAGTTCCGCAAAGCTTTGCAAAAAACAGGGTGTTAAACTGTTGTCCTGCGTTGGCAAATCGCTGTAATCAAATCATCAGTGGTGTAGCCATGGAGCGCACCACTAATAAATTATAAAATATAATATTTATGCCAATTTTGCAAGTCTTTCTGTAAGACTGGGTTTTATGGCAGGCCAAACATCGGTTCACAACAGGTATGGCATGGTGGTCTGGAATAATCAGAGCAAAGCGTGTGTTGTAAGAGCTGAAAATGCAAATCAAATGTTCAGATGTCAGATGAAAGGAGATATATTATGTCATACGAATGGAAAGTCGGAAATCGGCCATATTCAGACGAAGAAGCAAAAAGCCTGTTAAAAGCGGTGATCAGTCCTGAAACGAGCGATTGGCATTACAACAAACATCATAAAGGCTATGTGGCCGCATTGAACACCATCGAAAAAGCGCTGGAAACGGCGGATCGCGGTGCCGCCAATGGCAATTACAGCGAAATCGGCGAGCTCAAGCGCCGGCTGACCTGGAATCACAGCGGTGCACTGTTGCACGACATCTATTGGGAAGTGATGGGCGGCGATGGCGATCCTCGAAAGGGGCCTGATGTGGTGAAAGCCATTGAAAAAGAGTTCGGTTCCTTTGATAAGTGGCGCCAGGATTTCAAGGCTGCAGCTTTTTCCGCCAAATTGAGCGGTTGGGGCTTGCTGGTCATCGATCAGCTCTATTCGAAACGACTGCTCAACGTTCTGGTGGACGAACATCAATACGGCGCGATTTGGGGCGGCATCCCCTTGATCGCACTGGATGTTTTCGAGCACGCTTATTACCACAAGGATGGTCCGGGACGTGCGGTGTATATCGACAATTTTATCGATCATCTGCACTGGGAACGGATCAACAAACGGTATTTGCAGTTTGTCAAATAACCTCAGGGGTACGAGATCTTTCGATCGGTGGCTTCAGGCAAGATTGCCTGAAGCCACTTTTTTTTTACCAGGACAGCGAGGAACCAAATGAGCTGCCGCGGTGAGTGGTGGTTCATCAATTACCAGGATTTTGTTATGTGGAAATGAATTGCTCAGCAGCCCTGTTTGCCCGCGGCTCTTGCCATTGTTTGCAATGAAGTCAATTGATTTGCATCGAGTGGAAAAATTTTGTACTTTAGTCTGAATAGACCACATCCTTTGCCTGCAATTTGATTCAAAATCCGAGAAAGTCCATGATCATCGCTCTGGCAGCAGATCACGCAGGATATGAGTATAAAGAGCACCTCAAAGCCCTTTTAGAAACAAAAGGCCATCAGGTTGTCGATTTTGGCACCGACTCTGACAAGAGCACGGACTATCCGTTGTTCATCATTCCGGCGGCACGTGCGGTTGCGGCAGGAGAATGCGACCGCGGCATTGTGCTCGGCGGCTCGGGCAACGGTGAAGCCATAACTGCCAACCGCGTGCGCGGAGTGCGCTGCGCCTTGTGTTGGAATGAAGAATCTGCGCGGTTGGCGCGCCGGCACAATGATGCCAACATGATTTCACTGGGACAACGGTTGCTCGATTGGTCAACGGTGTGCTCGATTGTCGAAATTTGGTTGAGCACACCATTCGATGGGGGGCGTCATCAGCGGCGAATCGAACAGATCGAGCGCCTCGCCGATGATTCTGACTCGCGTAAAGCAAAAGGAAAGGTTAGCTGATGTGGATTTTTTGGCCTTTTCGCGCCCTTTGGCGATTGTTGACCTCGCTTTTGAAACTGGTCGGCCGACTTGCCATTCTGCTGATAGGTTTGTCTCTGTGTATCGTCGGTTGTTTGGTGAGTTTTACGGTAATCGGCGCAGTTATCGGTGTGCCGCTGGCTGCAACCGGATTTTTGTTGATGGCGCGCGGGCTTTTTTGAGCAAAGCTTTTTGAGCATCGCTGCTTCATCCAGGATATCCTGCCTTGCCTGGTTTTTTATGCCCACACGAAATTTCTGGAGGCGGTTATGCAATCTTCGCAACCTTCCAACCGGCTCGTTTCCCTCGATGTGTTTCGCGGCATCACCATCGCCGCGATGATTCTGGTCAACAATCCGGGCAACTGGAACGCGGTTTACCCGCCGCTTTTGCACGCCAAGTGGCATGGGTGGACGCCCACCGATTTGATTTTCCCCTTTTTCCTTTTTATCGTCGGTGTAGCGATTGTCTTTTCTTTCGCCAAACGATTGCAGAGACCGGGCGGCAAAAAAGCGATCTATGGCAAGATTCTGCGCCGCAGTCTGATCCTCTTCAGCCTCGGCCTGCTCCTGGCTGTAGGGGGAAACAGCGATTTGGCCCACCTGCGCATTCCAGGCGTGCTGCAACGCATCGCACTGGTCTATTTGCCCGTCTCGATTCTGGTCATTCATACGTCTGTCCGTTGGCAAGTTGTGATCGCCATCGGTTTGCTGCTGCTCTATTGGGCGCTGATGGCCAAGGTGCCGGTGCCGGGATTCGGCGCCGGCAAGTGGGACGAGCCGATCTCTGCGCTCTCCAGTTATCTGGACCGCTTGTTTTTTACCGGCAGAATGTACAAAGAGACCTGGGATCCGGAGGGTTTGCTCAGCACTTTGCCATCGATTTCAACGGCTCTTAGCGGTGTTCTGGCCGGCCACTGGCTGCGGTCGGTCCGCTCAGCCCAGCAAAAAGTCGTCGGCCTGCTGCTCGGTGGGGCGGTTTGCTTTGGACTGGGGTATCTGGTAAACCTCGACTTTCCGATCAACAAAAATTTATGGAGCAGCTCATTCGTGCTGGTTACTTCCGGGCTGGCGGCGGTAGGTTTGGGAATCCTGTACTGGGTTGTCGATCTCCGCGGTTGGCGAAAATGGTCCTGGCCATTCCTGGTCTTCGGAATGAATGCCATCACCGTCTATATCCTGTCGAGCTTTTTCGCCAAAATGATGGTTTACAACTGGCGGGTCACTCAACCAGATGGAACCTCAATTGCTCTCAAAACGTGGCTCTATCAGACGCTCTTTGCTTCGTGGGCCAGTCCGATGAATGCTTCGCTCTTTTACGCCTTGAGCTATGTGTTCTTTTGGTTCCTGGTTATGGTGCTTTTCTATCGAAAAAGGATGTTTGTCAAGATTTAGATCACCGCATTTCAAGGACGATGCGGCCGATGGTCTTCCCTGCATCGAGAAGGTGGTGCGCCTGCACGATAGCGGAAAAAGGCAAACGCGCACCGATATGGGCGTTCAGGTCGCAGGTGGCCATGCATTGCGATATCTCTTTGCCGGCTTTTTGCAGCTCGTCTTGCGTTGCGGTAAAAACCAAAATACCGTGGACAGTGGCGTTCTTGCGGTTGAGCATCAACCACGGAAGTGTTGGTTGGTAATTCACCGGTGAGCCAATGGCGACGATACGTCCCCGATTGCGGACGATCTGCAGATCATCCGCAATCGTTTCGCTGGCTGACATTTCGAGAATGACGTCCACACCCTGCCCTTTGCTCCAGTCCATCACCCGTTCAACAACATTTTGCGTTTTCAGATCGATCACTTCATCAGCGCCGGATTGAAGAGCGATTTCAGCTTTCAGGGCGGTCGAGGCTGTGCTGATGATACCCAGGCCGTGTCGACGGGCGAGTTGGATCGCTGTCCGCCCGACTCCGCCGCTGCCGCCGTAGATCAAGATCCTCTCGCCGGGTTGCACCTGCGCCCGCGAAAAAAGAGCGATATGTGCGGTGAACGAAACCATTGCCAGCGATGCTGCGGCAGCCGATCCCATTGCCGCGGGTATGGGAAACAGCAGATCTTCGTCTTCTGCGATGAACTCGGCGGCTGCACCTGCATGCAGTCCGCTGCGGGTGCGCGTCCCCCATACCCGATCGCCAATTTGCCATTTCTGCACGTCCGAGCCGGTTTTTACGATCGAGCCGCTGTAATCAAAGTGCGGCACTGCCGGCAAATTGACAGGGCGCAAACCGGCGCGCAGATAGCGATCGATTGGATTCAGAGCATTGGCCTCGATCCGGACGACAACCTGATTGGCCTGTGGTTCCGGTTCGGCTGCTTCCTCGATCTGAATGACCTCTGGCGAGCCAGCAGCATGATAACGGGCGATTTTCATCTCATCTCCTGAACTGAATGGCTGGCTTGTTGCGTTCTAACGCACCAGCATCAGCTTGGTGATCCGCTGTTCGGTGCCGGCGTTCAGACGAACAAAATAGACGCCGCTGGCCACCGGCTCGCCGGCAGCATCCAGGCCGTCCCATCGCATTTGATGGACACCGGCGGTCTGCGCCCGGGCCGGCCAACAGCGCACCTGCCGGCCATTGATGTTGTAAATGGCCAGCTCGGTTACCGTGGCCCGATGCAACTGATAGCTCAACAGCGTCACCGGATTGAACGGATTCGGGAAGGCCGGATAGAGGATCAGGTTCTGCGGCAAGGCGTCATGGGACGATTCGATGCCGGTGGTCATTTCGGGTGGGTCCAGCCTGACGTCGGTATAAAGGCGGAATTCGCCCGGATAGAGCTGAATCGACATTTGCGTAAACTGTACTTGCAAGGTGTCATCGGCAAAATAGTCATACCACTCGCCGGTGTGATGAAAATTCGGATTGATGTAGGCCGGCACGACATCGAAATTGCCCAGGATGACGACCTTCATGCTTGGGTGGTTGATCGCCAATCGCTTGATTGCGGAAGCGGCCGATAGAGCAAAATCGGTGGACTGAAAAGCCGGCTGCGAGGTGCGCAGTTTGATCAACGCGGCAACGGTTTCGAAAAGAGCTTTTCGGTTTGGGTTTTGCAGATAATCCCAACGGATCGGCTTGCGTCCGAGCCGGCCGTTGTAGTCGATGGAATAGTCAAAGCCCAATTCACCGAACTGCCACATCATCTTTGGGCCGGGCACGGTAAAGAAAAATGCCGCCGCGGCTTTCATGCGCGACAACGCCGTTGGCAGGTCGCGGATCTGGTAATCGCCGGAACTGTTGCCGTAAAGCAAATTTTTATACATCAGCCGCTCTTCGTCGTGGCTCTCCATATAGCCCACCAACGCCGGCTCGGACCATCCTCTCGCCTTATAGGATACGGAGGAAAAATTGGATTTTCCGCTCTCGTTGTACCCCATGGTGGCTTCGTTGTAATGGTAATTCATGTTGCCCCACAGCAGAAGGCCATAGTCGGCGAGATTTTTCAATTCGTTGTTGTCATCGACCAGGTGTTCAAGAATCACAAAGGCGGTGGAGTCGGTTTGCCATATTCGATCGGTGATGCGCTTGAGAATGGCGATGCGGCTGGCATCATAGGCGCCGCTGCTGCCGGGCCGATTGGTGAATCCACGGGTGAAATCGAGACGAAATCCATCGATGCGGAATTCGGTCAACCAGTACTGGAAAACCCGGTCGACGAACAGCTGTGTTTCCATACTCTGGTGATTGAAATCATAACCCCAGCTGTAATCGGTGTGCGGTGCAACACGGTTGAACCATGGGCTGTTGCCGATTTCATCAGCGTAGAGCTCGACCAGCGGGCATTGGCTGTACGCATGATTGAGCACGATATCCTGGATGACCGCAATGCCGTGCGCATGCGCCTGATCGACAAAGTATTTAATATCTTCCGGTCGGCCGTAGTATTTGTCTGTCGCAAAATAGAAAGAGGGATTGTAGCCCCAGCTGTCGTTGCCTTCGAATTCATTGAAAGGCATAATTTCCACGGCGTTGACGCCCAGACGGCTGAGATAGCCGAGGGTGTCGGCCAGCGTGCGAAAAGAATGGGTGGCGAGAAAGTCGCGCAGCAACAGCTCATAGATCACCAGGTTGGCTGGCGCCGGCTTTTGCCAATCTGTGGTTTGCCAAAGGTATTCTTCCTGTGCCGGGATAAAGACCGACACAGTCCCCGCAGTTTTGCCGGCAGGGTAGGGCGGCAGATCGGGAAAAGTTTCCGCCTCGATCTCGCTGTCGTGAAAGGGGTCGAGGACCAATTCGCTGAAAGGATCAGCGATCCAGAGCTTGCCGTCGACGAGATATTGGTAGCGATAGCTGCGGTCGGGCTGCAAATTTTCGAGGATGAGCCAGTAGCGGCTGCTGTCGGGAGTCAGGTTCATCATAAACGCCGGATCGACCTGCCAATCGCTGAAATCGCCGATCGCACAAACAAAATCCTTGTGCGGTGCGACGAGCGAAAGCCCGACCCGGTTTGCATCGAGACGGGTCAATCCGTCGACCAGTTCTGCCGGCCGGTCCTGGATGACCACTTGACCGATGGCGGCGATGGTGAAACTCTGCGATTTCTCGGCTCCGCTGGCGTCGCGGGCGACCAGCATCCCGACCTTCTTGCCGACGCTGTCGATAAACAGGGTATACGACAGTGTGTCCTGGTCGGTGGCGGCTGCCAGGCTATCGTCGATATAGAGAAAGATCGAATCAGCTTGCGAAGCCACGGCACGGATCGCCACCGAGTCGCCGGGATGCACGATGACTGGAACTGAGGCGGGTTCCAGCAGGGTGATGTTCAGCCCCTGCTGATAGACCGGCAGAAAGATGTCTTTGCCGCCAACTTCTTTTCCTTCTTTTTTGCCATCCGTGCTGCGGAAGACAAATGCAAGCTGAAGGATGGTTTCGCTTGGCGGGACGCCGTAAAAGCTGCGGATATGAAAGCGGATCCGCCATTTGTCGTTTCCCAGGCTTTCCATCCGGGTGTCGGGTGAGTTGACATTCCATGGATGTTTGACATAGCGCCAATCTGAAGGGACTGTGCTCAGATTGGTGATCACGCCGGTGTGCGCATAGACTTCAGTGACGCCGATCAGTCCGGCAGTGCCCTTGGTGGCGTCGTAGACGATCGCAATGGTGTCGTCGGCAGTGGGGAATAGCGGCGACCAGGTGAGAATTTGTGCCCGGCTCATGGTGGCCAGGGTGCAGATCAACAGAACAAGAGTTCGCAGCATAACGTGAATTCCATGTTTGGGTGATTGGGATTGGCAGGATTGATCCGATGATGAATAAAATTCCCTGGTATTTGCGCCAACAGACACCGGGGAACCGTTCTGGAACTCGTTTTGTTTGGTCTTGCAGGGGAGTGAAATGAATTGTGCATATTGCAAAAATTAAGTATATTGGTTTTGTTCATCTGTGAGGCCAAAAAAATGTTCTTTTCGACGAAAAAAATTGCAGTCGCCGGTTTGGTCGGCGCCTTGTATGCAGCCTTGACGGTTGCTTTTGCCCCTTTTAGTTACGGCCCGGTGCAGGTTCGGATTGCCGAGTCATTATGCGTGCTGCCTTTTATCTGGCCGCAAACGGCATGGGGGCTTTATTTGGGCTGTATGGCGGCAAATATCTTTGGTGGCTATGGGCCGATCGATATTTTTTTTGGCAGCTTTCTCACGCTCATAGCCGCATTGTTGACCAGCCGGCTCGGGCGTTGGCAGCGCGTGCGTTTGGCATTTTGGCTGGCACCCCTGCCAGCGGTGCTGTTCAATGCCTTTGGGGTGGCTCTGATCTTGCATCTGGCTGCCGATTTCCCCTACATCGCGACCGTGTTATGGATTGGCCTGGGGCAGATCCTCAGTTGTTACGCGTTGGGGTTGCCGCTGCTAGCGCTGCTGATGCGACGCCGACCGGCGTTGACCGACCGCTGGCAGCAGTGATAAAATCCCGTCGGCAAAATGGCGGTCGCAGACAGCGATTATCGCCACAGGTTTGCGCCCGAGAATGCGCCCCAGCACATCCTTGGTAATCGACCGCGGCAGGAATGCCAGGGGGACCTTGTCCACGGCTGCGAGTTGGTCGCCGAGGCGGGAGGGTGCATCGCCCGCCAACAAGACCAGATCCGCTTCCTTGTGCTGCAGGCCGGCAGACACCGCCTGGCGGCCGATCGCCAGGCGACGCGCTCGATTGGCCAGGCCGATCAAGCTGAGCAATTTTTCATCTGTGGTCATCTCTTGTCCGCATCCTGACAACCGGCAAGATGGTTCTCCAACCATTTTGTCAATTCTTGCCAATTCACTGAAACGGTTCCGTCTTGGGCTGTGAATCGCAGGGCATGTGGCAAACCGGAGCTGCGCCGGCACCGATGCAAACAGGCGAGTGAAGGACAAATATAGGCACCCCGGCCAGGCAGTTTTTGCCGTTCATCAAAAAAGATCTCACCCTTTATCGAAACCATTCGCAACAGTTCGCTTTTGGGCCGCCGTTTTCGACAGGCGATACACATTCTCAGGGGGATATGACCTGCATCGACAGACTCGCGATTGTCGGCTCTCTTTTCTGCAGGTTGTTCCTGTCTGTCGGCAAGATTTGTGGTCAACGCTTTATTTTTTTTCATCGCGATCTGCGATCTCTTGGCCCGTTTATCTGTTTTAGCTTGCCAGCTCTTTTTGCGCTCAATCGATCTATTTTGCAGGTCGATGGTGTTGTTGTTTTCTCGTCGTTGCCCGTTCATCAATCTGATCAAAATCAAGTTAGGACGCCAGAGCCTGAAAATCAAGTGAAATCGATGCGCAACACTGCTGCTCCAGATCGGGTGTCCACTGAATCCGGGTCAGTCTGGTCGGTTATGTCAGTGGGGCTCAGATGTCTCAATTAAAGAGGGAATTGATAGTTGTTAAATTTTATTTGTTGCTATTTAGGGACAAGGTGGTTATATTAGAACAGGTCAGATTACCTTAACGGGTTTTGTTTAAAACGCCTGGCTAGACATCTGCAACTTTATTGTTCGGCACCCATCAGGCTGTCAATTAAAAAAGGACAGGATAGATGGGTTCCAATTCCACTGTTCCCCCGATTCCACACACCTCTCTTGAAAGCCTCCACTGCAGTAAAATCGTTGAACAATTGCCTTTTGGCATGATCTGGGTGGATGATCGCGGTGCGATTACCTGGGCCAACGACCATCAGCGCGATTTTACCGGACGGCGAGGCTGTGAGTTGATCGGTGTGTCTGCTTTACAGGACCCGGTGCTGGTTTCAACGGGTTTGGCGGACTATCTGAATCTGATTTTTGAAACTCCTCCTACCCAGTGGCAGTCCTGCCCGCCGCGACAAGAGTTGTCTGATGCGCAAATGGGAAAATCGTTTACCTTTCAATTTTACCCCATCATTGAAGCGACAGTTTTGCGCGGCGTGGCGATTTTGCTGTTGCCCAAACCGACAGGCAAAACAGAACAGGTCGCTTCCCTGCATCGCGCGCAATTGAATGCTCTGCTGGCGATTGTCCAAGAGCCCTGTTTTTTTATCGATCGCCGATTTCAGCTTGGCAAGACCAGCGACAGCATTCTGCGTTTGCTCGGCAAGGATCGCACAGGGCAAGGTCAAACCTGTTACCAGGCGCTATTTCAGCGGCAAAGTCGATGCGAGAGATGTCCGGCCGCCAAAGTGTTCGAGACGGGCAGCAGCGAGTACAAATTGCCCCAACCGCCGCTCCTCGATGCCGCCTATTATTGTGCCCAGGCTTTGGCGGTGTCGCAGGATGACGAGGGCATCTCCCATGTGTGTCTGTCTCTGGCGGGTCCGAAAGTCGGCAGCGCGGCGGCCATGGTTCATGAACTCAATGAGCTGTCGGCGCTGAATCTGCTCTACCGCGATCTGCTCGATGCGCTCCCCGGAATTGCCGTCGTGATCGATGCGCGACAGCAAATTGTTGCTGCGAATGCCGCTTTTTATCGCGCCCAGGGCAGACATCTCTCACAGGTGTTGGGAACCCATTTGTTTTCTTTTCAACCCTATAAAGGTATCGCGCATCTGCAGGAGCGCATTCAAAAATGCTTTGCTGGCGAAGAACAAGAGATCGAGCTTGCTGGCTCAGCAGATTTCCCCTTTTACCGCCATCGAATCAAACGGCTGGGAAAATTTGTCGATCTCCAGGTCGTCTTGATCTACTCGGAGTCAATCCAGGGGTTTAGAGATCAATCCAGTCAGTTCAGCGATTTTGTGAGTGTACAAAAAATGAGCGATTTTATCGGCCGTTTTGCTCATGATTTAAAGAACCCTTTATCGGTGATGATGGGGCAGTTGGATTTGCTCCGCATGTACGAAATCGGCGAATCAAGCGAGAACAAAGAGCTGACTGCCGAGCTGGACATGGTCAACAACAATACAATAAAGATGCAAAAAATAATCGAGCGGGCTGCGATGCTGCAGAACCATCAACCTGATGATTTGCAGCGAATTCAAGCCTCCTCGTTGTTGGACAAAGTGATCACCATGGCGCACATTCAGCGTCCGCATAAGGATGTGTGCGTTGAATGGTCGGTGGCTGCGGACATGCCTGATTTAACTGTGTGCGAGGCCAGAATCGAAATCGCGTTGATGGAGCTGATTCGCAATGCGCTGGAGGCGGCGGGACCATCTGGGACCGTGACCTTGCGAGCTTTTTACCAAAGTGAGTCCGAGCAGTTTGTTTTCCAATTGGCCAATTCCGGTCAGACGATCGCGGCTGATCGGATTGCCCAGGTGATGCAACCTTTTTACAGCAGCAGAAAGGAACTCGGTGCTGGGCTTGGACTGCCGATAGCGCATGCCATTGCCGTTTCGCATCACGGTCAGCTAAAGATCAGCAGCGATCCCGAACAAGGCACTGTGGTGACCCTATCGCTGCCCAGGTTTTCGGGCGGTGCGCATGAACCAGATAACAGAGGCAGAAGTCATGGAGAGCCGAATGTATCGCGTTGAGCTTGATGAGCAGCTGCGAGTGGTGCAATTCGACGCGCGTTTGTGCAGCGAATTCTCCCTCTTTCGCAATTTAAACATCGGTGCGCCCTTGAGCTTTAAACCCAAATCTTTCTGCGATTCCCTGTTGCGCGATTGCCAGGAAGTGTTGGAACGGGGAGCCAGTCGAAAGAGAGAACTGCAGCTGAAATCTTCGACGAAGGCGGATGGATGGCTTGGTTTTTCTGTTGCGCCAAAAGTCAACAAACGCCGTATTCGGGGTGTTTCGCTCGACATAGAAGATATCAGCGCCAGAAAAGCGGCTGAGGCACATCGAGCGTTGAAAGAAAAAATGGGCAACCTGGCGGCGCTTGCTGCCAATTTGGCACATGAACTCAACAATCCTTTGGCGGCCATACTTAACCGGGTGGGGAGCATGGTGCTGCAATCGATCTCGGAACCTCATTCGACCATGCGCGAGGAGCTGCAAACCATTCAGGATCAGCTCTATTCCATGTCGCTGATCACCAACGCCCTGGAATCGTTCAGCAGTGATTCATCGCCGTCTTTCAAATATCTGTTGATCAATTCGGTTATCGAAAAATCGATACAAGTGGCCAACCTGATCGCTTCCCCCTTCTCGATCGAGTTCACCTTGCAACTGAGTCCGGGATTGCCCTACATAATGGGAAGCGAAGTGATCCTGGAACAGGCCTTGATCAACGTTTTGCGCAACGCCATCGAGGCGCTATCGCCTGGAGGCGGCGGCGTCATTGCTGTGAGCAGCCGTCGCGATCCGCAGATTGCCGATCATGTGCAAATTTGCATAGAGGACAGCGGCTGTGGCATTGCAGCAGAGGAATTGCCGCAAATTTTTAATCCGTTTTACACGACCAAAGAAAAAAACCATTTTGGTCTGGGACTGACCGTCAGTTATGGCATTGTCCTTCAGCATGGTGGCACTATTCTTGTCGACAGCAAAGCAGGGAGAGGAACGGCAGTGAAGATTTTGCTGCCGACAACAGAATCAAGCAGAAGGGAAGATCGCGATGGATTCGGCGAATGAAAAGCCCAACACAATTCTCGTGGTTGATGACGACCGAACCGTATTAAAATCAGTTGTCAATTTGCTGCAAAGCGCCAAATACAACTGCCTCACCGCCACAGATAAAGACCAGGCTCTCGATGTGATTCGCCGGGAACGCCCGCCGGTCGTTTTGACCGACATAAAAATGAAGGGTGAAAATGACGGTTTGCGGGTTCTGGAGGAAGCCAAGAATACCGATCCGGATATTGTCGTGCTCCTTTATACCGGGTACGGCACTGTCCCCAATGCGGTCGAAGCATTTAAAAAGGGCGCATTCGATTTTATTCAAAAATTCAATACCCACCATGATCTTTTGTTGCCGGTGGAAAGAGCTTTCAAGTTTGCCCATGTGCAGCGTGAAAACGTTTATCTGCGCAGTCGCCTCGATTTGACCAATGACGGAGTTTTCTATGGCGCGATCGGTACCAGCCCGATCATGCTGCGATTGTTTGAAAAGGCCAAACGAATCGCCCAGAGCACCGCAACCGTACTGATTGTCGGTGAAACGGGAACCGGCAAGGAAATCTTGTCGCGTGGCATCCATCATTACAGCCCGCGCTGCAACGAATCGTTTATTCCAGTGGCGGTCGGTACGTTGCCGGAAACCATGCTGGAAGACGAGCTGTTTGGACATGTCAAGGGCGCCTTTACCGGTGCCAATATTGAGAAACCCGGGCTGTTTGAAGCCGCTGATCAAGGCACCATTTTCCTCGATGAAATCGGTGAGGTCAGTTTTGACTTGCAGCATAAACTGTTGCGGGTCTTGCAGGAAAAAACCGTTCGCCGCCTCGGCAGTGTCAAAGAACGGTCGATAGACGTGCGCATCGTCAGCGCCACCAACCGCGATCCCGAAGAGCTGGTAAAAGAGGGGCGCATGCGCGAAGATCTCTATTTTCGATTGAATGTGATCCAGTTGCGCATTCCACCCTTGCGTGAACGCAAAGAAGATATTCCTGCTCTGGTCTACCATTTTTTACGACAACACCGCGATATCGGCATCATCGAGGTCGAAAAAGTCGATCCGCAGGTGCTGCTGGCGTTGCAGGATTACAAATGGCCCGGCAATGTGCGCGAATTGCAGTATTTGATGCTTGGTATGATTGCGGAAGCTACCCACCCGGTGATTCGGCTGGAAGATCTGCCGAAAAAATTTCGCCCTTCTTCAGCGATCATCTCTACCGAAAGCCACGTGGAACTCAAATTCAAAGAAGCAAAAGCCAGAATCATCGAGACCTTTGAACGCGACTATCTAGAGAAAATGTTAAAGTTATATGACTACAATATCACCGTGGTGGCGAAAAAAGCCGGTTTGAACCGCAAGACGATCTATCGGCTGGCCGAAGCAAGAGGGATCAGCTTGCACAAACCCGGCCAGGCCGAATGATCTCATCGTTGTATTCCTGTCCGCCGGCTCAATGCCGGCCGGCGGACCCCCTTTTCATTTCGTCAGGCTCCCCGCAAAAATAAAAGTTGTGGTCTTTAATCAACGCACAGTGGCTTGCAGGTCACACCCGCCGGGAAAAAACCGCCGCGGATAATGGCCTGACGGAACCAGTCATTATATAAATGCAATAAAATCAACAGGGCAAAAATTGGCTAAATTGTGAAATTTGGCACAAAAGTTGTTAAACAAGGGTTGAATCAACGATGGCGAATCACGGACCAAATAGAAAGGTGCAACTCCAGCCATGCCAACAGAACGCGCAACTCAGCGAAAGCAAAAAATGGTTCTGATTGCCTCCAACGATCCAGAGATCCGCACCGCATTATCGGAACGGTTCAGAGGAGAGACATTCAATATCCGGTTTGCTCTTCATAGTTTGGACGTGCTTGCCCAAGTGATAGAACGCGAAACGGATATCCTCGTTTTGGACCTCGATATGCATGGCCATGTCGGCATCGATGTTTTGCCGGTAATACGCAAGATAAGACCTCGATTGCCGATCGTGGTGATTTCCGACGATTTTACCAACCGCATCCGAAAAATTGCTGCAGAACAAGGAATGACCTACCAGGCATTCAAGCCAAAAACACGGGCAGAGGTGGGAGCGATTTTCACTGCTGCAGAGCGAATTCTGGAAAAGTGCGCTTGCCTGCACCTGGTGAATTGAACCGCCTTCCACCCACGGCATGCCTTCGGATCCGGTTGGCGTGCGTCAGCAGCAGATGGCTCGAAATCGGCAAAGCCTCTGCTGCTGGCGCCGGAATCTAGTTGTGAAAGAATTGCTCCGCCGGCTATGACGTAAAAATCTGCTGCACCAGAAGAGCGAGCAAAAAAGTGCACCATTTTATCGATCTGGGCGACCGCCGGGCTGTAGCCTGGCTATGGATTGCCGCGGGCTTGTGCGGGATAGTTGTGCTGGCCAGTTTGCTCTTGCCGCGTGCCGACGGCCAATTGATCGGCTCAGACGGCAAGTTCTACTATTCGATTCTGCGCTCTGCAGTGTTTGACCGCGATTTCGATTTTGCCAACGATTATCAACTCTTGCAAGTCGATACCATCGATTCCATCGGCCTGACGCCGATCGGCAAACGCACGAATCCATTCGCACTCGGGACTTCTCTATTGTGGCTGCCCTTTTTGCTCGTAGGCCATCTTATTGCGCTTGCGGTTAACCATTTGGGCTGCTCCGTGGCATTGGACGGCAGCAGCAATCTCCACCAGGCCATGGTCTGCCTCGGCACAGTTTTTTATGCCGGCGGCGGCTTTATTCTGAGCTATCGCCTGGCCCGAAAATGGTTTCCAGCTTTTGCCGCGTTCCTGGCGGTCATCTCTTTATGGTTCGCCTCTCCGGCTGTCTATTACATGGTCGGCCAACCCTCAATGTCGCATGCGGTCTCGATCGGCAGCAATGCTCTCTTTCTTTTCATCTGGCTTTCACAGGATCACCCTGGTTCCATGCGCCGAACTCTTTTACTGGGCCTGACTGTTGGCCTGCTCGCCCTGGTGCGCTGGCAGGATGCAATTCTGCTTGTTCTGCCGCTGTCTGAATTCGTGCATCGCGCTGCCATCCATGAATTGCCGTGGCACAAAGCTTTTATCCATAGCGCCTTGTTGCTTGCGGTTGCTCTGGCAATCTTTACACCCCAAATGCTCATGTGGAACAGTGTTTATGGAGCCGCCTTGACCATGCCACAAGGCAGTTCCTTTATGCAATGGTCTTCTCCGCAATTTTTCTCGGTTCTTTTTTCCACCCGACATGGTCTCTTCTCCTGGCACCCGGTGGTGTTCATCGCTGTGCTCGGCATCGCACCGCTGGCGAAGCGAAACCAGCGTCTGGCGATGTTGGTCGCCGTGATGTTTTTGCTGCAGCTCTACATCAACAGTGCGGTGGAGCGCTGGTGGGCAGATGAGTCTTTTGGCGGACGCCGATTCACCGGATTGATGCCGGCTCTTGCTCTGCCGCTCAGCGCTTTGATCGAGTGGCTGTGGCGAAGAGGCCGACAACGCATTTTGATCACCGCTTTGCTGTTTCTCATCTTTTGGAATGGACTGAGCTTTGCCCAATATCGTCTGGGGTGGGTTTCGCGCCGCGATGCCTTATCCTGGCGCGAGATGACCATCGATCGACTTTGCCTGCCCGGAAAAATTCTGCAGGAACGCCGCCTGACACCGAACTGATTCTCTCCCCGCGTTTGTTCTCCCATTGACCCTGCCAAAAAGTGTTGCCCACATGGGACGTCTTTCTGTTCCTCATGGCTTAGATGCCACAAAAACCATCCAGCCGGTAAATAATTATTTCACTGAATAAGAAATTTAATAAAGAATTTTTTCTTCGATATCGGAACAATAAAAACAACAACATAGCTTGCTCACAGGGAAGCGAAACTGCGGCATTCAGGCAACAAATCGGCAAATTTTCTCGGTTGGCATATTTTCTGCTTAAGGGCAAGTGGATATGAACAAGGCAGCAGAGTTCCAGGCAGCGATATCTGTCGGAGGTATAAAAAAATTGGTAATCGTGTCAACAAATCAGGGAAAACTGATGAGGAGGAAATTATCGATGGTGTTGACTGGAAAGCACAAGATGCTGTCATGGGGAACTCGCCTGGTGGCGCTCATCCTGTGTGTCTTGGTATCGCTGGCATTTTCTGGTTCGCTCCTGGTCAGGTGGAATGCCAACACCGAAAGCGACTTGGCTGGTTATCGCATCCACTATGGCACTGAGCCCGGTCAATTCAGCGAGGTCATCGATGTGGGCAATGTGACTTCCCACGTGATCGACCAGTTGCAGGAGGGCAGGACCTACCATTTTGCGGTAACCGCTTACGACTATTCCGGCAATCAGAGCGACTATTCCGAAGAGGTGTCTGCTACTGTCGGTGAGCCCGCAGCGGCTGTTCAGTTGGTCGACAATGGAGTCGAACTGGATTGGACTTTGATTGGCAATGCCGACGGCTACGAGATCTACAAAACCACTGATTTTTCGGCAGAGCCGTCGACTCTGATTGCGACGGTGAGTGCACCTCCTTTTGTTGATGGGCAGTACAGCCGCGTTGCCCACACCGGTGCCGAGTATCAGGTTCGCGCGATGCAGGCGGGCAGCGAGATCTATCGTTTCAAAAATGTTGCTGCATTTAATCTGAACATTCAACCGGGACGCAACCTGCTCTCCTTGCCGCTGTTACCGACGGATCGCCACATCAACGCCGTTCTCGGCGACCAATTGCCGGGTGGCACAAACATCAGTGAGGCAGATCGCATCTATTATTGGAACGGTTCGCGATATGAGACTTCCTGGTTGTTGCGAGCTGCTGACGACAACAGCGAGGGCTCCTGGCGGGATGAATCCGGTGCTGAGGAATCGTCTCTGGAACTCGATTTAAAAACCTCATTTTGGTTGATGACCAAGGCCACCGATCCGCAGGTGGTGACGGTAACCGGATCGGTTTATAATCAACCTGCAACCGAGATGACCGTTGTTGCAGGGGTCAATTTTATTGGTATGCCTTTTCCGGTTCCTCTGGCTTTGAGTCAAAGCAAGCTGTGGGAAGATGGAGTTGTCATTGGCCACCATTCGGTTTCGACTTCAGATCGGCTTATGGCGTGGTTGGCCAACCGCAATGTTTATCAATTGGCCTGGCTTCTTGATCAAAGCGGCACCGATTGGGACGGCAAATGGCTGGATGAAAGCGGCGCTGGTGAAACGACTATGCAATTCACTCCCGGCGTCGGCTACATCTTGTGGCGGATCAACAGCAATGAAAACGGGGCATGGACAATGCCCAATCCTCTCTGGAACAACTAAATCAACTGTAATAAAGCAAGGAGGGTCATCATGAGTTCAAAAATGGTTTTGCGGATGTCTTTGGCGATTTCCATCATGCTGATTGGCGGGGCATTCGCGCAGGTCATGCCGACGTTTTTCGGCAAATCGACGACGGGGATCTTTGACATCGACGGCGTAGAGCGGTTGCAAGGCCGCGGGGAAGGTGGGGATCTGGTGCAGTTAATCTGGGTTGGTGAAAACCGGATGGTCGATTCTCCGGACGAATTCGGCAACGCCACTGCAGATGACAAGATTATCGACTCTGTGCGCGTGGGCTATGGTTATCCGGTCAATGGCGATGAAGGCAAATTCGGCAAGACCTTCAGCCATCGGCTGTTGACTCCCGGTGCGATGGTCTATATGCGCGCCTGGAATGCACCCCACGTGAGCGGCTTTGATGTCAGTTATGGTGATTCGCATGTCCACGAAATTCTGGCTGATTTTGAGGAACACGATTTTGGCACCTGGACGATTTTGCCGCGCGATCCCTATCCGATCGAACTCGCCGCTTTTTCCGCTTCGCCCATTCAAAGTGGCGTGGAATTGCGCTGGATTACCGAGTCTGAAACCGAAAACCTCGGATTTCATGTCTATCGCAGCGTCCAATTGGCGAGTCCGCGTGAACAGATAAACGATCAGATGATCCAGGGAGCGGTCAATTCGCAGAGCCGCAATGAATACACCTACACGGACCAGGCCGTCCAGGGGAACGATCTCTATTATTACTGGCTGGCCGATATCTCGACCACCGGGCACGTCACTCTGCACGGTCCGGTGGCTGTGGAAACTTCTCTGATGCCTGAGGAATACAGCCTGAGCAACAATTACCCGAATCCGTTCAACCCGACCACCCGGATCGACTATTCCATCAAGGATCCAGGAGGCGTTCAGTTGACAATCTACAACATTACCGGTCAAGTCGTCCGCACTTTGGTTGACGAGATTCAGTCTGCCGGCACCTATTCAGTTCATTGGGACGGCAGAGATGATGCGGGTTTTTCCGTTCCCAGTGGTACCTACATCTATACCCTGGAAGCAAATGATTTCAAGCAGACGCGCAAGATGACGTTCATGAAATGATCCGAGGGCGGGCTTCTGTTTGGCACTCCATATTGCTTTGCAGCGATTGAAAGTGCAATCAGAAGCCCAGTTCGCCTGCAGAGATGCAGCAGTGGCGAACCGTTGACGATCATGAATCAAGTGATGAGGTCAAGAATGAAACGTGCAAAACCTATACTTGTGTTGCTGATCGCGGGTCTCGTGTTGGGCTCTTGTTCAGTTAAACCCAGAGCCAGACGCGCAACGCCGGAAAGCGACAAAGTGGTTATTCGATTTGACGAGCCCGCATTGGAAGGTGCCACATCCGATGCCGATCTCTTGCCTTTCCTGCTTCACGCAGCTGAGCAGGCGGAAGAACCGGTTATTGCGCAAAAGCGCACGGAACAACCGCTCGAGAAAGCGAGCGTGCAGGAAGAAGAGATCGCACCCGAAAGCGAGGCAAAAGTGGTCGCACCTGAAACAGAGGTAAATGAGGAGATCGTTCAGGTGGAAGAGTCGGCGGCGCCCTCTGCCTCTGCCGGCCGTGCGGCCAGTTCTGAGTACCGTTTGGGTTATGGGGATGTGGTGGAGATCAAATTTTTCAACAATCCCGAGTACAACGAGGTGGTGACCGTGCGCCCGGATGGCCGAATATCGCTGCAACAGATCGGTGATCTTGAAGTTGTCGGAGTATCGCCGAGCGAATTGCAGAGTCTGGTGCATCAAGTCTATGGTGAAATCCTCAAACAACCGGATGTGACGGTGTTTGTCCGCGAATTCGGGGGACAATTCTTCTATGTGATGGGCGAAGTGAACTCACCCGGTCAGTTCGAGATGTCCAAAGGCATGTCGGTTCTGCGGGCGATCGCAGCAGCGGGTGGCGCGAAAAACTCTGGCAAGCTGAGCAGTGTTATCCTGATTCGGGCGGATCAAAACCAGAACGTTGAGGCGAGGCGCCTGGATCTGAGCATCGCCGATGTCGCACGGGATCTGGACAAAGATCTGACGCTGATGCCCTATGATATGGTCTTTGTTCCCAAAACTTTTATCGCCAATTTGGACGTTTTTATGCAGCGGCTGTGGAACTATGTCTTGCCGCCGACCGACCTCTATTACCGCTACAAATACTGGTACAGAGGCGATCTTTAGTCAACCATGACTTCAATCAAGAGGTAATAGGCCATGATTCAATACAGTCAAATAGACAGTCCGATGTCGCCTCAGAGCCTGTTGAGTGTGGTGCGGAAACGAGGCAAGCTGATCTTGAGCCTCTTTCTGTTGTTGTTCCTCGCGGTGCTGATCGGCACATTTGTGATCCATCCGGTTTATCGTGCCCAGGCCAAGGTGATGGTGACCTACCTGGTCGACAACAACAAAGCGCATCTGCTCGATCTCTATATGGTGCAGGACAACAGTTACTACGATCGCCTGAATTCGGAAACGGTGATCTTTAAAATGCGCAGCATCCTGGAACCCGCAGTGGATGCCTTGGGATTGATCGATGATGCGCAAAAAGATACTCCAGTGGCGCGTGAAGCAGCGATCACCAAATTGGCAGAACAGCTGCATATCGAACGAGAGCAAGATACCAATGTGCTGGTCGTGAATTGCGATCACCATGACCCCGAACTCGCTGCCGAGATCGTCGATCAGGTGGTCAGCAATTACATCGCGCAGCGGCCTTCTCTCTATCGCGACGAACGCATGTACCAGTTTCTCGACGAGCAGATCGCCAACATCACTGCCCAGATCGATGCCATCAAGGTTAAAGGTTTGGAATACCAGAGAAGGGAGAGGGTTATTGCTCCCGATCGCCAAGCCGACATCCTGTTTACGTCGATCGCCGATTTCGATCGCGAACTGACCAAAGTTCGCGCGGCGCGCATTTCGCGCGAAGCCAATTTGCAGATCATCAAAGAACAATTGCAAAGCGGTAATGAGGTGGCGATTCCGACCACCGCATCGTCGGAAAGTTTCAGCCGTTACGATTACATCAATCGCCTGAAGACTCGACTGCTCGATTTGGACCTGGAAAAGAATCGCTTGCTGCAAAAATACACGGAAAAACATCCGGAAGTCCAGCAGGTGACGTCTGAGATTGTCGAGACCAAGAAAAAACGCGATCTGGAAGTTGACGATATTGTTGCAGCCGAGGAAGCCAGCATCAAGGCGATGCGGGCAGCTGAAGAGTCCATGGCTCATCGCATGAACCAGGCTGTCGATGGCATTGCCAAGCTCTCCCGTCAGCAGTATGATCTGGGCAAGCTCACCATTGGCGTAGAAGATATGGAGAAAGTGCATTCCATGTTGCTGCGGCAGCGCGAAGAAGCAAGGATCTCCAACAGCAAAATCGAGAATCTGGTGCAAGTGCGCATGCTGGAACCGGCTATTATCCCTTCTGCGCCGATTCGGCCCAATATCCCCCTCTATCTGGGACTGGGATTGATGCTCGCACTAGTCGTTTCTTTTGGTTCAGCCTTTTTTGTCGAATACTTTGACCATTCGGTCAATACTGTTGAAGATGCGCATCACTGTCTGGGTTTGCCGATTTTGGCTGCGATTCCAGAGTTCCAGCATTTCCGCGAATCAGCGGGACGCCCAATAGCCACAGTCGCTGAGACAGCAAAAAGAGAATATTGACGATTGTGTAGCCTTACTGATCATGCAACGCGACAAGCTGAATAAAAAGTAGGAGAGGGAGATTACAATGAGGAACAATCTAAAAATAAGGCGCTGGGAAGCTGGATTGAAACAATATGAATTGGCCTTCCTGCTGGGTTGCAGTGCGACCTATCTTTCGATGGTGGAAAACGATCGCGTCGAAGCAAACCACGAATTCAAGCGAAAAACGGCAGAATTGTTGGGTGTGCCAATTGATGAACTGTTTGCCGAAAGCGGCGTTCTGCACTCTTGATTTGTCAAACCAGTGCTTACGGCGATCAAACCTAATGATTTGAGGTTGATATGTATCAGAAATTCTATTCGCTCAAAGAAGAACCTTTCAACACCACTCCGGATCCTCGTTTTCTTTACTTGAGCGAAATGCATCAAGAAGCGCTTGACCGGATGATCTGGGCAGTGCAACAGCGCCGCGGAATCACCGCCATCCTGGGTGAACCTGGATTGGGAAAAAGCACATTGATTCGCGCTTTGCTGCACGGATTTACCGATCGAGTGCATTATGCCTGGGTATTCAACACCACGCTCACCTCAAAGGAATTGGTGCGCTATATTTGCCGCGATTTTGGTTTCCGACCCAAAGGCAAAGACATGAGCGATCTGTTGATGGAACTCTATGAATTCCTGATCAAAGATTTCGAACAGGGCAAATACGCCATCTTGATCGTTGACGAGGCACAGAACCTGCAACCCAATGTTCTGGAAGAGATCAGACAAATGTCGAATCTGGAAACCGCCTCGCGAAAGCTCTTGCAGGTTGTTCTTTCCGGACAACCGCACCTCGATCATCACCTCGATGATCCGAGTTTGCACCAGCTCAAACAGCGCATTGCTCTCAAAGCGCGCTTGACCCGCCTCGACAGTCAAGACAGCCGACGCTATATCCTGCATCGGCTGCAAGTCGCCGGCGCCAAACGCGACGATATCTTTTCTCCGGCTGCGATGGAAGCTATCCATGAAATCGCCGACGGCGTGCCGCGACTGATCAATCAAATCTGCGACAGCGCCATGATGACCGGCGCCAAACGAAAAGAAAAACAAATCGAGTCTTCTCTGATCCGAGAACTGGCGGAGTCAGGAAGTTTTACCCATGCTGTTGCCGCATCGGATAGCGAGCGCGGCAAATTGGTGATCGAACAAGTGAAAAAAGAGCCAGAACCGTATGCTGAGGAGCCAGAGCTGGAAGCTGAACTGGTGCAAGAAAAAGTCGACGGGTTTGATGTCCTGGATCTGGGACAACTGGCGATCAACTAGTCAAGCGATGAGGTGATGAAATGAGCGTAATACATGACGCACTGACCCAATTGGATGAGCAAGATCGATCCGCAATCGGTACAGTGTTCGGCAATCAATCCCATGCGGGGGCGTTGTCAATGGATCTTCCCGAACAGATCCTCAGCGATTTTTATGATCTGAAGGAGTACGTCCGCATCGCCAATCTTCGCGGCAAGATGCGCATTCTCTCCATCGTCAGCTCTTTGCCCAATGAAGGATCGACGACCATCGCTGCCTATCTCGGCTACCTGTTGGCAGGTGGAAAGAAACAACCGGCCAATTCCATCTCCTTGGTTGCAGCTGCTGAAGATACTGACAACTATTTTCGCCCCGAGTTTGCTGAAGAGGTCAAACGAAAGACTTTGGAAGAAGATATCCAACCCATTCCGTCAACTGACTGGAGAATCCTGCTGGTGGACACCAATCTGCGCGAACCCGGCGTCCACAGCATGTTCAATCTTCGCGCCGAAGATGGGCTGGCGGATATTCTGGAAAGCGACCTGCCCTGGCGCAAGGTTGTCAAAGAGGTGTCTGACAGCAACCTGACAGTGATCACCGCCGGCCAGGCGCACCAAAATCCGGTGGAATTGATCGCTTCGGACCATTTTCGCCAGCTGCTGAGCGAATGGCGGAAAGAATTTGCGTATGTGATCTTTGATTCGGCTCCGGTTCTCACTTCGGTTGAAGCGCTTGGTCTGGGTGCAATCGTCGACGGAGTGATTTTGGTGGTGCGCGCAGGTTTGACGCGCTGGGACAATGCCCAGAATGCCAAGCGCAAACTGGCTGCAGCGCAAGTCAATTTGCTCGGGGTTGCCCTGAACCGCCAACGACAGTGAGCTGACCGGATGTGATGAGTGATCCTCGGTCGAATGAGCAGCAAAACAGTTTGAAACTCGAATAACAAGGAACCGCGCATGTTGGTGCAAAGCGATCGAAATAAAGTGACAGTGATGGTGATGTTTGTTCTTTTTGTTGCGGCCGTCGCCAGCGCCGCATTGGCAATCTGGTCGCTGAAATTCAAATGGGCGTTTATCGCCACCCTGGGACTCTTGTTTCCGTTTTTGCTCGCCCTTGTGCGTGAAAAACGGTTGGTCCTCACAGCCCTGATGATTTATCTGCTGCCTTTGCGCATCGACTATCGCTTTCTGTGGGGCAAAACCTATAGCCTCTGCGGTGCATCGGCCATCACCATCGGTGCATTTGAGATCCTCTTTCTCATCCTGCTGGCGGATTGGTTGATTGGCGCAACCCGCGCCAAAAACAGCGGCGCTATCCGATTTTTTCCGATGTTCAGCGTGCCGACTTTGTTGCTGATTCTGGCCGGCGCTGTTTCGCTGTTCTGGGCTCGCGATCGTTGGCTCACTCTGTTCGATCTTGTCGATTTCATCAAGGCGTGGCTGTTTTTTCTCTTTTTGGCCAACACCATTCGCACCAAACGCGCGCTCTATTGGGTTTTGGCCGCATCGCTCGCCGGCGTGATCACCCAGTCCGTTCTGTTTATCCTGCAGTATTATTACAATATCAGCCTGGCTTTTTTGGCAATCGGTGATCCGCAATCGGCTCCGGATATGATTTTTCGCGGCCGCAATCTCGATATCTTTCGCCCTGACGGCACCATCGGACACGTCAACAGTTATGCGCGCTATTTGCTGATGTTTCTGCCTCTGGCGCTTTCCATGGTATTGACCCTGCGCGACCGCACGCTCAAATGGTTTTCCGGAATCGCGCTGGGGTTGGGATTTACCACTTTGATCATTTCGCTTACCCGCAGCGCCTGGGTTTCGTTCATCTTCGCGGTGGTTGTGGTTTTCACCTATTTGTTTTTCAAAAGGCTTTTGACCTTGCGCGCTATTCGCAACACCTTTATTGCCGCGGTGATTGCCGTGCTGGTCTTGTTCGCTTTTCAAGATCTGCTGATCGAACGCATTGTTTCCGACGACAACGGCGCCGCTCGAAGCCGGGTGGTCACCTCAATCGTTGCCTGGCGCGTCATCCAACAGCATCCTTTGCAGGGAGTCGGACTCAACAATTACGGCCAGCATCTGGCAGAAAATTGGCTCTACACCGATCCCTATACAAGGGTGGCTGCTGTTCACAACAATTACCTCCTCTTTTGGGCTGAAATGGGTTTGATCGGTCTGGCCTGTCTGCTGGCCTTTTTTATCGCCTTTTATCTGCGAACCCGCCAGGCTTGTAACAGCCGGTATGCTTTTATCCGGATAGTCGCTATCGGCCTGATGGGCGCTTTCGTGGCCATGATCGTGTCCTCTTTTTTTGACTATTACAAAGGCAATACCATTCTCGTCTCGGGCATTTGGGGGTTGGCGGGTCTGACCGAGGCGCTGAATGCCATGAGTGAACGTTACAACGAAAATTTTATCGAACTGCTGCATAAACGACCGCTCAAAATAGAGCCGGTTGAATCGACCTTGCTGCCCTGAAATCCGGCAGCAGCATCGGAACATCATGAGGTTTTGGCGATGTCGGATCCGCAAATACAAATCCATTCCATCGTTCGCTCCCTGCTGCGCAACGCTTCCGCACGTTCGCTTGCCGAACTGTGCAGCCGTTTGGGATCAGCGATCTTTTGGATTCTGGTGGTGCGTTATCTCGGCCAATCGGCTCTCGGATCCCTGGCTTTTGGCTTGTCTTTGTTCGCCATGATCTTCACTCTGGCCAAGCTTGGATTGGGTTCGGTGCTCATTCGCAAGGTGGCGGAACATCCGAATGCTGCCGCGCGGATCTTTGGCAACGGCCTGCTGCTCGGCCTATTGACTTCGGTTTTCAGCGCTGGAATGATGTTGTTGCTGAGCCAGATGTTGTCGGTCGCTGAAGAGACTCGAACGGTGGTGCGCATCCTGGCGGCCGCCATGCCTTTTAGCACTGCTTTTTATTGGAGCCAATCGCTGATCTGGTCTGCAGAACGGCAGGACTTAATCGCTGTGGCCCATTTTCTCGAAAATGCGGTCAAAGTGGTTTTGGGCCTCCTGGTTTTGTTCGCCGGCAAAGGCTTGATCAGTCTGGCCTGGGTGATTTTGGGCAGCAAAATCCTGTCATTTGGTTTGGGCTTTTACTTTGCCGTTCGCATTGCGCCGCCTGATTTTCGCTTCAACCGGGAGATTATGCGCGCCTTTGTCAGCTGTATTCCGACCTTTGCCTTGATCAGCCTTTTTTATGATGTCTTTGTATCGGTGGCGGTTGTGTTGCTGGCTCATCTGCGGGGCGAAGCTGAGGCTGGCTTGTTCAGTGCCGGCTATAAATTGTTGGATATTCTTATATTTGTTACGCACGCCTATTCACAAGCGCTTTTCCCGATCCTGGCGCGATTCAAGGCGGATCGGTCCATGCTGCTGTTTTTGCTGCACAAATCGGTTAAATACCTGTGGATGTTCAGTCTTGCCGCCGCTGCAGGCGCTGCAGTGCTCGCACAGCCTATTGTGCACCTGGTTTATGGAGAGGAGTTGTTGTCGGCGGTACCGGTTTTTCGCTTGCTCGTCATCGGCCTGGTTCCGCTGTCGCTGATACCGGCATTCGCTTTTGCTCTGCTGAGTTTGCGGTTGGAGCGCTTTGATCTGTTGGCCAATGGTGTTGCTTGTTGCCTGCTGATCAGTCTGGGCGTTCTTCTTATCCCCTCGTATGGAGCGCTTGGCGCGGCAGGTGCGCAGGTGATTGCTGCCCTGGCGTTTCTGTGGATCGAGTTTCGCGCGGCGAGCCGTTCGCTGGTCAGCCTCCGCGTGCAGGAAGGGATTCTTTTTCCAATTTTGGGCACCGTCGTCATGTCCATTGCCGTTTATGCCATGCGCGATTGGAACTTGTTTGCCGCAATTGCGATCGGCATGGCGATTTATTTCGGCTTTTTATGGGCAACCCGATTTTTTGCAGATGTGCACCGTTTTTTGCTTCGTGCCTGGACTTATCGCTCTTTGGGAGAAACCGAATCATGAATCCCCAAAATATCGGCAAAGCGAAATTGACGATCATCATCCCGAGCCGCAATCGCCGCGACACGCTGCGGCGCGTCTTGCTCGCTCTGCAACAACAGCTATCCGTTGACGTGGACCAGCAGGTCATTGTGGTGGATGACGATTCCAATGACGGCACAGACGAAATGGTTCGCGCTTTTGCACAGCACACGGCTCTGCGCCTGGTATTTTACCGGCTGCAGGTGCACAACGCCGGGGCTTGCCGCAACGATGCGGTCAATCGATCGCAAGGCGAGTTGCTGTTGTTTTTGGATGCCGACACCATCCCCTGTCCAGGTGCGGTAGATGGCCACGTGCAATTTCATGAACGAATGGACCATCGCGACAGTGTGCTGATGGGCGGCCTCGAGGAGCAAGTGGCGGATGTCGAGCAGGTGCGGATAATCGATTGGCAGATTCACTCTGATGCCGAAACTCCTGTCGACTGGCTGCTCTATCGCACCGGCAACACCTCGATGCCGCGCGAACTGTTCAACAGAGCTGGCGGATTTTGTCGCGAATTGCAAGAAGCAGAGGATTCGGAATTGGCCTATCGCCTCAGCCAGTGTGGAGCGCGTTTCTATCATGACCAGTCGGTCAAGGCGATGCATTGCCATCCTTTGACTCTTGCGGGTTATTTGGAAAAAGCGCGGCGTTATGGTGAGAGCGTGTCGCTCTGGTTTCGCAAAAATCCGGAATTGCGCCGCTCTCTGTCTGACAAATACGGGGTGTACTGCAAAGAGATGGGAAGCGTGAAAAAAGTCAAATATTTCCTGCGCGTGCTCTGCATCAATCGTTGGACCGCGCCTTTTCTGCTCGCTGCAGGAAAAAGAGCGCGAAATATTTCTCTTCCGCTTTCTCAACGATTGGTTAAAAGTGTCTATCGTCTGACCATCCGCCAGACGTTTCGTCGAACGCTTGGTCGCTTGCAAGCGGAAAACAGAAAACCGGGATTCAGGGGGTACGATTCTGAAGGAAAAACCAAACGGTTAAATCTCCCTTTATCTTTGAATAGAGATGCCACGGAAGGAGTGCTGTGATGAAGTTGACAGTGTTTGGATTGGGGCATATCGGATGCGTTTCTTCGGCTTGTTTTGCCCAGTTGGGTCATGATGTGATCGGCTTTGATATCAATCATGCCAAGGTCGCCCTGATCAACAGCGGTGCTTCGCCGATTTTTGAGTACCATCTGGACGAGATGATCGCCACCGAGGTGCAAAACGGCCGTTTGCGGGCAACCGACCAGATCGATGAAGCGATTGCCGAGGCTGAGATTGTGCTGGTTTGTGTCGATACGCCAAGCAATGGCAATGGCAGCATCAGTTTTCACGATGTGCTGCGGGTTTGTCAGGATATCGGCACAGCTTTGCGGCGGCGCGACGGTTACCCGACGATCACCATCCGCAGCACCATTTTGCCTGGATTTGCCCAGAAAGAAGCGATTCCTTTGTTGGAACGCACGTCCCAAAAGGTATGCGGCAGGGATTTTGGCTTTGCGGTTAATCCCGAATTCTTGCGCGAAGGAACGGCAATTGACGATTTTTTCAATCCTCCGCGAACTCTGTTTGCCGGCGTCGACGAAACATCGCGCAAGCGATTGCACTTGCTCTATGAGCCGATCAACGCGCCGATTTTTTCCGTCACCGTGGACGAAGCCATGATGGTTAAATATGCGGACAATACCTTTCATGCCATCAAAGTCGCTTTTGCCAACGAGATCGGCCGTTTGTGCAAATCCATGGATATCGACAGCCGCAGCGTGATGCATGTTTTCGCCCAGGACCGCAAATTGAATTTATCGCCCTATTATCTGCGGCCTGGATTCGCCTTCGGCGGTTCCTGTCTGCCCAAAGATCTTAAAGCAATCGTCCATCAAGCCGATGAGAACCAGGTGCCGATCCCGCTGATCCGATCGGTGATCCCCAGCAATCGCGATCATATCCATTATGCCTACAGGATGATCCAGAAAACCGGTATCCGCAAAGTCGGATTGTTGGGATTGAGTTTTAAGGGTGGAACAGATGACTTGCGCGAAAGCCCTCTGATCTATCTGGTGGAAGAGCTGCTGGCCAATGGCTATGAGGTGAGAATCTTTGACCGGTACATCACATTGGCGCAAAACCTCGAGTCGACCAAGAATTACATCGATCGTGAATTGTCGCATCTTTCGGCGTTGATGTGCGATTCGCCGGAGGATCTGCTCGATCAAACGCAACTCATCGTGATCGGCAACAACACTGGAGAGCACCGCGATCTGATTCTCAATCTAAACCACGGCCATCAGATCATCGATATGGTTGATCTTGTCGGAAAAGAACAAACAAAGGTCAAATATGAGGGCATCTGCTGGTAGTGTTTTGATCATCGTGCAGAACTTGCCGGTCCCTCTGGATCGGCGCGTCTGGCTGGAAGCGAAGAGTTTGCACAAAGCCGGCTACCGGGTCACGGTGATTTGCCGCAAGTCTGCAGAATTTTTCCGCAGCACCGAAATGATCGAGGGAATCGCCGTCTATCGCTACCCGATGCCGTTCGAGGCGCGGGGTGCACTGGGCTATGTGGGCGAGTTTTTTTATGCCTGGATGGCCACGGCGTTGTTGTCGTTGCGCGCCTGCTTTAGCCGCGGTTTTCAGATCATCCATGCCTGCAATCCGCCTGATACCTATTTTTTGCTGGCTCTGCTATACCGGCCATTTGGCGTCCGGTTTGTTTTTGATCATCACGATTTGTCGCCAGAGATGTTCATGGCCAAGTTTCCCAACAAACGCGGCTTCTTTTTGCGCGCGCTCTATCGGTTGGAAAAATGGACGCTCGCGAGCGCAGATGTGGTTCTGTCGACCAATTTTTCTTATCGCCAGGTGGCCCTGGAGCGCGGCGGCAAGACACCGCATGAGGTTTTTGTGGTCCGCACCGGACCTGACCTGCAGCGTTTGCGACCGCGGGCGCCGCAACCGGCGCTCAAGCGCGGTCGGCCCTTTCTGGCGGCCTATCTGGGCGAAATGTGCCCCCAGGATGGAGTGGACCGCCTGCTCCAGGCGATCCACTATTTGGTCCATCAGTTGCAGCGGCGCGATATCAGCTTTGTTTTGGTCGGCGGCGGTCCTGCCCAGCCAGAGATGGTCGCCTTGAGCAAGCGCCTCGACCTCGGCGATTTTGTGCATTTTACCGGCCGGGTTCCGGATGCAGAACTCTGCGAAATCCTGTCGACCGCTGACGTGTGCGTGGATCCAGATCCCTACACGGCCTGGGCCGACAGCTCGACCATGAATAAAATCATGGAATACATGGTTTTTGCCAAACCGATTGTCGCCTTTGATCTTACCGAACATCGCTTTTCGGCGCAGGAAGCAGCGGTTTATGTGCAGCCGAATGATGTGCAAAAATTTGCCGAGGCAGTGGCTCAGCTTGTCGATGACGAAAAACAGCGACTGCGCATGGGGCGGCTAGGCCACCAGCGCGTTCTAAGCCAGCTGACCTGGGAGTACGGCCGACGCAATCTCCTGCGGGCTTATCGCCAGGTGATGGCCGATCAGGCAAAGCAGCCTATCCGGAAGCACCGGCCGACGTCCGATTTGCCGGCTCCTGCTTGCCTGCATGAACCGACAAACAGGCGCCCGCGCAGCAGTGTCGGTGTTGTCGAGGCGGCAAAAGACCGACAGGTTGCCTGAGCGATATCGCGCCGACAGCGCGGCCATCCTGTGCAGGCCTGGCGTCCAGGCCTGCGCAGGGCCAAGGTCGATCGGTTGTCAATCGCGCTTCTGCGGATTCTGGAATCGGTGTGCTGCAGCCAAAGCAAAAGGATTCTTTGCCCGCAGCAATTCACAAGGCGCGCACGACAAGCGCGGGAATTGCGCGACTTGCGTCTGGCGCTGTCCGCGGGACAACTCAAACTCTGAAGATGCCATGCCTGGTACCAGCGACTACACTCTCAGCCGACAAAAAAAAGGTTTTGCGTTTTGTGCTGTTTTTCTGTCGGTTTTGTGCCTCATCGGTATTTTTACTGCACCTGCCTGGGACGATGAGCTGAATTTCCACGCCCCGCTGGCGGCTTCGCTTTCCTGGCCGATGATCACAGAAGCGGACAGCGATTACTCGAGCGCCTATCCGCCGTTGCCCTATGTGTCGGGCGCCTGGCTTGCGCGGCAGGTTTCGGGCTTGTGGGCCCTGCGCTTGAGCAATCTGCTCATCGCCTTGCTGACTGCCGTAGCTTTCTGGCGATTGGCGCGTTCGCTCTCTCCGATCTATCCGGCTCTGACTCTGGCTTTTATCGCCAACCCCTATTTCCTGCGCTCCGCCTGTTTCTATTTTATGTTCAACTGGGGACTCTTGTTCGCTTTCGCAGCTGCCGCAGTATTGCTCAGGCCGGGCGTGGCAGGCTGGAAATATTGGCTGGGCCATGTCTGCATCGGCCTGGCGGTGCTCTCGATGCAATGGATGCTGGTGCTGGCTTTTGCGGTGGCGGTCGTTGAAGGCAAACAAATCTGCCGACAGCCGCTGGCGATCAAACCACTGGTGCGATGGCTGGCGGCCAATCTGCTGCCGCTGCTTCCGGCCGCCTGGCTTTTTTATCGTTGGCAGGGACTGGTGCATCCCAATTTCGCCTATCACGCTTTGCAGCCGTCCGCGTTCAATGCAACCATGATTCTGGCGGTTGCCGGCTTTTTGTTCTGGCCCTGGCTGATCAGCAATTTCCCACGCCTGTCGTGGCCGACTGTCCGACTTGCGCTTTTTTTGCTGCCGCTGTTGGCCTTGAGCCTGCCGCAGTACAGCACCCGGCAGCTGCCCGGCTTTTTTGCCGGCCTGGAAAGCACTTTTTTACATGTCCTGGAGCGCCTCAGCGGGATTCCCTATGCGGTCGGATTGCTGGTGTTGGCGGTTGCCGGAATAATGGCAATCAAGGCGATGTGGCAAAAGATTCGGGTAGGCAATCTCGAAGTCATCCTGTTGACCTGTATCTTGTGGCTTGCAGCTCTGCTCAGCTCCGCCGTGCTCAGCTCATCTCATATTTATCAATTGCTGCCCTGGTTGTTGCTGCTGCTGGCGGACAACCTCGATCGCGATCGTCCCGCTCTGTTGCGCTTGAACATCGCCTTTTTTCTGCTCTCGCTAGGCTATTTGGCCTATCTGATTTTTGCCAAATCGCACGGATTTCTCTTGTGATTATTGCAGCAAGGTGCGGTACTCCTGCAAGAGCTGGGCAACCAACCGACTTTTGACGAATTTTTGTGCAACCTGTTGCCCGGCTGCCTGGCGAATGGCCGGCGCGTTTTCTTGTTGCTTCCAGGCAGTGATTGTCCTGGCTGCCAATGCCTGCGCATCGCCGCAGCGATAGAGGTAACCGCTTTTCCCGTCT
Organism: bacterium; assembly: GCA_029565675.1. Classification (GTDB taxonomy): domain Bacteria; phylum Zhuqueibacterota; class Zhuqueibacteria; order Residuimicrobiales; family Oceaniaggregativiventaceae; genus Sulfursilanivivens. The sequence goes on from JAKQNP010000002.1 coordinate 701,420, forward strand.
TCGATCATCTCAACCACTCCGCCGCTGTCCGGCCCAACCACCAGCAACCCGCAACTCATCGCCTCCATCACCACTCCAGGCAACGGATCAGGGGTTACCGAGGTGTGCACCACCAGGTCGAGCTGCGACAGAAGAGAGGTTATGTCGCGGCGCTGGCCGAGAAACCGGATTCGATCGCGCACGGGTGAAGATGCGAGCATCGCCTGCAATTGCTGTTGATAGGGTCCGGCAGGGGATTCACCGATGAACAGAAAAACTGCTTCCGGAATGTCGGCGGCGATGCGCGGCGCCGCCTGCAGCAGCAGGTGTTGCCCTTTCCACGCCACTTGTCGGCCCAGACAGCCGATCAATACCGCCTGGCTATCCACACCCAATTCCTGGCGCAACGATTGTGCGGGGTGTTGGCAATGGCCCACCGCTGCAAAATCAAGCCAGTCGTGGAGAGTGCGGATTTGCCGTTTGGCCTCGCCGAACAGGTGTCGATGCACGGCATCGGAGACGCAGAAAATCCGGTCGGCGCCCACACGGCAGCACCAGCTCAGCAGACGGGTCGTCGGCTTGCGGTGGTCGAGGATGGTGCGGATGTGCTGACAGGATGGGAGGTGCAATCGCCTGGCCGCCCAGTTGGCGGTAAAGTCGAACAGATCGTTGGAATGCAGGAGTCGAACGGGATAACGGCGGGTCAAGGCGCGGATCCGCCGCGACTCGGCGACAGCACCACTGATCCAGCCGGGAAGAGCGGTCACCGATTTGCGCAACGGCGCTGCCGGCTGCAAAAAAACCGGGATCGATTCCCGGCGATACAATTCGGCGATTGCGCTCTCGTTCGCCAGCAACACCAGGCAGCCAAATTCGCCGCTGCGCGCCACTTCACGGACCATCTTGAACAGACAATAGTCGGCACCGCCGATGTGCTGGGTGTTGTGGTGCACATAGAGGATCAGCGGTTTGCTCATCGATCACCCCCGGCAGCGGCAGATTTATGGGTATCGGGTGGCTGAGGATCCTGCTCTTGCGCACGTGTTCCCGAATATAAGACAGCGCCGTAGCGCTGCAGATCGATGCCGGTCAATCGCTGTTGTGTTTTTTCCTGGCCAGGCAAAAAATAAAGCGAGACGCCCGACAGCAGACAGCGGCCCAGTTCATCGGCTTCGACCGTCCGTTGAAAGCGGACCTGCGGCGGGTGCAATTCTTCTTCGCTGAAATGCATAAAGTATTCATGCCACCAGCCGCTGATGACCAGCGCCGGTTTGTGCAGATCAGACGTATTCTTCAGCATGCGTTCCGAAGTGATGAGGATCTGGTTGCGTTTTTCCTGTTGGATCGGCAGCGGACCTTTGAGCACATCCACATAAACCGGGCCATCGCCCAACTTTAGGGTTAAATGCAGAGGCGAAGGAGAGATGGGAATAACGTCGCTGCTGTGCAATCCGAAAAAAAATGGCGTCAGAGTCATGCAAATCGCAAAAAAGACCATCCGCTGCTGCGGCACGAGACGGTCGAGCAGCAGCAGAAAAAAAGGCAGGGCGGGCAGCAAGTATTCGGCTTCATGCGGCAGCCGCAGAAAGGCGATCAGATAGAGGATAAGGACCAGCACGGCAGTTGGTACGAAAAAGAGGGCTGTATGTATCGATAAAAAGCTGTTTGTCTTGCGGCCGGCGAATAGCACCGATCCGCTGACCAGGAACAGACCGAGCAAACCGAGCAGCCCCCATACCTCTACAGTCAGGCGATAGAGAATTTGCACGACTCCGGGATAGCCGCTTTCATGAAAAGCAAAAAAAGATAGGCCATAGCGAAGGAAGACGGGCAGGAACGAGATCGCGCTGACCAGAACGGTCGCCAGAACGAAACGGCAAGCCTGTCTCTTTGCCGTCGGCTGCGGCGCCACTCGCATCAGGCTGACAAGGAAAGGCAAAACCATGATCGCACTGGTCAGCCGGCAGCCGACTGCCACTCCCAGGAAGATGCCGGCGCCAGCAAATCGCCGATCCAGGAGGAGGCGATAACTGAGCAAAATGAACGCCATCGCCCAGATATAGTCCATCGTCACAGTGCTGTTGAGATAAAAGAGCGGGGTCAGAGTCAGAATCAGGGCGAGGACAATCGGCCGAGCCGCGCCAAGGCGGCTGGCGATGCGGGCGAATTCGACGACCGCCAATGCGCTGAACAGCGCCGCAATCAGGTTGAAAAACCAGTCGGTGTGCCATGGGACAAGGGCGTAGACCATTTCCGGTATGGGGTACCCCGGCAGCCGTGACGCTTCATAGACGCCGGTGCGGGCAATTTGATCAGCGCTGGTAGCCAGCCGCCAGGCATCGGCGTCCAGTCCATAGCCCGGCCGCAAAAAGGGGAGACGGGTCAACAGCACCGCACCGAAGAGCGTGAGCAAAGCAAGCCGGCTTTCCCCGGTTTTTCTTTTTTCCAATCGCAACGGGAGATTTTGGACGAAATCCAGGCGCATCGTTGATGCCTCAAAATTTCGGATTTGGTATAGACCAGAAAACGCACAAGCTCATTGCGGCCTTGACTTGCCGCCTGACGCCGTCGATAAACATATCGAGAGCTCCATCCATGCGCCTTGACGCCAGACCGGCAAAGGATAGGCAGGTGGAAGGCAAACAGCTGCACAGATTCTTGTGCTACCGTCAGATATACGACAAAAAGAACAAAAATGCAACATCGCTGCTGCGAAAAATACAAATTCACCGCCGGTCATCGAATGGCCACATGCTGGACAGTGATTGCCGAAAGAGAGGGAAAACTGGGGCATAAAGGCAACACTGACGTGGTCATTTTGCGAACCACTGCATCTCCTTGTTCAGGAGAACAGAACAAAAAGGCTTGATATTATGATATTTACAGATTTTCCTTCCGGCTGATTCAGGCCGCTGCCCGGCTGGCATATTATTTGTATTGATGATGACGGAGAGGTGGAGTGGCGGAGTGAATTCGAATCCAGTGAAGGGGATGCAAATGATGAAAATGCAAATTGAGCGCGCCTTGCTGGTGGTGCTGATTGTTTCGTTCCAATGGCTCGGCTGTCACAGCCCGATTGAGCCGAAACCGGAAAAAGAGCAACCCGAATGGCAAGCGGTCAATAATGGTTTGGATTTTACCGCCGTCAATGACCTCAAGGTCAATCGCGTCGATCCGGCACAGCTCTATGCGGGGACGATGCGCAATTTTTACAAGACCAGCGACAGCGGTGAGCATTGGCAGGCAAAAAGTAGTGAATTGAGCAGCACGTATATCTATTGCATTGCGTTCGATCCCGTGGATGTCAATCGCATCTATTGCGGCACCAAGCTCGGGGTTTCTATGAGTCCGGATGCAGGTGAAAAGTGGGGTTCTCTTGCCGGTGAAAAAACGACCTGCACGATCACCTCACTGAGTATTTCTGAAAACGGCACCATCTGGGCGGGTACTTTGACAGGGCTGGTGAGCAGTGAGGACCAGGGAGATACCTGGTCCTTCTGTGACATCGGACTTTATGAGCGAATCGGGGCGGTGGCGGTACAGCCGGGGCAACCCAACACGGTTTTGGTTTCGGTTCGCTATCAAGGCATTTATCGGACTTGGGACAACGGCAAGAATTGGACGAAGGTGAACAACGGGCTCTACAGCGAATCGTGGGGTTTTGATCATGCTTCGCAATTCCTCTACAACAGCGAGGCGCAGGAGTGGTGGATGGTCACCGTGCGCAATGACGTCTATCGCTCCGTCGATCCCGCAGCGGGCTGGACCCGGGTGGGCGGGAAATTGGCCGAGCAAAAAATCGTCTCTTTGGCGATTGATCCGGCCGACAACTCGCGGATGTGGGCAGCGTCGTTGCGCAACGGGGTGTGGGCGACGAGCGATGGGGGCCAGAGTTGGTCTGTGGTCGGCAGTGAGCCGCCGACTTCCGATGCCACAGCCGTCTGTTATGCCGGCGGTGAGAAACCGATGCTCTTTTTGGGCACTTTTGATGCAGGAATTTACCGGCTGTCCGGCTTTTAGAGGTTTTACCGCTTATTGGCGGCTGGTGAACCAGACTGCGTTTTGGCGGCCGGATCACTGACGGATCCGGTCGGGTGGATGATTAATGGCGAGGAGAGGTGTTGTCTTCTGCGGATGAAGAGAAAAATCCATTGCAGCGAGCTGAGATGCATCGGCTGAGCCATGATATCCGTTCGGTGTTGCAGGGCTTGTTGGGTTACCTGGCGATTTTTGACGAAGAGGTCAAGCCGCATCTGGAGGCAGAAGAAGCCCAACTTTTCGATCGAATCGAATTCTTCGCGCAAAAGCTTTCTGATCATATCACCTATTTGTTGGCAAGACTGAACCGAGAACATGACGATGAACAGGGTGGATCCTAGTCCGGCGAATGTTTTTGCGCCATTTTCCCGCCCAATAAACAGGAGAGCAGCGATTCGTGAAGCTGATGAGGATAGTGCAACGGGTTTTATGCATGGCATGGCTGCTGAATGCGGCCGCAGTGTTGGCAATGCAACCGACCGCCGTGGAACTGCAGTCGGTTGGTGCGTCGGAGATCACCCTAAAGATCCAGTTCGACTCTCTGCGGGTGGTACAGAAGCGGGAGGGTTCGACATGGATTGCGGTGGTAGAGATGCCCGGATACAGCCGCTTACAGCTGCCGGGCAAACCGGTCTTGCCGATGACACAGCTCATGCTCGCCATTCCGCCGACCGGGACTCCCGAGTTGGTCGTTGTTGACCAGAATATCGAGACCCGGACGGTTGGTGAGATCGAGCGCGCAAAAGTCGAATCGACGGAACAGATCCTGTGGCCGGAGCAAGGCACCGGTTTTCCGGAGCGCTTCATCGAGATGTCGGAGCCGGCCATCGTGCGCCATCAGCGCCTGGTCAAGCTCGAACTCTATCCGGTGCGTTATCTGGCGGCCAGTCAGTCGATCCAGTTTTTGCGTTCTGCAACCGTGCGGATTCATTTTTCCCGCACCCCAGACGGATCAATTGATTTGCCGCGTGTCAAATCGGCGGCTGCAGATCCGGCGTTCGAACAATTTTACCGCAACAGCCTGCTCAACTATGAGCAGGCAAAAGCCTGGCGCGTCCAGCAAGAGGTGATGCAAGCGGTCGTGGAGAGCGTCTCGCCTTTGCAGGCGCCGTTTCGCTACAAGATCTATTTGCAGGAGGATGGCGTCTATGGCGTCTCCGGCTCCGAACTCGAGCAAGCCGGTGCCGACTTGTCGACCATCGACCCCAACACTCTGGCGATCAGCAACCGCGGTTCCGCATTGCCAATCCTGGTAGAGGGCGGCAAGGACGGCCGTTTTGATCCGCAAGATCGGATTGTTTTTATCGGCCAGCATCTGCGCGGTGACTTTAGCCGTTACTCCTGGTATACCGATGAAAATGTCTACTGGTTGACCTGGGGGCAGGGCATCGGCGCCCGCTTCAGCGAGGTCTCCGGCATCGACAATGGCACCACAAGCGATACCCTTTTGACATGCCGACAAAAAATCCACCTCGAACGGGATCTGATCTATGAACGGCTGTTGGATGTGCCGCGCGAGGATTTGGATCACTGGTTCTGGCGCCAAATGAACGGCCATGAAAGCGGCCTGGGCGTCGATCTGCCTGTTTTCAATCCTGTCGCTGACAGTCCGCTGTCGATTCGCGTTCATCTGTTCGGCCAGACCTCGATCGCTGCGCAGAATCCAGACCACCACATTCAATTCGCTTTAAACGGCCAGTCGATCGGTGAAATTTACGGCGATGGCAAAAACGATATGCTATTTGAACAGCACCTGCAGAAATTTACCCTGCAACCGGCCAATAACCGCTTGACATTTTCCCTGCCGGTGGATATCAACGGCTTGAGTGTCGATGCGGTCTTGCTCGACTGGGTGCAAATCGAATACGAAAAAGAACTGATCGCTGTGCAGGATTCGCTGCGTTTCGAAATCGAGGGCGGATCGCCGAGGACGGTCTCCTTGCGCGGATTTGTCGATTCTGCACCCTATCTGCTGACCACCAGTGGACTGCGGATCGCTCAATATCATGCGGTCCGCGAGGGAGATGCCTATCGCCTCGACTTTACGGCGCGCAATCGCACCGCAACCGACTATTACGCTGTCAGCCGTGATCGGTTGAAAAAAATCACCGGCTTGACTGCCGACTCACCGTCCGCCTGGCGTTCAACAGCACAAGGGGCGGACTATATCATCATCACCCACGCTGATTTTATTGAACCCGCGCAGCGATTGGCCGACTATCGGCGTACCCAGGGCTATCGCACCGCAGTGGTGCGCGTCGACGACGTCTATGACGAATTCAACCACGGCATCTATGATCCGCGCGCCATCCGCGCTTTTGTTCACTATGCGTATCACCACTGGCAGAAACCTGCGCCGCTCTTTTTGTTGCTGTTCGGCGACTCGACCAATCTGATGGACAAAAAGATCGCTCGCTACAGCAAAAAGCCTTCGTTTGTGCCGGCGATGATGGAATACACGCGCTCCTGGGGCATGACCGCATCGGATAACTATTTCGTCGCGGTCAACGGCGATGATATTCTGCCGGATCTGCTGGTCGGCCGCTTTCCGGCGGCATCTCTGGAGAATGCCCAGAATCTCGTCGACAAGACCATCGCCTACCGCGATACGCCGATCGTCGACGACTGGCGGCGCCAGGTCTGTTTGCTCACCGGCTCGGAAGGCGGATTGGCGGAGATGGGCATGACCCTCTACCGCAACTATATCCCCTCCTACATGATGACCAACTTTCTCAATACGGCGGCTGATTCGCCCTATTTTGGCACCACCGAGGATCTGGCCGACTACTTCAACAACGGCCAGGTGCTGCTGACCTTTCTCGGACACGGCGGCGGCGGGGTCTATCTGGATACCGAGTTGTTTCTGACCAAAGATATTGCCCTGCTGAACAACCAGAACAAATATCCGGTGATCTTTAGCATCACCTGCTTTGTCGGCCATTTCGACAATGCGGACACGCCATCGCTCGGCGAGGAGTTGCTCAAGGCCAAAAACCGGGGGATTGTGGCGCATTTCGGCTCAGCCGGACGCGCCTATATCGGCTATTATGACAATATGCATGAATCTCTGTTTGATGCGATCTTTTCCCGCAACGTGCGGCTGATCGGAGAAATTGCCACTCTGGGCAAACTCAATGCGCAGCGTCAGGGCGCCGGGTATTGGGATCACATCAAAAATTACCTTTTGCTCGGAGATCCGGCGCTTGCGTTGGCCATCGCCGAAAACACGATCGAACTGACGCTGTCAAAAGAGGTGCTGCTCGCCGGTGATACCTTGTCGGTGTCAGGCCGCACCCCGGGTGTGGCGAGCGGACAGGTTGTCGTCTCGGTCTACAATGAAGATGAAAAGGAATTGCTGCGCAAGAGCCTGCCGGTGCAGAACGGCGCATTTAACGCTCAGCTCTTTGAATTGACCGATTCCTTTCGCCAAAATTGGTCCAAATTGTGGGGCAACGGCATCGTACGCGCCTATCTCAGCAACGGCAGCAACGATCAGTCCGGCGCCGCTTCCTTCACCATCAATGAGCCGATCCAGGTCCTGGTGCAGCCGCCGCAACCGCGGCATCTGGAATCGATCTATTTCTATATCCATCTGCCGAGTCCCTTGATCGCTGCATTCGGAACGCTTCGCTCGGTCAGCATGGAGTGGTCGGCCAACACCACGGTCTGGACGCCTTTGCCGATGCAACAAGAACAGCCCGGAATGTGGCGCACGACTGTGCCGGTGGTCGAACAGGGCGGCAGCAAGGTGAATTATCGCTATAAATTGGTGGGCGATAACGGACAAAGTTTTCAGTCCGATATCGGCACCGTGCAGATCAAAACCATGGCTGATCTGTCGATCGACTATGGTTCAGTCAAGGTGGGCGGCGACAATCAGCCGAAACTCGAATTTCGGATCAAAAACAACGGCGAGATGGATACCGCTGCCTTTACGGCGATCGTCTACAACGGCAATAAAACAGAACCTGGATTCGCTATCGACTCGGTGCGCGTGCAAGGCGGCGTGCGGGCCATACAAGACACGCTGGTGACGATCTCGCTGGCGCCGACTCATGTCGGATATAAGCAGTTTACCCTGCAGGTCGATTCGCACAACGAAGTCGAAGAAAGCAACGAAAAGAACAACCACACGAGCAGCGCCAAATTCATCGCCACAATGGCCAAGGGATCCGGCGGTGCGCTCTATTCGCTGGACGGCAATTTCTTCTGCACGATTCCGGCCAATGCCCTGTCGCACAACACCGCCGTCGTCCTGGATCTGTTGAAGCCCGATTTTTACCAGGCCGCTGTGGAGAATCTGGCCATTGTGCCGCTGCCTCTGCGGCGCAGCAAATGGGCACCCTGCCGATTGTCGTTCAGCGATACAACAGCGGTTTATAGCAAACCGCTGCAGATCGGCGTCTTTTACGATTCTGCGGATTCGCTCACCGCTTGCTACCGCAGGCAGTCCGCGTTGCGCCTCTATGGCTGGAATGCAAAATCGCAGACCTGGTTTGGCCTCGACAGCCAGATCGACACACTGCGCCAGACGGTCGAGGCGATCATCGAATCGCCGATTCAGATCGTCGCTCTGTTCGCCAGCACAGACGGCGAGCCGCCGCAAATTTCGCTGGCGGTACAGGGACAAAATTTCGCCGACGGCGATCGCGTCAGCCACAATCCGGTTATAACCGCTTTGATCGAAGATGAGAGCGGATTCGATGTCAGCCGCGAACCGGTGCGCCTGAACCTGAACAACCGGCAAATCGATCCATCGCAGTACACCCTCTACCAGGCGCCGGACTTGAAGCATCAGCTGACGCTGACGGTTTTTCTCGAGCTGTCCAGCGGTGAGCATGCTTTTGCCATCGAGGCTTGCGACGTAAACGGCAACTCTGCGATTCTGTCCACGCATTTTATCGTTGAGGGAGAGTTCGACTTGCTGTCGCTCGCCAATCACCCCAATCCCTTTGCCGAACAGACGACCATCGCCTTTTATCTGACCGACACCGCCGAACAAGTCGATCTGGCAATTTTTACGGTTTCCGGACGGCGGATTTGGTCGCATACGATGCGCGAAGCGACCGGCTATATCGAACTGGATTGGGACGGCCTGGACGAGGATGGGCAACCGGTCGCCAATGGGGTTTATTATTTGCGTTTCACAGCCGTCAGCGGTGAAAAAAAGATCGAACGAATCGAAAAAATGGCGCGGCTGCAATAAGCCGGCTTTGTATGGCGGTCGATGAAGCGCTGCTGAAGAGAATTGACCGCCTGGATCGGGAAAAAATCTGATGCAGCGGCCTTGTGCCTTGACTTGAGATTGAGGTGACGGATGTTCGTAAAGAAAATTCTTCTGACCATAGGGCTTTTGGGCGCAACCACAGGAGCACTTGCCGGCGAATATGCAGCCGATTTTTTGCAGATAGGGGTCGGGGCACGGGCGCTGGCCATGGGCGGCGCGTTTACCGCCGTGGCCGGCGGCGATCCCTCTGCATTTTATTGGAATCCTGCCGGTTTGTTGCCGCCGAAACGGGCGAGCGTGCAATTCGAGCATGTCGCCATGTTCGGCGATCTGGCGCAGTACAACACCGCCAGCGCGGTGCTCAATCTCAACGACCAATTCGCCGTGGGTTTGAGCTGGATACGCCTGGGGATCGACGAGATTCCGCGCTACGGTGAACTGCAGGGATCACGGTTCGACCGTCTGACCCGCAATCAGTTTCGTTCGACTGGAACTCCTGAAGGCTATTTCAGCGACACCGAGGACGCGGTGATGGTCTCGTTGAGCCAGACACACTATATCGATCTCTATCTGGGCGACCCCATTACCGGTCTCGCTCTGCCCATGGAGATCTCCTGGGGTGTTTCCGGCAAATACCTGCGGCAAAATCTGGACGCCAACAGCGCCACCGGACAAGGATTGGATGCCGGCCTGCTGCTGCGCATGACCCATTCGGAATGGGATCGCCTGGAACCGCTCTCCTGGATCGGGATCGGCGCCATGTTGCGCGATATCAGCCATACCCGGCTGCAATGGAATACCGCCAGCGAGCATCAAGATACGGTCGAAATGGGCATCCAGTTTGGGGCAGCGGCTTCGCATACCATCAGGGCCATCAAAAGCCGGCTGACGCTGGCTGCCGACCGCGAGACCCAGCCTTATGCGCTCTGGCGGCTGGGAGCCGAATGGCGATTGCTGGAAATGATCGCCCTGCGGGGAGGGCTCGTCGATGAGGATCTGACAGCCGGAGCGGGATTGCTGCTGTTCGGCCTGGCCGCGGACTATGCTTTTGTGTCGCACGACCTCGGCAATACCCACCGGATTTCCGTGGTCTATCATTTTTAATCCTTTATCGCCATGGCGCCCTCAGCGGTCAGGGCAGACTATCCAGTCGGCTAAGCCTCATTGGCTGGCAAAGTTCTTGCATTCGGCGGGGAAATTGTTTAATCTTACAAAAGCACTGCTCGAATTTGCAGCGATCCGGACACCTGTCCCCAGTGGATGCCAGGCACAGTGATTCTGTTGAAAAACAAAACCTTGCTCGGACTTTTTCTTGCCACGTTTTTTGTATTTTCCAGTTTTACCGCCTTTTTCCCGGTTCTGCCGCTGCACCTGCAACAATTGGGAGCTTCCAACCTGCTGATCGGGATGATCATGAGCGCGTTCCCGGTCGGCGTTCTCGTTTTTCGTCCGCCGGTGGGGTGGTTTCTCAGCCATAAGGGCCGCAGCTGGACCTTGTGGATGGGAACCGTTTTGTTGCTGGTTTCCAGCCTGTTCTATCCGCTGGCTCGCGATGCGATGCTGCTTTTGGTCGTGCGTTTTTTTCACGGATTGGGCATTGCCGCTTATACAACCGCTTCGATTGTGCTGATTTCCGATGTCACCACCTTCGAGAACCGCGGTTCGGTGATGGGATATCTGGGGGTCGCCAATTATCTCGGCTTCGGCCTCGGTCCCTATCTGGCCAGCCGCCTGTACCACACTGCCGGAATCAACAGCGTTTTCTATAGCGCCGCCGGACTCGTGGTTTTTGCCTTGCTCTCATTGTTCCTGGTGCGCGAACCCGAGGTGCCGCATTCGGCACAGGAAAACGAAACGGACGTCGGCATCCGGGAAATGGTCCGTCAGCGCTTTTTTCTGGTTCCTTCGCTGTTTGTGCTCATCGCTGCGCTGGTACAGGGATCGGTTGTCAATTTTTTGCCGCTCTATCTCGCTGCCAGGAATCCACAGCTCGAGGCGGGCACTTTTTTCCTCTTTTTTTCCATCTCGGTGATTTTCATCCGCATTGTTGCCGGCAAGGCTGCAGATCGGCATGGCCGGGGAATTGTCATCTTTTTTGCCACCTTGCTGTTGATTTCCTCTTTGATCGTTTTGTCGATGACCGCGAGTCTGGCGTTGCTGATCCTGGCAGGTATGCTCTATGGTGCGGGGTATGGCTCACAACAACCGACCTTGACCGCCCTGGTCGCCGACCACACCACCTTCCGCACGCGCAGCACCCTGTTCAGCATCTATTATGCGGTATTCGACTTTGGGATGTTGTTGTCGGGCTATCTTCTTGGCGTGCTGGCAGATCGCGCCGGCATCCTGCAGATCTATCCTTTTTCTGTTGCGGTCTATGCGGTGGGGGTGGTGGTCTTTCTCACGCAGATCCAGTCCTCTTTGCGGCAGTCGATTCGCTGGGTGTTCAGCAGCCGGGGTTCCGGCAAGATTTGCCGCATCTGCTATAACCAGATCGGCATCGATCCCTGCCATATTTGCGGGCACCGGGGTGGCCGCCGCTCTGCTTTGGACAGCGCTGCACACCGCATCAGCCGGTAAAGGTTTCGGCAACCTCGGACAAAGCATGAGAAACCGGGTTTTGCAAATGTTTTTCAGGGGCGATTGCCCATGCAGCGGGCGGCTCTGAGTGTGAAAGCGCAGCGGTTAGCCAGCTGTAAAATCCGCCAAGTGCTTATTTTGTTTTTATCGGGATTGCAGCGATTTTTCTCGCCTCCGGCCTCCTCGGCGCCGCGCCTGCCCGGCAGTCCGTTTTGTGTCAACACTATCAACCGGCGCGGCGGCCTGCGGGGTCCTTCGGCGCCTCCGCGAGCCCCCTCGGCCGCAAGAACGGCGGCCTCCGGGGTCTCGTTCCGGAAAATTTTTGGGAACTGTAGGCCGACCAGGCTGGTCGACCTGCGCGTAACGGTATCGACGAACTGCGGGGCTCATCAACAGCTTGCCAAATGCCTGTATCTTTGTTTCATGCCATTGAGAGGCAAGGCGGTTTGCCGATGTAGCCGCCACTCCTTTTATACCATCTTTTATTAGATATGACCAGGGGAGAGGGGAGCAGGTTGAAAGGTTTGTTATCAACCGGTTCTCTTCTTTTGCATGCACGTCTGCACCCATCCGGTTATCAACAGAGTGAATGACGCGCCAAAGGCAAATCCGGTAAAAACCGCTTTGGTCAACACCGCCGATTTGACTCGATGCCAGTTGTTGACACGAACCGCGATGTCCTGTTCGACGAGATCGAACTGGGTTCCATCGCCATCCAGAGCAAACAGGGTTTTTTCGCTGAGATGATCTTGCAGCAATTTGTCGGCGATGTACAGCTGAAAATCATTTTGCGTCTCCTGCAGCGGCAGTTTCATCTGCTGGTGGGTCCAATAGATGTCTTTTTCGCCCCCAAAGGCGCGATAGAGATCGACGACAAAGCTGCTGCCGATGGTGAAAAAACCGATGAGGCCGATCAGGAGCAAGGGATTGATCGATTTGGTGTTCATGCTGATTATCCTCCAGCCACTCTCTGAAATTCGACATGCTTTTTTCTTCTGAAATTCGCAATTCGAAATCCGAAATGCTTTTCTTCCATTCGAAATGTTTATTTCTTCCGAAATTCCCAAGTCGAAATTCGAAATGCTCTTCCGCAATCCGAAATGTTCTTTTCTTCCGAAATTCGCAATTCGAAATGCGAAATGCTCTTTTCTTCCCCAATTCGACATTCGCAATTCGAAATGCTCTTTGCAATTCGACATTCGAAATTCGAAATGCTCTTTGCAATTCGACATTCGAAATCCGAAATGCTCTTCTGCAATCCGAAATGCTCTTCGAAATGTTTTTTACATTTATCAAATCCTTTTTATATTTCAACACCGGCATCGAGGAGAATGTTGCATGAAAGATTTGATGGATCGACTGAACCGGTTATACGAAGTCTCGGAAACCGCGCTCAAGCCTGAAATACTCGAGGGGTATCTTGTCTCCGTCATCCTGTGCCCGAAGATGCTGCCGCCCAGCATCTGGTTGCCGCGGGTGTTTGGCGAGGACGACGAGGTGCCCGAGTTCCCCGACCGAAAGACTGCAGAAGAGGCCATCGGCGCCCTGCTCGAGTTTTATCATCTGATTGCTATGGCTGTCAAGGACAAGATCTATGAGCCCTTTCGAAATGAGAACGAGCCGGATCCTTTGCAGCAGATCCTCAACTGGAGACTCGGGTTTGCGTTGGGATTGCTCCGGCATTTGGAGGAATGGAAAGTTTTGCTTGCTGATCAGTTGGAACGATTCGGCTGGCCGGCCGTCGTGCTCTATTCGGTCGATCCGGAAGCTGATTTTGCCGGGCCGGCTTCTGTGGAGGATATCGCCCGACTGGATGCTTTTGTGCATTCTCTGCCGGAACGGCTGCCCTCTCTGATTTATGAGCTCTATGAACACAACCAATCATCTGCCGCTGCCCGTTTTTCTAATGGCGAACCCAAAATCAGCCGCAACGCACCTTGTCCCTGCGGCAGCGGCAAAAAATACAAGAATTGTTGCTGGCTCAAGGGCCGCAATCCGGCTCAGGAGAAGAACCGCGAAACTATCGATTCATTTGCCGAACAGCAATTCAACTCCTTTGAGGAGGCACAAGCCTTTGCAAAAGCAGAAATGCGCCGAAAAAACGAAACGCCTCTGGAGGATTTTCATGGATTGTCGCCCGAACAGATGATGCGGCTTTTGCATTTTCCATTTTCGTCGCCTGAACTGGTTGCTTTCTCTGCCCGAACCGATCTCAGCGTTGTTCCGATCATGCGTCTCTTTATGCTGTTGATCGATGCCATCGATCCCCAAAAAGGGCTTAAACCCACTTCCACAGGGAATCTGCCCCGCACCGCAGCACGGCAAATTGCAAAGCTTTACCTGGGCGAAGAGGGATACGCAGAATTTAGCCGCTACGGTGAAATCCGTTCAGAAACCGATTACCAGCCTCTGCACACCTCACGCCTCGTTTTTGAAATGGCCGGCCTGGTGCGCAAATACCGCGGCCGCTTCATCCGCAGCCGCCTCTGCCGCCAATGGCTCGATCCGCTGAATCTGCCCGCCATTTACGACAGGATTTTCAAAACCTATACGGCCGAATTCAATTGGGCCTTTGGCGACTATTTCCCTGAAATTCCAATCCTGCAACAGTCGTTTCTTTTTACTCTCTACCTGTTGCAGCGATACGGCAAAAAATGGCGTTCGGAGGAATTCTACCAGGATGCTTTTCTGACTGCCTTCCCCACAGCTTTGCAGGGGATCGAAACCGAAATCAATCTTACTCCTGTCGAGGTTATCCGTTTGAGCTACACCCGTAGGTGTCTGAATAATTTTACCCAATTTTTGGGACTGAGCGAAATCCGTCCGGCTCCGACTGCAGACAACAGATATGCGATAGAAATCCGCGGTACCGCGCATTTATGGGATTACCTGGAAATAAAACTTTGAACAGCGCGGGACTTTGTTGCTTTCAATTTTCGCATTTCACATTTAGGATATGACAACTTTACCTTATTCCTTTTGCCTTTAACCTTTTACCTTGGTCTGCCTGCAGGGTCTTGTTCCGGGAAAGATATTTCTCGTTCCCGGCGTCCGGCTGGGAACGCATTTCTGCGGCTCAGCCGCCGGTCCGGGCGGCAATCGGGATCGCTGCTATGAAGCAGGGCCTCGAAGACAGGTTCCCAGGCAGAGCCTGATATCCAGATTAAACGGCAAGGCCATGATAAAAAAAGGTGCGAAATGAACGACACAGCGATCATCGACACAACCATGGAAAATATCCATCAGCACGGTGTTTGCGGTTACAAAAATCCCAAAAAAGAGGGATTCCCGGAAAAGCTGGAATGGCTCAAAAATCGATTCTCTGAGGGATTGAAAATAAAAACGCTGTTTTCCGAACAAGACGGGACACAGGGAATGATCGAATACATTCCCGGCAGTCATTGCTGGCGCCCGGTCGACGCCGGCGACACTATGTTCATTCATTGCATTTTTGTCGGGTTTAAAAAGATCTATAAAAATAAAGGTTATGCGACACAATTGCTGGCGGAATGCGAGAAAGACGCACAGCAACAAAAACTGCAAGGTGTGGCAGTCGTGACGCGCAAAGGCTCGTTCATGGCCGGCAGCGAGCTGTTCCTGAAGAACGGATTCGCTATCGTCGATGCGATCGAGCCTGACTTTGAATTGCTGGTGAAAAAATTCAGTCCAGGCGCACCTGATCCCAAATTCAAAAGAAATCCAAACAGGTATACAAAAGGATTGACCATCATCAGAGCGGATCAATGCCCCTATACCGTAAAAAATGTCAAGGAAATATGTGCCACTGCAGAATCGCAGTATAAAATTAAAGCCAATGTGGTCGACCTGAAAAGCCATCAAGAGGCACAAAACAGCCCCAGTCCGTTTGGCACCTTTTGCATCATCTACAATGGGACGATCGTTGCGGACAGCCCGATCAGCAACGGGCGATTTGTGAATATCATGGAAAAACTGCGAGCCTGATGGTTCCCAGGCAGAGCCTGGGAACCAGATTAATACCTACCGAAAAATTCTCCTTATTTGATCAAAAGCATTTTAATCGATTGTGTCCATTTCGCTGTTTTGCATCGGCAGAGGTAAACGCCGGTGGCGACTGCAGCCCCGCTGTCGTTGTTGCCGTCCCAACTGATCGTTTTCTCGCCCGGCTGTTCCGCCCGGTCGCAGAGGGTTCGGACTTTTTGGCCGGTTAGATTATAAATGTCCATCTGAACATGGACGGGCTCGGCGACGAAAAATTCGATGGTGGTTGAACTGTTGAAGGGGTTGGGATAGTTTTGCGCCAGCCTGAATTGCTTGGGGATTGTCTCGTGATGCTCGATGCCGGTTGCGCTCCCCGGTACCTCGATCAGCGCCGTCATTGTCAAGCCCGATGCAGAGATGTTCTTGATGTTGAATCCGCTCGGAGTCCCGTCGGCCCACTTTAGTGTCGCATGGCTCGGGTTTGCATCGACGGACAGCAGGTCATAGCCCGTCTGCGGATCTGAACCGTCCCATAGGGCTTGTGCATTGTTGAAAGGAGGGCCATATACCGGTCGAATCATCCGAATAGCCCGGCGGCCCCAATCCTTTGGATTGATGGTCGCCCACTCGCCGGCCGTGACGCCGGCTGGCGCAGCCAGGTTTTCATAGATGTTGGGATCTTCGATGATATGCCAAACCGCCAGGCCGGCGTCCGGCAGGTTGGTATCGTATGCCAGATTGGGCTGCCGGTTCTCGACCATAAAATATTCCTGTTCGCCGTGTTTGGGATCGTACAAGATATAGGCCACATGCGATTGCTCGATGGCGGTGATCGGGATAGTCATGGTTTGGGTGACAAGGGCCGGCTGCACCCAGCCAAGGCGGATTTTCAGAAAGGGGTCCAGATGGCTGTCGCAATAGGAGATATCCATCAGCGAATAGGCACCTGCCGCATATGGCATAAAAAAGCCAAAGTACAAATCCGGAAGGTTGAAATAGGCACGTCCCAGTTTATCTGCCACGCCCGCAAGATTGGGCGGCACTCCCGGGTAGATTTCGACGATGAGAGGCAGGGTGACACCATCGACGATGAGCGGCTCTGCAGCGGGATATTCTCGGCTGACCGGCGTGCCCACGGTTCCGAACGGCTCATTTTGCGGGATGATCATCAGGACAACCAATTCTTCCGGAGTCAGCTGATGATCGCCGTTGGCATCATAGTCTGCAAAATTAAAGGTCGCATCGGCATCGATGATCGCCTCGGTCCACTTTAAGACGTGTGGATGGATCCATCCGTCACCATTGTTGTCGCTTGGATCTTCCGGCCCCCAATAGTAGGAGACTTCTTTTTTGGCATCATACCAGCCTTTAATACCGGCATTCTGGAGATCAAGCCGGCTATGTGAGTTCACATCATAAAAATGGCGCACGCTGTTGGTTGCGCCAAAGAGCAATTGCTCCACATCTGCCAGCGACGGCGCCGGATGGTCGGGGCGATGCGGGTCCCAGCAGATGGTCAAAAGATGCCGTTCTCCGTTAGCCGGCACGAGTCCGGCAAACAGACCATTCATGTCGGGACAGGGCGCCCGGAAAGCGATAACAGTCAAGTTGCGGTCGCCGACGTAGGCTGTGCCGCCGGCGTCCACCTTCCATTGCAGAACAATCTGATGGGCGCCGCCGGACACTCCGCGGCTGATGAAATGAAAACTGCAGACCCCATCAAAATAAACAGCGGTTAAAACCACATCTGAAGGAGATACCGGTTGGCCATCGATCAGTGCTCGCACAAACATTCTCTTGTCATTGAACGTATAGGCTTCAGCGGAGAAAGCGATGCAGAGTTGACTGTTCTCGGGAATCGTCACATTTGCGCTCATTCCAGGAACATCGACAAACGATGAAGATTCGATCGAAACACTCGGCCCGCTTGGTGCGCTCACACTGGCAATCATCCCTTCACCTGCCTGGCGGGCTATCGGTTTTGCGTGACCCACCGTCAGGGTGCGATCGCCGAGAAACCCGGTTGCCCCGCTGTCGACATACCATTGCGTTTGCACGGTGTGGTTGCCGGCCGCCAGGCTGGGAGCGCAAAAGGTAAAGGATCGGGTTCCATAGAAAGGACTGGCACAAAAGACCACATCGCTGGGCTGGACTGGTTGACCATCGACAAGCGCGCGAACAAACATGCGTTTGCCTGCTGTTACCTCAGCTTCTGCATTGAGGGTGATGAAAAGATCGCTTGCCTGTAACAGCTCAACCGTCGTGTTCAGATGAGGAATATCCTGAAAACTGCTGAGGGTGGTACTCACGTCCGGCCCGCTGGGAGCGGCGATTGTCTGGATATGATTGGGCGCCGTGGCGATCCACAGGGAGCGGTCGCCGAATTGCGCCAGTCCGCCGCTATCCACTTTATATTGGATCACGGCTTCGTGCTGTCCGCCTCCGACCTCAGCGCTGAATTGAAAAGTATGGGTGCTGCGAAAATTGCCGTTGACCAGAATGACATCCGAAGGGGAAGCGACCTCCCCATCGATGAGCGCGCGCACAAACATGCGGGTGTTTCCGGTGGTGTAGCATTCCGCCGACACGCTGATGCACACATTGCCGGGTGCATACTGAAAGAACGTCAGCGAAAGCCCGGGCACATCGACAAAAAAAGTGGTCGCAATGCCGACCTGGGGTCCGCTGGGCGGTGCAGTGACGTAAAGGTAACCCATGGAAAAAGACAACGGTGCGCACAAAAGCGATATGCCGGCGATCAGTAACGCCATCTTATTTGTCCTCATAGCCGATCCTTTCATTTTGGAGTCGAGTGTTTCTTAAAAAGGGGAGCGCGGATTTTCATCGAACAGAGATCCGGTGTTGCCTTTTCTTTGCATCCACAATGGCGCGGATCGGACCCGATGGGAGAATGGCTGAAAATGGAATGGATACGATTTCACGCTTAACGGAACCAACCCATCTCACTGCGGTGCGAGATCCCTCTTTTTCGGTTTTGCATTCGATCAGCCCGGATCCGGCTGTTGAGATGATCTCTGCAAGGTTGCGGTCAGGTCCGTGATGGGTGCGATAGCCATATGGCTCAGGAAAAGCTTTGCGCGGTTGACAGGCACCGTTTTCGGTGCCAGGGCAATGTGTGTGCCTTGATCGGCGAGGAATAGGAATCGCTGAGCAATTGGTGTTCGAATATAAAAAAAGGCACAACATATCTTTCCTCTGGATCGATACATCATGCCTTCATATGCAGACAATGGCTGTTCCCGGCAAGCCATGCGGGGTTCAATCAAGTATAATCGAAAAACCGACACAACGCAAGGGCAAACTTTGTTTCGCAGGTGCTTCGATTCTGTTTACGTGTTTTGTAAAAAAATAAGCCAACAGCGCCGGAAGAGCATTTCGAATTTATAAGAGCATTTCGAATGTCGAATTGCGGATTTCGAATTTAGGAGAGCATTTCGAATAGCGGATTGGGGAGAAAAGCATTTCGAATAGCGGATTGCGGAGAAAAGCATTTCGAATAGCGGATTGCGGAGAAGAGCATTTCGAATGTTGAATGTCGAATTTCGAATTTAGAAGAGCATTTCGAATAGCGGATTGCGGAGAGGAGCATTTCGAATGTCGAATGTCGAATGTCGAATTTAAAAGAGCATTTCGTAGAGCGAATTGCGAAGAAGAGCCACTCAGATTTCGTATTTCGAAATTCGAAATCCGAAATGCTCTTTCCAATGTTCTTCGCATTTCGAAATCCGAAATTCGAAATGCTTTTCAAATGCCTTCTGCACGGCAATCCCGGCGCGAGATTTTTCCTGGACCTCGAGGATGATTCCCTCCCCGGCGCAATCCTTTTGTACGGACTCGAGATAGCGCTGCCAGCGAAAAGCAGGATTGGCTTGCTTGAGCAAGAAGTCAAGATCCTCGGAAAAGCGATTCATGCCATAGAGGATCCGCAGACAGGTCCCGCCGTGGAAAACAGCTTGCTGGAACAGGCCGGCGCGAGAAAGCCCTGCTAGTACATATTGCTGCAGGATTTCCTGCAAAGCGTTTTCTTGCTCGATGGCATTGGACGGTGCATAGTAAGCCAAACGAGAGCTCAATATTCTATCCAGCATTTCCCACTGCTCCTTTTAATCGCTGCAGATAGGATCGCACACGAAGACTGCGCAAACTCGACAGAATGTCATCCAGTCCGGCAAAAGAGATCTGGTGCAAATCCTCTTCTTCGATGCGCAGCGATTCGGTGAGGTAGGACAATCCATCGTTTTGCCAGGTGATGGAGTGGTTCAAATAAACCATGTCTGTGATCGCTCGCAGAGGCGTGGCGATAAAGGTCCAACAATCATGATTGATTTGAACAGATTCGACACCGGCCCGCGGCATCTGCAGAGGCACGCGTTGAAAGCTAAAAACACCCAGCGGTGTGGTAAAGGTGCGGCTGCGTTCACTGGTTACGCTGCTTGTTTGGTAGACCGCTTCGGGAATGAGGTGATGCCAGGCCAAGGCGGATTCCAGACTGATGTGCGAGGGGTAGTGCAACAAAGCGGCGATCTGAAAAGGGTGCGGTTCGGATTTGCGATAGCGGCCATCGAGCACAAAAAGTCCGGGTTTTAGACGCAGAATCTCTCCGGCTTGCAGGGCGCGATGCACCAGCAGATTGCGCGCGCCTGTGGTGGCGTCCGGAAACAGATTGACGATGACCGTCGCATCGAAGAGGCCGCCCGGCGGCGCGAGATGAAAGACTTTTTCAGTCAGGGTTTGCATTTATGCTTATAAGTTACGGAAATCGTAAGTTAAATGCAAGAATAAAGTCGATTGTGACTTGGCGATCGGGCCAGCGGAGCAGCTTGCATTTTTTATCTCGACCAAACCGATCAACGAACACCACATCTTGAAACAGTCCAACCTTGTCGTTCACATTGTCTCATGCCCGGGCGCTGCCTGGGCACGCAGCTGGCCGGCCCTGCCGGCGGATACAATCTCGTCTGAATCAATCAACAAGCACCAAGCATGAAAAAAGCCAACCTCGCTGTTCACATTTTTTACTTTTGCCTTTTGCCTTTTACCTTGATTCACCAGCGGAGTTTATGAATCGGCATGTACAGGTTGTGGCGTTTCGCTCGCGGTAATAAGGCTTTTTTGTATTTGGAAATCCCTTTCATTTGTTTGCCCTCTCCATCGGTTTTTCCAATCGTTTTTGAGATTTGGTTATAGAGTCCATGCGGGGCACACTATTGGGATCTCTTTGACCACGACCTCCAGTGAATGCATTCGACAGTCCGGGTCTTGAAATCTTTACAAATTGGTATTATTTGCTGTCTCACCCAGCGAGAAAACCAACAAATCCATTTAACCTACAAAAAAGAAAACACATCCAAATATAGTTTTTTACTTGCGCCAGACTCCAATAATAGGTATAATTAAAATAAGAGAAAAAATCAACGGAGGTGGCAACAAAGTTGATCTAAATCCTCCTATTGACTTTGTATTGAGTGGTGCATCAGCTACCAATCTTACATTTATTCCCTCTGGCCATACCCCGGGATTGGGGTCACCGGGGATCCTTCCTCCTCTTCTTCTCTTCTGAATCCGATGGCCCATCAAATAGCAGTTATTTTTTCTTCACGGTTTAAAGAATTTTAGTATTCATTGATCATGATAGTTTGGCGAGACTTTGTTGGGTTCGTTGGCCAAATCCTCTGAATCTTTGACAGATGAAGCGAATAAACTTTCATGGACTTAAATTTCTGAAAATCTTTAAGGCGATTTTAAGATGGCTTTGTTGCAATACCGAGGAACAGCATCGGCCTGAAGACTAATAGGGCATGGGGATTAAATTCATTCACAATCATTGGATCTAAAACTTGTGTTAACGAGAAGAAATTAACAAATGAATCGAGGAGATCGGAGTATCTGCTTGTCTCTAAAGCCTGAAAGGGAATGGCAAAGTAAAACATGGAAATTTAAATTTCAGTTTTTGGGATGGTAATCAAATTAGGGGTGATCGATGGGAAAATTGATATTCATCAGCTATTCCAGCAAGGATTCAGCGGATGCTAAAAGAATATGCAAAATTTTTGAAAAAAATGGTCTTAATTGTTGGATTGCACCCCGAGATGTGAGACCTGGGTTTGATTGGGATGAAGAAATCGTTGATGCGATTGAACAAACCCAATTTTTTGTTCTGCTGTTGTCCCATAATTCAAATATTTCTAATCATGTCAAACGAGAACTAGAACTGGCCCAGACCCAGGAAAAGCATATTTTACCGATCAGAATTGAAGATGTCGAGCCGAGCAAAAGCCTAAAATATTATATCTCGCACAAACACTGCATCGACGCTATCGAACCCCCGCTGGAAACGAAAATAGGGCCAGCAATTCAAATTATAAAGTCATTGCATGACAATGGCGAAGATCCTCCACCATCGCCTGCACCGCAAACAAGGGTTGAAACAACCAATTCACTAAAACATTTCTGCCGGTCTTGGCCGTTCAAGTTACTGGTATTCATAACCATTGCTGTTGCCACAGCCGGTTATTTTATTCGAGAAACGAGAATCAACGAAGCTAAAATACTAAGCTCGATTGCCCAAGGTGAATTTGCAGAAATGCCGCTCAAGCGACTGAATACTCCCAAGAGTCCCGGCATGCAGCAGTTGGCTGAACAAGTTGGCAATCCACTTCAGATGAAAGTCAACTTTATCTATCTCGACGACGATCAAGCACGTTTGCAGAACATGTCAACCATGAGCATTTTGCAAAATGTCGAACTGGACAGTACCATGGGCTATCGCTTCGAAGTGCAGGTTGATCAACCCTGCTTCTTCTATTTGTTCCAATTCGAAGGCAAATCGACGGTTGAGCTGCTTTTCCCTATTTCTAGCTTTGACCTAGAAAATCATTTTTTGCAAGATAATCGGTTATATCTTATACCTGGCGGTGTCAACTATTTTTTCTTGAAAGCATCTGATACCCGCCGTGTAATGACTATTTATTTGCTCGGCTCGCTATGGCGTGCTACGGATATCGAAAAAATATGCCAATGCTATGATCAAGCGGAAAAACCTGAGCAGAAAAAAGAGCTTCGCGATCAGCTGTTGCAACAGATACAGAAACGAAGCCAGGCTCTTGAGACGGGCTGGAAAGGTCTTTACGTTCAAAAATGGGCTTTATGGAGAAACTAGTGCGAGCAAAAGAACAGGTCAAATACATTTAATAATTTATACAAAACCCTTTTCTAAAGCAATAAGGAGGAAGACAAGCTCCTGGCAGATGAGTTTACGAACAAAAACAAACATTGCTTTGTTGGCTTTTCAGTGAATCTAGGTTTGAGAGACTGCCGCGATCCATGATACATCGCAGCATGATAAATCAGCAAATCATCCTTGCCTTTACCAAATACAAACAACATGATGAGAGAGAAAGATGTCGATAGAAAAAGAATATACATTTGTCCATGAACAGGATCAGAGTGAAAAGGATCCAGCCTGGTTCTGTAAGAAATGCAGTATGAGTTTTTGCGTTTTAAAATAGTAATTGAAAAAAAGCTTCATGCCCGTCTTTATTTGATATGCAATTTGGGTGTCGCTTTTACCATATACAGCAAAGTACCGATTATCTAAAAGCTATAATTTAAATTTGAGTTTTCTCGACTTTTTGCAGGATTAAAGGAAATTAACAAACAATATATCTCGGCAGTAAGGGAGGAATTGAGTCCGCAATATTGCAGGCGATACTAAACGGCAAAATCGAAAAAAAATCTCAAAAAAAAACATAACCAGCCAATATTACCAGTAGCTGAACAGGGCAGGGCAAAGAGAGAGTGTGCTATGGAAGAGAATTCAAGTGGTAATATTAATAAATACTTACCATTGCTCTACAATGTTGCGCGTTACCGTTATAATAAATTGCGACGTCTGATGATAAAACAAATCGAGTATACCGAATTGGTCAATATTGGCTTCTTTGGTTTGAATGAGGCAATCCGGACATTTGATCCTGGGAAAAAGTGTTCGTTCGAGTCTTATGCGTGGTTCAAAATCAATTGTGCAATCAGTCATGAGATGCGTGTTCGTGATCCCCTCTCAAAGGACAAGCGCAATACAATAAAAAAAATACAAAAGACCGAGTCAGAATTGATGCAATTTTTGGGGCGCATGCCAATTGAAGAGGAAATTGCAGAAATGATGGGCATTTCGCTAAAAAAACTGCAAAAATTGAAAGCCTCAGTCGTTGTCGAAGAGAGTCTGGAAGGGACAAAGGATGAACCAAAAGGCCTCGCCCCTATCGATATCATTCCTGCAGAAGCGGAGAGATTTATTCCTAAAAAGGTTGAACAATCTTTAGCCAAAGCTGTAGACAATTGCATTAGAGAGTGCCTAAATGCACAACAAACACTCATTCTTTTGCTCATGGATTCGCGAGATTTTACTGCCAAGGAGGTGGTTGAACTAATTAAAGATGAGGAGTTGGATCAGAATGCTGTTTATTATCAACGAAATGTTGCAAGATCTTTGTTGTCTATTTGTCTGCATAAAAGTGGTTATGTTATCGCAGATCTATAAAGTAAAAATAAAATCAAAGGAAAACGGATTATGCCAATTATTATTACATGGAAAACAGCCTTGGCTGCTTGGGAATCAGAGTATCTAACACAAGAAACTCTTTGGCCCCACCCAACGGACGAGGAAATGCAATTGTCAATTTTGGATCCTGATATAAGGTATGCCATCGTTGAACATATTGCCCGGTGTGCTGTTTGTGCTGACCGTTTCCGGCAGCAGCAAAGAAGAGAAACCCTATCGGTTGTACAGGGATGGACAGTTATTCAGCGCAAGGCTGCGGCTGGAGAAGCAAAAGAGTACCCAATTCTATATTTTTCAGAAAAAGGTGAATATAAATTAGAGATCCTGCAAAGTACGGGTGGTGGTAATGAGGGACTAGTAATTTTAAGCCTGACCAACCCCAAGTGGGCAGCAGAAAGCGAGGGAAAGGAATATATGGTTTGTGACGCACGTGGCCGCACTCTGTTACAGAAAAAGGTGACGCATGGAAAGGCCTTGCAGAAAATAGACAGACTGTATGAAATCGATGACCAGAGTTTTCTGATTCGTCCTTTAACCTCTCCAAATCAAATGCAAGGTGAGAGCTGATCACTTAATAGGCCGATTATAGACTATGTCTCTGACTGAAGAAAAGCACATTGCGGTATATGCTCTTTTTTCCGATTGCAGCATGGCTAAGATCATGTTGGCTACTTTTGAGCGAAGTGGTGGGGATCGTCCTGAACTTGACTCATTGATTGATGATGTCACAATGAACAAGTCTGCCAAGCGTGCTCTGAACGTGGCGTTGAAGCACTATCAAGCTTATAAATTACCACGTTATCCAGGCTATCAGATTGTATGGGAATTTGCTGGAAATGCACAAGCTCTCAATAATTATATAGGGACCAGCGCTGGACTGGCCCTTTTTATTCGTTTCCTGTTGCTGTTTCTGCAAGCCCAGTTTCCAAATTTTGCTTCATTCTCAGTGGCAGCCACCGGTGAACTGGGCGAATTGAGCGATCAGTCAGCCATACATCCCATCGACGCTTTTCCGGAGAAATTGAATACTGCTGTTGCTCTGCTAAAAAGAGGCGATAAATTTTTCTATCCAAAAGACAATGAAAAAGAGATATCGGATGCTTTGCGCCAAAAAGTCGCTGCCAAAGGTTTGGAACTTTACCCTGTCACTTCTACATTTGAAGTTGCAAAATATGTCAGGGAATGGTTTCCTGTAGAACAGAAAACATGGAAGAGAAAATTAGATTCATTTTTCAGATTTGCCAAGGCTCACAATAAGCTGATGGCGTTTGTATGTCTTTTTGTTCTATGTGGCCTTTTATGGAATTTTTTTGAACAAGGAATGAACCAGCAAGAACTAGTTGCATTTGTAGAAAAGGGCGAATTTGAAAGTGTGCCGCTTGAGCGATTGCGTGCGGCAGAAGATCCTGATTTACGTCGTCTCGCACATAAAACCCGTACGCCGCTAACTCTGAAATGTGATTTTGTCTATTTGGATCATGATAGACCAAGACTTCAAGATGCATCATCTTTGAACCTGATGCAAAATGCTAATTTGAACAGTGAGGCGGGATATCGTTTTGAAGTCCTGGCTGAGATGCGCTGTTTTTTCTATTTGTTTCAATTTGAGGGTAATACAATGGTAGAGCTCCTCTTCCCGGCATCAAGTTTTGATCTGGAAAACCATTTTCTCCAAGATCAACAACTCTATTTTATCCCGGGTGGAATTCAATATTTCTATTTCAAGGTATCTCATTCTCGACAATTGGTCACGCTTATCTTTTTGGGATCTTTATGGCGCGCCAGAGATATCGAGATTTTGTGCAGAAAATATGATCAGTCTCAGTCTTTGGATAAAAAGAAAGGGTATCGAGATGAAATATTACACAGAATACAGAGAAGAAGCCAGGCTTTGGACAATGGCTGGGAAGGTCTATATGTGCAAAAAAGTTACTTTTGGCGGCAATAAAATGTAGAAAAATATTCAAAAATATCTTGAATTGGACAATAAAGAGTGGTGTGGGCAGTCCCAAGGTTCGTCATCTCAGAATAGCCCAATTTACCAGAAAACGTAAAATGGATATTGCTCTTATCAATCAAAGTGATTGGATCGGCGCCAATACGATCAATGGCGTTGCCCAGAACCTTTATCAGAAAAAATCCTCATATAAACATGACGCAACTTTTATTACTGGGCCACTTCAATAAGGTAAAATAGATGATTAAAAAAGACGATGAAATCGACAATAAGTATGATGGTGGGCGTAAAGCCAGACCGGGCTGGCCCAAATACCTTATCGTCCTGGTTCTATTCATCAGCGCGAGTTATATCGTGTACCTTCTATGTTTTTTGCCACTTGCAGAGCACAAGAGCGATAAAAGGGCTGTGATGGATTCTATTTCGCATCATGAGACCATGGCACGCGAGGCTCTGGCTCAGGGGAAATATCAAGAGGTCTGGCAAGAAATCCAGAAGAATCATCTTGCAGAACTTTCTGCCGAGTTACAGGATCAGCTGGAGGTGACCTTTTATTTTAAATACGATCTTCCTCAAGCCGTTCCTGCAGTGGATGACCGCTTGCAGCTGCCCATCAACACGCGCTATTGGATCGTTCTTCATCCGAGTGAAACCTGTTATATCTACTTATTGCAATGCAATACTGCGGGTGAATGGCAGCAATTATTTCCCAATACCAAGTACGCGGAAGGGGAGAATCCCTCCACATCTGGTGAAATCTATATACCCAAATATGGCCGTTTTCTGAATGAAACCGGTCAGGGGACAGAAAGGCTCTACCTTTTGGCAACACGCTGGCGTCAGGACTATTTAGAAAATTTGATTTTAAAAGCAGTTCAGAATGCTGATCACGAGCAGCCATTGCTGGACTATATTGAACTAAATCTTGGTGCAAAGCTGGCTCATGCGGGCATTGTGTGCAAGGAATTTGCTTTTGACCATCTATGATAATAGGAGCTATATATGAGAATGAAAAGCTATGGAATAGGAGTCGTGCTGACATTTATGTGGATTCTGCCGCTATTGGCGCAGGTTCACGTGGATACGACGTTTAAGGGATCCACTGAGATTGCAGCACATCTATTGCGTCTTAGGGCACCTTCTCCAAATGTACGCCCGAGTGACCTGGAATTGCGCCTGGATATCAATTTTGATCTCGATTCGGATTTATTGCGACCGGATGCCAAAGCCCAATTGGATACGCTGGCCAGGGTTTTGAAAATGGATGGTTTTGTGAAAACAAGAATTGAGCTGGCGGGGCATACCTGTGATATAGGCAGTCAACAATATAATCTTGACCTTTCGCAAAGAAGAGTCCGTTATGCGGTGGAGTATCTGGTAGGCAAGGCTGGTATCACCGCGGATCGGATTTCATATCGCGCGTATGGGGAGGAATTGCCACTGATCGCAGGCGCCAAAAGTGAACAAGAGCGTCGTGTGAACCGCCGAGTGGTGGTATATCTGCCGGAAAACCGGACAGCCCTGGAGAAAATGCTGCGGGAAATGCCCATGGCGCAGGGATTCCGCTGGGCCGTTTTTCGATATGACCAGAGCGGAAAAGCGACCCTGGTGTCCTATGATGGCTCCAGCGTGCTGCACAGTGGAGATCAATATCGCGTTTATATGCGGCCTTCGCGGAGCAAATATATTTATCTGTATCAACAGGACAGCCGAGGCAATGCGGCATGGATTTTTCCGCGTACCGACCTGGGTCTTTCCAATCCCATGCATGCAGGCGAGTATTTTCTTCCCAGCCGGACCAAAGTGTTCACGTTGGATAGCACCACCGGCACAGAGACTCTGCACCTCGTGGTGAGCGACGACCCAGTTCCGGAATTGGAAAAACTCACAGATCAGAATAATCTGCAAAAACTGGCGGAAGGTTTTTCACAGACGGTTATTGTCAAAGGACTTTATGAAGTGCGGCAGGCGATCATACCGGAGGAAGGGAATGCCAACATCCGGTCGCAGACCGTGGTGGTGGGAGCCCCGAATCAGCGAACCCAACAAAAGGAATACCGGATTGACGCAGACCCCGCCATAGGGCAGGATATCCTGACCGTGATGGCACAGCATCGGGAGTTTTATATGGCGATGACTTTTGGGCATGAGTGATCAATTGTCAGGTTATTGCGACATTTCGTGATTCTTGTAATACGCTTGATGGTATCTGATTGGCATTTTAAATCAATCTCTCTATTATGATTTGGAACAAGAGAATTGGATTATAGAGGTTAAACAAGTTAAAACGAATTTCGGTCCATAAATTGAACAGTCAGGTATGTAATGGAAGTTTTGTCGACGATCCATTAAAATCCAAAATATTTCGTTTATGGGAGGAATAATGAAAACAAGAAAAAATGTACCTATCCCGTTTATCTACATCTTAATTATTTTTTGTTGTTGTATTGCTCAAAATGGTTTTTCTCAAACCATTATTCAGCCGGGTCCTATAACTGGGATATGGACAGCTACAGGTCAGCCATATATTATAACGGGCGATGTTTATGTTTTGGATTCACTCTTTATTGAACCTGGAGTACATGTTCAATTCCAGGCTGGTGGATGGCAATTAGAGGTTGGTAAGGGTAAGAAATTAATCGCAAAGGGCACTGCGAATACCCCAATTATTTTTGAGCCGTTTCAAGGGGAGATCTCTGGTTCTTGGAATACAATTTCTTTTAATGATACGGGTCACGATGATACAGTTGAGTACTGTGTAATGCGATTTGGTACTGAGGGGATCTATGTCTATGATTCTGCTCCGAAAATCAATGATTGCATTGTATACAAGAACTTGACTAATGGAATTAACTTACAATATCGTCATTCTGTCGACAGTATTTTAGTCAGAAATTGTAAAATACACGAAAATGGTAATGGAATACGCTTCACTGGATATGATAGATATGGAAAAGTCAGTGTGACGGGAAATATTTATCGTTGCAGTATATATAACAATAAGCAAAATGGTGTAATGGTGACTTCAGGTACGTATTGGACTTCAGGAGATGCATATGCATTGGCCGAGATAACGAATTGTACAATATATGGTAATGCCACTGGTGTGCGTGCTTATGCATATCGTGGCTATGCAGATGCCAAAATCACGAATTCGATAATAGCTGGATGTGATTCCGGCGTCGTTAATCAAGATAGCCGTAGTTTTATCGGGGAGAATGATATTATATATAGTTGTTTTTGGGATAATAATGTTGATAATTTTATTGGATTGAAAAATCCGATTATCGGTTTTGGTCCCCCACTTACAACTATAAATGTAAACGGTGATTCGTGTGATGGAAACTTTAATTTATTTCTTGATCCATTATTTTCTAATGCGCAGGATGATGATCTTTATTTGCGAGCTGCCTCTTCATGTATCAATGCAGGAACTCCTATTATAATGAACAGCTATTTTTTAGATGCTGATAATTCCTTACCAGATCTAGGTGCTTTATGGCCTCCTATTCAAACCAATGGAGATGATCTCAAACCTACCATATACAATTTATTAGTGGAACCGAATCCCACCAATGGAGCAACCGAGATTATACTTTCAGCCACTATTTCTGATGAAACAACTGGAAACAGCCATATAGTCCAGGCTGAGTATTTTATCGATACTCCTGGTGATCCTGGAACGGGTATTTCTATGATGGGTACTTTTACAGCTTCTTCCGTAAACGTTATGGCGACCATTTTAACCAGTGCTATAGGACCACCACCATCAACCAACAAACTTTACGTCCGCGGTATGGATGCCAGCAACAATTGGAGCGATCTGGATTCAGTCACTGTTTGGGTGACCGATGCACCTGTGGCAGAAAATATGGTTATCCCTGACACCTCCGCTTTTGCAGGCAGCAGGATCACTATCCCACTGCGAATCAAGGATGCTGCGGGCGTAGCAGGTGCTGAGCTCAAATTGACATACGATGCCGACATTCTGGAGGCAAAGGCTATTCATAAAACTGCCCTGACCGATTCCTTTTTTTCTGAGCAGAACCTTTCCAGCGGCAGCTGTTCCATTACTATGGCACGTGCGACTGCTTTGCCACCAGGCGGCGGCATTTTTCTGAATGTTGATTTCGATGTCCGAGATACTGCCCAATCCGGAGACACCACAACCATTTATTTTGCTGTCGCCAAGTTCTATGCAGAGAATACCAATACGATAACAATGACCACGAAAAACGGACTGTTCACAGTAACTGATAGAACGGAACTAGTGGAAATAGTTGTTTCTCCACAAAGCGACACGCTTGCTCTCAATACTACATTAGAACTGACTGCTGTTGGCAAGGATGCTCAGGGTAGAAATGTGACGGTTACTCCCGACTGGCGCGTTGAATCCTTCTATGGCGACATTGGTTCAGTCAATCCAAAGCAGGACGCAACATCTACCACGTTCACCGCCTCCGGCGCCGGCGATGGCGTGGTTATAGCCACTCAGGAGGGCAGGTCTGATAGCTGCATCATCGTTGTCGGTAAAACCCGCGGCGATATAAATATCGATGACCGCGTCGATGTCAAGGATGCCATCCTCGGATTGCAGATCATTGTAGAAATGTTTACCCCCCACCTCTATCAACTTTGGGCGGCTGATCATGGTGGTGATGGGCTTGTTCTTGAGAATGATATTCAAGCGATATTACAAGATGCTCTTGGTACAATGTTGCCCAAAACGACTCTCTTTTCGAGTCCGGCTTTTATTTATCCTGGCCAGGCGGAAAGACGCCCGGACGGTCTGTTCAGTGTCCCAGTTTTTGCCCAACAGCGGCCTGATCTTGCCGCCGGTGGCCTGGAAGTCACGTATGACGCGAAACAAATCACGCCAGTGGCTGTCCATGCGAGCCGCTCATCCACCCTGTTGATGAGTAATTTTAGCAAGGAGGGGACTATTCTGGTTTCATCGCTGGATTCTGAAACATTGATCGATAGAGAGGGCGTCTGGATGTATCTGCTTTTCCGAAGAAAGTCTTCTGCTAAAATAACTGAGCTCCATATTAAAAATATCCGTCTGTTCGACCAGGCCGGCCAGGCAATTTCTGCCGAGTTAGGATATGGTTCAGGTTTAGAGGCCGCACAGCCGGAGGGTTTTCAACTTTATCAGAATCATCCAAACCCGTTCAATCCGGGCACTTTTATCCGCTACGATTTGCCCGTGTCCGGACAAGTCGAACTGGCTGTCTATAACACTGCTGGTCAATTGGTCCAGTATCTAGTCAATTGCCAAATGCCTGCAGGTGCACACTCGGCAC
The DNA here is from genome assembly GCA_029565675.1 of bacterium. Lineage (GTDB taxonomy): Bacteria > Zhuqueibacterota > Zhuqueibacteria > Residuimicrobiales > Oceaniaggregativiventaceae > Sulfursilanivivens. The sequence continues at coordinate 733,045 of JAKQNP010000002.1, forward strand.
ACTGGAATGGCCGCGATATGACTGGACGTCAGGCTCCCTCTGGTGTATATTTTTACCGTTTAACAGTAGACAAGGGTGCGTGGTACAAGATCCAAAAGATGAGCCTGGTAAAATAAAAGCTGAAACAGCCTATGGCCAGGGACATCAGTTCCCTGGCCATAGAAAGAGTAGTGATCATGTGTTTGAAATTCACTATGAACAGAGGTCAATCATGAAAATTAAATTTGGTTGGTGGATTCTTTTCATTTTCTTCGGTTTGCTTCATTCATTCAGTTATTCGGCCACGTTGCTCATCCCGGAACGCCAGGGACCTCCGGGCAGCTTTGTACGGGTGGATATTGCCGTAGAGGGAGCGGACAGTTTGGCAGGAATGGCGGCTGTATTGGAGTATGATTTGAATTTTTTAGAGTTTGTGCGTGTAGAGAGCGAAGTGCAGGTGCATGATTTTCTCGTCGTCAGCAAGGAAAATGAGAACCAGATCGCGATTGCTATGGCACAGCCACAGCCGGTCGGCCAACCGTATGCAGTGATCTGTGCCTTGACGTTTCGCATCCGACAGTCCGTTGAGACGGGTACAGCCACCGAATTGACCTGGCGTTCCTCGCAGCTCTATTCTGTCACCACGGCATCCATCGCGCATGAGGTCCTGCACGGTGTCGTGCGAGTTCGTGATATTTCTTGCTATCCCAATCCCTTCACTCCGGATGGCAATGGTATCAACGATGTGGTGGTTTTCAGTCTGCCAGAAGAGATGATGCCAGCCGCGGTGGTGAAAATATTTGCGCTGGGGGGATATCTGATCCGCGAATTGAAAGCCAATGGAGGTTCTTTTATTCAATGGGATGGCAGGGATGGGGATGGAGACATCTGTAAGCCTGGCGTCTATCTATACCTGGTATTGATGAACGATGAACCACTCCATAAAGGCACCATTACACTGATGCTCTGAGAACCAGGGATATGCTCCGTGTTTATTGGATTGCAGAGTCATTCTACAAGGAGTGCGAGATGAAACGATATATTTTCATATTATTATTCCTAACAGTAGTGGTTGTCCATGGCCAATCATTTTTGCCATTGAACAGCAGTTACCCGGATGGGTATCTGTTGGGATTTTACAACCCGGCGCCGCTGGCTTTGGAAGGTCACATGCGGGCCACGGTGGGCATGCAATTCCTTAATCCAGGTCTTTCCGGAGATGCCTTGCGCAATCAGTATATCAGCGCCATGATGCCTTTGGGCGAACGGAGCGCACTTGGTTTGCGAACACAATATTTCACATCCGATGTGCTGCAAAATTTACAGTTGTCATTACAGGCAAGTCACTTATTGTTTCGCGGAAAACTGGCTTTCGGAATCAGTGCCAGTATGCTCCATCATAGTTTTAACAAGGACAAGTTTTTTCTTTTTGACATGAACGATCCAGTCATTGCCAATGGTACCAGTGTCAGTGTCTTTTCCATTGGAGGTGGTTTGTATTTCCAACCGTTCGATGGATTTCACATGGGTTTGGCCGCAGATCATCTCAACGAACCGGATGTATCCCTCAATGAATCGGGTATTTGTCAAAGGACTGTCTACCATGCCGGCCTTACCTATTCAGGCCTGCCACTGGTGCCGCAATTTGAGGTGCGTATGGAAGACGAAGCGCTGTTGACTCAGATGGGTGCGCACCTGTGTCTGCTGGACCAGAGATTGCGTCTCTTTGCAGGCTATAATCGATATTCCCATGAGGGGAGCAATCTGTTGGTCGAAGGTGAATTGCGCATTGGCAATCTCGGCTTTGTCTATGGTTTTCAGCATCCTTTATTGACAGACTTTGCTCATCTTTCCAGCGGCAGCCATCAGATTGGTATTGTGTTTGCTGGCGGCGGAGAAACAGGATCGATTCCAACGGTGAATTTGGAAAATCTCAGCAGCCGGCTGCAAATTCCGCAAGCCTGGCTCAAAGGCAAGGCAAGTAACAGGGACGGGCTGCGAAAAATCGAAATGCGCATCAATGACCGACTCTGGAAAACGCTTTCAGGCTCGGATTTAAAAAATGCAAAAACATTTGATGTGAGTGAAACGATTCCCCTGGAATTGGGGCGAAATATTATCCAGGTTACTGCTCAGGGAAGAGACGTCTCCGCATCTGATAAAGTATTCACCCTTTTTGAACCCGAAGCCCCGCATGTACAAATACGCTCGATAAAGAATGTTCAGTCCAGGGAAAGAGACTATGCATTGCACTTTTCTGTTCAAGACCCGAATGATATCAAACGGGTACGCATATATTTGGGAACTGACCAGATTGAGGACATTACCCGTTTTCCGGATCCCAAATCGGCTGATATTACCCGGCCGGTCGTTTTGGCAGAAGGGAAGAACAGGATTAAAATCGTGGCCGAGAATGCCTGGTTGAGCGCCGCTGATTCAGCGTGGATCGATCTTCGTCCGTTCGAACCTGTTCCGTCTCTGGTTATTGATTCGCCCGATTTGCCCATTTCTCCTTCCAGTCAGATTATCATCAATCTGGATCTTGAAAATGCGGAAAATATTAAAGAAGTGATCATCAAAGTGAATGGCACCATAGTCGACACGGCGCGGGTCCGGCGCACCCGGTTATTCGGCATCGCTGATGTGGTGGGTTATGACAGCACGGTTGTTGTGAACCTGACCAGCCAAAAGAAGAACCTGATCGAGGCCATTGCGTTGGATGATGAAGGTTTGCCGCGCATCAGTCAAAAACTTGATGTTTATTATAATCCTTACGCCCGTGAAATGCGCTATAGCAGGAAAAAGGCTTATATCATCGGCATCAACAATTACAAAAACAGTACCATACCCGATTTAGTGGATGCAATTCCAGATGCCAAATCTGTGGCAGCAGTGCTTGATTCGGTGCATCATTTCGATCAGATTCAGCTTTTGTTGGATGAACAAGCCAATTTTGAGAGTTTGTATTCTCTGTTCAGTGACACGCTTGCACGGGCCAAACCGGGCGAGTTTATCGTTATTTTCTTTTCCGGTCACGGTGACAAACTGGCGCCTTCCACCAGAGATCCCTTGGGATTTCTGCTGCCATGGGATGCTGAATTGGATTCCTATTCAAAACGAATCACCATGGATTTTATCAATGGTTATTTGCGAAGTACCGAAGCTGCTGATGTCCTGTGTATCTTTGATGCCTGCTTCAGTGGAGCAGCCATTGTTACGCCGCCTCAAGTGACCTATGAGCTTTTGCCAACAGAAGTCGGCTATGACAGGTTGCGGATCGAAAGGAAGAAGAAAGCGCTCAATCTGCTCACAGCGGCCAGCCGTCATGAGCCTGCTGTGGATGGTCTGTTTACGCGCCTACTGGTGCGCGGTCTATGTGGTTCCGCAGATCACAATGACGATGGTTATATCACCTCCACAGAACTTGGTTTATATACGCGTAAATTTGTCACTGATGAAGCGCGTAACCGCTATCGGCGTGAGCAGAATCCGCAGTTTGGTGGACTGTTTAGTGAATTTGGCGAATGTGTGTTCGAACGAGGAAGATGAGTTTAATAATTACGGAAAATTTTTCAAAAAAATAAGAACTGGGACAATGACCATAGATGAGAGGGGCGAGGTTTCCCCCCGTTGTTGAACAACTTATTTATGGAGGGTCCTATGCAATGCGAAAAATGCGACCGGTACTTGTCCGGGATGCAGTATACCTGCGATTGTGACAAAAACGAATTGGTCAATGAATATGATGAGGAAATTGCATCCGAAGACGAGAAAGTAGTTGTACAAGTAAAATTGAACCGTGGTCATATTGATATCTATAAAGATCTGGATTTACTGAGAGAGGCCATGGTTCATGGACGGGTATTGAAAACCCATCTGATCAGGATTGTTGCGGAAAAGGATCGGGGAAGAACAGAGGAGCTGGAAGAGTCACCCTGGGATGCTGAAAAGGAGGGCATGCGTCCATGGGTTTTCGGGATGGTTATGCCCTCTGTGGCGCAGGTTGCTGTGGGTTGGTTCTACTTTTTCTTGCTGATCCCGCAGATGGTGGAGTGGATGGCGTAATCTGATTTTCTATTAACACATAAATGGTAAAGCCTAATCACCAGGGTGTATCGTGAGACCTGAAAAATCAACATTTAAAAAGTGCCAACTTGGATCAAGATGCGACGTAAGCAAAAATCTTTTTCATCATTAATCTCCAGGTCTGACAGCCGTGTTTGGGAATACATAAAATTTATTTTTAAAGGAGGAATACAAAATGAAAAATGCAAAACTAATTTTTATCATATGCTTAGTGTTCAGCCTATCAAATGGCTATGGACAAAGCATACCCATAAAATATGGCGAAACGATTTCAGCAAGTATTTCAACTGATGGTGAAGTAGACATCTATACATTTGAGGGCAAAATAAATGATAGAATAATCATACGTATGACGGATAATTCTGTTGGGAATTATTTAGAGCCATTTCTTGAATTGTATTCACCGACCGGACAGAGCATAATCACAGATTTCGATAATGGTCAAGCTGAATTAAAAGTTATTTTATCAACTCATGGGAATTTTACCCTTTTTGCGAGTGATTATGGCGCAAATGATCATGGTAACTATGGTTTATTTATTCAGCGGACGTTTGATCCAGGAAATGATTCATTGCTAGTTTATGGCCATAGCGTTGCGGCTGGCATTTCTACTGAGGGAGAAATAGACACCTATTCCTTTGATGGCTTGGCAGGCGATAAAATCATTATACGTATGACGGATAATTCTGTTGGCTATTATTTAGAGCCATTTCTTGAATTGTTTTCGCCGATGGGCGATTCTTTAACCTCAAATGCAGATGCTCGCCAGGCAGAAATTAGGTTTTTATTACCTGTCGATGGTAGATACACCGTTTTTGTCAGCGACGCATACCCCGGCGATGACAATGGCGGTTATGGCTTGTTCATTCAGAGGACGTATGAGCCGGGAAATGTATCATTATTGATTTCCGGACAAACTGTATCAATGAGTATATCACAATATGGTGAGGTTGATACATATACTTTTTTTGCCAATTACGGCGATTCCGTAGTCCTGAGAATGAGTGACCAGTCAGTGGGTTATTATTTAACGCCATACATCGAGCTTTTTTCACCCACGGGTGATACGATCACCAATAAATTTGAAGCAAATCAGGTGATAATTGGAAGAAAGCTAAGTGCTACTGGTTTTTACACTGTTTTTGCAAGTGATCATTACCCTGGTGAGGGAAGAGGAAATTATGATTTGTTCTATTTTAATTGGCCTGGAACGGTCATCAACGATCCTGTTCTAGCAATCGATCCGAATTCTATCAATTTCGAAAAAGTAAAAATTGGCACTTCAAGCACGAAAGATTTAGAGATTGTAAACGTCGGTGGGGGTGCCTTGGTCATCAACACTATTTCTATTTCTGGTACCGATTCAGCGAGATTTGACATTGATTTCGATTCATTATCATTGACTGCAAACCAAAGATATCAACTCCCCATTACTTTTACTCCCAATAGATCTGGTGTATTCAATGCAATACTATCTATCACGAGTAATGGAGGAAATGCTCAAATTGCACTTACTGGGGAGGGCATTTATGACGCACCGGATATTACTTTGACGATTCCTGATACTACGTTGAGTGCATTTCCTGGCGACACGATTAAAGTACCTATCTATGTTAATAATGCAGCAGGTATTGCTGGAGCAGAAATCAAGATAGGGTACAATCCCCTTGTAATCCAAGCTATACGCGGAGATACAACATCATTAACCACTTCTTTTTCATTGAGAGATTCAGTTAGCAGTAATGTTATAGCCTTTTCTTTATTACGGGCAAATGGTTTGACAGGTGGTTCCGGTGCAATTGTCAATCTGGTGTTCCAAGTTGTTACAGAAACAACAGATTCTTCAGCAGTGGAATTCCTCATAGCACGTTTATTTGCGGAAAATACGATTCCCATTCCAGCCGATACCATTAATGGCAAGGTGGTCGTAAAAATTACCCATCCTGGTACAGACACGTTGATGATTAGTCCTCCAAGCGATACACTTGGGCTCAATCAAACCCAGGAATTTGCTGCATTTCTTGTTAACAATGAATCCTCTGTCCCAATCGAAGCGGAATGGCAGCTCATGGATGGATTTGGGGGTCTTATTGGCACGTTAAGTTCCGTTACAGCGACAAAAATCATATTGACTGCAACGGCGCCGGGTGATGCAGTACTCCAGGCCACCTATAATAGCCAAAATTGCACGGCCCAGATTATTGTCGGCGACAAGCGCGGCGATGTCTACCCCCTCGACGGGATGGTCAATGTCCAGGATGCCATTACAACATTAAGAAAAGTAGAGGATTTACTGACCCTTTCGCCCTATCAGACCTGGGCTGCTGATATGACTGAAAATGGCGTGATTGAACTTGATGATGCAATGCTGATTCTTGACGAGTCCGTTAAAAATTTGCTGCCTAAACTACTGGCCAGTTCATTCTGTGGAGTTGCCTCGGTTGAATTTGGCACTTTCATAATAGACGCAGATGGCTTGCTCACTGTCGCCGTGCTTGTGAAAGATTGTCCTGAGGTCTATGGCAGTCGGGTAAAAATACAGTATAATGCAGAGTCCTTACAGCTTTTATCCATAAGACCGGCGGCTGGCGCCATATCAGTGAATAACACAACAGAGGCGGGCAAGGCGTCCATATCCATCATTAATTCAGCCAGTCTGGTAAATGACAGACTTGAATTAGTCCAGCTGGTATTCAAAACCCGGCACGACATACAAGATGTACTTGATCTTTCATTGGTTGCAGCGGATTTGTATGACAGATCCACCAGCCGGATTCAGACCCAAATTAATTCCCGCCCTGATAAACTCATAATGCCTATAGGTTTTTCAATGGAGCAAAATTATCCGAACCCCTTTAATCCAGCAACGGCGATTCAATTCGAGCTGTCCATGGATTGCCATGTCGATTTGGCCATTTTTAATCCCTTAGGTCACTGTGTCAGGATGTTGGTTCAGGGTCAACTTTCAGCCGGTACGCATGAAAAACATTGGGACGCACTTGATGATCAGGGCTTGCCTGTTTCGGCCGGTGTCTACTTTTACCGTATATCTGTCAACAGTGGTGAGCATGTTGAGATTAAAAAGATGATTTTACTCAAGTGATAGAGGTTTCTTTTCTCGGATTGAAAGGAAAAAAGGCCAGCGCGAGGCCTTTTATTCGTCATCGAAAAACAAGTGGATTCCGCATGACTTACAATTTATTCCACTTTTTAATAGCAATTATTCATCCAAACCGCAACGCTGCAAAATAATTGTCTGTGGGGTTGCCGGGCAGAGAGACAGTAATGGAGGTGCATCAAGAAAGCTTTCATCTTCGCAATTTCCCTCATTCTGCTAATCAGTAGTGCGAGTATGGCACAGCAATATCCCACCGACAGGGGCAGCAAAATCATAAGCGGCAGTGCTGCTTTCTCCAGCGCCGGCGGTGATTTGTACGAAGTGGGTGATGACCGGACAATCACATTAACCGTCCAGGCATCACCATCCATATTTATCGCTCCAGGCGTTGCCGGAGGTGCCAGTGTGGCTTATGTGCGTAATTCTATCGGCGATGAAAGTTTTTCACAGATCGGATTTGGCCCTCATCTCGCTCTGTTTTTAACTGGAAGGCAGAGAGACCGGCAAAAATTGAAGGTACCACCTATCCTTATCTAGGAGCGACATTTCTCTACAACATTTATACCTCAAAATATACTTCGTATTCCTATTACATGGAAGAGGAGGAGGAAAGCGATACAGAGAATGGCACAACATTCTCCTTCGGTTTTGGCATTATGCATTTGCTTACACGGACTTTTGCCATGAATTTCGAGATTGCCTACCAAATTGACAATATTGACGATTATTCTGGCAACAGAAATAATGTAGTAGTCGGATTTTCAGGGCTTATATATTAGCGCCCTTCACAGTGCTTCGGTGGCCACTTGGAAGGAACATGTTGAATTACCACCAGCCAGTGTGTTTTGTCTGCAAACTGCCAAGGGTCTATGGAGGATCTCATGCGAACATGCACTGAAAGATTATCCTTATGCTTAATTATCTTGATTGTCAGCGTTTTTCTGTCCTGTTCCTCAAGCATGGAGGTTGCGAAGCTATCCTCTGCAAAGACGGCAACAGTAGATGTTGAAAATATCGTCCTTTTGCCCATGCATATTTCTATCATCTCCATTGAGGATGACTCGCCGCTGAACGATCAGTATCCAGTACAAGAAATCAAAGATGTTTATAGATCTGCGATTTCAAAAATTTTGAAAGAGAAAAAGTTCAATATCCAATGTCTGGCTGAAGAGAAATCGGGCATCACATCATCATGTACTCTTGCTCTACTGAGATATTTCCACATATCTGATCAGACGCTTCCAGTCGATGTGAGTGATAGTATTACTGCCATCGGAAAAGAATATGGCTATCCGGCATTACTGGCAATTAGTTTAAAGGTAAAGGTGGGCGCTGGAGGGACATGGAATCCTTATAATGGAATGATCACATCCGGTACAAGCTATTCCATCGTGCAGGCTGTACTAATCGATTCGAGGAACGAATCGATATTTTGGAAAAACAAGGTGCTCTTCCGCAAAGTACCCAGCGAGGTAAGTACGGATTTATTCGATTCTAGTGAAATGCTGTTTGCAAACTTGACGAAAGGAGTGATGAAATGAAACGTTCACAATCGAATCATACCAGCATTCTGATAATTTTTGCGTCCTTAGGGATTGTCCTGTCCTGCGCTACGACGAGAATGCCGATTTATCAGAGCGAGGTTTTTGATCCTAATGAGGTCAATAAAATTTATGTATTGCCTGTGGTCGACCTTAGGTTTGATAGGAGTACGGAATTAGGAGAACGAAATGACTGGGTGCATAAGATTATAGAAAAAAACCTTGTATCAAAAGATTATAACACAGATCTATTAATCGACCGCTCCATTGTTACAGATCTGATAGAAGAGGATCTGTTAGAACCTGATGCGGACCGGATGCACAATCTTGTTAATATTGAAGAGGCTCGATGGCTGTTCATTCCCTATCTATTGGACTCCAGATCAAAAATGACTTTCGGCAGTACAGGCAACGCTGAGGTTGGTGCCATGATGTATGATCTAGTAGCTGACACCCTTATCTGGCGAGACAAAGCTATTGGTAAAGAAGGACAAGGAGGGCTGATAGGTATGGCACTCAAAGGCACCATGGAAAGAAGCGCAATCGAAAAAGCCACAAAGGAGTTGATGAAAAGTTTTCCGGGAAAGCAATCATCGGGATACAATTAAAAAGCCAACTCAAATGAGGGATAACTTTATTTTCAGAATTGATAGGGTAATAGTTACATTGCTCAGCCCCATGTGTATAAATTTTGGACTTGACTTGAAACACAGCTTTGTTTTTGAATAATTCAGGCTCGGTGCATATTCTCGATAAAAAAATAAATTTTTAGAAAGAATGAATATCCGCAATGTTTTTTTCAAAAAAATGCAGAATCCGGCAATAACAATTAGTGAAGCCCAACCCCAAAGGTCGGTCCCTGAAAAATGTTTGCACTTGTTATCAGCGCATTCATGTCATGGAGCAGCCAGGGTTCTCGCAATATGCGGTTATCAATTTTAATCACAGGAGGACACCATGAAAGACAATCAAAGAGGTAGTATCAGACTATTGGCTTTGGCAATTACAATCTTGATGTTTCTTGCCACCATGCCGCAGGAAGTCCATGCTCAGTGGGTATCCAAACATGAAGAAAATATGGACCGCTTGGGAGCTATTTCAACAAAAGAACTGGTTTTGTACGGCACTGTTCTAGCTGTTGCCACCATTTTGTTGATCCGCGCGCTGAATAGCCCTGAAACAAACGAACAGGAACGTACTGATGAATCTGCCGAACCCGTAAAAAACGACCAACAACGTGCTGGTGAAACCACTGAAGAGGTAGAATCTGGCACAAAACAGAGCGATAATAAAGCCACAGATGCCTCGCTCTTTACGCCTGCATTGAATGAAAATACAGCTCAAGATGCGGAACCAGTCTACCAAAGTACGCCAAAGATTTTTCCAGTTGTGGGATTCGCGATGGCAAGTGGAGCAGCGGGCGGAGCAGCAACCCCATCTGTAACATTGGGGGTAGCAATAAATTTCTAAATATAATCTATGTGTATCTCAATGGAAAACACAACTTAACACTGGAATAAGGCGCTTCCGAAAAATTCGAATACAAAAAGGATCAAGTTTGGAAGCGCTTTATTATAAAAACTGAGCTACTTTAGAATCGACAGGAGTCAGAAATGGGATATGCACTTTATGCACTCGTCAGCCTGGTTGAAGGTACGCTCTTCTACATCTTCATGTGCTTTGTGCTCAAACTTATTGATATCTTAATTCCACCGCTGGGATCCAGCACTTTCTTAATGTTTCTTATTACATGGCCTTTTACTGCAATTATTATCCGCCCAGGGCTTCACAGTATCCCGATCATTGGCGATGCTTTTGCCCTTATTGCACAGTTGGCAACGAGTGGATTTGCGAGCAAAGAATAGAATCACCTAATTGTTTCAGCTAAAATGTAGAAGATTGAAAAATATTTGGTTTAGTGCTCTGAATTAAAATGCCATTATCCTTTAATCATTTCTCATGATCGAATTTCGCTCGCTGTTCTTTGGCAAGTCTTAATTTCATTCGCCGAGTCTCAAAAACCTGTCCAGGATTTCCGCGATATTTTATGATTGGAGGAATATATCCAATTTTCGAATGGTATCTTTCATAATTATAATAGTGAATCTTTACACCCATATTCAGTGTTAACGATTTGAATGAAAAAATTACCTGTCTCATGCCGGAATTATTACAAATTTTATAGATAAGTTGTCATGATTCTGACACTTTCTTTGGTGACAGGGCGTACTTTACTACCCGATTTAGAAGTCACGTTTAAAATTGTCAAAAAGCACGAACTTTAGAACGCCCAGATGCGCTGCATCATGGCGTCAAATTTTAATGGTCCGCTGCGAGGCAAGGCTATATAAAACGTCTGCTTTTTGGCATGGCTGACAAACCAGCCAATCGCAGAAAAGAGAAGAAACTGCAAACGGCGTAACCGGTACCTTTAAATCTTTTTACGGAACTCAATCTGGCGGAGCATTCCGATTAAAGTAAAAGCGAGATGACAAAACCAGCACAGGGCTTTGGTTACGTCAAAATTGCCGCTGATCATTTTGCCGAGTGCATATTGATTCTTTAGTTCTTCAATATGTTTTTCAACACGGCCACGTTTATTATAACTCCGGGAAATAACCTGCGGCTGGCGATCCTGATTGCTAACAACAACACAATAGTTGTAGTTGTCTTGATCAAAGAGATCGTTCTGAGATCCAACCGGTTTTAGAGAGCGTTCGACAATATAATAGCGAAAGCCGCAGTTCAGGTCTGAGCCATATGCAAAAGAGCAATATTGCTGTTCACTTGAGTGATAGGATCTATATGGCAATGCTCTGATTTTATCTTTTAACCAATCATGTTGTGGGACGGCAATTTCATAAGAAATATTAGGATAGCTTTCCAGAACACGAAATAAAGCATCACTATGATATCCGGCATCCATGCGCAATTTGATTTTTATTTCTGCTTGTTTTAGACGATCCAGTAACGGCCGCAACATGACAATGATATCTTTTGCACAATGTGTATTTCCAGGAAAAGTCCATTCAGCAAGTACGGTTTCGGTTTCATCACAGATGGCTTTGCTGGACTGAAAACAGCGGGCGCCTTGCTCAGCCGGACAATAGCCTTTTTCAGCGCCTTGTTGATGACCATCCACTGGCAGGGCAGTACCATCAACATCGATGGTAATTGTTTTCAGGGCAAGTTTTTCAAAGAGCATGAGATTCAGATCAAGTAGCAAAGCCTCCCGTGCTGAATCTTTTTGCCCAATCAAATAAAGATCATCGCGCAGCGTTGTATCTTTGGGCATTGAGTTGATGTCAAAAAGTTCGCCGATTGTCTGATCGTTAGCCAATCGGCCGATATCATAGAGTCGTTCGCCACCAGCAATGATCATGCCTGCCAACAAGGCGATGTTTTGTGAAGGAGAAGATTGGCGAACTTTGCGTAACTTTTCAAAACAAGCAGTGAAACGTTTATGAAAACCAATTTGATGCAGAAATTCTGTGAACACATAAAGCCCGCCGAAAGGCGTTGCTTTCAATGTTTTTGTTTTATATTTTACTTTCACCTGTTGGGTGTCCTTTCGTCTTGTCATTTATTTTTTGTTGGCCAAACAAATTTAATGACTTAACGCGGACACTACAACAGGTTTTTTATTTTAACACAGTTATTCCTTTGAAAGTCAAGAGAAAAGCTTTTGGGGCACATGAGATGCGCCAAAAAGTTCTTTGAAAAGTTTTGATAATTTGCGAGATTCAGGTCGTGCAACGGGAAAGAGCCGGAGCCTTGATCTCGCCTATGGTGACAAGTTCACCTTGAGACTGGCTTTGCTCTTTCCTTTTTTTATTTTGCCGAGCAGAGACTGGCGCATTTGCATCGACAGGCTGTAATCGTCGGATTTCTTGCTTAGCGAATTTTCTCTGAACTGGTTTTCTGGTTCGGTTAGCCTGATCGATAGCCGGGTCGAATGAATTTCCGGATTTGAGCACCCCATAAATGATGCGCAGCAACTTGTGCATGCATATACCCAGAGCTGACATTTTACTTTTACCCTTCTTCAGGCTATATGCATAGAGATCTCTGATAACCGGATTTCGCTGTATGGCAACCAAGGCGCACATGAATAAAAGGGCTCTGACTTCCTTGCTTCCCTGTTTGCTCATGCGCGCCACCCAGTTTTTGTCGCCACTCTGTTTGAGTATCGGATGCAGTCCGAAAAATGAGGCCATCTTTGCAGCTGATTCAAATCTGAGCCAGGTGCCGATTTCGACAATCAAGCCGACCGCTGAAAATTTACCAATTCCGATGATGGAGGTCAAGAGTTCGACATCAGGAAGAGAGCAATTATCGATCAATGATTGTTTGCAAACGTTTATCAGTTTGTTTTTGTGGGTGATCTCCGCGACAATGGTCTTGATCATTTCGCCAGATACAGGATCGGTGGCGGAAGCCACACTTTGCCTAGCTTGATCAAGAATATTGTTGGCTCTACTTCTGTCAAGGTGCGGTATTTTAACAAGTTGTTCGAGGCTAGCCTGTACCAGATCTTTAGCCGTTGGATAGCTTGCAAGCAATTGTAGCAACCAAGCCGGCCAGGAGTTGCGATGATAGACCATCAGTTCCGGGTTGGCTTGATAGACCAGGTTATCCAGTTGATTCAGGAGTTGCGTATTCTGCACGCTCAGTAACTTAATCAAGGTCCACTGCTTTCTGAGCCAATAGGTCTGATCCGGTTGATCGAACGGAATGATATCCTGATGGCTCAATGTATACTCGGCAATTAATCGCGCCGATATGGCATCAGTAATCGAACGGTTCAGTTTGGCTTCATGATGATGATGGACGCCCTTTGGATTTAACCTGGCTACTTTTATGGCGTAACATCTTTGCAATTTTTTTAGGCAATCAAGCCAGTTGTTTTCATAGCCGCCGGTGCTTTCTGCAGTGGCCACAACGGTCAGATCCTGGTGTTGCTTGAAAAGTGTTCGGATGAAGTCTCCTAATTTGTTATGGCCATCAGGAGTATCATCCAGTTGAAAATTGTTAACCATTGGCTGCTTTTGCTCATTGATAAGAGCAAAGTCAGCATAGCCTTTGCTGACATCGATGCCGAGATAATAGTTCATCAAAGACTCCTTTGCTGATATGAAAAGTCAGGCAACATCATTCTTGTGAGATGCGGTGTCAAGCACCAGGTTATTCCTCGACTTTAACCTGACAGGAGGGAGAAACTGTGTTCCAGGTTCTATGACCTAAGAATCAATCCTCCTCACACTGTCAGATTAATAAATATTCCTGACTTTGCAAAGGATGTTTGAATTAATTCCTTTCAACTTTCAATATACAAGAATCAGGGTTTCATTGCATCATGAGATTAAAGATTGTTAATCAATTCTTTAAAATACACTACTAGTAAGCATTCAGCCAATACCATCTTGACAAGATGATCCAGACCGATTGCGTTCATTTTTTCCTGTATTGCGGCAAGAGTTCGGAGAGGCATTTCCAGGGATGATCGGAGATCGTGGTGACCACTTGAGGTATTCAGATGGCTCCACCTCATAAAACGGAGCAGTAGCCATCACCGAATAGATCAGCGCCGCATGTCGGGCTGCGTCATGTGATCCGGAAAAGAGATCGTCCTTTCGGCCCAGAGCGATCGGCCGATTGGTGTTTTCAATCCGGTTGTTATCGATTTCAGATCGCCCGTATGTGACATAATGCTCAAGTCTTTTCCACATTCCAAGCGTATAACGGATTGCTTTACCGGCAAGCGATGCAGGCAATACTTTGATCGAGCCACTTCTTGATTACAACCAGGATTGGTACTGATTTTTCCTGGCAAACGCAATAGCGATCAGCATAGGAAAGACCCGCGTTGTGAACATCGTGCTCGATTTGGCAAAGCTTTTGAATCGAGCCGAGCATCCAGCTCGACCGTTCTTTGTGCTGATCCAGGGCTTTTTCAAAGAGGTATTCGTGTGCGAGTTTGTTCGTACCGGATCGACGTTGCTGCTGTTTTTTGAGATCATATTCATTTCTGCCCCCCTTTAGGTTGATGACAGAATGAATAGTGTTGCTCAATTTCAACTCTGCGAGATGGTGTTCACCGAACCGATACCGTTCAGCGTTACCTCCGGGACGTTTTTCTATCGGATGGAATGGAAGGATGGGGCGAGCCGGTAATTGCCATCAGGGATTTATTACATTTGGTAGAGGGACCAAAATAAAAAACAAAAGGTTCTCGTCAGGATAGTGTGGGTAAAGCCAATTTACCCGCGACCAGAAAAATTATTGTGCGCAAATACGCGAAAGATTTAAAACCATAGGCTCTTTTCATCGCTGTTTTGATCTTGTTATTAAGACCCTCAATAATGCCGTTAGTGATATAGCAATCGAACACATTGAGAATACCTTCCCAATGGTTTCGGACGGTTTTGGCAAATTCTTTGATGGGCTCAAGTCGGCTATGCGTAGCCCAGAAGTACCATTTTTTCAGCAAGAATCGCGCTTCACTTTTATCTGTTGCATTCCATATTTCCCGTAGAGATTCTACGATGGCATGGGCTCGTGCTGTTTTCAAGTTAAGTCGCTTGAGCGACGCCAGTTTTGCTTCTTCCTCTTGTGAGAGTTTGTATTTTCTTTTTAACCAGATATACCGGGTTTTTTTAAGCTCTACGTGTTCTTTGACTTCTTGACGGCGCACCATATCCACCGCCAAATTGGCTTTTGCCATAAGATGATAGCGGTCAAAAACCAGCTGAGAGTGGCTAAAATGCTCTTCCAGACCCTTCAAATAGGCTGGCCACATGTCCAGGCAAAAATGGCGAATCTGTTCTGATGGAACTTGTTTGGATTTTAAATAATCAGCAAAGTCTTCAATGGCCGAAGATTCCCGCGTATCTGCAACATAAACAACCTTTGACTTTCGCAGATCGCCCAAAACGGTGATATACTCATGGCCTTTCTTTTTGGCAACTTCATCTATGCCGACAT
>JAKQNP010000036.1 GCA_029565675.1 bacterium
CCCAGTTTATCAACGATGATTTTCTTTACTCTTGTTGCGATGTCGCTCATGATAGTAATTTTTATAGTCGGCAAAAATATACTTTTTGGCATATAAACAAAATCGGGTGCGGAAAATGGGATAAAGTATGTCAATATTTCCTTAATATTTTTGCTGGATATGACATTTTGGGGCTAAAATTTCCATTTGGGCAGAAACTTTGGGTGAAAACTGAAGATTAAATTACCCTTAATTTGGCTAAATTTCAAAAAAATGTAGGCTCTGTTTGGGTATTTTAGGCCTAATTTCGCCTCCCCGATGTTTTAAGGCAAGAGGAACCGGGCTCCACACCATACTTACTTTCTGATACCAACACCAATATCCCCGGTTTTATGTTCCTGAAGTTGCATTTTAAGAGCGAAGTGCACAATAGTTAAATAAATACAATCAAGTGAAAGCAATTATACCGGTAGCTGGCGCAGGTGCAAAGCTAAGGCCACATACCTACACGCAACCGAAAGCATTAATACCTATTGCAGGAAAAACCATTCTTAGTTTTATTGTAGATCAGTTGCAGGAGGCAGGAATACGGGAATTTGTATTTGTGGTTGGCTATCTTGGCGAAAAAATTCATGAATATGTGCAGCATGCCTATCCGCACCTTACCACCCATTTTGTTTACCAAAACGAGCGGCAGGGAACAGGTCATGCAGTGAAACTGGCGCATGAAATTATTGGTAATGATGAGGTTATGGTGGTACTGGGCGACACCATTTGCGAGTACGACGTACGCGAAATAGTAAACAGCCCCTACAATATGCTTGGGGTGAAGAAGGTGGATGACCCCCGGGTTTTTGGCGTTGCCGAAATGAATGAGGATGACCAGGTAGAACGTGTAGTAGAAAAACCAGCCATTCCCAAAAGCAATATGGCGCTTGTTGGACTTTATAAAATAAAGGATAGTCACCTGCTTTTTGAGTGTATCGGGCAGTTGTTCAACGGCCCCGTGGACAAAAGCCACGATTACAACCTTACCGATGCCTTGCAATGCATGATTGATAAGGGGGCCAAATTCAAGGCATTCCGGGTAAAAAACTGGTTCGATTGCGGAAAAAAGGAATCGCTGCTCGAAAGTAATGCAACATTGCTAAAGAAATTTGGCGGCAATACCAACCCCAACAGCCATCAGTTTGAAAATACCATTATTATTCCACCGGTAAGCATTGGAACCGGTTGCAACATCAGAAATGCCATTATCGGCCCACATGTATCCATTGGCAGCAATACCACGGTTAATTACTCCATTATCCGCGACAGCATAGTAGGTTCTTACACAAGCCTGTATGAAGTTGTTCTTGATAATTCGCTGATTGGCAGCGATGCAAGTGTAAAAGGCTTAAGCCGTAATTTGAATATCGGGGATAATACGGAGATTGATTTTGGGTAGGGGTTAATTTTCAGGTTGGTGTCCTCACCATAGGTGTCAACTTAGTTCGTTTTGCCCCATTTTTTCTACTTCAACTGACCCCCGAGGGCACAACTTACAAGGCCCAACGGGCCGATTCATTTTGGCAAATGGGTAAAGCCCATTGCATCCTCCATTCGTTTAGCCGGAGCCCTGCAGACCCCGGAAAGATGAATCGCCCCTTTGGGGCTGGTACATTTTTACAATACCCAACGCGGATAAGTTTCCTGCATTCCATAGTTGATGTGTAAATTATTGATAATGGTAAAGGGTGGAATTCATGATGAAGTTACCCTTAAGTTGACGGCTTTTGTGCCCTCACCAACCTCTAAATGAACCAATAACTAAAACTACTGATCCAGAAAACTCTCGATTTGCTTTTTTAAATCTTCCGGATTTACCTCTTTGTTTTTCAGGAGCAATTTTTGAAGTTTCTCCTTGGCTCCCTCATTATGCCTTGCAGTAAGCAGCCAGCTATCTACCACCAGCCTGAGAAGCACCACAAGCACTGCTGCTGCAAACCCCGATTGCATGATGATAAAAAAGAACCCGGCAAGAATAGTGGCAAACTGCTGAATAAATATCCGGATATAAGGCTGAATGAACATGCCCTGTATGGTTTGCTGCTGATACTTTGCCGGTATGGCCCAATGGCGGATGGCATAGGTAATTTGGGTAACCGCCTGAATGGCAAACAACAGCACAAATTCCTGCTGCCGGAAAAGCCATCCGTAATTATGCAACAGGCTGAACCCGCTTTCAAACGCCGGCACCTTGTAGGTAAAAAACGAAAAGATGAAAATGGACTGCCCGGCTACAAATGCATAATAATGCACCATAAAAAACAGGATGACCCCCGGGTGCTGAAGCGATTCTTTGGGGTTGGTTTGTTCCTCAAGCTGCTGCGCTTTGCCCACCCGCAGCACCACCCCCATTTTAAACATGTGGATGATACCGATGATGATGGTTTCAAAAAAATAGGCCATTACCACAAACAGCGGATCCCAATGCCAGAAAATTAGCCCCCACAGCATGAGGATTGCCTGCAGAAAGGCAAATGAATTATATCGGTTGGGGAGGAGTTCCTTCATGGTATTTTGGAAAGTATTCCTGAATTAAAGAGGGGAAGATATTAAATAATATCAGGATATTCTTTTCCAAACAACATTAACCACAAGGATTTTTTTCGATCTAAATATCCAACAAGAGAAAAATAATCATTATCAAAACTTGTTTAATTGATTGCACCAATGGTCAAAATCTTCTTTTTTCGGTATTATAAAATGTTGTACTACGAAAAAGCTCAATGGCAGGTTATGCTTTTGATTAAGCATTTGTGCTTCAAACATTTTCAATCGCTGTTTTAAAGTTGGCAAATAAAGTGCAGTTCTGCGGTCATTTATTTCTTGCTCTGTATTTCCCTTAATTGTGCCAAAACCTACACAAAAATTTTCCCGGGGCAGATTTGCATAATTATGCTCAAATCCCAATTTGCTTTTACCCAGTGAGTCATACTCTAATACCTGAAAATTTAACCCTCCAAGTTTGAAGGTTGAATTTGCCCGTTCAAGTAAGTCTGCCGCCACGCTGTTGTTAATATTTCCATTTCGCACTGCTTCTTTAATATATTCGCTAAAGTCATATTTTCTGGAGTTTGTTCCCTCGGACTGATGTACCAGCAAATAAAAATAAATGGGTGAAATAATATCAAACGTATCAATTCCAATTTTACGCTCGGTGGGTATTCCTTTATATTCTTTGAAAATTTCCAGCAAGGAATCCACAACAGCATGGTCGGTTATAGTCATGGAATCCCTGTAGGCGGTATAACCATTTTCCTTGAGCCTGTACTTCCTGTCCATTTGGGTAAGCCGGTACATTTTGGCACGTAATGCTTTATCAATACCAACATCCAAAGTATAACTATCTATTTCCTTTAAAAATTGTTTACCCTCTTTCGCAGCCAGAAATATTTTTATAATTGAGTCCTTATTATTTTTAAAACGATTCGTTGACAACCCAAGTTCTATTACCTTTTTAAAGGAAAGATAGCTTTGGCGATAATCTTTTAGCAGAATACTGATATAACCATAATTGTATAGGTTACTGGCAAATTGCGGTGCATCTTTTAAGGTAAATGCATTTTTATAGGCTGCCTGGGCTGTAGGGAAATCGCCATTATAAAAACCCATTTCAGCTTCATTAATATACTCATAATATCTTGCAACAACCTGGCTTTTCAGGTTAAATTGGAAAATGATCAGAAGAAAAGTAATGGATAGTTTAATCATAAAAGAGGTTTAGAAGAAAAGATTAAGGAAGAAACAAATACCATCATTATGTTAAATATCGAGGTATCTTTTATGGTATTACAAACTAAAATTAAAGGGCAGATTGTTAAGGGTTTTGCAAAGGATGAAAGGGAGGAGATACTTTAACAATGGGTTTTGAGAAGTATTTCCGGAAAATTAAAATCACAAATCATGCGCATCATATAAAACATGCGTATCTTTGGTCGTAAATCTCCATTTGATGAAAAGCAGGCTGAATATTACCATTGATGAGGCGCTTATTGATGAGGCCAAACAGTATGCTGAAACCCACCGCATTTCGCTATCAAGCCTTATTGAGGATAGTTTGAGGAAAATAGTAAGGCGGCAGCAGCCCAAAAAGCAAAATGTGCTTGATTTAATTAAAAAACTGCCAAAGCCAACAGGTAATACCGAATTGTATTCGACAGAACAATATTTAGAAGAAAACAAGGCGAAGTATGGCTTCTAAACTGTTTTTGGATGCCAATATATTGTTGGATATCACCCTTCAGCGTCAGGGTTTTGTTCAGGCTTCGGCTATACTTGCTGCCGGCATTAACGGAACGATTAAATTATATACCACCCCCGCTGTGCTGCACGTGGTCGCTTATTACACCAAACGGCATTATTCTGAAGAGCAAACCAAACAGATTTTTTCGGCATTACTGAACGATGTAACCATCATTGATTGTTACCACGAAACTGCCTTGCTTGCCATTCATTCCGGTATCAATGATTTGGAAGATGCGCTTCAATACTACACCGCATTGACTCATCGCCTCCATGCTTTTATTTCGTCGGATAAAAAATTAAAGAAAATGGCATTACCCGTATTGCCTGTGTACACCGCAGAAGAGTGGTTAGTTACGTTTGAACCCAAGGATTGATTATCGCAGATTCTTAAGTTATTTTTGATTCATCCCCCCAAAACTGAACTTTATGCAACACAATCCCATTTGCCAACTCTTCTCCATCCGCTACCCCATCATCCAGGCCGGTATGATTTGGGCAAGCGGCTGGAAACTCGCGAGCGCAGTTAGCAACGCCGGTGGGCTCGGCCTGCTTGGCGCCGGCAGCATGTACCCCGAAGTGCTTCGGGAGCATATTCAAAAATGCAAAGCAGCCACCGATAAGCATTTTGGGGTGAACCTGCCCTTGCTGTACCCGGATATCGACAAGCATGTACAGATCATCATCGAAGAAAAAGTACCCATTGTATTTACCAGCGCTGGCAATCCCAAAACCTGGACGGCCCTGCTGAAGCAGCATGGCATAAAAGTGGTGCATGTGGTTAGCAGCAGCAAGTTTGCCGGGAAGGCGCAGGAAGCGGGCTGCGATGCCGTGGTGGCCGAAGGTTTTGAAGCCGGCGGGCACAACGGGCGCGAGGAAACCACTACCATGGTGCTGATTCCGGCAGTGGTAAAGGCGGTTACCATTCCGGTAATTGCGGCAGGCGGCATTGCCACAGGCGCCCAAATGGCAGCGGCACTTTGTCTTGGCGCATCGGGGGTGCAGGTAGGTAGCCGTTTTGTGGCTACGCCCGAAGCATCTTCGCACCTTGCCTTTAAAGAAGCGGTGGTAAATGCGGGAGAAGGCGATACGCTGCTGTCCTTAAAACAACTCACCCCGGTCCGGCTGCTGAAGAATAAATTTTTCAATGAAGTGTATGAAGCCGAAACCCGCGGGGCCACCAAAGAAGAACTGGCGCAACTGCTTGGCCGTGCGAGGGCAAAAAAGGGCATGTTTGAAGGGGACCTTGAGGAAGGCGAACTGGAAATAGGGCAGGTAAGTGCACTGATTAAGGAAATAAAACCGGCAGGGGAAATTGTGGAAGAACTGTGGCAACAATGCCGGGCAACTTTTCAATCTTTCAAACAGATCATGGAATAATCAAAATGGAATAACTACATTGCTTTTTCTAAAAAAACACCTTATGAACGAAGTAAAAATTTTGCTCCCCGAAAGCGAAATACCCACACACTGGTACAACATACAGGCAGATATGCCCAACAAGCCGCTGCCGCCGCTGCACCCGGGAACCAAACAGCCCGTTGGCCCGCAGGACCTTGCCCCGCTTTTTCCCATGGAACTGATCAAGCAGGAAGTAAGCCAGGAACCCTTTATTGAAATACCCGACGAAGTGCGGGATATTTACCGTCAGTGGCGCCCATCACCCTTGTTCAGGGCTCGCAGGCTGGAAAAAGCACTGGATACCCCTGCCAAAATTTACTACAAATACGAAGGGGTTAGCCCAAGCGGCAGCCATAAAACCAATACCGCCGTTGCGCAGGCCTACTACAACAAGCAGGAAGGTGTAAAAAAGATTACTACCGAAACCGGCGCCGGTCAGTGGGGAACCGCCCTCAGCATTGCCTGCCAGATGTTTGGCATTGAGTGCGATGTATATATGGTGCGCATCAGTTTTAACCAGAAGCCTTACCGGAAAGCGCTGATGAATGCTTTTGGCGCCACGGTGTACAGTTCGCCAACCAACCGTACTCAGGCGGGCCGCAACATTCTTGCCAGCGACCCCGATACCGCCGGCAGCCTCGGCATTGCCATCAGCGAAGCCATTGAAATGGCGGTGCAGGATGAACATACCAAATATGCCTTGGGCAGTGTATTGAACCATGTACTTACGCACCAAACCATCATCGGGCAGGAATGCCTGAAGCAAATGGAAATGGCCGGCGATTTCCCGGACATTATTATTGCTCCTTTGGGAGGCGGCAGCAATTTTGCCGGCATCTCGTTCCCGTTTGTCGCCGATAAAATAAACGGCGCCGATATTGATATTATCCCTGTCGAACCCTCATCCTGTCCGACCATGACCCGCGCACCATTCGGCTATGACCACGGCGATACCGCCCAGATGACCCCCTTGCTGGCCATGCACTCACTCGGTCACAATTTTGTTCCTGCGCCGATACATGCCGGCGGTTTGCGCTACCACGGCGTCGCGCCGCTGATCAGCCATGTCATTCGGCAAAAACTCGCCACTCCGCGTTCGATCGACCAATTGGAATGCTACGCAGCGGCAGTGCAATGGGCGCGGACTGAGGGTTTTATCCCGGCTCCGGAAACCAGCCATGCTATTGCTGCCGCTATTCAGGAAGCCAAAAAAGCCAAAGAAGAAGGCAAGGAAAAAGTTATCCTCTTCAACTGGAGCGGCCATGGTTTGTTGGACCTGATCGGCTACGACAAGTACTTTAACGGCCAACTGACCAACTATTCGCTGCCGCAGGAAGAGATCGATGCTGCTACTGAAATCATGAAAAAATACCCCAAGCCCGCTTGAAAGGGGAGTGCTGTTCGTTGTTTTGCCGGGCATTTGGTGAGCTTTGGTCAACTGGTTTTGATCTGAACGCGATGCAGGCACAAAGACAGCTTTTGTACTCATGCGGATTGCAGTTTGCAGGAAGGGAAAGAGGTGCACGGCAGGTATTTGCGGTGCACCTTTTTTGTATCAGCGCAGGGTTTCGGTTACTTGCAAAGTTTTAAAATCATAGTGCCGTTTGCGGCCTTTGTAAAGGATCGTCAGCTCCTGGCTGTCTACGCCGGCCTGCAAATAGGGTCCGTCGAACAATTTGAACTGCGAGTAATCGACCGGCCGGCCATCGATTTTGCGCTGGTCGGGATAAACGAATTCGAGTTTTTTGCCGTCTATATTGGTAAAAGTCACCGCGACCTTGCCGCTTTGCATCTGCCCTTGCGGAATGCGTTTGCGCAGAACCTGAGCGAATTTTTCGAATGATCCGATTTCCGCTTTGGAACGCACTTCGATTACATAGCCGTTCTGCAAATGCCAACTGCGCAAGCGATAGTTGCGCAGCAACATGTCATCGCCGCCTTCATGTGTGCCGGTCGCCTGGTTCCAGATCTGCTGTTTGAGTTGGTATTCTTTGCTCCACTCGCCGGGTTGCAGCGGATACCAGCCGACAAAAGTGTCCCCGGCTTTGCACAGAATCCAGCCGCTGTCATCGATCAGACGTTGATCCAGATTGGCCGGGAAAAAGCCATCGATGTGATTCGATGTGGTGCCGATCGGGATGTCATAAAGCACCAGCAGAGTGTTTTTGTGCTGAAAGGTGAACTCGTGATAAGAGCCGCCTGTCCATTTGTTTGGATTGTTGTAGGTGGCTTTTGACGCAGTGATGCCAGCCATCGAAGTTTTCGCTTCCTCGGGGAAAAAGGTGCCGATTTCACGAAACGACCAGTAGGGGTGAAGACCAAAAATCACCGAGTAGGGTTTGCCGCTGTCGTAGCGCACTGACCATGTTTGTTGTTGGATCGGCTGCAGCAGATCGCCGTGCAAAGAACCGATCACATAGTCTTTGGTCATATACGTTGTTTTGTAGACCGGCGGATTGAGCTCTGTGCCATAGCGGATGTTGTTGCGGACTCGCTTGCGCTCTTTGTGCACATAGGGAGTTTCGCGATCGTTGGCGATCAAGTAGATGATATAGGGCATTTCATAGCCGGATAGCAGAGGATAGAGTATCCAGCCGCTGAATTGCGGATCGCCGGCAGCGAAATAAACATAGGCAAAAGGCGAAGAAGTGGACGTGGCGAAATTCATCAAATTGGGTTCATAAATGCGGCTGTGACCGCCGCCGTATTGCTGCTTGAGATGCTCGGCGGCAAAATCGGCAAGAAAATAGTCGGCCAACATGGTGCCGAGTTGCTTGACGGCCGGATCCTGCGCATGACCCGCGAGCAGGGTAGCCGCGATCATATACTCTGCCAGGTAATCGGGTGAATCGAACTCGCCCTGGCCCCTGCTGGTGGTCAATTCAGCCCAGGAAAACAAGTACTCTTTGCTTTCGCGACGATTTTCTTCCGAACTGCGGCCGTTATACCACTCCGATCCAGGCAGATCAGGCCATTGCTCAGCCGCCAAAAAGAGGGTGGCATAATACATGGCCCAGTGGTTTTCGGTATCGCCTCGGGAGGGAGCATAGGTCTTCCATGCTAATCGTACTGCTGCTGCTGCCTCGGCTGACATTTTATCCTTGCCGGCCAGATAGGTGCCGATGCAGGGAAACATCCAAAACATGTCACCGCTGGGATTTTGCAGCGACGAGATGACCATCGAGTCTGCCAGGGTGATATTGTTCCCGGTCGCGTAGCGGGCGGCCGCGACGTTCAGGTTGACCCGTGTCGAAGTATCCAGATGAGCAATCGCCCAGCGCACCCGCTGTTGAAAAGCCGCGCGATACTCGGCTTCGCTTTGCAGCCTTGCCTGCGCAAATACCGGCAATGCAAGAGCCAGCAGGACGATCGAAAAAAGACGTTTCATGGTTGCTCCTCATTCGTTTTGATGGTCAATCCCCAGACATGCCCTTTGTCGACGCCGATAAAATTCCACGATTTGCCGCTGTCTTCCGACAGATAAACGCCGCTGTTGATGGTTCCGGCATAGATGCGTCGGCCGTTGAACGGATCGACCGCCAGAGAATGAATGTCGAGATCGTCCAATCCGCGAAAATGGTGTTTCCATGTCTTGCCGCTGTCCGTCGACTGGTACACACCGGTTTGGAACCCGCCGGCATACATGGTGGTCGGCTGCTGCGGATCAAAAGCGAGGGCGTAGAAGGTATTGTGCATGACTCCTGTATCGCATTTTTCCCAGTTCTCCCCGTTATTCAGAGAAGCATAGATACCGTTATCCTCAGTACCGGCAAACATCAGTTCCGGCTTTTGCGGATTCTGCACGACGATGCGGATGTTGCGCACCGCCAATCCCAAACGCTGCCATTTTTGCCCGGCATCGGTGCTGCGATAGACGCCGTCCTCGGTTGAAATGACGATTGTGTCTGGATTGCGGCTGTCGAGAAACAGGGAAGAGACAAACGTCGCATCCACATTGTTAAGTCCGAGGTTGTGTTGTGTCCAGCTGTGTCCGCCATCGATGCTTTTGTAAAAGCCATAGGGCGAAGTCGCGTACACGATGCTTGAATCTGTGGGGTGGAAGCGGATGTTGTTCACCTCGGTCATGCGCCAGTCGCTGGTTACTTTCCAGGTCTTGCCGCCGTCCCACGACATCTGCACGCCGTTGTGCGTCGCCAAACCGAGAATCCTGCCATTGGCAGGCGCAAAACGATCGACGTTGTAAGCCCGATTGTTCGGCCGCCCGGAGAAATACCAGACGGTATCGGACAGCGAGCGATAAAACAAACCCGACTGCGTGTGATTTTGACCGGTGTGGGTGTAGCTGGTTGACAGGGTAACGGCATAGACGGTTGCCTCACCGCTCTGCAGCGACCCGACAAACAGCACACAGAGCATAAAAAACAGGGGTGCTAACAATTTGGACATAAAGCATTCCTCATGTCTGGGTTTAAAACAAAAGGTGGTTTGCTTGATCCGGAAGGTGTTGCGCCTGTTTAAGGCGGTATTGTGAAGAGACAAATTTGCAGTTTGAGCGAAATATTAAATGTGACCTGCAGCAACTGATTAAGCACAATTTGATTTTTGCCACCTTTACGGTACGAATTTTTCTCAATAAAACCAATGCTTTTTTAGCACTGGTGCTTCACCCATTCTGCCATGGAGCGGAATATTATCCAGGTCGATGCTGCCCCGGCGTCTCGATGGCCGAGGGAGCGTTCGCCGAGGGATTTCGCGCGACCTTGTTTTGCATGATAGCTTTTGGTCATCTCCAGGCCTTCATATGCAGCTTCCGCTGCGGCTTCGAGCATTTTGTGGATGCCGGATTCTGAATTCTTTCGCATCGCATCGACAGCAGGTGCAAGGGCATCAACCATGGTTTTGTCGCCCAATTGCGCACCGCCCCTGGTCTGCATCGCCTCGAGACTGCGCTGAAACAACTCGGCAAGATCCGCTGCATCGAGCTCTTGCCTTGGCACCATGGCCTTGGCTCCAGCCATAAACAAGCTGCCAAAGATCACTCCGGATGCTCCCCCCATAGACATCAGCATTGATCTTCCTGCCAGCACAAAAATTGTACAGGGATCTGGAATTTTATCAAGATTGTTTAAAGCCTCGAGAACGTTCTCCATACCGACCACCATCCCAATACCGTGGTCTCCATCACCGATCGCACTGTCCAACTCGGTTAAATAATCCTTATTTTCGATTATTTTTCCTGCTATATAAATAAGCAGTTCTCTGATGTCTTTGCCGTTCAGCGTTTCCATATCACTTTCTCGACTCAACGATTCAACGGTGGTTGCTGTAATAGGGGCTCCAGCAGGGCATGTCAAAATATTTCTGCAGCTCATCGTCCAGTTTAAAAAGCGTAATCGATGCGCCGGCCATCTCCTGACAGGTGATATAAGAGTTGACCTCCATATCATGCACCGCGATTCCTTTCTGCTGCAGGAGCAAATCCAGGCGTCGGTTCATGATATAGAGCTCTGCCAAAGTAGTCGACCCCAATCCGTTGACCAGAGTGCAGACCTTGTCTTGCACCCCGATGCCGGAATCTTGCAGAATCTTTTCTACCAGGGTATCGACGATTTTGTCGGCGCTCTGCAGCCTGACCCGTTTGATACCCGGCTCGCCATGAACACCCATGCCAAACTCGATTTCGTCCTCCGGCAGGGTAAAGGATGGTTTTTTTTCTCCCGGAATCGTGGCACCCGCCAGTGCAACACCGATGCTGTAGGTATGGTCTCGCGCTTTTGCGGTAATGCGATACGCCTCCTCGAGTGAGAGTCCGGCACCAGTGGCTGCGCCGCCGATTTTGATGACAAAAACATCGCCGGCAATCCCGCGACGGTCGGTTTTTCTGTCTTCGGGTGCCGAGGCCACATCGTCCCATACCCGGACTGTCCGCGAGGGAATTCCCATATCCTCGAGCATCTCCACAGCCAGTTCAAAATTCAGGTTGTCGCCGCTATAGTTGCCGTAGACAAACAGGACGCCTTTTCCTCTTTCGACCGACAGCGCGGTTTTAATAATTGTGTTCGGATCCGGTGAAGCAAAGATGTTGCCACAGGCCGCTGCATCCGCCAGATTATCGCCGACGAACATGGCGAACATCGGTTCATGACCGCTGCCGCCGCCTATAACAAAGGCCACCTTGTCTTTGGGCTCTTTAATTTTGATCCCCTTGATCGCTTCAACCCGCTCAAACCGGTCGGCATATGCGGCAATGAATCCATCCAGGGTTTCGTTGACCACCTCTTTGGGATCGTTGATGATTTTTTTCAATCCGGTCTTCTCCTCAATTTTCAGCTAAGGTTACATTCGGTCAACAGCAATACCGCCGATATATTTGCAGCTTTCCTCCAGAATGTTCGCGAATTTTCCGTGCACTGCGGCGCAATGATGGATATAGGGTCCTTCCACCAGTGTGCGTTCCCATTTGGGCCAATCATCGACTTCCAGCCAGAAATAGGTCCCTTTGGTTCGCGGACCGTCTGTGCCGCGACCTTCGCCGATGAACAGGCGATACTCGCCATGGTCGCCGTCAAAGCGGCAGACCGTGACGTCGCCGCTGCGAATCTTCCATTCGCCGACTCCATACTTGTGGCTCGGGAAGATATAATGATGGGTCAGTGTTTTGGGGCTCTCGGCCAGAGAAGGCGGAAAATTGCCGCAATGCCAGAGCAGTTCGGCGTTGTCATTGGCGGGGTGACGCACGGTGAGGTCGGAAAAGAAGACTGGAGAAGTTGACAGGGATGCCGCTTGCAGCAAAGCAGCGGTGATGGCGCCGTGGATATCGGTTTCACACGTTACGGGAATTCCCTCCTCGGCCAGCATGCCGTTGACTGCGCAGGGCATAATGCCGATCCCTTTTTGCATCGCATGCCAGCACTGAATGGCGGCACATGCACAACCGTGCTGTTCACACATACCGCGAATCGCCAGCTTCAGAGCCACCAGTTTTTCCAGGTCATCCGCATCCTTGGCATCGATCTGGATCATCGCGCGGATTTTTCTTGCAGTCTCTGCAAACGCAGCATTCTTATTGGCGAGTAAACTCTTGATCTCCTCGATCAGATCGATGAGGGAGACGGGAAATATTTGCACCCCAAAGCGTTCCAAGAGTTCCCCCTCGTTGCAGATGACCGACCAAAAAGCGTCTGGCCGGGTGCCGAGTTGGAGAATGCGCAGCTGGCGGAATGCCTTGACTGCTGCACAAACTGCGACAAAATTGCGGTAGCCTTGGGCAAAAACCGGGGCATCCACCCAGGAATTCTCGATGTAGGTGAAAGGTATATTGAATCTTCGCAATACTTTGCCGGTGGCAAAGAGGCCGCATTGTGTATCACGGGTGCGCAAGCCGTCCGCCAAAGGAGCATCGTCTCGTGGGCCCCAGAGAAGGACCGGTTTGCCCACGGTTTTTGCCAACTTGGCCACCAGATCTTCGGTGCCAAAATTGCAGTGCGGAAAAAAGAGGCCGTCGACGAGATGATCCTCCATCTTTTTCCTGATGGCCGGCAAGTCATGTTCATCGAAAAGCAGTCCCTCATCATTGATGTCATCGATATCGACAATTTCCGCCTGCCAAGCGGATATTTTCTTGTGAACGAGGGTCCGATAGCGCAACGCCTCTTCCTTGCTGAACACATCTCTTCTGGTGGGGACATAACCGATGGTGACAGTTTGCATGGCCGCACTCTCGTCCATAAGTAAAAGTTACGTTGTGTGGTTTTCCCTGTTGGGAAACCACGCGGATTTGGATAGGCATGAACATGCCGTCACACAACAAGAGCGTCTGTGACTGTTATTGTTTTAACTTATCTGTGACAGAACAATCGAGTTGCCACCGATTTTGGTTGCCCTGAACACCCGACCCGTGCATTTTATTCATAAATATACTTGATGGTAAAGTTCGATCTCGAACTCCAGGGAGACATTTCGATTTTACCTTATCCTTTTGGATACATGGTTTTCTTGGTATGCAAAAACATAGTAATAAAAAGGGAGACTATCAGCTTCTGTGTTGAAACAGGATTGCTTGTGACAGGTGTTGTCGTCGTTGTATTCGAATAGTTCGACTAGATTTGGAGCAAGTGATCCCTCGTAAGTGGTTAATTTTTTTAGGACAGGCGCATGGGGTGGATAACAGCCGCCAGTGTTGGCTGAATCATTGGGACCGAGAGGGTCAAAAATTTTTTCGCAACTGAGCAGGAATACAATGCTCAACAAAATTTGCACTAGGAGTTTTTTCATTTTTTACCTCCTCTTCCCGCGATCGTGCTTTAGAGATTGCGCGCTCAGAAGCAGCTGGCAAAATCGATCGCAATCCGGTCCTTGTCCGGCGTGATCAGTTATTCGTTCGCATCGCCATTTTGCAGAATGGGCCGGCGAGCAGCTGCACCGCACATGAAACGAGACAGCCGTTTTTTATTTGCTCATAAAGATCTTGGCATCAAAGGCGCTTTCTGTTTTCAATCGTTGTCGAAAGGGACAATCCGTTCAATCATCGACCGAGTGGCCAACAACTTGCGTGTACATCACTCTTTCGTCCGTTTTCAAGCCCAGCAGAGCGTGCAATTTATCGCGATCGACCATTCCCAGCACGACCGTGCTCAGGTTTGCAGCGGCACAGTACAGATAGACATTCTGGCTGATAAATCCCGTATCCGTTCCCGCGACAAACCGCCGCCGATCCTCGTCTTTGCCAAGAACCATTTTCATGCGGGAATAATCAGCGACATAGATCAGTCCGACAGGTGCCGAATGCATCATGGCCTGCGTGCCTATACTCTCCCGGATATCCTGTGCAAGCACAGGCATAAGACTGTGCTCAGTTTCGTCGTAGAGAAACACCCCCTGCGGCAAGGCGACATAGACCCGGATCGCCTGCGTATTCGAGGCGGATGGGGCTGTCCTTCTGCTCTTGCTCTGATCTGTTTCTTGCCGGGTGATGCCGCAGGCCGCCCACAGCAGGTTGGAGAGCCCTTGCAACGAAAGCGGTTCAGCTTTCCATTTCCGTTTTGAGCGTCGTTCGGCCAGCGCTTTCATCAGCGGGAAATCGAGGTCGAGCTGCGGGCTTGGAAGCTTGATGCCGGTATCGGTCATGATTCCATCATTGTGGTTTGGTGTGAATACGTGCAATGACTTGGTTTAAATCTTGTGCTCATTTGTCCGCACCGCGGCCAAT
The DNA here is from genome assembly GCA_029565675.1 of bacterium. Taxonomy (GTDB): domain Bacteria; phylum Zhuqueibacterota; class Zhuqueibacteria; order Residuimicrobiales; family Oceaniaggregativiventaceae; genus Sulfursilanivivens. The sequence goes on from JAKQNP010000036.1 coordinate 14,837, forward strand.
TCAGTCAGGCGATTTTCGAAAAGAAGCCTTTTTTCTAACGATACTCAATCCTTCTTTTATTTGCAAGGCGTTTCCACCATCCAGGGATCGATGTAGATGTGGCGATATTTTTGCAGATTCTCTCGTTTGAATTTTGCCATAAGACCGATCCGGTATTGACGGGGGAATCGAATGTCTGAAAAAAATGGTTCCTGCGGCTGGATACGATAGTCGATATCGGAGCGGGATGGTTCGGGATCTGGGCGGCGTGGAGAGTGGTTGAATTTCTGCAGGGTGTGTGATGCCCAAAAAGATGGAAAGGGTCTTTCTGCGTTACAGCCTATTGCTTTAAATTGTGCAAGGTCAGAGTTGTCAGAACGATTTGATCTGATGTGTTCAAATCAGACTGATTTTTCTGTTCGGCGGCAGTTTCAGGATCCCAAAATGGTTTTCGCTGTTTTTTTTTAAGAGGTAACATCGCTGAAGATTTGTTTTGAATCGAATGGAAATGCATCCAATGGATTTCACCAATACATGGGTATCGATTAGTGTGAAATCGTCTTTCGTTTCCATTCACTCGAATAAACAGAAGGCCCGGGACAACTGTACAATTCAGTAACAAAATAGTTGTGGTCACTCGTGTCCCATCGTCAGATGGGACACCTTTCACCAAATCGAACAATATCTTAAACTTGTAATGATTTTGGTCTAGTATCGATTTGAATGGTATCCGATTAAATTATCGCTGTAATTATTAGAGTTAAGTTGGGCGGTGTCCCTTGTTGGGACACCAGTGAGTTGTGGTCTTTGATGATTTTACAGATACCAACAACCGGAGTTCTTATCGATCTGCCTTGATAGGCATTGCGCAAATCCGACGAATCTGGATAAGCCTTATCCATCGGCAGCAAATATTTCGTAATCTGAATGGCTGGTACGGTTTTGCCATATTTGTCAAAATGATTCGATATTGTCCAGGCTTGTTCGTTTTTCGAAAAATAGTCCTCGACAAAGGCGATTTCATCAGCCGAAACGATTTCATCATGATTTCCGAAACGATCCGCCAGCCGTTCAATTGAGATGAAGGCTCTTTCGTTTGTTTGCTGATAGGAAGTGATTTCCTCGCTGCACTCGATAAAAAACGATGAAAAAATGAAGGTAAATAAGAGGTATTTGATTTTTTGATTGTTCATCAAATATACCCTCAGTGCATGGTTTCTTTCAAATGATAACCAATTTCTTCAAAATGCGCAAGAGGCTTCGGGGAATTCTCATTTTCCAAACCAGAAGATATTACCGCAGGGTAGAGGCCGAAACGAAGAAAAAGAGTATAAATTCGCTCGATTTTTTGGGAACAATTTGGGAAGAATTTGGGGACGCAATTGTCAAAAAGGTCTTAAAATGGGCTTTGGGGGCAAAAAAGAAGCCACTCACAAGGTGCTGTAAGTGGCTGTTATTATGTGCCGAGGGCGGGAATCGAACCCGCATGCAGTGTGAGCTGCGCTGGATTTTGAGTCCAGTGCGTCTACCAATTCCGCCACCTCGGCCTGCTTGGCAAGTCGTACAATATACTAACTCTGATTTAAAGTGTCAATACAAAAATGGCTGACTGGAAATTGGGGATTTTTCATCGACCGACATACAGGATCAAAAAGATGGTGCATGAAACCATTTGATTTTTACCCTAAAAAACAATAAATTGTCCTTTGTTTCGATCGATGTTGCATTGCAATCTGGTTCCATCAGCAGGCCATCTTTCCTTTTGCAATGCAACGGAATTTTTTATGTCAGCCAAATGGTTTTAAACCAATAAATCTGTTGCTCCATGAGACGGTGTGATCCGAAAACCGCTTACCTTATTTGGGAGTTGATATGAACAAACAGACCATCGATGATCTCAAATTGAACGGCAAACGCGTTCTGGTGCGAGTCGATTTCAATGTGCCGCTTACCACGGAAGGCAAGGTGGGCGATGACAAGCGCATCGTCGCTGCTCTGCCGACCATTAAAAAAGTCATTCAATCCGGCGGCAAGGCCATCATTATGTCCCATCTGGGGCGACCGGACGGTAAAGCGATGCCCGAATTTTCGCTCAAACCGGTGGCCGTGCATCTGGCCAATTTGCTCGATCAGAGTGTGATCTTTGCTCCAGACTGCGTCGGCAAAGAGGTGGAAAAACTGGTGGCGGAGATGAAACCCGGGGAGGTGCTGTTGCTGGAGAATCTGCGCTTTCATCCGGAAGAAGAAGGCAAAAAAGACGGCGTCAAGATGAGCAAAGAGGATCGTCAGTGGTTTATCGACGGTTTGGCAAAACTCGCCGATCTCTATATCAATGACGCTTTCGGCACTGCACACCGTGCACACGCCTCTATGGCTGGCGTGCCGAAAAAGTTGGGCCAGGGTGCGGCAGGCTATTTGATGCAAAAAGAGCTCGACTATTTTTCCCGTGTATTTGACGGCCCGGAAAAACCGCTGATGGCCATTCTCGGCGGCGCCAAAGTCAGCGACAAGCTGTTGGTGATCGACAATCTGTTGAAGAAAGTTGATGCGCTTTTTATCGGCGGCGCCATGGCTTACACCTTTCTCAAAGCTCAGGGAACCAAAGTCGGCAAATCCCGCGTTGAAGAGGATCTGGTCGACAAAGCCAGAGAAATCCTTGCCACCGTAAAAAGCAAAAAGGTTAAATTCTACCTGCCTATCGATCACATTGTCGCCGATGCTTTCCCGGAAGAGGGAAAAGTGGTAAACTCATCGGTCACTGCCGATGCGAATATTCCCGACGGCATGATGGGATTGGACATCGGGCCCAAAACCATCGAATTGTATCGAAAGGAATTGGCAACCGCAAAGACCATTATCTGGAACGGGCCGGTAGGCGTCTTTGAAGTCAAGGGGTTTGAGAAAGGCACCTATACGATCGCCGAAATCCTGGCCAACAGCGGCGCGACCACAGTGATCGGCGGCGGAGATTCGGCCAGCGCTGTGAAGAAAGCCGGTTTGGCCAAACAGATGAGCCATGTTTCCACCGGCGGCGGCGCCACTCTCGAACTGATGGAAGGCAAGGATTTGCCCGGGGTGGCGGCGCTCAGCGACCGTTGATCGGTTTCTTCTGCGGCACTGCCCATTTTTACACGCAAAGCAATCTTCTGCAGGGTTGTCGGGGTCAACAAACCTCGACAACCCTTTTGTTTTATAATTGAAAAACTCAGCCGAGAATGGGCAAAGTGGCGTCGCCGCGCAAAAAGAGGGGAATCTGCTGCAGCGGCGCTTCGACATCAATTTCCTGGCCGCCGGCAATTTTTTTGTCGCTCCACACCGCCCTCCATTCGGTGCCAGCCGGAAGATAGACGGATCGGCTTCGTTTGCCTTCGTACAAAACCGGCGCCACCAGCAAATCCGGGCCAAACATAAAGGCATCGTCGATTTCCCAACTCTTTGCATCGTCTGGAAAATCGAAAAAGAGCGGGCGCATCATCGGTAGACCGGTCTCGTGGGCAACGCGCATGTGGGCGAGGATATAGGGGCGCAGCCTTTCGCGCATGAGCAACACCTCGCGAATGATGGCAAAAGCCTTTTTCCCGAACGACCAGACTTCATTGGGGCCGCCGTTGAAATCCTTTTCGGGCAGACGGTTGCCGTGCAACCGGAACAACGGACAGAAAGCTCCATATTGAAACCAGCGCACAATGAGCTCGCGAAAACCTTCATCCTCGGGGTCGCCCCCGATAAATCCGCCGATATCAGTAGTCCACCAGGGTATGCCGCTCACCGCCATATTCAGGCCGGCGCGCACCTGGCTGCGCAGATCTTCAAATGTCGAATAAAGATCCCCGGACCAGACCGCCCCGCCGTAGCGCTGGCTGCCTGCCCAGGCAGAACGGCAAAGACAGATGATCTCGGTTTCTCCCTCGGCCTTCATGCCCTCATAAAAGCCGCGCACATGCAGCAGGGGATAGATATTGCCGACCGCCAGACCGGGTCCCAGATGATAGCGCAAATGGTCTGGATGAATGGGATAGGTTTCCGGTTCACAGGCGTCCAGCCACCATATCTTGATGCCATAGCGGTAGAGATTGTCTCGTACGATCCGCCAAAAATGTTTGCGGGCGTCTGGATGGGTGGCATCGTAATAATGGATGTAGGCGGGACCGGGAACCGAGCGATCGACAAAAAGTTGATGCGCCAATTGGCCTCGTTCCGTCTGGATCAGGTACCCCCTGGCCGCCATTTCCGCAAAGTTGCGGCTGAGCACATTAAAAGCCGGCCAGATGGATATCATGACGCGAATGCCCATTTCCTGCAGTTCGCGCATCATGGCCTCCGGATCGGGCCAGTCCGCCGGATCGAGTTCCAGGTCTCCCAAATAGATCGAATAGAAAAAATCGATGACCAGAACGGATAGCGGCAGATCTCTGCGCCGGTACTCGCGGGCAACCTCCAGCAATTCAGCCTGAGTGCGGTAGCGCAGTTTGCTTTGCCAGAATCCGGCGGCCCATTCGGGCAGCATCGGCGGCAATCCCGTTGCTTGCACATAACTCGTGACGATTTCCGCCGGGTAATCACCAGCGGTTACCCAGTAGTCGATTTGCTCCGTCGCCTCCGCTACCCAGCGGGTGTGATTGCGTGCAAATTCCGCCCGTCCTATAGCAGGATTGTTCCACAAAAACCCATAGCCGCGATTCGACAGCAAAAAGGGAATCGAAACCTCGGTGTTTTTTTGCATCAGGTCGATAGTGCATCCCTTTTGATCCAGAAACGGAAGCGGGTGTTGGCCCATGCCGTAAAAACGTTCGTTGTCATGAGCTTGCCAGTTCACGGTGGTGTGAAACAGATTGCCGCCGGTGGATCGATAATCGCGGGCCGGCAACATGAAATGCAGCGGCTGTTCGGTGAGCAGCTCTTGACCCGTGTCAGCGCGGGAAAAGGCGATTCGTCCCTTTTCATCGATGCGGATGCGCAGCTTGCCGTTGACCGCTTGGGCAACGGATTGCACGGATTCGATTTTCAACACCGGATTGGAGCAGGGGAGCAGTGCCTGCGGAAGATCGTCGCGGATCTCGCGGTTGCGCGTGGCGCGCAACCGAATGCTGTTTTCTCCCCAGGCTTCGATGCGGACTATTTCGTTGCTCAATTTAACGTACAGAACACCATCAACGACATCAAATTGCGCGTTCATCGCCACTCCTCAATGCTTGATTGATCGTTAAAAAATTGTATAGGAGATTCGAGAAGACCATTCAGCCGGTTGTCTGGCAGTTTTTGTCCAGCTGATAGATTGCTGCTTTCATATCTTTGCTGTAAGGAGCGGAAAAGCTAAGGAATTCATGGGTGGTCGGGTGAGACAGTGAAAGTTCGGCCGCATGCAAGGCCAGACGTGCCAGGAGCGCCTTTTCCTCGTGGGCGCCGGTTCGGTAACCTTTTTTAATCCGCGAAAGCCACAAGGGTTCGCCGTTTCCGTAAAGAGGATCGGCCACCACCGGATATCCGATCGATGCCAAATGTACACGTATCTGATGGGTGCGGCCCGTCAACGGTTGGATTTGCAGCAAGGCAAAGGCGCCCAAATGCTGCAAAACATGAACACGGCTGACCGAACTCTTACCGCTTTTCAAATCGACCCGGGTCCGGTGTTGCCGATCTGCGTCGGCCGACAGGGGCAGATCGATCAGTTGGTCATCCCAGGGGGGATTTCCGACAACGAGGGCGTGATAAAATTTGGTGACTTTGTGTTCCTGGAATTGATCGTTCAAAGCCCGGTGACAAATCTCATTGCGCGGCAGGACAACCACTCCGCTGGTCTCTTTGTCGATCCGATGAACCACCCACAATTTACCCCAGCGCAGCTCAAGAAGAGGCAACAAGTGCGGTACCTTGGGTTCGAAACGATCAGCGAGGCAGGCGATACCGGCAGGCTTGTTGATGGCCAACAGGTCGGCATCGTCGTATAACACTGCAATGGAGTTTGGTTTCATGGACAAATTCCTGCTGTCATTCGGTGGCTTTGGTCTATCCTCTATCCATGACTGATTCACCATAGTCGATGGCGATGGTGTCGCCGTTGATCCATTGCACATCCATCGAGCACAACGATGCGATGGCATTGGCGACATCGGCTGGCGTGGTCAACCGGCCAGCCGGATTACGCCGCAAGGTTGCTTCGATCATCGCCTCGTATCCGGGAATTTTCTGCAACGCCGGGGTATTGGTGACGCCGGCTTTGAGGGCATTGCAGGTCACACCGATTGGACCAAGTTCGAGAGCCAATTGCCGGATATGAGCTTCGAGAGCTGCTTTGGCCGCCGAGACAGCGCCATAATAAGGCAGTACAGTATGGCTGCCGTGACTGGTCATGGCAAATATTCTGGATCCATAGCCGAGCAAGTTTTGCCAAAACAACTCTTGTGCCCAATAAATCAGGGAATGCGCCATGACATTCATGGTCATGGCGACATTGTCCGGCGCGATGCATTTGCTTGCGTCCTTGTCGATAAATAGTTTGAGAGAACCGAAAGCCAAAGAGTGCAACATGACTTTGATATGCTGGCCGCGCGGAATCTTTTTTCGGATTTCAGCCACAACCTCGGCGCGTTTTTTACCATCGGCGGCATTGATGTTAAAATAGGTCGCACAACCGCCAGCTGTTTTAATTTTCACGATCAATTCTTCGACTTGTGGTTGGGTCGATTTGCGGTCGAGGTGCACACCAAAGATATGGTATCCCTCATGTGCCAGGCGCAGCGCTGCAGCTGCCCCGAAACCGCTGCTGGCCCCGAGAATCAACGCATAACAGCTGTCGGTTTTGTGTTCTTTCATTTTTACCTCGTTTTATGGTCTCCGGGCCGTCGCATAGGTGGATGCAGTGGACTGAAGAGAGATCCGCCATCTCGGCTCAGGAGTAGAGCAGGTTCAGGCATAACTGCTGTGTTCAGCGCAATTGATTTCGATCGATTAAAAAAGAGTGAACGACTCTTGCAGCGATGCATTTTATCAGCCGTAATTTACGAAAAATGCAGCAAACCGCCAATATCGAAATCTAGTATAAATCAGCACCCCGGCAAAATGCCGGCAGTCGGACTTTGTATTTGAAATCTCGGCGTCAGTTTTGTATATTGATTTCCTAGCCTGAAAAACTGCTTGTTTCTCAGCGATTAGATTTTTAATTTATTTGAATATGATTCATTTTATGTAAAATATCCTAGCAGCGCCAAACAGGATTGACAGCTTGGAGACCATGATGGATTCGATTAAAATTATTCCCAGCGATGAACTGCGCGCCATTTTGTGGCGATTCGCTGATCGCTATGATCTGCAGATGGTGATGCAGTCCGCACGAACAGTGGCGCGGGGCGCTGTTGCGCGGGCGGTTGCCAATGGTGCCCGCAAGTCGCATGAATGGTCATCGGAAAAAGCACAGCTGCTCGATGCTTTCGATGAATCAGGAATCACTGCTCTTTTTATGGATCCCCGGTACGGCGGTTATATCGAGGGGCCGAAAAACCTGGCACTCGCGCTCGTTGCTTTCGAGCTCTCCTGGGTAGATGCTGGTGCCGCCACCAGCAGTCTCGCTGGCAATCTGGCATTGGCTCCGATCCATGAGCGCGGAACAGAAGAGCAGCGAGAAAACTACATGTCGGCGGCTGTTCCGCCGAGTGGCGGAGAAAAACGCACCGCCCGTCGCGGGGCATTTGGACTCACTGAACCATTGCCGTATGTTGGAGTGGAAACCGGAATTCTGAGCGGTAAAATGCGTATTGCGGAATGGTCTGACTCTACTGCTGAGCCGATTCTGCAGATCGAGAAACGGGGTCGATTTATCACGAATATGGATTTTGCTGATTTTGTTTGCGTGGCGGTTGAGAGCGACGATGAGCGTCTTAAAGGCAGCTGTATGGTGATTCTCGAAACGGGCGACCAGGGTACCTTTGATCGGGGCGCTCCGACCTTGAAACTGGTACATCAGCTCTCCTCAACCCGCGATCCAATTTTTAGCCTGCGCGTTCCGGCGAGCCGTATCATCGGCGGCTATGAAATCAAGGATGGCACTGTGGTTCCCCGTTTTTCACACAGCGAGATCATTGAAGCGGTTTTCAAACGGACTCGTGTTACCGTGGCATTGATGAGCGCAGCAAAATTGCTCAGCTCCGTAGAACCGATCATCCGTTATCAGCGCAGCAGATTCCGCGGCGGCAATCTCGAACCCGGTTCACCGCGCTACGAACTCGGAATTCAACAAAAAGACGACGCCGTGCAACGCCTGGCCGCGATTTGGGCCATGGGTGAAGCATCGGCTTCCCTGGGATTCACCGCCGCCAGGGTTTTTGATCTCCTCGATCCGCTCGAAAAGGAGAAAGATCGCCTCTTTCATGAGCAAGGCATCGAGCGCGGTCGACAAGAATTGAAGCAAATTATCAAACTGCAGCAACAACTGCTTGAAATCAAAAAGACAGGTCAAAAACCATCGGAAGACGACCTGTTGTTGCGCTATATCGAAATCGATGCGCTTGCCAACGTGCTGTGCCCGGCAAGCAAACTCTGGTGCACTGGCCAGGGCGCCACCATGATGCGCGAAGCCGTCAGCCTGATGGGCGGCTATGGCATTACCGAAGATTGTCCCGGATTTCTCGGACAAAAATGGCAGGATGCCCAACTGGAAGCAACCTATGAAGGACCGGAAGCCGTACAACGGCGACAATTGTCCTTTACCATGACCAATCCGGTTTTCTTGTTCATGATGCGCGGCTGGATTGCGGACTTGGCGGAAACCGAAATCCAGCATCCCGGCACGGGAGCCGCCGGTCTGGGTCAGAGCTTTGACCTCTGGCTCGCGACTCTGGAGTTTCTGCAGTCTCATGCCGACGACAACAATGGCAAACTTTACAGCAGTTCACGGCACGGCGTCACTTTCCCGCTCGCCGATGCCTTGTGCTGGTTGCTCGCTGCTTTTTATCAGCTCCAGGATCTCATCCATCTCGAAGAAGCAGGAGCAGAAAGTCCTTCTTTGGCGGAAGAACTTCCAGGAGCGATTGTATTTCTGCGCGATCTCTGCATGCTGCAAAGCTGTCGCTCCTGCGGCGAAGCACTCCGCTTGCTCTCGGAATTGGTGCATGGATATACCCTTGATCAGCAGATGGTCGACCGATTCGTTGCTGAACGCAGCGCCATCGAACGATCGTTCCATGGCCTTGGGGAGGCAAAAGAACGCGCCGGCCGTTCTTTGACTTGCATTATGATTCCTGAAACCTTGGATTATCCAGTATAGGTCAATTGATGATGAGCGAAACAGACCGCCAGCAGATGCAGGTCGATATTGCGTGTGTGGGATTTGGCCCCGCCACTGCCGGATTTCTCTATACGATCAACCAGCAATTGCTCAATCCGGACGGCACACCCAAACTAGAAAGCCGCGTGATGCCAGGCATGCCTCTGCAGATTGTCTGCTATGAGCGCAGTGATGACCTCGGCTTTGGTGTCTCTGGTGTGGTATCCCATGCTGAATCGATGCGCGCGAGTTTGGCAGGCGTTAAATCGAGCGACATTCCCATGCTGACAGCGGTGAAACACGAGCACCTTTATTACCTGCTCGATCCGGTCGGAGCCAGCCGCAGAAGCTCAGGTGTGCGCTTTCTCGACACCCTGGTACAGCTGTGTCGCTGGACTCCATGGTTCCGCGATCGCGCGTTTCGCATGCCGTTCATCCCCGGTTTTCTCGCCAAACATGGGGGATGGATCTTTTCCATCGGCCAGTTCAGCCAATGGCTTGCCGGGCAGATCATGTCTACCGGTCTGATCCAATTGTGGCCGGGGACACCAGTCAGCGAACCGCTTTTTGACAGCGATCGCGTTCGCGGTATCCGGCTTCTGGATCAGGGTACGGATCTGAATGGTGCTCCGACAGAGGGTTTTATGGCCGGCATGGATATTCTGGCTGATTTGAGCGTGGTTGGAGATGGACCGGTCGGCACAGTGGGAATGCAATTGGATGACCATTTTGGCCTGCCTCCGGGGCATGAACGCAAAGATTGGGCGCTCGGCATCAAGGCGGTCGTCGAATTGGCTGAAGATACCCAACTTCAAGAAGGCTCGGTTTTTCATACGTTTGGTTTTCCAGAACCTGAAATATTCGGTTTTATTTATATCCATCCCAATCGTTTGGCATCTCTGGGTATTTTTGTTCCTTCATGGCTGGACAATCCGGTTCGCACAGGCTATCGCTATTTGCAGCACTGGATGCGCCATCCAATGTTGGCCAAGTTGCTCAAGGGATCTACTCTGCGTTCCTGGGGCGCCAAATCGCTGCAAGAATCAGGGCGTCTTGGTGAGCCCTTCTGGGTCGGTGATGGATTTGTGCGAATTGGCGAGGGATCGGGCAGCACCAATATTTTCACCAATTCCGGCGTCGACGAAGCCTGGCATACCGGCAAACTGCTTGCCGATGCAATTGTCGAATTGTATGGCTGCGGAAAAGAGATCAACAAACAAAACTTGCAAGAGACTTATGTAAAACATCGGCGCTCCGACAGGCTGGAAAAAGAAGCGAAAATCGCGGCTCACAGCCGCGATGGTTTTCAAAAAGGGCTGCTTTGGGGCTTGTTGGGTATGATGCTTACCCACCTTACGCGCGGGAAATTGTCGTTGCCGATTGCGCGGCAATCGACGCAAGAGAGGCTGCCCAATTTCGAAAGATTTTATAAAAAGAAAATCACCGCTTCTCAGTGGGATACTTTGCAACAACAAGCCGACCAAAAAGGAATCGCCATGAATGAATTGGTCATGGCGCAGGCCGGCTGGCCTGAAATACCCTTTGATGGTCGGCTGATGATGTCGCATCAGGATGCGATGCTCATCGGCGGCAAGGTCCAGGCACCGGGGGGGTATCGAGATCATGTCAGCTTTTTGAATCCACAGATCTGCCGATCTTGCCGTTTTAAGCTCTGCATCGAAATGTGTTCCGGAGAGGCGATCACGCCCGGACCGCAAGGTGTACCCCTGTTTGACCGCGATAAATGCATTCATTGCGGCGCTTGCACATGGAATTGTACCCAGTGGTTGGATGTGGCAAAACAAAAAACAAATATCGGATTTTCAGCCGGCACCGGCGGACTGCATTCCAGCGAAAACTGACAAAAGCCTGGTTCTGGCAAGCGAAAATTGCCTGGTAATTGCAATATTGGAGAAATCAAATGTCTTTCTTTCACATCGTGGTTTGCTCAGGCGTGGCACCAGACCCGCTGCAAACTCTTTTACCCGTTTCTGACCATTCTGCACCGGCTCTAAAAAACGAACAGATGCTGCCGCATCTTCTCGATCCGTGGGCTGAACACAGCTTGTTTGAAGCTGCAAATTTGGCCAAAAATAACCCGCAGAGCAAAGTATGGTTGGTCAGTATGGCACCAAGAGCCAAACTATCCCAGGTGATGATGAAGGTCGCACAAAAAGCGTCTTTTGAACTGGTCGCGTTAGATGCCCCCTCGAACGGGTTCACCGACAGCTTTGCTGCCGCTGAAAAATTGGCTGAGACCATCCGATCCATTCCCTCGCTCGATTTCAATCGTCTGCTGTTGTTTGGAGGCTGGGAATCGGCATCGCGCGCTTCCGGCACCACCCTGCAAATGACCGGCGAGCTTTTGAATATTTGTGATCAATTTCAAGGAGTAGATGAACTGGAAGTTACAAATGACGGCAGCCTAAGGGTTTTGGAGCGCCTGGAAGGAGGGGAACATCAGATTTCCCTCTGCGCGGGGCCACCGGCCGTATTGGGATGGGCGACCGGTAATTTGCCCGAGCCGCCCAACAATCCGCAGGTTGGCATGACAAATATGCGGCAGATCATGCCGGCATTGCAAAAAGCGCAGGCGTTTGGCTATCCCGCTGACGCACTCCAGTTTACATCTGTGGCTTTGCCACAGCAAAAGCGCGATACAGAACTTGTAAAAGATAAAAATCCACAAGAAATCGCTCGCGAAATCGTCGACTGGATGAGGCGGCAATAGAAGAGAGGAACAGAATGGAGCGTTTTTTATACTTGCTGCACCACGAAAACGATGGTTCATTTGCAGATCGCGCCCTTGAGGGATTGGCATTCGCCAAAGCTTTAGCCGCACAAGTCGGCGGTGATTTACACGTTGCTGTTTGCGGCGAGCAGGCGACAAAAGCAGCGCACAATTTGGCTGGCGCAAGTCAGCAACCGATTCTTGTGGTGGAAGGGGCAGAGTTTGCGTTTCCGCGCTTTGCCACCGATGCAGCAGCATTGACCGCGATTTGCGAAACAGCTGCGCCGACAGTCGTGTTGGCTTGCAGCACAACCCGCATGACGCGCGTGCTTGCGGCGGTTGCCTGTCGCTGCAAAGGCGCCATCGATACGCACATTACCGGGGTTTCTGTTAATGGCGGTCAACTCAGCGTGCAGCGCTGGTATTACCGCCAAAGAATTCAGGCAGAACAATGCCGCAGTAAGCGTCCATGGTTTATGCTTTTCGAAGGCGGCATGGCACCGGCCTGGCAAATTCAGACCGGCACAGTGCAAATCCAAAAGGTCGAGTGTCGTTTGCCGGCCGACAAGATTCGCACCATCGTCGAAGGGAAACGAACTCCGAGCGGCGAAAGCCAGACCATAAGACCGGCAGCAAACTTGCTTTTTGTGGCGGGTGCCGGATGGACCAAAAAACAATCCGACGGTCAGACACACCCAGACCAGGCAGCATCGCTGATCCGCACGTTTTTACAGCTCGGTGGCGCATCTCTAGGCAGCACGAAATCTCTGGTGGATCTCAAAGGTGAGGGACAGACGGTTTTGCCGTTCTTGACCCACCTCAATCAGGTCGGCCAGACCGGGTCGACCCCTCGCCATCCGAAAGGCCTGGCCACCTGTTGTCACGGCGAAGAGCCGCATGTCGTGGGTTGGAGATTTATCAATGAAAGGCGTGCAATAAATTTAGATGCCAATTGCGGCTGGGCGCAAGGCAAAGCCGATGTGCTCTATGTGGCAGATGCGTTTGCGGTGTTGGAAGAGATCAACAAGCTGTTGCAGGAGTGACTCTCTGGTGCAAGCAGGTCGCCAGTCCTCGCTTCTGGCGGCAACGAACGGGTGAACGATTGTTGTTTTCATGGCCATACCGTCCAAACCGGTCGGGTTCGGGAGCAACGGCAGGCATTTCAGCGAAAGAACTTTTGTACCGAGCGTTTTTTTTCCCATTCCTTGATGTTGCGGTACAAGACGGTCTGTTTAAACGCATCGAAAGAGTAGGAGAGCCGCAAACTGCTTTCGAGCATGCTTATCGACAGGCGCTGACTGCGGCGGTACCCAACCAGTTGCAAGGCATTGTGCAGAACCTCAACCAGGTCGTGTCCACGCGCGATGATCCAGGGATCGTGTTTTTCTTGGTGCAAGTGCTCGATTTTCTCTTGTAAATCTTCGAATTTGACCTCGACCACATTGGAATTTTTCACCACCTGGCGGAGAAACGCTGTTTTGTCGATTTGCAAGGTTTCTCTATCGAGCACTCTGTTCAACTCGATATCCTTGAAGCTGATATTCAGCCTATGTTTGATTGAAACACATCGCACCAGTCCGATAAAATAGGCAGAGTCGAGGAGAATTTGGCGCAGTTCTTTATGCCGGCGTTTTTCAAACTCTCGCAACCGTTCTTCGTCCATATATTCAGCGACCAGCTTGTTGAACGCATGAGATTTAACGATGAGAGTTTCCAGGTCGTGGGTATCGGTGAGGAAGAGGTGTTCCGTTTGTTGGAGATTGCCAAGCACGGTATCATAGTCGCGGTCTACAATGGCAAGCACCTGGTCAAAATCAGTCGCTGCGAGCAATTTCAGCGCTTCAGTCGCATTGTTTTTGCCAAACGCGATTTCTATTTTGCAGTTTTCTTCGATCACAAAATTTTTAAACATGCGCGCATCGTCCGGACCTTCGACGATTAAAAACATCCCTGAATATTGGGTGGCTTTCATGCGAATGGTGTTGGCGATGGAATGCGGCGTCAGAAATTCACTCATTCGGTTGGTCCTTTGAGTTCCACAGTCAAATCCCAGCGATCGTGGATCAATTGCGGGGAATGAGTCGAGATGATCACATCCAGTTCCGCCACCTGCGTGACTTGCTGCAAATCGTGCAAAAACGCTTCCTGCCACAACACATGCAGGGAAAGTTCGGGCTCATCGATCAGGATCAGGCTGTCCGAGTCGGTTTTAAACAGCAATTCGTACAACAAAACGATTTCATGTTGTTCGCCGGAGGAGAGATCCGACGGCTCCAACTCGTTATGGGTGCTGGAAAAGAAGCGAAAACCGCTGTGTTTGGAAATTTCCATCCATTTGTAATCGAATAAATGGTTGACCGTATTCTTGAACAATTCAATTTTATCCGCCAGCTGATCGAGAATCGCCAGTTTTTTTTCGACATCATTCATATAGATCGTCAACATGACCAGTGCGGTTTCATCGATGTTTTCCGGCAACTCGAAAGAAAAATCCTCGGAATCCAAAATGCCGACGTTGATGAAGCGCAGCCGCTTTTTTTCCAGATCCCTCAGTTGCCGGCGCAAATCGTTTTCCTGGCGGACTTGATCAGAGTCGAGCTGCTGCAGCATCCGTTGTGGAAAAGTGCGATCCAGCGATTGCGAAAGGGCTGCGTATTCGGCGAGTCTGGAATTGATCACCCCGACAATTTCGTTGGAATATTCGATAACCGACGGCAACGGCGTCTGCTCCTCAACAGATGACCCCGCAGCCGATCGGCTGAATTGCATCAAACGCTGTGCCTCGATCATGCGTACCGGAATACTGCTGCGCAACTTTTGCAGCCACTCGGGTTGTTGGATGGCCGGGGCAGGGTAGATCAGTTCATAAATTTCAGCCGCTTTTTCCAAAAAATCTTTAAAGGTGGTTGGTTCCTGCAACTCTTCCAATTGCCAAATCTGCTGCGGAGACAATGCAGATTTGCCGATAGACCGCCGACGGTGTTTTTTTCCGGTGACAATCGGCTTGAGCGAAAAAGAGTTTTCAGCAAAAGAAAACACGACTTCTTCAGTGAGAAGAGTTTCGGCGTGCATCTTTTTATGGATGCGAAATTCACGCTCATCATCAAAACGAATGGCGATTTTGTCGAAAGGAATTTTAACAAGATAGAAATTATTCTCGCTAAACAGCGATTGGATCAGGCGCAGAACGCTGGTTTTGCCATAGCCGTTCGGACCGTGGATGATGGTGATCCGGTCTTGACCAAACAGCGGGATCTCGTGGTTGAACAGGCCGAACAGGTTGTCGATGGTAATATGGGTGATGCGCATAGGATTGTTCCTCTGTTTTATGCAAACTGACTCGCAATTAAACTTAAAAAATTTCATCTTTTAATCAAGATAAAAGTCAGGAGATGACAATGCCAGGACGCCAACGTTTGCAGGACGCTCTCAACCATCGTCAGCCGGATGCCATTCCCGTCGATCTGGGCGCCAGTTCGGTGACCGGAATCCATGTTTCTTGCGTGGCCGGATTGCGCGACTACTATAAACTGGAGAAAAGGCTGGTCAAAGTTCACGAACCTTACCAGATGCTCGGATTGGTGGAGGATGATTTGCTCGACGCCCTGGGCGTTGATGTCGTCGGTCTCGGCGCTCCAGAGAATATTTTCGGTTTTGCCAATGAAAATTGGCGCCCTTATACCCTCGATTCAGGATTGCAGGTCTTGGTATCGGAACACATGCAAACGACCCGCGACCAAAACGGCGATACACTGATCTACCCGAAAGGCGATTTGACTGCCATGCCCAGCGGCCGCATGCCCCAAAACGGCTATTTTTTTGACACGATCGTCCGGCAGCACCCTATCGACGAGACCCATTTGAATCCGGCCGACAACCTGGAAGAGTTTACGCTTGTCGGCGAAAAAGAACTGAGCTATTATGCTCGTGAAATCGCCAATTTACGCGATAATCCGCGCGGTGTTCTGGCTTCTTTCGGTGGCACCGCGCTTGGCGACATCGCCTTGGTCCCAGCGCCTTTTCTCAAGGATCCCAAAGGCATTCGCGACATCGAGGAATGGTATGTATCCACAGTCATCAGGCAGGATTTTATCAGGCAGATTTTTCAACAGCAGACCGACATCGCTCTGCAGAATTTGGCCAAATTGTGGGAAACGGTCGGTGATCGGGTCGACGCGCTGTTTATTTGCGGCACCGATTTCGGCACGCAAAATTCGACTTTTTGTTCCGAAGAAACCTATCGCGAACTCTATATGCCGTATTATCGCCGGATCAACGATTGGATCCATGCGCATACCACCTGGAAAACTTTTAAACACTCGTGCGGGGCTGTTGCGCCATTGATCGATGCCATGATCGAATCCGGTTTTGATATTCTGAATCCGGTGCAATTGACTGCCCGCGGCATGGATGCCAGGAAATTGAAAGCAGAGTACGGCGATCGGCTGGTCTTTTGGGGTGGTGGAATCGACACCCAATCGACATTGCCGTTTGGACGACCCGATGAGGTACGCCGTCAGGTTCTTGAACGCTGTGAAATTCTCGGCCGCGACGGTGGTTTTGTTTTCAACGCGGTACACAACATACAAGCCAATACGCCGATCAAAAATATCGTTGCCATGTTTGATGCGGTGCGGGAATTCAACGGTCGGCGTTGACCTGAAGGTCGGTATGCGATCGCCAGCCCGATGACCGTGGTTTTTTCTGCGCAGGTGCTCACGCCTACCCGGGAATCGGTTGCGTTTTTCGCGATTTGTCCGTAAATTCGGTTGTTAGCCATGCGGTGCAGATTCACGGCATTGGTACGCGGCCGGATAAACCGTTTATCCGCCCAAGTTGGTTTCTTTCCGAGGTCTGAGTGGCTGAAAAACTTAAAATTCTGCTGATCGATGATGACTATGTCTTGCGCTCTGCTTGCGAAGCCTTTCTGAATGACGCGGGTTATGCCGTTTACAGCGGCAAAAATCCGGAAGAGGGACTCAAGTTGATGCGCGATATCAATTTCGATGTCTTGATAACCGATTTCCGCATGCCTGGCATGAATGGCATCGATTTCATGCGTGCGGTTCAACAATCGAGCCCCCAAACCGACATCATCATGATGACCGGCTATGCGACCATCGAACACGCCGTTGAAGCCATGCGTCTCGGCGCATTCGATTATCTGCAAAAGCCTTTTGAGCCGGGCCAGTTGTTGGAGACGGTCAACAAACTGGTCGCCCAGCGGCGACAGCTGGGAAAAAGCGGCGAGAGCGAATTTCGCTTTCAATTCGACGGCCAAAGCGTCAGCATTATCGCCAAGAGCAAAGCCATGCACGACATTTTTCGCCTGGTGGAAAAAGTTGCTCCCACTGACAGCACGGTTTTAATCCTCGGCGAGAGCGGTACCGGCAAGGAATCGATCGCCAGAGCCTTGCATGCGCTCAGCTTGCGCAGCAAAAAACCTTTTTTTACCATGGATTGCGGTTCATTGGTCGAATCCCTGTTCGAAAGCGAACTTTTCGGCCATGTCAAAGGCTCTTTTACCGGCGCCATTGCCACCAAACATGGCGCTTTTGAGCTTGCCGATGGCGGTACTTTTTTCTTTGACGAAATCGGCAATATTTCCCTCAATGTGCAGGCCAAAATCCTGCGCGCCATCCAGGAAAAGGAGATCCGCCGGATCGGCAGCACAGAAACCATACCCGTCGATGTCAGGGTTATTGCGGCGACCAATCTTGATTTGCAGCAAGCGGTTGAACGCGGTGAATTCCGCGAAGATCTCTATTACCGTTTGAGCGTCATTCCCATCCACTTGCCCAGTTTGCGCGAACGAAAAGATGATATTCCGCTTTTGTTGCACTATTTCATCCAGAAAAACAATCTGCGCCGCCATCGAAAACCGATCCAGTCTATCGACGACAATGCTCTGGCTGCTCTGTTGCACTATGACTGGCCGGGGAATATCCGCGAATTGCAAAACATCGTTGAACGCATCGCCATTATCGAGGACAGCTCGACGATCAGTCTGGCCAGTCTGCCGCCTGCCCTGCAGATCAATGCCGTTGTGCCGAATGACACCGCGCCGACTTTGTCGATCGCCCAAATTGAAAAACAACATATCGCCAACACCCTGCGCACAACCGGGCACAACATCAGCCAGACCGCGCGCTTGCTGGGAATCGACCGCAAAACGCTGTATGACAAGATCCGACGCTACGAACTCGATTGATTCAACTGGGGAATTATTCTACACTTTTTGGCAAGATTTTTATCTTTAGCGCTGGAGTGGGGAGAAAATCCACACTTTGGCTTTTCGCTTCTTAATCCGCAATTTTAAAACTATCATCAACCAACTGATCAAGGGTGTCGCTTTATCCTGCAACACGAGGTTCACCCCGCTCGATTTCACCAAAAGAATACTGATATATCTAATTAAATAACAACGCTATAGATGAAAACTAAATCCGTCGCGCCGTCTAAAATAGCGGATTGGAAGCGTGCTTTTAATGTTGGCATGGTATTTGTAGGTAAATTGAATCTTGACTGTTCTCACATCTGCCTGACAGTTCGCGCACATTTCTGCAAAGCGCCAAATCGAGCAGGCCAATCTGATTTTGAAATTTTTTGGGAAGTGCATTGGATCATGAATTGTCTGTTTATTTTGCCTAAACCGCAGGCCTTGCACCAGGAGCTGTTCCGCTCCTTGCGCGAAGATCAAATCCCATTCGAAGTGATCCATGACACCATGGGAGGCATCGAAATGACCCGAATGCGTCATTTCGATGTGATCGTTCTGAAAGCCAACAGCGAGCGGTTACAAGTTGAGCAGACTATCAGGTTGCTCAAAGGATGCGATCCGACAGCAAAAGTGATCGTGACCACCGCGGTCAATTCGAAATCGCTTGAAGCGAAGATTCGCAAGCAGAATATCTACTATTTCCATCTGGAGTCTTTTGGCACACAAGACCTCAGGCTGGCGATTCAGACTGCTTGTCGCAACAGCAACAACAGTGCGTTTTCTGCCGGGTGCTGTGACAAACAAGGGAATTGACAAAAACCGCGGTTTTTTTGCTGGAACTGCGGCACAGAATTTTCCGCAATTTTGTTATAACGAACAACACAACCTGTTTGCAGCCAGCAGAGTCCTTACGCGGAACAGTGCTGATATGCAATAATGATGAAAAGAGGAGAACCATGGAGACGAAGACAATTTTGGCAAAATATCCTGAGCACGATCCGTCCGTGCTCATCGCGCTGCTGCAGGATATTCAAGAAACCTATGGCTATCTGCCGGAAAGTGAATTGCATGCTGTTGCTCAATATACCGATATGCCGGTTAGCCGGGTCTATGGCGTTGCGACTTTTTACAACCAGTTTCGTCTCAAACCACTGGGAAAAACCGTCATTCGCGTCTGTCGCGGCACAGCTTGTCATGTCAAAGGATCGCTCGATATTTTGCGCACTGTGGAGAGCGAGTTGGGCATTTCAGCCGGCGACACAACCAAGGATATGAAATACACCATTGAAACCGTTGCTTGTATCGGTGCCTGCAGCATTGCCCCGGTCATCACCATCAGCGGCGAATTCCACGGTGGTCTTACGGTCAAGAGTGTGCAAAAATTGCTGGCGTCCTACCAAAAGAAAGCAGAAGAGGAGTGATCGTCGATGAAATCGTTTGCAAAAATATACCATGGCTGTTGGCACACGCCGGACAATCCCTGTCGATTCTTCGTCGATTGCATCAACAATGGTCCGCATTGCAACCAGTCGGCTGAAGCAAAAGAAGAATTGTCGGCATACAAAAAGGAATTGCTGCTGGAACACCATGCCCAGCCGGTGATTATGGTCGGCATGGGCACTTGTGGTCTGGCCAACGGCGCCCAGGCGGTCTATGACAAATTGCGCGAAGAACTGACTGCTCGGCAGATCGATGCGCAGCTGTGGTCGACAGGGTGTGTTGGTTTTTGTTCCATGGAAGTGATCGTCGACATCAAACTGCCAAAGTCAGCGCGAGTTTCATATGCCCGAGTCACTCCGGCTGATGTGCCGGCTATTTTGGATGCAGCCTTTATTCAGGACAAGATCGATACTGATCGTCTTCTGGGTGTCTATAAGACCGGCAATGGCAAGTCTGTCAATGGTTTCACAGCCATTGACGATGTGCCGTTTTTCAAGAAACAGAAAAAACTGGTCCTTGCCAATTGCGGAGTGATCAATCCGGAGAGCATCGATCAGTATTTGGCGCGCGACGGTTATCGCGCCTTGGCCAAGATTTTGAGCACCATGTCGCCCGTCGACGTGATTGAAGAGATCAAGAAATCGGGATTGCGCGGTCGCGGAGGCGGGGGATTTCCCACCGGCAAAAAATGGGAGTTCGCTTACAAAGAAAAAAGCGAACAAAAATATCTGATCTGCAATGCAGATGAAGGTGATCCAGGCGCCTTTATGGATCGCGCGGTTTTGGAAGGCGATCCCCATCGGGTGGTGGAAGGGATGATCATCGCCGCCTATGCAATCGGCGCCAGCCAGGGATATATCTACTGTCGTGCAGAGTATCCTCTTGCCATACAGCGTCTGGAGAAAACGATCCACGATGCAGAAGCCTATGGGCTTATGGGCGACAACATTCTGGGCAGCGGCTTTTCCTTTCATTTAAAGATCAAAAAGGGCGCCGGTGCATTTGTTTGCGGTGAGGAAACTGCCCTGATCAATTCGATCGAAGGCAAACGCGGCATGCCCAGGCCCCGACCGCCTTTTCCGGCGGTGGCCGGTCTTTTCGGTAAACCGACCGTTGTCAACAATGTCGAGACCTTTGCCAATGTCTCGACCATTGTTCTCGGTGGTGCTGATGCTTACGCAGCAATTGGCACCGCCAATTCAAAAGGGACCAAGATTTTTGCTCTTTCAGGCAAGGTGTGCAACACCGGCCTGGTCGAAGTACCGATGGGCACAACTTTGCGCGAGGTGATATTCGATATTGGCGGGGGGATTCCGAACGGCAAAGAGTTCAAAGCCGTGCAAATCGGCGGGCCTTCCGGCGGTGCTCTGCCGGAATCGGTAATCGATACCGCAGTCGATTACGAAAGCCTCAAATCGATTGGTGCGATGATGGGATCCGGCGGCCTGGTGGTGATGGACGAGACGACTTGCATGGTCGATTTGGCCAAATATTTTATGACCTTTATCGCCAGCGAATCGTGCGGCAAATGCATCCCGTGTCGAGAAGGAACCAAACGGTTGCTCGAAATACTCGAGCGACTGACACAATCGTATCGCAGCGAAAAGTCACCGGAAGATGCGCTGTTGCGTTTCCAGGGCATGGTCTATATGGAGCGTCTGGCTGATGTGATCAAGAATACGTCGCTGTGCGGCCTTGGTCAGACTGCCGCCAATCCGGTATTGAGCACACTTCGCTATTTTCGCGACGAGTATGAAGCTCATCTGTATGACCGCAAGTGTCCAGCTGGTCATTGCCGGGAATTGTTAACCTATCATATCGATACCGACAAGTGCACGGGCTGCACCTTATGCGCCCGCAAATGTCCCCAGGGTGCCATAATCGGTGAAGTGAAAAAAGCGCATTATATCATCGAAGACAAATGTGTTCGCTGTGACATCTGCCGTCAAAACTGCAAATTCGACGCAATTTACGTGGAATAATCAAGCCAGAGAGGATTCCGATGATTGTAACAATAAATGGCAAAGAGTTATGGGCCAATCCGGGCGATACGATCCTCAATGTCGCTCAGCGCGAAGGAATAAAAATTCCAACTTTGTGCTATCTCAAGGGTTTTACGCCGACCGGCTCTTGTCGTATCTGTGTGGTTGAAGTTGAAGGCCAACGCAATCTGGTGCCGTCCTGTGCGCAGCCGGTGACCGAAGGCATGCGGGTGTTGACCAACTCAACCAAAGTGCGGCGGGCGCGAAAGACGATTATCGAGTTGTTGATCGCCAATCATCCGCAGGACTGCCTGGTGTGCGTGCGCAACGGCAACTGCGAGCTGCAAGACTTGGCTTCTGAATATGGGGTGCGCGATTACCGCTACACCGGTGAACGGCGGATGAACAAAAAAGACATCGCCAGCCCGTCAATCGAACGCGATCCCAACAAGTGTATCCTGTGCGGCCGTTGTGTTCGGGTTTGTCACGAGACACAAAATGTCGGTGCGATTGACCTCGCACGCCGAGGTTTTTCTTCGTATGTCACCCCGGCAATGGACAGCAGTCTGAATACCAGTCCGTGTGTCTATTGCGGACAGTGCATCACGGTATGTCCAGTGGGTGCGCTGACGGAAAAGAGCCATGAAAAGTTGGTCTGGGAAGCCATCAACGATCCGAATCGCATTGTCATCGCACAAACCGCACCCTCTGTCCGCGTGGCACTCGGCGAAGAATTTGGCATGGAACCAGGGAGCATTGTGACGGGTAAAATGACCGCGGCATTGCGGCGTATGGGCGTCGATATGGTTTTCGATACGAATTTCGGTGCTGACCTGACCATTATGGAAGAAGGTGCGGAGTTGATCAGCCGTTTGAAAAACGGCGGGAAAATTCCACTCTTGACTTCGTGCAGTCCTGGCTGGGTCAAATACGTCGAGACCTTTTATCCCGATCTCCTGGAACATGTCTCCACCTGCAAATCGCCGCAGGAGATGACCGGTGCGATTATCAAATCCTTTTATGCACAAAAAATGAATATCGATCCGGCCAAGATTTTTGTGGTCTCGGTGATGCCGTGTACCGCAAAGAAATTTGAATCCCAGCGCCCGGAACTCGGCTTCAACTATCCAGACGTGGATGCGGTGTTGACAACACGCGAGATGGCACGGATGATCAAGAATTCCGGCATCGACTTTCATAAACTTCCGGACGACCATTTTGATGATCCGCTGGGCGAGTCGACCGGTGCCGGCGCCATCTTCGGCGCAACCGGTGGTGTCATGGAAGCTGCCTTGCGCACAGCCCATTTCTTTTTGACCGGCAAAGAAATGAACGATATCGAGTTTTCGCCGATTCGTGGGCTGGACGGCGTGCGGCGCGCCACGGTCTTTATCAACGACATCGAGTTGCACGTAGCGGCTGTAAGCGGATTGAAGAATATCGATTCCTTTTTGGACGATATCCGCAGCGGCAAGTCGGAATTTGCATTCATCGAAGTCATGGCCTGCCCCGGCGGCTGCATCAATGGTGGAGGACAGCCATTGCCTGCCGATCCGGAAAAAGTCAAAAAACGCGCTGAGGCGATATACGAAATCGATCGCGCAACTGCACGGCGGTGTTCGCATCAGAACAGCTCGATTCAGAAGCTCTACCAAGAATTTCTCGGCGAGCCCAACAGCCACAAATCGCACGAGCTGTTGCATACACATTTTGTCAGCAGAGAGATCCAATGAAAAAAGTCGTCTGGACAATCGAAGAACGCTGCAAGCAGTGTTATACCTGCATCCGTGAATGTCCAGCCAAAGCCATCAAAGTTGAAAAAGGACAGGCCGAAGTCATCGAAGAGCGGTGCATCGGTTGTGGTCATTGCGTCCGCGTTTGCACGCAAAAAGCCAAGGCGGTGCTGAACAGCGTGCAGGCGACGCTGGTCTTTTTGACCCAAGAAAAACCGGTTGCGGCGCTTTTGGCGCCGTCTTTTCCGGCGGCTTATTCCCACATCGATCCCGAAAAAATCGTGGGTGCTTTGCGGGAATGCGGATTTAAAGTGGTCATCGAAGTGGCCTTCGGCGCCGATCTGATCAATCAGGAAATCGCCAAACTGGCCAAAACCAGCACACAGCATCAGTGGCAGGGAACCAAAAGACCGATTATCGCCTCTTCATGCCCGGCGGTGGTCAATTACATCGAAAAGTATGTACCGGACCTCATCGACAATATCATGCCGACTGTTTCTCCGATGGTTGCGGCCGGCAGGGCGGTGAGGAGGATCTATGGCAGCGACATGCGCCTGGTTTTTATCGGACCCTGCGTTGCTAAAAAAATGGAAATCCAGAACAGCGAGGTGAGCGATGCCGTCGATGAAGTGCTCACTTTCCAGGAGATGGAACAGCTGTTCAACGATCTGCATGTGAATCCAGAAGAGGCGATGCCGTCCTGGTTCGATCCTCCGCACCCCTTTCTTGGCCGGATTTATCCGATCAGCGGCGGATTGATCCGCAGTTCCGGATTGCCTTATGATCTGATGGACAACGAGATCATTATGGCGGAAGGCAAACAACATGTTCTCAATGTCCTTGAATGCGTGCAGAACGGCGAAATTAAAGCGCAAGTGGTGGACCTGCTCTTTTGTGAAGGGTGCATAAACGGTCCGTTTATCGATCAGAACACCAATTATTTCACCCGCAAACAAAAAATCGTTGAATATGCCGAGACCCGTCGTGAACGCAGCAACTATGCCGAGTGGGCGCAATATCTGGAGCGCTGCAAATCGATTAAAATAGATCGCAGTTACCATCGCCAAGAGATTCATAGCGTTCGCGTGCCGGAAGGCAAGATCAAAGAGATTTTTGCCCAAATCAACAAATTTTCGAAAGATGATGAGCTCAATTGCGGTGCCTGTGGCTACACCACCTGCCGCGACTACGCCAGAGCCGTCCATCAAGGTTTGGCCGAACGGGAAATGTGCTTGCCGTTTCTCATCGAAAATTTGAAAAAGACAAAATTTGAATTGCAGGATTCATTGCGCGAGTTGGCGGAAACGCAAGAGATGCTCATTCAGCACGAAAAACTCGCATCTGTTGGCCAATTGGCCGCTGGTGTCGCGCACGAAGTCAATAACCCGCTCGGTTCGATCATGCTTTATGCCCATCTGATTTTGAAAGAATTGGGCGAGCAGAACGAGCACAGCGGCGATTTGAAGTTTATCATGGAAGAAGCCAAACGCTGCCAAAAAATAGTGGCTGGTTTGTTGAATTTCAGCCGCCAGGGGCAGCTCAATTTGCGCAATCATCGGTTGCAGGATATCGTGAGCAAAATGGTCGAGGTCATCAGCAAACAAACCCTATTCAGGGATATCACCATCAATGTTGACATCGACGAAAATCTCGACGAAATCGAAATCGACAGCGATCAGCTCTATCAGGTCTTTCTCAACCTTGCGGTCAATGCAGCAGAGGCCATGCCTGATGGCGGTACGCTGACCATTTCCGCATCGACCGATGAGAAAAAAGAGAAACTGACCATCCAGATCAGCGACACCGGTGTGGGTATCAAACCAGAGAATTTCAACAAATTGTTCACGCCCTTTTTTACCACGAAACAAATTGGCAAGGGGACTGGTTTGGGCCTGGCAATCGTCTATGGCATCATCAAAATGCACCGCGGCAATGTCGTGGTCAAAAGCGAAGTGAACAAGGGAACGACATTCACCATCATGTTGCCCCTGCAGACCCATGTGGTCACCAATGAAATCCTGCTGCAATAACTGCAATCCCTTGAAAGGAATCCTTGATGGCGCAAAAAATACTCATCATTGACGACGATTTCGATCTGGTTGAAATCAATAAGGCTTTTTTACAAAAAGCGGGATTTCAGGTCGACTGTGCGTACAATGGCCAAGAGGGATTACAAAAAATCCGCACTTTTGCGCCTCATCTGATCATCCTCGATGTGATGATGACTTCGGTAGGCGAGGGATTTGAGGTCGCTCGTAAAATCAGAATGGACAAAGAGATGGGCAAGATACCGATCCTGATGCTCTCGTCGGTGAACAGAGAAGTGGGATTTCGCCTTCGCATCGGCCCGGATGAAGATTGGAATCCTGTCAATGCATTTATCGATAAACCAGTCGATTATGACAAATTGATCAACAAGGTAACGGAAATCTTGAATAGCCAGAAAGAGAGTTAAAACATCATGAAACACAAAATATTGCTCGTCGACGATGATGTCGATTTGATCAATCTCTACCAGCCGATCTTGCAGAACGCAGGATTTGAGGTTGAGGTTGCCTTCAACGCCGAAGAGGGAATCCAGAAATTCAGCCAATTCAAACCAGAAGCCATGCTCGTCGACCTAGCCATGGAACATTTTGATTCCGGCTTTGTTTTGTGCAAGAAAATCAAAAGCTTGCCAGAAGGCAAGAACATTCCGGTCGTGATCATGACGGCTGCTGCGCATGAGACCGGTATCCGCTTTTCCACTCAGACTGAAGAGGAAAAGAATTGGATCAAGGCCGATGATTATCTGGACAAGCCCATCTCTGCGCGCGATTTGCTGCAATATGTGACTGAAAAATTGTTCAAAAATCGATGAGAATCGACAAGGCCAAAATTCTTGTTGTCGACGATGAAATGGGAATGCGCGAAGGTATCAAGCGCCTTTTAGAGATCGAAAACCATCAAGTCGATACCGCGGAAACCGGTGCCCAGGGCATTTCACTGGGCACGGCATTTGAATACGATCTCTATCTTTTGGATTTGAAAATTGGCGATTGCGACGGTACCGAGGTTTTGCGCCAGATCAAGGCTCGCTATCCCGAAGCGATTTGCGTCATTGTCACTGCCTATGCCTCTATCGATACGGCGGTTGAGACCACGCGCTTGGGTGCTTATCACTATATCGCCAAACCGTTTTCACCAGAAGAGCTCTATCACCTGGTCGGCCGGGCGTTGGAGCGACGCTGGTATATTCTGGAAGCACGGCGATTGCGCGAAGAACAAGAGCGACGGCTCATGGAAGTGGCGCACGAAAAATCGCGTATCCGCACCATCATCAACACGATCGACGACGGAATTGTGGTCGTCAATCAAGAAAAACAAATCGTTCTCTGGAATCCGCGCTTTGTGAAATTGCTGGAAATCGACCGTAAAATCAATGTCGGCGATCTTGTTTTTGACATCCTGCCCGAAAACCTGCACGAACAATTCAATCAAATGTTTGCCGGGCAAACGGAATTAAAAGCGATCAAACAAGAGGTCGTAATTCATGCGCCGGCCAAACTGGTGATCATGGTGAACACCACGCCGATCATCAACACGTCCGGCGAAATGCTGGGTGTGGTTTCGGTTCTACGCGATATATCAGAACTGAAGCAACTCGATCTGCTCAAATCACAATTCATCAACATGGCCGCACATGAACTCAAAGCTCCTTTGAGCGCCATCAAAGGCTACGTCGAGCTCTTGATCGATCGGACCCTCGGCGAAACCCTCGAAAGCTATAAACAACAGCTCGATCGCTCGCGCGAACGCATCGATGCGCTTGTCAGTTTGATCAATGATTTGCTCAACATTTCGCGCATGGAAGCCGGAACGATCCGCCGGGATATCGAGCCGATCGATTTGAGCAACCTGTTGACCCATACTGTGGAGTTTTTCCACACCGATATGGACAAACGATCCCTGACTCTCGATTCATCTATCGAACCAAATCTGGTTATGGATGCGGATCGCGAAGAGATCCAACGCGTTTTTACCAATCTCATCTCCAATGCCATCAAATACAACAAAGAAAACGGCAAAATTACGGTCAACGCACAGCGTGATAATGGGTATATCCGGGTGCAAATCGCCGATACCGGCATCGGGCTTAAACCGGAAGAAAAAGAACACCTATTTGAAGAATTCTTCCGCGCCAAAAATCCGCTGACCCGCAACATCACCGGCACGGGTCTGGGATTGACCATTTTGAAAAAAATCGTCGATTCTTACGCCGGACGGATCGAGGTTGAAAGCGAATTCGAATCCGGTTCAACTTTTACAGTTATTTTGCCGACAAACCAAATTAATTAAATCGATTCGCTTCAAGCGCTTCTCCTCTGACACTGCCGCTCACTCGGAAAATACCTTGATTTTTAAGTTAAAAACCCTTAATTATATAGTTATTTTCACTGCTGTCCGGTTACCGGACAGCAGTGAGTTGTTTTATCGCGCGTGCCTGGATTCGGTGTAATTGGATTTGCTGTTCACACAGAATTTGCGGTTTCCCCCAGATTTTGCGTGATCCTGACCGGTTCTGGTTTCGGGGAGCAAGAATCAGAATAATCCAGCCCATCAGAAGATATTTTTGCAGTGATCGAGTCGACCGATGTGGGTAAAGATAAGGACTGTTGTCGGTGAACCCAGGTCGAGTGGGTCAAAAGAGGAGAGGGTATGCGCCTGCTGCAAATCCTACAAAATGCCGGTTTATCGTTATTGACGCAGCCGTTTTCTGGAGATCCTGACGTCACTCTGGGGTGCTGTTCGGATGTACTCAGCGATGTGATGGCTCGTGCAGAAAAAGGCAGTTTATGGATTACCCATCAGACCAACGAGAATGTGTTGGCGATCGCCTTTTTTAAAGAATTGGCTGGTGTGGTTTTTCCAGATCGTTTGCAGCCCACTCCAGACATCATCGCCAAGGCAAATGAAAAAAAGATCGTTTTGCTCTCCAGCACAGAACCTGCTTTCCAAATTGCCGGGCTCTTGTATGCGCAAGGCCTGCGAGGAAAAAAATAGATGCTGAGGTGGTACACAGCTGATTTGCATGTTCACACTGTCTTGTCTGCCTGTGCCGAACTATCGATGGGACCGAAGGATATCGTCCTTGCCGCAATCGACCATGGCCTTGACCTGATCGCCATCACCGATCACAACTCGATTGAAAATGTCCATGCCGTGCTCACGGCTGCCAAAGGAACCACCCTCAGCGTTATCCCGGGGATGGAAGTCTCAACCGCCGATAAAATTCATCTGGTCGTTCTGTTTCCAGATCTGACCGCTGCTGCAGAGTTTCAAAATTTTGTCTATTCGCGATTGCCTGTCGGCCACTATGACGAGGAGCTATACGGACCGCAGATTGTCTGCGATCAACACGATCATATCGTCGACACCAATCACAAAATGCTCATACTCGGCATACAAGCTTCTCTTGATGAAGTCGCCGACCAGGCAGTTGCCTGCGGCGGATTGATCTATCCCGCTCATATCGATCGTTCAGCTTACAGCATTTTAAACAAATACCCATCGATCCCGGCCGAGCTGCCGTTTGTCGCAGTGGAACTTTCTGCACATGGCAGTCCTGCACAGATGATTGCTCAACATCCTGAGGTCGCCAACTATCCGATGGTTTTTGCCTCGGATGCTCACGATATTTCGGCAATCGGCTCTACTGTTACGCATTTCTTGATGAGATCACCCACTTTCTCTGAGATCAAGAAGGCTTTTTATGCTGAACAGGGGCGCAGGGTTTCGATCGAACCGGTGCGATCACAACAAGCCTTTCATGACCCTGTCCCATGAGGAAAACGTGCGCGAATTGTCGCTGCATATTTTGGATATTGTAACCAATGCCATCGAAGCGGAGGCCAACCGCGTCATCATCGGCATCCGCGAATCTCAGGCTGACGATACCTTGATCATCCGGGTGCGCGATAACGGACGCGGCATGCCTGAAGAGTTGGTCAAAAAGGTGTCCGATCCCTTTGTGACGACGCGAACCACCCGCGCGGTCGGGATGGGAATTTCGCTGGCCAAGCATGCCACATTGGCGGCCAAAGGCGCCTTTGATCTCAAATCAACTCTGGGCAAAGGCACGGAGTTGTGGATGCGCTTTCGCCTGAACTGTTTGAACCGGGTGCCGTTGGGAGACATGGCCGAAACTGTGGTCAATTTGATCATCGGCACTCCTGATTTGCATCTGGCCTATCATCATCGCACCGATAAGGGCGATTTTCTCTTCGACTCGTATTGGATTTTGGCACGCATGGCAGAAAACAATTGGACGCTTTATCAAACAATGGCACCCGCATCTGAATATATTCGGCAAAATTTGGTAAAAATCGATTCGGTCGGTTGAAAATTTCTCCCAAACGTCAACATTGTTATCTGATACAATCGACGGGGTGATGCCCTGCGGCATAATACCCCAAACTGCGAAACCTCAGGAGGAAATGAAGTGAAAACATTAGCGGATTTGCGCGCGATTAAAGAAAAGGCCAAACAGGAATTAGCCTCCCGTGAACAAACTGCCAAATATCGGTTGGTGGTTGCCATGGGAACCTGTGGCATTGCTGCTGGAGCGCGAACGGTCATGACCGCCATCATCGATGAGATCAGCAAGCGCGGCATTACCGACACGATCGTCACGCAAACCGGTTGCCTTGGTTATTGCGATCAAGAGCCCCTGGTGCAAGTGATTCAGCCGGATAAAAGCGTGATCACCTATGGCAAAATCACGCCTGAACTCGCCCGGCGGATTGTTGCTGAACATATTGGAAAAGGTAACGTTATCAGCGAACAGGTTTTCATGCAGAGCTAAACAAGTCGGTATAACTGAAGGAGAGGAATAATGCCCGATCTGAGCCGTATCGATGAAATTGTCGCGAGCTATCAATCGACCAAAAGTCCATTGATATACATCTTAAAAGATGTGCAAAAAGAGTTCGGATTTCTTTCCGAATCGGTCTTAACCCAGGTTGCCCGCGTGACACGCATCCCCTTGAGCGATATTTATGGGGTCGCCACCTTTTACAGCTTGTTCACCACCAAACCCAAAGGACAGCATATTGTGCGCTGCTGCAACAACGCGCCTTGTTGGGTTAATGGATCCGAAGAAGTGCTGCAAAAAATCAAGGAATATCTGGAAATCGAGACCGGCGAGACCACTGGGGATGGAACTTTTACGCTTGAATTCACCAGTTGCCTGGGCCTCTGTGCGGTTGCGCCGGTTATGATGATCGATGACCAGGTGTTTGGCAATTTGACTCCGGAAAAAGCGGTTGCGATTCTGCGCGATTATAAAACGAAAGGATCGGCAAATGCATAGGATGCATGTAATTATAGCAATGGATCCGCATACCATTGCACAAGGTGCGCGATCGATTAAAGATGCGTTGGTCAAAAATCTCGAACTGGCCGGTCTGAGCAACGAAATCAAGGTTGTCGAAACCGGAAGTTTGGGCATCTACAACAAAGGCGTGGTGCTGGTGGTTTTCCCTGATGGTATCTATTACACCGGTGTTAAAATCGCCGATCTCTCCGAAATTATTTCTGAACATCTGGTAAAAGGCCGGGTGGTAGAGCGGCTGCACTATCGCGATATCCCTGAAGAGAGTCGCGCTGAGGAAAAAGCTCCACGTTTCGGCAAGCAATTGCGCGTGGTTCTGAAGAATGCCGGAATTATTGATCCGGAGAGCATCGAAGAATACATTGCACAGGATGGCTATGAGGCATATGGCAAAGCGCTGACCGAAATGAAACCTGCCGACGTGCTGCAAACGGTAAAAGATTCAGGCATGTTGGGCCGTGGCGGCGCCTTTTTTCCCACAGGTGTAAAATGGGGATTTGCAGCTGCTGAAAAGGCAAAAGAGAAGTATATTATCTGCAACGCAGACGAAGGAGAACCGGGTACATTTAAGGATCGCTTGATTCTCGAAGGCGATCCGCATGCGGTTCTGGAAGGAATGTGTCTGGCCGGGTATGCGGTTGGTGCGACCATGGGGTATGTTTATATCCGCGGCGAATATTACATGTCGATTGCGCGCGTTCGGCGCGCCATCGAACAAGCGCGTAAAAACGGACTGCTGGGCAAAAATATTTTCGGCAGCGGCTTTAGCTTTGACATCGAAGTACGAGAGGGCGCGGGCGCCTATATTTGCGGTGAAGAGACCGCTTTAATCGAATCGATCGAGGGCAAACGCGGCGAACCGCGCGACAAACCGCCTTTTCCGCCATCGGTTGGTCTTTGGGGCAAACCAACGATCGTCAACAATGTGGAAACTTTGGCGACCGTCCCGCAGATACTGCTCAAAGGAGCGGCGTGGTACAAATCTCTTGGAACTGAATCAACCCCGGGAACCAAAGTGTTTACTCTGGTCGGCAACATCAACAATCCGGGCCTGATCGAAGTACCGCTGGGTATCACTCTGCGCGAAATCATCTATGATATCGGTCACGGCATTCCCAACGGCCGCGGTTTCAAGCTGGCGCAGTTGGGCGGTACCACAGGCGGCATTCTGACCAGCGAACATCTCGATCTGCCTTTTGATCTTGTCAATCTTCGATCGATCGATGCCGGTCTGGGTTCGGGGGCATTGCTGGTGGTCGACGATACGCATAATGTCGTCGAACTGGTGCAAAATTTTGCCGAATTTTTCAATCACGAATCGTGCGGCAAGTGCACCATGTGTCGCGAGGGCACGGGGCGACTCGTCGAACTGCTGCACAAACTCACATCAGGCTGTGGAGCCGAAAGCGACATCGCTTTGATCGAACGGCTGGCCAGCGCCATGATGAAAAGCGCTTTTTGCGGTTTGGGACAAGCCGCACCGGTGCCGATTCTCGGTTGCCTTCGCTATTTCCGAGATGAGTTTACCGCTTTGGCACAGCAAAAACGCCAACAGATACCGGCAAACGCTTGATCTCGCGAATGACCGGAGTCAGTGACTGTCATGGAGGAAGATAACGTGAAATCGATTAATGTCATGATAGATGGAACAAAAGTCACCGTTCCTGAGGGGACCACAGTTCTGGATGCGGCCAAAAAGGCCAACATTAAAATTCCGGTGCTGTGCTATCATCCCGATTTGCCGCCGGTTGCTGCCTGCCGCCTCTGCGTGGTGGAGGTCAAAGGCGATCGCTTGTTGCGCACCGCTTGCAGCTGGCAATGCCGCGAAGGCATGGAAATTTCCACCAAAAGCGCCCTGGTGCGCGAATCCCGCAAGGTGGCGCTCGAATTGCTGCTTTCCCGTCACCCTATGAAATGCACCGAATGTGTGCGCAACGGCAACTGCGAATTGCAGGATGTGGCCAATTTGCTGGGCATTCGCGAGAATCCTTTTGAATACAACGAGAGAAAAGGCGAATTGGATCTTTCCAGCAAATCGATCGTGCGCGACCCGGCCAAATGTATTCTATGCCGGCGTTGCATTCGCACGTGCGAACTGGTACAAAGCGTCAGTGCCATCGGTCTGGAAGGCAGAGGTTATGACGTGTGGGTGGACACTCCATTTGGCAAGGGAATTGCCGATGGACCATGCGTGGCATGCGGCCAATGCATCGACCGCTGTCCGGTCGGTGCCCTCTATGAAACCAGCCATGTGGATCGCGTCTGGCGTGCTCTGGACAACCCGCAGAAGCACGTGGTCATACAGACTGCCCCGGCTGTGCGCGTCGCCGTCAGTGAAGAGTTCGGCCTCGAACCAGGCGCATTGACAACCAAACAGATGGTGGCCGGTTTGCGACGGCTCGGATTCGACCGCGTTTTTGATACCAATTTTACGGCAGATTTGACGATCATCGAAGAAGGACATGAATTGATCGGCAGAATTAAAAAAGGCGGCAAATTTCCGATGTTGACCTCTTGCAGCCCGGGATGGATCAATTTTATCGAGCACTTTTTCCCACAGCTGCTGCCCCATGTCAGTTCATGCAAATCGCCGCAGCAGATGTTCGGAGCTTTGGCCAAAACCTATTACGCACAAAAATTCGGTATCGATCCCAAAAACATTTTTAGCGTGTCGATGATGCCATGCACTGCCAAAAAATATGAAGCGGATCGTCCGGAAATGAATGCCAGTGGTTATCAAGACGTCGATGCCGTTCTGACAACCCGGGAGGTGGCGGTCATGATGAAACAAGTCGGTGTCGATCTGCCCAACATGCATGAAGAAGAATATGATGATCCGCTGGGTGTGTCAACCGGTGCCGCGGTCATTTTCGGCAATACCGGTGGGGTCATGGAAGCGGCGCTGCGCACGGTTTACGAAGTGGTGACCGAGAAAAAACTGGAGGATCTGGAGATCAATGCTGTCAGAGGAATGGAAGGCATCCGCGAGGCGGAAATCGATCTCAATGGTCTGAAAGTCAAAGCAGCGGTGGCAAACGGCCTCTACAACGCCCGCCAGCTTTTGGACAAGATTGTTGACGGCACTGCGGATTACCATTTTATCGAAATTATGGCTTGCCCCGGTGGCTGTATCGGCGGCGGCGGCCAGCCGATCCCGACATCAAAGGAAATCCGCGCAAAACGGATCGAAGCGATCTATGAAGAAGATCGCGGTTACGAATTGCGCAAATCTCATGAAAATCCAGCTGTTCAAAAGCTGTACAAGGAGTTTCTGGGTGAACCCAATGGGCACAAGGCACACGAACTCTTGCACACCCATTACACACCCAAGTCGCAATACGAATCAGATACTGCTGCTTGATCTCGAAAAATCGCTCTGCGCTGTTTAGGCGCAGAGCGATTTTTTTAACAGGTTGCCCAATTCTTTATGACCCCAAGATTCGCGGGTAAATCACAAACGCGAAGGAGTCCCTATGGCTCATCGAACTTCGCAAGTGCTGATCCTAACGATCAATCCGGGTTCCACCTCAAGCAAAATCGCGATTTTCCGTGGGCGAAAACAAGTCGCACAACAAACACTTTTGCACTCTGCCGCTGATCTGCAAAAGTTCGAGACAATCTGGCAGCAATTCGATATCCGCGCACAAGCCATCCAGAATTTTTTAAAGGAAGAACACTATCTCGGCAAAGAGTTTACCGGAGTTGTCGGCAGAGGTGGATTGCTTAAGCCCCTGCGCAGCGGAACCTATCTTGTCAATGAATCGATGATTCTCGATGCCAAGGCCGGTGTGCAGGGACAACACATCGCCAACCTCGGCTGCGCTCTTGCTGATCATTTCGCCCGACTGCTCAACTGCAAAGCCTATGTGGTTGACCCGGTGTCGGTCGATGAATTCGAGCCTGTCGCCCGCTTTTCCGGACATCCGCTGATCGAACGACGAACCCTCTCGCATGCCCTCAATATTCGCGCGGCAACGTTTTTTATCGCCAGGGTTCTGGGAATCGATGCTCTGCACAGCAACATGGTGGTCGCACACTTGGGCGGCGGTATTTCAATCGCCGCTGTAAGAAACAGCCGCATTATCGATGTCAACGACGCTTCAAGCGATGGACCATTTTCTCCGAACCGCACCGGCGGTTTGCCTCTGCAGCCCTTTATTGATCTCTGCTTTTCATCCAAATACTCAATCCGCGAAATTCGAAACCTGGTGGCTGGAAACGGTGGCCTTTTTGCATACCTGGGCACCACGGACGTTCCGGAAATTGAACAGAGAATCGATAACGGCGACGAATTATCCCGACACGTTTTTGCGGCGATGGCTTATCAAATCAGCAAAGAAATCGGTGCCATGGCTGCCGTGTTGGGTGGAAAACTCGATGCCATCGTTTTTACCGGCGGACTATCGCATTCTCAGCGGTTAATCGACCTGGTGCGCAGCCATATCCAGTTTTTGGCACCGGTGCATGTTCTTGCCGGTGAAATGGAAATGGAAGCTATGGCTGATGGTTTGTTGCGGGTTCTGGAGGGGATCGAAAGTTTGCAGGTCTATTGAGACCACTCCAAGGGGTGCTCCGCTGGCACGATTCAACGAAACAGGGACCTTTATGGTAAAAAAAATGATCACCAAACTCGACCAAATATTACAGCAAGCCAGAAAGGGCGACCCGATCAGGGTGGCCGTAGCTGCCGCACAAGATGAAGCAGCCCTTTCAGCAGTGCTGAATGCTTTGGAGATGGGCATTGTGCAGGCCGAATTGTTTGGCGATGCCAACGAGATCAAAATAATTGCTGACAATCCACAGCTGCTGAAAAAAGCAACCGTGCATTCTGCTGCAAATCCTTTGCAGGCAGCAGAGCAGGCCATTCAGGCGATCCGCAACGGCCAGGCAGAGCTTTTGCTCAAAGGACAAATAAAGACCGCCGAGTTGCTGCGCCGGGTCCTGGATGCGGAAACCGGTTTGCGGACCGGTCAATTGTTGAGCGATGTGTTCGTCTGTGAGTGGCCGACAGCCAGGCGAACCAGACTGATCATGATAACCGACGGTGGAGTCAACCTTAAGCCGTCCTTGAATGATAAGATACAAATCCTCACCAATGCCGTCGGGGTCTGCCAGGCTTTGGGCAATCCTCTCCCCAAAGTGGCCATACTCAGTGCGATTGAAACCATAAATCCCAATCTGCAATCGACGCAAGACGCTGCCATCCTGACCAAAATGAACCAACGCGGACAGATCCCGGGCTGCATTGTCGATGGTCCACTGGCGCTGGACAACGCTTTATCCGCCGAAGCAGCTGCCATCAAGGGTATTCACTCTGCCGTTGCCGGTGCAGCAGATATTTTGCTCTGTCCGGACATCGAATCTGCCAACATTCTTGCCAAATCCACCACCTATTTTGCGCGACTGCGGCTTGCCCACGTCTTGATCGGTGCCAAGGTGCCGGTGCTGATTCCTTCTCGTGCGGATACAGCCGACAGCAAGCTCTTGTCAATTGCGCTCGGAAAAATCGTTTACCACCATCAAATAGAAGCTGGTGGCCAATCGAGAAAAATGCAGTAACCCAGCGGAAAAAGACCCATATGCCCTCTGCTGTTTAGTCCATTCAAGGTTGTCGACAGGAGATCGTTCATCAGGTCAAAGTTGTGCGCAGCGATGTCGTCAAGAGATTGGACGCAGTGCAAAAAAGAAATTGTAAATCTGAATCAAATGGTTTAATTTACCTGGAAATAACGACCCTTGTTTCTTTTCGCTGTTTCGCTGTGAGCTGATAAAATTGCGCAGCAACACCTGTCAAACTTGATCCCTTACTTTCACAGGAGTCGTGCCGATTGAACAAGAATTTTTTCAACGAAAAATTACGCGTCGTTGGACAACAATTCTCTCAATTTATGATCAATTTGCACGATATGTTCGAATTGTTCGGCCGTTCTTTTGCGCTTCTTTTTAACCGACCGGCCTACTTTCGCGACACACTTGCGCAAATGCACAGCATCGGCGTGCGCAGTCTGCCAATCGTCGTTCTGGTTTGCACCTTTACCGGCATGGTATTGGCATTGCAAGCTGGTTACGCAATGGCGATCTATGGAGCCAAGATGTATGTCGGCTCTTTGGTCAGCATCTCTTTGTTGCGCGAGCTCGGACCCGTCTTGACGGCAGTCGTGGTTGCCGGCAGAGTGGGAGCCGGCATCGCCGCGGAAATCGGTTCGATGCAGGTCACCGAACAAATCGACGCGATGCGGGCTTTGGGTACCAATCCAGTTAAAAAACTGTCCAGCACCCGGCTGGTGGCCATTCTCATCATGTTGCCGATCCTGACCTTCATCGGCAATGGGGTGGGCATTCTCGGCGCCTTGTTGATTGCCGTGGGCAATCTCAACATCGCCGGTTCCTTCTTTTGGACAACCGTATTTAACGCAATCACTTTCGAAGATCTCTTAAACAGTTTGCTTAAGCCAATTGCCTTTGCGATGATTATTTCGACAATCGGATGTTTCATGGGGTTTCATGCATCAGGTGGTACCAAGGGGGTTGGCGAGGCAACGACTCGTTCGGTGGTTGTTTCCATCGTGTTGATTTTTCTGGTCGATTTTTTGATTACCAATTTCATTCTAACCATCAGCTGATCGGCACATCATTATGGCTGAGCACGACAAGATCTTGCTGCGAGAGGTCTATAAAGAATTCGGCAGCACCAAGGTTTTGCAAGGGCTAAACCTGGCGATCAGAGCTGGCGAAACTCTGGTCGTCATGGGCCGCAGCGGCTGCGGAAAGAGCGTGATGCTCAAAATTTTGCTCGGATTAATCCTGCCCGACAGCGGAGAAATAGTCATCGACGACCAGGAAATCACGCAGCTATCGGAAAAAGATCTGGTGCCTATCCGGCAGAAAATAGGCATGCTTTTTCAGGGGTCAGCGCTATTCGATTCACTGACTGTCGGCGAAAATGTCGGGTACGCTTTGAAAGAACATTTCAAAATGCCGACAGAAGAAATTCAGCAAGTGGTCAAGAAAAACCTGAGCTTTGTGGACTTGGCCGGTGCCGAGGATTTGATGCCGGCAGCATTGTCGGGGGGAATGAAAAAGCGGGTTGCTCTGGCTCGCGCAATGGCTTATCAGCCTGAAATTTTGCTTTACGATGAGCCAACCACCGGATTGGATCCGATCACTGCGACAACCATCAACGCTCTGATACGAAAGACACAACAAGAATTGGGTGTCACTTCGATCGTCGTGACGCACGAATTGGACAGCGGCTTCAGTGTAGCCGACCGAATTGCGGTCATCAATGATGGGGTGATCATCGAAATTGGATCGTTACACGAAGTTCAAAAAAGCAAAAATAATTTTGTAAAACTTTTTTTGGCAGGTCCAAAATGAACAGACGAGAGCAACAAGAACGGAAACACGAGATCAAAGTTGGATTTACCATATTGTTGGGATTGTCTATTCTCGTTTTTACCATTCTCTATGTCGGACAAAACAAGGGCGTTCTGCGGCCGCGGTATCGGTTGCATTGCATGATGTCCAGGGTCAATGGTTTGCAGAGCGGCGCCCCGGTGCAATTGGCCGGCGTTCGTGTCGGTTCGGTCATCAGTGTTGAATTTTCGCCCTCCTATGAAGATCGCAAGATCGAGGTTATTCTGGAAATCGACAAGGTTGTGCAGCCGCGGATCCGCCAGGATTCAGAAGCCTATATTGGCACCATGGGACTGTTGGGCGATAAATATGTCGGCATAAGTATGGGATCTATGGCCCTGCCGGTGTTGAATGAAGGGGAGATGCTCACGAGCAGCGACCCGGTTGATATTGAGAAACTGATCGATGAAGGGGTGGATGTCTTTGCCGCTTTGCGCAAAACCAGCGAGTCGCTGACCGACATCACCCATAAAATCGATGAAGGCCGCGGAACCCTTGGCATGCTGATCAATGATCCGCGCATGTACTATGACATCGATCGCATTCTTCTGTTGCTCGAGAGTTTGACCATCAAGGTTGAAAAAGGCAAAGGATCGATGGCAAAATTGTTTTCTGATCCCCGTCTCTATGATGAGCTTGCGCAAACCCTTTTTTCGACCCGCCAAATGGTCGACAGCTTGCGACAGGGGCAAGGCTCGATGGGGCAATTGCTCACCGATCGCAGTTTGTATGACAACTTGACGGTTAGCACTGAAAACATCAAATCGCTAACCGAACGCCTGGAAGACGGGCAGGGGAGCATGGGCAAAGTGCTCGTCGATGAACAGCTCTACAAGCAATTGCAGTCGGTGGTTACACAGCTTGACAGCTTGGTCACAGACATCAAAAAGAATCCTAAGCGCTATCTTAAAGTCGAAATCTTTTAATTTTTTATGAGTCTCGTTTTAGTGGCCCGAATAACCGACAGAAACCCAGTTGATCTTGCACAGAACAGCGTGCAGCGGATCGATCGCTGGCTGCACCATGTTTGCTTGTTTAAAACTCGCACACAGGCAGCCAGGGCATGTGAAGAAAGAAGGGTAAAGGTCAATGGCGAGACCATTAAAGCGGCAAAAAATATCCGGCCTGGAGATCAAGTGACCATTCGTTATCCCAACGGCCGCTTTGTCGATTATCAGATCTTGGCATTGGCGCCAAAGAGCATGCCCAAGCAACAAGCGCGTGAATGCTATGACACACAAGAACGACAGGTCAGCGAGGAGATGC
Organism: bacterium; assembly: GCA_029565675.1. Classification (GTDB taxonomy): domain Bacteria; phylum Zhuqueibacterota; class Zhuqueibacteria; order Residuimicrobiales; family Oceaniaggregativiventaceae; genus Sulfursilanivivens. The sequence goes on from JAKQNP010000036.1 coordinate 54,235, forward strand.
GCGAGTTGTTGCAGCTGTTCAATGCGAGCTATAAGCCGGTAAAAAGCAAATACAAAGGCCGGCCGACCAAAAGAGAACGCCGCACGATGGATGGTTTCAAACGCAAACAACAGACTTGAGCAGGGTTCTGGTGCATCAATTTGTTAAGCCAAGGACTGTACACAGCAAAATTATTGTCCGACATGTGACATTTTCTTAAATAAATACCATGCGGGACATTTAAAACCACCTTGACATTGATTGCCTGTTTAATTATGATTGAGTCAAGTCGCGCTTGTGGTTTTTGCCGGCGATTGCAGCACCGACTGCCGGCTTAATGCGAGTTGCGAAAGCGCTTTGTTTACGATGCGTGTCAATTTGATCGCATAACATCACCTTGTCTTCGGTGCGCAGACAAGAAAGCTTTTTATCACCGCACCACCCAATCCCCAATCACAGGAGTTAGCCATGTCACAAAACAGCGTTTTCGAGATGGCGCTCGAGCAACTCGGCGATGCTGCCAAGCGTTTGAAATTGGATTCCAGCATCCAGCGCGTGCTCAGCCATCCAGAACGCGAGCTGACAGTCGCCTGTCCGGTGGTGATGGACGATGGCCGGATCGAAGTGTTTACCGGGCATCGCGTCCAGCACTCCAGTGCTCGCGGTCCGTGCAAAGGCGGAATCCGTTTTCACCAAAATGTCGATATCGATGAAGTGCGTGCGCTTGCTATGTGGATGACCTGGAAATGCGCTGTGGTCAATATCCCCTATGGCGGTGCCAAAGGCGGAGTGCAAGTCGATGTGACCAAATTGACCCCCAATGAAATCCGCCGTCTTACCAGGCGTTTCACCGTGGGTATCATGCCAATCATAGGCCCGCACAGCGATATTCCAGCACCAGATGTCAACACCAATGCCGAGACCATGGGCTGGATTATGGACACAGTGAGCATGTTTCAGGGCAGCACGGTTCTCGATATCGTCACCGGCAAATCGATCGATCTCGGAGGTTCGCTGGGACGTCGGGAAGCGACCGGCCGCGGGGTGATGTTCAATACCCTGGAACTGCTCAAACGCGAAAAACGGGATCCCAAAAAGACCACTGTTGCTGTGCAGGGATTTGGCAACGTGGGATCGGTCAGCGCCGACTTGCTGAACAAGGAAGGCTGCCGTGTTTTGGCGGTCAGCGACGTCAGCAGTGCCTATTATTGCGAAAAAGGCTTGCCTATCGCCGATATGATCCAATATTGCAGCACATCCAAAAACCATCTCCTGGAAGGATTCACCGCCCCTGGAGTGAGCAAAATCGGCATGGACGAACTGCTGGAACTCGACGTGAATGTTTTGATTCCCGCAGCGCTCGAAAAACAGATCACGCCCAAGAACGCCGATCGCATTAGGGCCGAGTACATCGTCGAAGGCGCCAATGGACCAACCATGCCGGAAGCTGAACGTCTGTTGCTTAAAAAAGGTAAAATCATCGTTCCGGATATTTTGGCCAACAGTGGCGGTGTGGTGGTATCCTATTTCGAATGGGTGCAAAGCATTCAGTCGTTCTTCTGGGATGAAGAAGAGGTCAATCGCAACCTCCAAAGGGTGATTGTCAGCAGTTTTGATGCGGTCTGGAAAATGCACGAAAAAGAATCTACAGATATGCGCAACGCCGCGATGATGATCGCCGTCGGACGTGTTGCACAAGCAATCAAACAGCGCGGTATTTTTCCATGATCTCTGTCCTGCAATTGCGTTGATCACTGCCTGCAGCACCACCTACCGCTGCAGGCTTTTTTTTCTCTCCCTTAACCGCATGGCTGGCTGCAAATCTCTGATAATCGACGTGTCCAGATTTTCAACGTTAAATGCGCTTGATACCTTGCACCACATTTTCGCTTGATTTTCGCTTTCAGATTGTAGATATTGATAAATGTATTGAGGGAATTCCGCGATGGGCAAAATTCGCATGCCTGACCCCGTTTGTCGCATTGCAGCAATCTGTCATCGCCCTGATGCTCCGGTTGATCGTCTCGAAGATGAATTGCAAAACCTGTTCGGCGCGATCCTGCACAAAAGCGATACGCTTCTTTTTGATCACACCGATTACTATCAGAAGGAGATGGGCGATCAGTTGCGAAAGTATTTTGTTTCTTTTGCCGATTTCATCGATCCCAACGAATTGGCAGAAAGCAAATGCCAGACCAATCGGCTGGAAGAGAGTTGGCAAAAGGAAAAACGACGAACTGTTAATCTCGACCCGGGATACGTCGAACTGCCCAAGTTGGTTCTTGCCAGCAGCAAAAATTTTGCGCATCGCATCTATATTGGCCAAGGAATCTATGGCGATGTGCAACTGGTCTGGAGACAAGGGCGATTTGTTGGCAACAATTGGACTTACCCCGATTATTTGGAACCCATGACGCTGCATTTTTTTACCGGCGTTCGCGAATATCTGCACCAGATGCTCATGGAGTGATGTGATGGCGATCAGCTATGAGGATGCGGGAGTCAGTTTGCAGGCAGCAGATGACTCAACCAAAAGAATTTCCGCTTTGGCAAAAACCACGTTCGGTCCACAAGTTCTCAAAGATATCGGCCTGTTTGCCGGATTCTATCAGCCAGAGTGGCAGAAATATCAAACACCAGTGCTGGTTTCCAGCATCGATGGGGTAGGGACAAAGCTCAAGATTGCCTTTCTCCTCAATCGACATCATACCGTTGGACAGGACTTGGTGAACCACTGTGTCAATGATATTATGACTTCTGGTGCCGATCCGCTCTTTTTCCTGGATTATATCGGCGCACAAAAACTGCATCCGGATATTGCCGAAAAGATTATCGCCGGCATGGCGCAAGCTTGCCGTGAAAACAAATGCGCATTGATCGGCGGCGAAACCGCTGAAATGCCAGGCTTCTACCAGACCGGCGAATATGATCTGGCGGGCTGCATCATCGGCATAGTCGACAAAGATCAAGTTATCGACGGCAGCCGAATTGCCGTAGGCGATCACTTGATTGCCCTTTCTTCAAACGGATTCCATACCAATGGTTATTCGCTGGTACGTAAAGTATTACTTGAAGTTCAAAAAGTCGACTTGCGCCGGGAAGTGAAAGAGTTGCGCGGCAGCTGGGGCGATATTTTGTTGAAAGTTCATCGCAGCTATCGGCAAGCCATTTCCGCGGTGCGGGATTTGCAAGGCTTGGTGGGAATCAGCCATATCACCGGCGGCGGAATCGTGGGCAACACGCGCCGATTGTTGCGTCCAGGATTGGAACTCGCAATCGACTGGACAGCATGGGAGTGGTTGCCGGAATTCCGGTTGCTGCAAAAACTCGGCGATATTGCTGACGAGGAGATGCGTCAGGTGTTCAATCTAGGGATCGGGTTGGTTTTGATCGTTCAACCCGATGAAACCAAAAGTGTCATCAATCGGCTGGTTGCTCTGCATGAACAACCAATGATTATCGGACAGGTCATCGAACAGGCTCAGGCTAAATGAACTCATTTTTGCCGAACAAAAACGTGACCGTTCTTGGAGCAGGGAGTTGGGGTATCACTTTAGCGGTCTATCTCGACCGTCTAGGCTATCAGACCACGTTATGGGAATTCGACTGCCAGGCAGCAGACAGCCTGGCTAGCGAACGCATTCGGGCAGCCATCTTGCCGGGAATCTCGATTCCGGAGACTGTCCTGATCACCTCTGATCTGCAAGCCAGCCTGACAAATTGCGAACTGGCGTTTTTGGTTTTGCCTTCTCATGCAGCTCGCACGGTGCTGCAAAAAATCGCCACATTGCCGATTTCCAGAAATTTTTATCTGGTCAGCTGCATCAAAGGCATTGAAAATGGCTCTCTGCTGCGAATGACGGAATTGGTTCGGCTCTGTATTCCCAGCTTTTCGCCGACAAAATTGGCTGTTCTTTCCGGCCCAAGCCATGCCGAGGAAGTCAGTCGAAATATTCCGACAGCTGTTGTCATTGCTTCTGAAAGTTTGCATACAGCCGAGCAGCTGCAGGAAGCATTGGCCAGTCAAATGTTTCGTCTTTACACCAGTCCGGATGTCATTGGTGTGGAATTGGGTGGTTCGCTGAAAAATGTCATCGCCATAGCCGCCGGCATTTGCGATGGAGCAGGTTTTGGGGACAACACCAAGGCGGCTTTGCAGCCCCGCGGCTTGGCGGAAATCACGCGTCTCGGCAAAGCCATGGGGGCTGAAGCGGTGACTTTTTCCGGACTTTCCGGGATGGGAGATCTCATCGTCACCTGCATGAGCCGACATAGTCGCAATCGCTATGTCGGCGAACAGATTGGCAAGGGTTTGAAACTGCCGCAGGTTCTGCAATCCATGTCAATGGTTGCCGAAGGTGTTCGTACCTGTAGATCCGCCGTGCAGTTGGCCAAAAAGTATCGCGTGGAGATGCCGATTTGTCGTGAAGTCTATCACGTTTTGTTTGAGGGCAAATCGCCGAGCGCCGCAGTCGGATCGTTGATGACGCGCACAGCACGACCCGAAGCGGATTGATTCTCCTGATTTATCGTTTTGCCCTGCAACGAGGTCAGGCCCCGCTGCCACAAATGTTCAGCCAGAAGCGATGCGCTATAGAGACCGACGCAAAGCCAAAGAGCACAAAGTATGAGCTGTTCAGCTGGGCTCGAATTCTATTGCAACAGAACCTGAATGAAAAAACGGAGGATGAACCATGTTTAAAAACATCCTGCTCGCCGTTGACGGATCCAATTATTCCGATACCGTGATCGCTCATGGTATCGAATTGGCCAAAGCATTTAAAAGCCATATATCGGTTTTGACGGTCTCGGATATCCGCATATTCGAGTGGGCAAGCGCCATTGGTGCCGATGGTTTTGTACCGGTCATTCCAACTGGCATCTACAAAGAGGAATCCAGCCGTTTGCTCGATGAAAAATCGGATAAGATACTGGCCAAAACCGCCCATCTACTGGAAAAAGAAAATCTCGCTTTTGAAACCTCCAAAGTGGTTGGCGCACCTGTTGATGCCATTCTGGAGCATTCCTTAACGGCTGATCTGGTGATTATGGGAAAGCGCGGTGAATACGAAAGATGGGACAACAAGGCTCTTGGCGCGACCGTCGAATCAGTCGGCCGCTCGATTCGCAAACCTTTAATCGTCAGCAAAAGAACTTTTCAACCGATCCGCCGAGTTTTGATAGCCTATGATGGTTCGGATCACGCCAACCGCGCTTTGCAATACGCCGGCCACATCGCGGAGGCGTTGTGCGCTCAGATCCATATCCTGGTGGTGACTGATGACCGCGAGCTGGGAGAACATTTTGCCAAAGAAGCTGAAAACTACCTGATCAACTACCAAGTCACTTTGCAAACCACCATCCAGGAAGGCAGCCCGGACAAAGTCATTTGCGAAATAGCGGCGAATGAGAAAGTAGACTTGATCGCAATCGGTGCATATGGCCGATCGCGAATCAAAGAGACCATTTTGGGCAGCACGACAGAACATATCCTGCGATTATCGACCTGTCCGGTTTTGTTGGCAAGGTGATGAAGAAAAAGAAAGGACTCTCCATGGCCCCAAGGACCACGATTGCTGAAATTTCCCGCTACGACGGACAAACCGTGACTCTGTCCGGCTGGCTTTACAACAAAACCCACAAAGGCAAATTGATCTTTATGATGCTCCGCGACGGCACCGGTTTTATTCAAGCGGTGATCTTTAAAGACAATTTTACCGAAACCTTCTTTGAGGAGCTGCAACGCCTGCCGCAAGAATCCTCGATCAAAGTTACCGGTCAGGTGCGAGCGGACAAACGCGCGCGCGGCGGCTATGAACTGCAAGCATCGGAAGTTGACGTCGTCCAGATGGCGCAGGAATATCCCATCAGCCCGAAAGAGCATGGCATCGACTTTTTAATGGATCAGCGTCATCTTTGGCTGCGTTCCAGTAAACCACATGCCATTCTGAAAGTTCGACATCAGGTCATTGCTGCATGTCGCGAATATTTTAACAATTTGGGTTTCCTGCTTTTGGACGCCCCAATCTTTACGCCAGCCGCCTGCGAAGGCACGACAACCCTTTTTGAAACCGATTATTTTGACGACAAAGCCTATTTAACCCAGAGCGGACAGCTCTATATGGAAGCAGGCGCCATGGCTTTTGGCAAAGTATATTGTTTGGGCCCCACATTCCGTGCCGAAAAAAGCAAGACGCGCCGCCACTTGACCGAATTCTGGATGATCGAGCCGGAGGTCGCCTATTGCGATCTGGATCAGGATATGGATCTGGCTGAAGGGATGATTCTGCACATCCTCGAGCAGGTGCTGCAAAAAAACCGCGATGAACTCGAACTCCTCGAGCGCGATATCAGCAAACTGGAAATCATCAAACGACCCTTCCCGCGCATCACATATGATGAAGCCGTCCAGATTTTGGCGAAATCGGGCAACGAATTTGTCTATGGCAACGATTTTGGCGCCCCGGATGAAACGGTGATCTCTGAAAAGTACACTTCGCCAATCATGGTGACGAGATATCCTGCCAGTGTCAAAGCCTTTTATATGAAGAATGATCCAGACGACCCCCAAAAAGCGCTCTGTGTCGACATGCTGGCGCCGGAAGGCTATGGCGAAATTATCGGTGGCGGCCAACGCGAAGACGACTATGATACATTGCTGCAAAAGATCAAATCGCATGGTTTGCCGATCGAACCATTTGAGTGGTATCTGGACTTGCGGCGATATGGCAGCGTGCCGCATGCCGGGTTTGGTCTGGGAATAGAAAGAACTGTTGCCTGGATATGCGGAATCAAACACGTTCGCGAAGCTATCCCATTCCCGCGAACCATGTCGCGAATTTATCCATGAGGATAACTGCATGAACTCCCGTGCTGTTGTCGTTGTATCTGGTCGAGTGCAGGGGGTAGGTTACCGCTATTTTGCTCTGCACCAGGCCCGTTTGTACGAATTGGTAGGAACGGTCAGAAACCAGAACGATGGATCGGTTTGCGTGACAGTTGAAGGAAAGCGCGAAACCCTTGAAATCTATTTGCAAAAACTAAAAGAGGGTCCGAAATTTGCTCAAGTCGTTGATATCGCGGTTGATTGGCAACACGCAACCGGCGAATTTAAGGACTTTGCAGTTCGAATTTGATCAAGAGGCGAACATGACCAATCTCAGTTCACTGATTCGCAATGTCCCCGATTTCCCCAAACCGGGTATCCAATTCAAGGACATCACCACTCTGATCCAGGATGCGCGCGGTTTTCATCAGGCGATCGACCAAATGGTGGCTGTGTATGCCGGAGAAAAAATCAATTGTCTTGTCGGCGTCGAAGCACGTGGCTTCATCTTTGCATCGGCAATGGCTTGGCAGATGGGAGTGGGGATGGCTCTGGTTCGCAAACCCGGCAAACTTCCGGCTGCAACCTTATCAGAGAGTTTTTCATTGGAATACGGCCAAGATGCGCTTGAAATACACAGTGATGCCCTGGCGGCAAACAGCAAAGTGGTGATTGTCGACGATTTATTGGCGACCGGCGGCACCATGCTGGCTGCAGTTCGCCTGGTTGAACGTTTGCAGGCAAAGGTGGTCGGCTGTTCATTTCTGATAGAATTGGATAGGTTGGGTGGGCGCCAAGTCCTGCAAGGCTATCGTGTCGAATCGCTGCTGCATTATTTCGACTCTGAATGACACGATGTCCGGATGGCAAAAACTTTCACCGACGAATTTTTCGCTTAAGGAGATGAAGGCGACCTGGCCTGCTCAATTTTCCGCTATCGGTTTTTGGGGCTGTGTTCGAAATCGGTGAGAACAATAATTCTTGATTTTTTATAAATGATTTATTATAATTAAGTAAAATGTTCGCATTGTGTTGTTATATTACGCACTGATTGTTTTATTTTAAGAACTACTTGAAGCGTTTTTTGACACAGCCAGGTTCAGATCTCGGCAACCAATTTGGCACAGCATGATCGGCGCCATCCGCAAAGGGCATGCATTTCGATTCGACCGTACTGGATGAAAAATCGATAACCAGTAACGAAACAAGGAGTTGAGATGTCTCGGATACTGGCCATAAACCCCGGGTCAACTTCGACCAAGATTGCCCTGTATGAAGATGAGACTGAACGCTTTGCGGGCAATTTGCACCATTCTGCACAAGACCTGGGGGTCTATTCACACATTATTGAACAATATCCATTTCGGCTGCAAGCCATTCAAAATTTGCTTGAAGAGAGACAGGTTTCTCTCGAGCAAATTGATGCTTTTGTCGGCAGAGGTGGTTTGCTAGAGCCGATCTGCAGCGGCACCTACCTGGTCGATGAAGAGATGTTGGCTGATTTGCGCGCGGCTGTGCATGGAGAGCATGCTTCGAATCTTGGCGCGCTTTTGGCGTATGAGATGGCGCAAAGCGTACAAAAATCAGCGTTTATTGTCGATCCGGTCGTGGTGGATGAGCGGCAGGATCTGGCCCGGTTTTCCGGACATCCGGATTTGCCGCGCCGCAGCATTTTTCATGCGCTCAATCACAAAGCTGTCGGGCGCAAAGCCGCGCTGCAGCTCGGCAAAGCATACCAGGATGTCAATTTGATCATTGCCCATCTCGGCGGCGGCATCTCGATCGCCGCACATCAGCGTGGCCGGGTTGTCGACGTCAACAACGCGCTCGATGGTGATGGTCCCTTTTCACCGGAGCGCTCCGGCTCTTTGCCTGTAGCTGATCTGGTGCGCCTTTGTTTTTCCGGCAAAAAAGACCGTGAAACCATTCTACGGATGATAACCGGACGGGGTGGCGTTGTCGCCTATACCGGCACCAACAACCTGCAGGAACTTCGCGAACGAATCGCCAAGGGCGATCAGTTTTGCAAAACCGTCTATGAGGCGATGATTTATCAGGTAGCCAAAGAGATCGGCGCTCAGAGCGTGGTCTTGCAGGGCGATATCGACGCGATCGTTATTACCGGCGGCATTGCCAACGACAGCGTTTTTGTGAATCGTTTGGCCGAATATTGCCGCCAGCTGGCGCCAATTCTCCTATTCCCGGGCGAAGAAGAGATGCAAGCCTTGGTGTTCGGTGTCCTGCGCGTTTTACGCGGCCAGGAAGAGGCCAGGCGCTATCAGCCGAAAAGGACGGCTTGCGCATGTTGAACACCTTCGAAGAAATCCTGGCTGCAGTGCGCGGAAAAGCCAAAAAAACCATCGCCATCGCCATGGCAGAGGATGAAGATGTTCTATCAGCGGTTTCGATGGCCAGTGCGGCAGGACTGGCGGATTTTGTTTTGGTCGGCGACAAGCAACAGATTATAGCTTGTGGGAGTCGGCAGGGGATCGATGCAGAAAAGTATGACATCGTGCAATCAGACAGCGAACAACAGTCGGTGGTGCGAGCGATCCAACTGGTTCGAGAACACCTGGCTGATGCGCTGATGAAAGGGAAATGCACGACTGCAACATTATTGAAAGGGGTATTGCACAAAGAGCACGGCTTGCGCAGCGGGAATCTTCTTTGCCATTTGGCAGTGTTTGAGACAGTGCATTATCACAAACTGATCTACATGACCGATGCGGCAATGAATATTGCACCTGATCTCCAACAAAAGGTTATGATTCTTGAAAATGCGGTCACTTTTTTTCGTGCGATCAACGGCACAGATCCAAAAGTCGCCCTGATCGCGGCTATTGAAAAAGTGAATCCAGATGCCATGCTGTGCACAGAACATGCAGCGATCATTGCGCAAATGGCACAACGCGGTCAGATCCGCCATGCCATGGTTGACGGACCATTTGCGGTCGATAATGCAGTCAGCGCCAAATCGTGTGCCGTTAAAGGCATCGACTCACCAATCGGCGGCGATGCGGATATCCTCGTTCTTCCGGATATCGAGGCGGCCAATGTGTTCTATAAAACAATGACCTATCTTGGAGGATCAAAAACCGCTGGATTGATCATCGGCGCCCAAGTTCCGATCGTTCTCACGTCACGCGCCGATAGCGATGAAACAAAATTTCTTTCCATTGCCCTTGCGCTGGCTGCCAGCATACGGCGACCGACTGCATAAGAGACATCTTTGAGCCAACTGCTTGAATTTCTGCATTCTTCGTCGATTTATGGACGGATACTACCGCATCGCTGCCCTGCATTTGTTTCTTGCAATGGTTTCGCGTGTCAATTCACCTGTCAACAAGCGGCCCATGCCATTTCATTGCAAGTTGGACTTTTACCATGAGGCGAAAGTTGAGATGAAAAAAACCAGGACTTTATTATTTGTGTCGGCTCTACTCTGTGCATCGGTTCTGCTCAATTATGGCACCGTGCAGGCTGTTGAAAAAAACTGGTCTGATGGCGATCCTTCGTTCACCCAAACCCTGATCAGCGGCGGTGGATTGACCATGAACAGCACCATCACACTGGAGCCGCAATTGGCAACTTCAGCCACAACCGATTCTTTAAGTGTCATGCTGCACGGGTTGCTGTGGTCATGGCCGAGAGCTACAGTTGAAGTGGTTTCCGCCAAAGATATCGACTATCGTCAAGTGGCCAATCAAGAGCTCTACCTGATCACAGACGCTTTGGCAAATCGAATTTTTGAGTACAATGCTACCGAAAAGCGGGAAGTCTGGACGTTCGGCAGCAACCGGCCGGGCACGCCCAGCTATCTGGACCGCCCTGTTGATGCTTATATCTACAAAGAATCAGATCTTTTCAAGATCTTGATCACTGATCAGGGTCGCAACCGGGTTTTAAAAATCGATAAAGAATCGCAATCGGTCACCTGGTTTTATGGCGACCCCAACGGTGCACCCGGCAGCGAAACCGGTCGTTTGAATTCACCAACTGATGCACAGAAAATACCGGATCGCGCAGAAATACTGATCGCCGATACGGGCAACAATCGAGTCTTGATCGTCGATGAAAACTCCAAAGCCATTATCTGGGAATTCGGTACAGGTGAGCTCGCCTCACCCGTTGATGTGGAGTATGTCCCGGAGTTGGACGCGGTTTTGATTGCGGATCAGAGCCAGCACCGAGTAATTTTGGTGCAAAGGTCTGATAAAACAGTCATCAGGCAATTCGGTGTAAAAGGAGTACCCGCAAGCGGCTCGGCCGGTCTGAACGCCCCGACCGATGCCGACTATCTTTCCAATGGCAACATTCTCATTGCCGACACCAACAATGAACGGTTGATCGAAGTCAACGCAGCAGGCGAGATTGTCTGGCAATTTCATCGCCCCCTCGCCGCCTTGCAAGACGCAGATCGTCTGCCGGACAATCGCCACCTGATCATCAATGATATCTTTCCCACCATGATTGGCTATGCCGATTCTCTGATTGTCCTGCCGGAAATGGACCTCGGCGATGACCAAAAAGTCATTTTTGACCGTATCTATTGGACTGCAGATCACATTGCCGGACAAACCGATGTGCATCTGCAGATGCGCTCGGGCAATTCTCTTTCCGCCCTGCGCGACAGCCCCTGGTACGGACCGAATGGAGCCAATACCTATTATACCTTCAGCGGTCAACAGCTCAATGCAATTCATTTCGGCCACTCGTTGTATCAGATTCGCGCCTACTTGCAAACCGATGATCCTTTGCAAACCCCGATTCTGCAAAATGTTGCGGTCGAGTATCATTATTTCAACACCAAAACGACGTCGGTGTTTCGCTCGCCGCGTTTGCCGCAGACCACCGGATCGTATACCAACAACTGGCGCAAGATGATTCTGCACACCAGATTGCCCAACGATCCAGCCTTGCGCACAGAAATCGGTTTGGATTTTCTCATTCGCCACGCCGATACCGACCAGATCTTGGCGAGCTTTAGCGCCAGTAGCCAACTGACTGAAACGGTGATGATTCTCGATAATTATCCTCAACTGGTACGAGCATCGGCGATCTATCTCGAGGGTCGTGCAACCACGAACTTGCCCTTTGTGACCCCGATTCTCGAAGATTGGTCCATTATCTGGGATGAAATCGAATCGTCAACCTCGGCGCTTCGATTTGTGAACAGTGCCGGCAGTGAGGTGGATTTTTATCGTGCAACAACCACTTTGCCGGCGCAAGAGAGCAGGGTGGACAGCGTACGCATTTTGTTCAGCGATCCTGATGTCGCCGCTTTTCAAAACACCCTCAATCTGGATTTATTCGCCAAACTCAGTGGTGACAGCCTCAACATTCAACTCGAACTAAACGCGGGAACCGGTTTTTTTGCCAACCGCGCCATGCCCATCTTGGTCAGCGATAAGGTCGACAAAAAAAATGGCATTCTGGAAGTCTTGGACCGCGATACGCTGACGGTCAGCTATGTCGACGATGACGATCCAAGCGACATTTCCAGCGATAGGGTGCTGGTGATCAAAAACAGCACCGGTGAAATGCTGATCGAAAATCGGCGTGCAGCGCAATTGACCACCATTCAACCGGGTGACACCCTGTTTGTCCGCATCAAGAATGAGCGGGATCGCAATATCAGTCCGATAGTGCAGGAACAAATTCGAGTCGCGGTCTATGACAACACCACCGGCGATCGCGAGGATCTGACGCTGCTCGAAACCCCGAGTGGGCTCGGCAAATGGGACAGCAACGAGTTCTATGTCCAGAGCGGTCTGCCGGTTGTGCTGGCCAACAACGGATTGCGCAATGACGGCAAACTGCAGAGCTTGCGCGGCCATCGGATCACAGTCGAATATGCGGACAATGTCACTTTGATTCAGACGGTTTTGATACCCAGCGATCCGGATATTCCAGGAACCGTCACCATTGATTTTGGTGGCGAACCTTTTATTGTCGAAATCGCACCCAATCCATTCTTCGAACAAAAGCACAGCTGGCTGAAGATGCGAGTGGCTGCCGCATTTGGTTCGATCAACGTCAGCTATATGGAAATTTTTAATTTGGCCGGAGAAAAAGTCCGCCACATTGACGAAAGTGAATTGGCCTTTGATCAGACTTTTCCTGTCCCAAAAGACATCTATGCCAAAGCGGATAACTGGTGGGATCTGCGCAATGACAATGGCGATCCAGTGGCAAGCGGAACCTATTTTCTCAAAGTTCATGCGGTCATCAGCAACGACGACACCAACACACGCGAATCGAAAGCTTTTATCCGCAAATTCGTGGTGGTGCGCTAGGCGAAACGTGACAAGCCAAAGATGAGGGGAATGAGGGTGCGAATCCCGCTGGTACTTGCCAAGGCCATGGTAAACCCGGAGCGGAGCAAACATCGGGTCGCAGCCTTTTTGAGAAAAATGAAAAGAATGCAACTTTTGTTTTGCGGGTTCTGTTTCGTGCAGAATCCTCCGAACAGATTCAGCAAATGGAGATGACATGAAAAGTTCAATTTGCGCACGGGTGTTGGGGGTTATCTTTTCCCTCTGTCTGCCTATTATGGCCCTTGGGCAGGCCAATGAGGGAATAGGATATCACGGTGCCCAGTTTCTGAAAATTTCACCAGCTGCGCGCCAAGTTGCGATGGGAGAGGCGTTTACCGGCCTGGCGGACGATATCAACTTGATGCGCTACAATCTGGGCGGTCTGGGAAATCTGCACAAGATCCAATTGGCAGCTAATTTTCACAATTGGATCGAAGACACCCAACAGGGCTCGGTTGGCTTTGCGCTGCCATTTCGCTTTGGTGTTTTGGGCATGGATTTGACCTTTTTCGATGAGGGAGATATCGTTGAAATTGACGAAGAATTCAACCCCACGGGTGGAACTTCGGGCAGCGATGATATCCTTTTGTCATTGGGATTTGGCCAGTTCGTGCAGATCGGCAAATTCAATATCGGTCTGGGTATTGGTGCCAAAATGCTGCGGCAAAACTTGGTTGGTTATACCAACACCAGTTACGGCATTGATCTGGGCCTGCAATACAGACTCAAACATATCACACTCGGCGCTGCCATGCAAAACCTCGGCATCAAAGATGTATCGATTGGAGAAATGGAATCGCCAATGCCGGAGATGTACCGCGCCGGCACCGCTTTCCGGCTGCCGATCGGTGAAGCCTTCAAATTCAACATTACCGCCGATGCTGTTTGGCCGCGCGATGAAAAAATGCGCTATTACACCGGTGCTGAAATGGTAGTCGGTGATTTGCTGGCTCTGCGCGGCGGATACAAAATCCATGAGATCGAAGCATCGCGTTGGGCGGTGGGGTTCGGCCTCTTTATCCCCATGGAATGGTTGGCCAATTCTCAGACCCGGCTCGACTATTCCTATGCTCCGCTGGAAGCCTTTGAAGAGACTTCCCATCGTTTTTCCATGCTTTTTACGTTTGGTGTGCTGCAACGGGTTATGGCCCTTAATTACCAGGACCGTGAGAATTTCGATGCGATGAACGCGCAGTTGCGCGAAGAACTGGAAGCTGCTGAAAAAGCGCGATTAGCGGCACAACAAGCGGAAGAACGCACAAGGTTGTTGGAAGAAGAGATCGCCCAGCGTCTGGCGCGTATCCAGAAGATCGCCCAACAGAGCGAAGGTAAAATCGAGGTCGAACCCAAAGATGCAAACAAAATATTGGTCAGTTTGCGCATCAATTTTGATTTTGACAAAGCCAATATTCGGCGTGAAGAATTTCCGACCATGCGTCAAGTCGGTGAAATCCTAAACACCTATCCAGAAGCTATGGTGCATATCTCCGGACATACCGACTCGATCGGCACGCTGCAATACAACATCAATCTTTCGCAACGCCGCATGGACAGCGTTATGGTCTATCTGGCCAAGAAAGAAAATGTTTCCAACGAACGCTTTTACATGCCGGTTGGCTATGGTGAAATGCGTCCGGTTGCCGATAATGGCACCAGTCAAGGCCGTTTTCGCAACCGCCGGGTCGAGTTTCTGCTCTATACCATGGATTCCACCCCAGAAATGCCGGAAGGATCAGCGATCAAGAATATCACCATCCTCGACGACCGAACAGTGCAAATCGTCTGCAACGGCACAGTGCGGTATCGGAGCAGCCAACTGTCAAATCCCGAACGCCTGATCCTCGACTTTGACAAGATCTTTCTTCTGACGGACAAAACAACCTGGGAAATCAACCGCGGCCCGTTCGTGCGGGCGCGGGTAGGCTATCACCCGGATAAACAATTTTCCCGTGTCGTCTTTGATCTTCGCCGACCTGTGAAAGTCGAGATCGACGGCAAAGGCAATATTATCACAGTACGAGTCAAGTAGAAAATCGACAGCCCTACTGGAGCTACGGATGATCAAATTTTTGCTTCTCATCGCATCTTTGCTTTTGTTTCCGATGACCGCGCTGTTTGGACAAACCACACCTGCGCAATACGGCAGCAGCCTGGTTCTGCTCCACTCGAACGATCTCATGGGTTATCTCACTCCCTGTGGGTGAGGTTCGGGACGCTTAGGCGGGTTGGCTCGGAGAGCCACCATACTCAAAGAACAGACGGCAGTGGCTGATTTCGCCATTGCCGTCGACGCCGGCGGTTTTGCTCGCGGATTGGGCGAAATCAGCCGTTTAAAGACAGATTACCTGATCCGTGGCCTGGCAGATCTTGGTTACCAGGTGATCAATCTATGCCCGAACGATCTGAGCAACGGCGCCGGGGCGATCAAGTTGTTGCAAGAAAAACATAAAGTTGTGTTTATTTCTGCTTCAATACAGCGAAAAGAAGACGCAAAGCCGGTTTTTCCGCCTTATCAAATTGTTACTTTGAAAGCGAAAAACAAGAAAGCGGCTCTTTTTGACCAGCTGCGCATTGGATTTCTCGGGCTGACGCAAGGTCAGGTGATGTTGCCATCAGAAATCGATGAACCAGAACTGGTGGTCGCTGATCCTCTCCTTGTTGCACAAAAACTTGTGCCTGAATTGCGCAAGAAATGCGATCTGGTGGTCTTGCTCTACCATGGTGATTTTAAAACGGTGGAGCAAATTATGCAGGTACCGGGTATCGATGCCATTGTCATCGGTGGCAGCTATTTGCAGGCACAAGCAAAACAGAAAGAACAATCCGGTGTCCCATTGGCTGCAGCTCTATCGATGGGCAAATACCAGAATATTTTTAAATTGAACCTCAACAAGGACAAATCGGTTCAGTCGGTGGAACGCCAGCAAATTGCGCTGAACGAGAGCGTAACCAGCGATCCTGCTTTTGTTCGCCTGGCCGAAGATTTTGAAAAAGCAGCTGAACAACTGACCAATCGCATCCTGCAGAAAAAATTCCCGAGCGGAAAGTAAAACTGTGCCGCCGAGGTGCTCATGACCATCGACCAGGTGCTCGATATGATGCGGCGCGATGCCGCATTTATGCAAAATGTCAAGGCATGGCAAACATTTTCCGCCCAAAACGCTGAATTTGCCGATTTTCCTCCACAGCTCGATCAACGTCTGATCCAAGCTCTGCAGAAACAAGGAATCCGTCGTCCCTATCGGCATCAGGCTGAGGCGCTGGCCCTGATCGAGCAGCATCAGCATACCACTATCGTGACACCGACTGCATCGGGCAAAACCCTGTGCTACAATCTGCCAGTCCTCAATTCGATCTTGCACAATCGCGAAAGCCGAGCGCTCTATCTTTTTCCGACCAAAGCCCTGTCGCAAGATCAGATGAACGAATTGCATGAATTGGTCAAGTTGCTCGAGAACCAAATCGATTTTGATATCAAGAGCTATACCTTTGACGGCGATACCCCTGCGGATGCGCGCCAGGCGATTCGTTCAGCAGGGCATATCGTGGTGACCAATCCTGATATGCTGCATACCGGCATTTTGCCGCACCACACCACCTGGGTCAAACTGTTTGAAAATCTGCACTATATCGTTATCGATGAGATTCACCAATACCGCGGAGTTTTGGGCAGCCATCTGGCCAATGTGTTGCGCCGGTTGAAAAGAATTTGCCTGTTTTATGGCAGCCGACCGCAGTTTATCTGCTGCTCAGCCACCATCGCCAACCCTCTAGAGCTGGCTCAGCATTTGACAGGTGAAAAACACTGTCTGGTGAACCGGAACGGCGCCCCTCGCGGTGAAAAACACTTTATTCTGTACAATCCGCCGGTAGTCAACCACGAATTGGGAATTCGGCGTTCATCGGTCAAAGATGCCAACGACATCGCCGCCAAATTTGTTCGCCAGGGGATCCAGACTATCGTTTTTGCGCGGAGCCGGGTGCGGGTCGAAATTCTGGTTACCTATCTCAAAGCGGCTATGGCCCAGGCCCAACAATCCGAATCCTTGATTCGAGGCTATCGCGGCGGTTATTTGCCCTTGCAACGGCGCGAAATCGAGCGCGGACTGCGCGACGGATCCATTTTGGGCGTTGTCAGCACCAATGCCCTCGAACTCGGCATCGATATCGGCCAACTGCAAGTCGCAATCATGGCAGGCTATCCGGGTTCGATCGCCAGCAGTTGGCAGCAAGCCGGGCGCGCAGGCCGCAAGTCCGATACTTCCCTTGCCATTCTGGTCGCATCCAGTTCACCGCTTGATCAATATATCGTGCAGCATCCCGATTATCTGTTCGGCAGCAATCCCGAATCAGGAATCATCGATCCCGACAACCTGATTATCCTTCTCAGCCATATGAAATGTGCAGCTTTTGAGCTGCCATTTAACAGCGCCGAACACTTTGGTGCTGATTATGCTGGACAGGGTGGGGTGGAGGGTACAGCGGATATTCTGGACTTTTTACAGGAAAACCGGGTCGTGCACCGGTCCGGCGCCACCTATCACTGGATGTCCGAAACCTATCCGGCGGAAGCCATCAGCTTGCGCAATGCCGCAGAAGAAAATGTGGTCATTATCGATCGCAGCGATCCGCAGGAAAAAGTCATCGGTGAAATCGATCTTTTTTCCGCCCCGATGTTGGTACACGACGAAGCCATCTATCTTCACGAAAGTGTGCAATACCACGTCGATCGTCTCGACTGGGAGCGCCGGAAAGCATACGTGAAACAGGTAAAAGTCGATTATTACACTGACGCGCAGATGAAATCCGACTTGAAAATCCTCGATATCAGCGAGGATCAAATTATTCAGGACCAATTGTTCGGCTATGGCGAGGTGGTGGTCACCAATTTGGTCACCATGTATAAAAAAATCAAATTCAACACCCACGAGAATGTCGGATGGGGGAAAGTTCACCTGCCGGAACAAGAGATGCACACCATGGCTTTTTGGTTTGCCTTTGCCGAAGACATCGCGCAAAAGCTGAACATCGATCAACAGGATCTGGCTGACGGCCTGCAAGCGGTTTCCCACATTCTCGGCCACGTTGTGCCTCTATTCGTGATGGGAGATCGGTCAGATATCCGTGCACTGCCAATGATGCGGGCGCCATTGTGGAAAAGGCCTGCAGTTTTTGTCTGGGAACGATATCCCGGTGGTGTGGGATTCAGCCGCAAACTTTTCTCAATCTATCCTGAAATCGCAACCGCTGCACGACAGGTTGTTGCTGCCTGCCCATGTGCTTCGGGATGTCCATCATGCGTCGGACCTGCCTTAATGGTCGGCGAAAAAGGCAAAATTGTTGCCCAATCCTTGCTGCTCGCCATGCAGGAAACCCCAACCCCAACAAATTGATTCGCGACACCGCACGAAATACGCACGATCCCGATGTCTGACATTAAATCAAAACTTGAGAGATTAAAGACAACTCACGTTGCTGCAATGACTTTTGACGTTGAGTCAGACGATTTGCAGCTTGCGGCAATCCAGGCTGAGATCGTTGCCAACGATTGGGGCAGTTGTGTTAAAAGGACACGGGTGTTCAGCGGTTCGCCGTTTCCAGAATTCAATCTTGAAGAATTTGCCGCTTTGACCGGCGATGATTTTGCCCATTTGGGTAAGGATCAGCGGTTGTCTGCTTTGACTCCGGAATCGGTTCTCTTTTTCGATCTCGAAACAACTGGATTGGCTGGAGGCACCGGAACCTTGCCCTTCCTGATCGGTCTGGGCCATTTTCGAGATCATCAACTGGTGATCAACCAATATTTCATGCGCGATTTTGCCGATGAACCTGCCGCCCTCCGTTTTGTTTTGCAGGAATTGCAGGATGTGCAAGCGCTGGTGAGCTTTAACGGCCGCTCGTATGACTGGCCACTTTTGCGCAACCGCTTGGTTTTGCAGCGTCTGGCAGGGCCAAACCATCTGAGCCATTTGGATTTGCTGCATACCACACGCCGGCTCTTTCGGAGGAAATTGCCGAGCTGCGATCTGCAATCCTACGAGAAAGCGATTCTCAAGTTTATTCGCACCGGGGATATTCCGGGCCGGGAGATTCCAGCGACCTATTTCGCTTATTTGCATCATCAGCAGATCGCGTCATTGCGACCGGTATTCTTGCACAATGCGATGGATTTGGTGACGCTTTGCGCGATGGCGGCAAAAAATGCACCTTTTTTTCGGCCGACAACCTGGGAAAAGGTTTGTGAATGCGATATCCATGGCGTGATCAATACCTTGCAAGCGCTCTCCTTGCCGAAACTGAGAGATCTTCTTGGTGTTTACATGGCGGGAAACGCAGTGGAGGATGACCCGGAAATCGCATTTATCTATGCTGACACCTGCAAACGGTTGGGGGATTGGGAAAAGTCGCAAATTTTGTGGCAGAAACTGGAACAAACTTCGGCAGGCTGGATGACAGCTGCGGCTATTGAATTGGCCAAATACCACGAACATCGACGCCGAGATCCGGATACTGCCCTTGAACACGTTTGCCGCGCGCAACAACGGCTGGCTTTGCGCCGAGATATGGGTTTGCCTGTTCCATCGCCAACCCTCGAAACCGATCTCCTGCACCGCAGCCGGAGACTGAACCATAAAATAAACAAAAGGAAAACCAGCGATGACCCGCCGAATCTTTCTGCTGGATAGCTATCAGCGCACTTTTTCTGCTACAGTTTTAGAAAAACGGCTTATCGATGGTTCGCCCGCGGTTCGTCTGGATGCGACGTTGTTTTATCCGACCTCGGGTGGCCAGATGAACGACCGCGGCCACCTCAGTGGAGTAGAGGTTTTTGATGTGATTGTTCGAGAAGGGGAGATCTGGCACCTGCTCGCTGCAGAATTGCCGGATGAATCGCCAATCCACGGTGAAATCGACTGGCCGCGGCGATTTGATTTTATGCAGCAACACACTGCTTTTCATATTCTCGCAGGCGCTTTTTCCCACGCGATGAAAATCGAGACGCTTTCTTCTCATTTGGGCGAAACGTTTTGCACGATTGATGTCAAATGTCCGGATCTTTCGCAGGATGAGATGAATCGTGTCGAGACGATTGCCAATCAAGTGGTGTGGGAAAACCGGACGATCAAGGCACAATCATGCAAATCCGAGGATTTGCCCAAACTGCCGGTGCGCAAATTATCTGATTTACCGAATGATATCCGGCTGATCGCAATCGACCGATGGGATCTGGATCCATGCGGCGGCACGCACGTCGCCTCCACCGGAGAAGTGGGATTGATCAAGATCTGGGGCAAAGAGCGCATCCGCGGTTCGATCCGCTGTCGGTTTTCCGCCGGCGGCCGCTGTCTGCGCCAGCTGCAAGAGCAAGGCAAATCGATCCAGGAACTGAGCGAAATTCTGTCGACTGGCCTTGCCGATATGCCCAGGGCGGTGCAGAAGACTCTTGACGAATTGAGCAAGGTGAAGAAAGCGAATCAAATGCTTTTTGCGCAGTTCTTGGAAGTCTGGTGTGCTGATTTGGCCCACCAGGCGCTCTCGAAAACAGTTGTGGTACGTGTTTTCCCCGGATTGTCCGCCGATGAACTGCGGTTGTTGGCCAGACGTGCCAGCCAGGAGAGTGCGGCGGTTTTTTTGCTGGCCGCGCCAGCAGAACGGACAGCTTTTGTTTTTGCCACCGGCAAGCCGGGAATCGATTTACACGTCGTACTCAATCATCTTTCTACAAAAATCGACATCAAAGGCGGGGGAAAAGCGGATTTTATCCAGTGCAGCGGACCCAACATCGGCGATGATTTGGAGCCGCTGCTCGAACAAGCAGCATTGATTGTGGCGAACCTGTGATTTTAACCTTGACTCTTAATTTTTCATTTCGTACTTTTTATTTCAATTCGGGGCTATAGCTCAGCTGGGAGAGCGCTTGACTGGCAGTCAAGAGGTCAGGAGTTCGATCCTCCTTAGCTCCACAAACAAAACAACGATTTTGGGCTTGTGCTGAATGCGGTACAAGCCCTTTTTTATTGCTATTTTGGCTGTTTACAGCACAAATTCAGCACATTTTGGGCACTTGACTACGCTCTTATACTACTGTGTTGATACCATCACCTATGTAAAGAAAGGTGGTGGTTATGTCGACATTGACAAAGCGTGGCAAGATCTGGCATGTATCTTATATGCAAGATGGCAGACAAGTCAGGAAATCTCTTGGAACTGCCGATAAGTCTACTGCGGAACTTCTTAGAGCCAAACTGGACTTGGATCTTTCTCTGCAAGCCAATGGTTTGGCCAATAGAAACGAACAGATGTTTCAGCCGATCATGCTTTCCGCTTTTGCTAACAAATACCTCAGCTATCGTTCCAATCTGGTGCGCTACAACACCCTGCAAACCGACAAATACGCTCTGGCCAAACTGATCCAATATCTGCATAATAAACTGCTCAATGAGATCACGGTCGCCGATATTGATGGCTTCCAATCCATGATCATCTCCACGCGCAGCAAGACAACCCTGCGGATCTATCTGAAACATCTCAACGCTGCGTTCAACACTGCAGTCCAGTGGAAGCATCTGCAGGAAAACCCCATTCCCAGGCGGCAGAAGGTAAGGATACAGATTAAACGCCATTTGCCCTATTTAAGCCGGGAAGAGATCCAAACGCTGTTGACTGCTATTGCCGATACAGAATTCCTGACGTTGGTGCAGGTCTATCTCTATACCGGAGCAAGACGGGAAGAGGCGTTGGTATTGACCACCGATGATGTGCAATCTGAAGCGGGACTGATCACCATTCACGGATTAAAGGATTCCGAGGACCGGGCTTTGCCGCTTCATCCGCAACTGAAGGAGTCCTTGACTCGGCACCTACAAGGACGGAGACGGGGTGACAAGTTGTTTGTTTACCGACCCGACTATGTGAGCAAACGTTTCAAGAAATACGCCGCTTCAGCCGGAATGCCCGAATGGTTGACAATAAAAGCTTTGCGTCGGACCTTTGGTTCTCACATGGCCCAATCCGGCCTGGATCTGCGCCGATTGCAGGAGATGATGGGGCACAGCGATATCCGCACAACAATTACCCATTATGCGCACTTGGCAAAAAGCAGCAGGGTGGAGTTGGAGATGTTTATCAAGTATTGATCGGATGCATTATTTGGTCAATTATAAAGTTTGTCTGCAAATAGGATAATATTCAGTATATATATTATAGGGTTTCCAGGGGTGAACGCATCCGAAATAATCCTCTTAGGGAATTACCAAAAATGAGGGAGGGACACCATGCATAACTTGATATGCCAAAGCAAATGTTACATCTTCCTTTTTAGTATACTTTCTATGCTGGCTGAAGAGAAATAAGTAATAAACTCTGCTTCAATGCTTGGTAATATGATCAGTATATTGAATGAAAGACGAACTTCTCAGACGATGTCTTTCCACTAATACAGTTTGGTATAGTTTGGGCGCTACTTATCGGGGTATAATAGGAAGGATAAAGATGAAATTAAACTATCACTTAGCAGTTTGTGTACTGGTTAGCTTATTGATTGTTTCATGTGCAGTTACAAATACCGATTATAGTTTTGTAAGGTGGGATAGCGATATTGTCTTAAATGAACAAGATGAGAGCTATGTTTATTGGGCTGACGGTAATCAAGTTTACCGATGCCTAAAAGACAACTATGAAGTTCATGTTATCGGCAGTGCGGATAGCAGATATCTTTATTTCATGTTGACTATACAAAACCGTTCAACAGACATTTTTAGTATCTACCCATATAATTCCCGGTTAATTCAGAACAAAGGAAAAGATCAATTTTATCCAGTACGTCCAAGAGAAGTTAGGCGGGATCTCGCCCAAACAAAGACTGGCCTAGGTTTACTCTATTCAATTAACATGGTAGCAATTCAATTATCTCCAGAAGGAAACAATAATCAAGCCTACAAAGATATAAAAAGCAGAATGCTCACAAATGATTATGCGAAGACTGAACTTGATGCAATACGGTACACACAAAGCATCGTTGATATAATGCTTAAAGATCATACCATAAAACAAGACGAAATTTATAGTGGTTGTGTTCTTTTTTCAATTGAATCTGATTTTATGGATGGATTTAATCCAGACAAACCATTTATTCTCAGTCTGGAAATTGCAGGAAGCAGAGTCTTGATACGTGGAAAATTATGTGAACCTCACAAGAATGATGAACTTGATACGCCTGAAGATTTAAAAAAAATTGAATTTAGCCTTAAATGATAACTGTTTAATTAATTGTGCATTAAACAAAAGGGGACATTACTGTCCCCTTGATTTGCCTAGAACACCCGCAAATACTCCACCTCTTCCAGTTCCGCTCCTTCCACCGGACCTTGCTTGAGGTCCTTGAGCAGCCGGGGACGGTCAATGCGGATCTCCTGCACGATGCGTTTGGAAATCGCTGGCAGGGCTCTTTCATCCACATTGCCGACTTTGGCGAGTTTCATCAGTCGCCCCGTTCCCAGAGTACCGCGCATTTCGGTTGTTCCCAGCCGGTGCAGGTGCAGAATCAGCGCTTGCTTGAGGCGTTCTCTCTGATGGGCGATGCTCTGTATGCGGCGATTCATTTTATCGCGCCAATCCTTTGCCTGATCTTCCAGCACACCCAAAGTGTCCATCATCTTGATAGTGTTATCCTGCTTCTGCACCAGCGAGGCCAGGACCGTGTCCAGACGGGTTTCCAGCTCTTCGTCCAGCTCACCATCGTTGTACTCCAATTCTTCAATAACAGCCAGGTATTCGCTGTCAAGCTGCCAGAGTGACAGGTTCTGCATCGTTCGTCTTCTCCTCTTTGTTGGTTTTTGTCAGCGCATCGTGGATCGCCTTGAACGAGAA
>JAKQNP010000052.1 GCA_029565675.1 bacterium
TTAAATTATGAAATTACCCATAGTATATAATATTTACTGTAACTTTGTAACCTGTTATTATTATTTATTAATTATATTATACTTATCACTGTAACTTTTGCTGTAACTTGCTGTAACCATTGTAACCTATTTTATAAATCCGTCAAATGTTATTCCCTTCTTCTTCGCTTTTTTGACGTCAACGATGACACAACGCTTACCCACATCGTTAAACTTTGTCACTCTGCTCTCGGTAATAACATAGTCACATTCCCTGAACATCGCCTTATAAGACTGCTTGTCTAATATTTCGCCCTCATACTTTGTCCGGTCCGCGTATAATCTGAACCTCGGATATAAATAGTTGAAGGCGATGGCGATTCGTTTATTATTATCGATGATCCGATAATCTTTCCCTTCAATGAGCTCTTCGTTCATCGCCATGACTTCCAGTTCCTCTATTAACTGATCAACGGCTGATTTAACATAGCCGGTATCATTGCCCGTGATATTATTAATCTGGGCTGTAATGAGTGAATCATAGTCAATCTTTCCGGCATCTCCAAATCCCTCGAATAATAACAACCCAATGACCATCGTTGCGATGTTATTATGGATTCGCGGTGCAACCTTGTGTAATGATATGATGTCATTGGCTCTTTTTATTAATGAATCGATGTCCTGTTTCAGGCAAAATTCAATGAAAGGCGGCATGAATCCTTCCAATGGCAGGCTTTTTAACTCATCATAGGCGGACTGCATCGATTGGGATTTCTTTATTATGTCACTAAACCGAACTAATATAAACCTCTCCCGCAATGCGGGCATCGTGATACTCCACTCCCCCATCAATGCCATCGGCGCTGACAAGCGATACTCATCAACGGTCTGATCCGCCCTTCCCTTTTGTTCAACTTCACCTTTATAAGAGCTGCGCATGTAGCGAAACAGATTATCAACATTGTCGTTTCTCATGTCACCCATCTTGAATTCATCTAATATCACGGGAATCCCGTTATTAGACGATAATAACTTTAGCAATGGAAAAGGCCGCATCGTGCAAGAGTTTGGCGAGGCATCAGAATATCCAGCGATTCTCATGAAGATTGAGCCCGTTGTGCTCTTGCCGCTGCCCTGGCCGCCATGGATGAATAATAACGGAAATCCATCGAGCTTTTTCTGTAATTTCGTCTTGAGCACCGATGCAAAGAACCAGGCGATGGTTGGGTAAATGACATTGGGCTCATTGATATTAACGATGTAACGATAAAAATCCTTGCGGAAGGCATCATACTCAGCCGGTGGTATAATATTATATTTTATCTTGTGATAATACGCATCGGCGCCTTTTTCATAGGGCACGATTTTCATCGGCTCAACGATGCCGTTCTTCGTGATATTAATATCCTTTGTAACCCAGGTATCATTGATTAGTCCTATTACATCGGTCCCTGTTTTTCTGACTGGAGTCATTGCATTGACGTAGCTGCATAGCTCCTGTAAATCATTTTCGGATCCGGTGAATGTGCAGTCCTGATGCCCGATGGCCTTTAAGAATTTTTGCCGGTTATGCCAGTCGGTGTTTTCCAGTTTTACATCTTTGTAATGATACCCTGCATTGGAGTAGACATCGGCAATCAGGCAATCCGATTCCGGTAATACCAATAGCTCCAGCGGCTTAACGATGAAGGTTGATATTTGTTTTTTGTTTTTGTAATAGCATTGATCCTCCTCATGAAAGGCAACCGGCTTGCGAACATCATCATAGGCAAATTTAATCGGGGATGTTCCGCCGGCGGATCTCATCTCATTACAAATATTACCCTTGCAGATCCTATTACAGGTATGAGGTGGTTTATCGATGCTCTCCCACTGTTTCCTGGTTACATCGGGATCATAGTCTGAGCAATGGGATATTATCTCTATCAGCCTGTTATACCCGTTTTCTCCAAAAGGATGTAATATGCTCGCCAATGCCAGACGATCATCGTGTCCGATGCTTCCTGATAGTTTATCTTTACTGGCTTTTTCAATAGTCTCCCTCATCCATCGGCATTTATTAATGATGACATCGATTTTATCAGCGCTCAATTTGCAGGTGCAATGCTTTGCTGTAACATCGCTTGTTTCCGGAAGATCAATTTTATTGATTGAGGTCAGATCCAGGTCAATTTCTTTAAAATCATCGTCAACAAAGTAGCTGAATTTTCCCGATTTCTTGTGAATCTGCATCGGGGATTTCACATAGTTGCCATACTTGCCGGGCTCGACTTTATCCTGCTTGGGAAAGATTTCCCATTCAATGGCATCATTGGCCTTTGGCATATTATCAAATAAACTGTGCATCCAGCGTCTTACAGCACCGGCGGGCATCGGTCTGTTAAAAAAGACCCATAGATGATAACCCTTATAACCGCTGAACTCAACATAGGCTGATGCATTGGCCTTGATAAGTATTTCCCTGGCTGTTATTACCTGTTTCTGAAGAACCGGCAGCCAATCATTCAATGTAAAATCATTGCGGCCGTGGATATCCTTTACAAGATCGATGTCCAGGACCGCGTAGATGACCTGGTTTTCTGTATTCAGTTGGTAGGTTCCGATGTTTTCATTCGCATCGAATAATACATCGGTCGTTAGAGGCGAACTGACTTTGCGGGGCTCCCCCATTGAGTCTTGCTTTAAATAAACATCGCTTCGATTAACGAATAAATTCCAATAAGCCTCCTTTCCGGCATTGGTTAATTTCTGTTTTTCCATTCATTTGATACCTCGTTTTTTGATTTGTGATAATTATGTAACCGTATTACGGCATAAATTGATATGCCCAGTTTTCGGGCGATGGCCCGAATCGACTGGGGCTTTTCCATTTCCCTGGCAATTCTGTCAAGCAAGGCTTCATCGTCAAGATAATTTGCCAGGCGTGAGTTAAAATTATTCATAAGTATTTTTGAGTTTGATTCCGGTTTCAGACACGCACGTCAAAAAGAAAAAGGCTATGCATCGCCCTTTTCCTGAAAACGAGATGTCAATGAATTATGTTTATACTTATATAATAAACTATTTCGGAAGGGATGTCAAGTATTTTTTTGTGTAGATGTGTTTTTTTGTTAAAATTTTTTCTCCAGAGCATCAGAGAACAGAGAAATCAGAGGACAGAGCTCGAAACGGGAGACAACACCACTCGAAAACCGTAGTCCCAGCCCCTGAAGTCAGGATGGTACCCGTTCCGGCTCGCACAGCGGAGAAAGCTCGATGAACTGTAGAACGAGCCGCCCCGCAACGAGCGACTATCATCTGATGAATCCTGTTTTTCCCGGCCATCATCGGCGCGATAAGGATATTCCTTATTCTTGCTTCGCGTCCATTCCCAGACATTGCCGCTCATGTCGAGCAAGCCATACGGATTCTCACCGGCCGGAAAAGAACCGGCCGCTGTCGGGGTGCTAATTTCTGTATCGCTGTAATTGGCCCTTGATGGATCGATTTCATCACTGCCCCAGGGATAGAGGTAGTGGTGTCCTCCCCTCGCAGCCCGTTCCCATTCGGCTTCGCTGGGCAGCAATAGTTTTAATCTGTTATCGAGAGCCCTCTCCACCATTTGTCCATCTTGCCAGATCTTTATCCTTTTTAAATTTTTATACTGTTCATCCAGCCACAAGCAAAATGCCAATGCTTCATACCAAGTGATGCCAACAGCGGGGTGATTGTCCAAATCATAAGGATCGCTATTACGTGCAGACTCTGTTCGCCAATCATCATCCCAGCGACCTTTAAATTTGCCATCTTCCCAATAGTTTGCTGATTCGGCATGTTTCCAATAACTTTTTTCGCCATAACCGCCTGCCTCAACGAACAATTTGTATTGTTTCTGAGTAATGGGGTAGCGGCTGATCAGATAGGGATCGAGTAAGACAGGAGGCGCATCATTTCCCTCTCCCATCTGAAAAGTCCCACCGGGAATCGGACACCAGAGAATTTCGGGCAGGCCGGTTATCGCATCGATTCCGACGCCAGGACGGGGATCACCGATGCGAGCTAATATTTGGCCCAGTTCTGCACGCGGCCACGGAGCAAGGTTCTGTTTAAAAACAGAATCTATGAATTTGACCTTCTTGTCATCACCATCAAGGGCAGATAGTGTGCTTTTGAAGTATTCTGGCGTTATTTCATTTGAAACAGCCGGCAGGGTATGTAACTGCTTGGTGCCAGGCTTTGCTTTAGGCTTTTTGATCTTGATTTTTTCTTTGCTATTTTTTTTCAATTCGAGAGCGCGAACAAGTCCTTCATAGCCAATGTCATAATTATCAAATTCCAAATACAAATAACTCAGCAAAATTACCGGTCTTTTATAACTATCAATGATACAGGGAATAATGCGTTTCTGCAAATCCAGTGCACTTTGCCATTCCAGTTTCACCCAATGAGATTTAGCAGCAGATTCAGACCATAGTAAAAGTAAAGTATCACACCATTCAAGAGCATCACTGATACGATCAGGTAAGCTATCTCCAGCCGAAAGCCGGGCATAGTCGATCCAGATCTCAGCTCCATCCTGTTTTAAATCAGCAGCAATCTTTCTAGCAAAATCGTTATCATTCCATGAGTGGCTGATGAAGACTTTTGGCATGGAAGAATCCCCGGCATTGGAGTACCATTCGATGTGATTGGAAAGTCTATGTAAAAAAATCAAAAAAGGGAAAAGATGCAAGAGATTTAATACAGGAGTTCGGTAATAACATATCCCCTGGGCTAAAAAAAGTATCGTGACGTATACGTGACAAAATTCAGTGATAAACAGTCAAATTGAGTCAACATCGGATAAAATTGAAAACCAGCTCTATCTCAAGCCATCTTCCCAACTCTAACAAAACCAATAAAAAAGCCCCCAATTTCATTGAAATCAGGGGCTCTTTTCGTGGGCCCGGTAGGATTCGAACCTACAACCTGCGGATTATGAGTCCGTTGCTCTGCCGTTGAGCTACAGGCCCGTTGTGATCAATGGCACAACGTTAATTTTACAAAAATTACTCGTCATTGACAAGGTTTTTTTGGCCGCCAAAAGCGACCCGCCGACCCGTGCTATTCCTGCCTAATCCGACTGAAATTTCCCAACTCTATGGATCCGCCTCTCCCCTAGCCAAAGACAAAAACGGTTGTCAAAAATCCCACAACCAGGGTATGCACCACCACCGCCACCCAGAGTTTGCCGCTCTTCTGAAACGCCCAGCCATAGATCACACTCGCCGAAAATGCCAGCACGCCGTTGCGCCACGAGATGGGTCCCGCCCCA
Organism: bacterium; assembly: GCA_029565675.1. Lineage (GTDB taxonomy): Bacteria > Zhuqueibacterota > Zhuqueibacteria > Residuimicrobiales > Oceaniaggregativiventaceae > Sulfursilanivivens. Next base: position 5,273 of record JAKQNP010000052.1, read on the forward strand.
TCGACCAGACCCGGCGACAGCGCCAACGCCTCGCCGAGCGAGAGCACACCGACCCAGGCAGAAACCGCTGCAATAGCCACACGCGGATCGAGCCGCATCGCCGCCAACCGCTTCTGCAACAGGTTTTGCAGGATGCCGCGGAAAAGGATCTCCTGCGGCAAGGCGATCCAGACCGCGAGCAACACCCAACTGGTCACCATTTGCCCGATCGAATCGAACCGCTGGGTGCCGTGCACCGACTTGAAAAGAAATCCCAGAATCAGCAAGACAAGAATACCGACCAGCGAAATGTTCAGCGCCAGTCGCCAGTCGCTGCCGCGCAGGCGCCAATGCATTCCCATGTCCTCGAGCGGCCGCAGAAAGCGATAGAGAAAGACGACCCAGACCACCAGTGCCATATAGACAGGAGAAAGCAAACCTTGTGCCGGCGGCAACTCCACCGCAGGGACCCACAGCCACACCGTCAACGCCCAGGCGGCGCTGATGGTGATGGCGTCCCAGGGATGGAAACCTGTCCCGCGGCTGCGCAAACCCCAGACCGCCAGAGTCGGCAAGCCGAGAACTGCGGTCAATTTCCAGAGCAGCGACGGCGTCAGCTGATCCGTTATCGCCGCATACATCATCACCAGCACGACCAACGCCGCCAGCCCCGCGATCACCAGGGGCAAAGGTTCGGATGTCCTGTTCTGATAAGAATTGGTAAGTGCTGTCCTGTCATGCTGCAGCAGCAAAAACAGAGTCATGAGCAGAAAAAACATAACGCTCGCCACAACCTCTGACCCCGAGATCGGCACCGCCACCACGCGTTGCGCGAAAGCAAAAACCGCAACCACTGCCAGGATCACCGCAATCCTCGTCGATGCAGCGGCACGCTCGGTCCGCGTGTTTTTTTTGGCTAAACCCACTCGTTTCCTTTCCATTTGATCAAAACCCAAAAGATGCCTGCGCCTTGTCTACACCTTCAAACAGGTTTTAAGCTCTGCCAGAAAACAACACGCATCAAAAGGGCTAAATTCCACCCTTTTGATGCGCAATTTTCAGAGTTTGCAGGCCGAGCAAACGGCCACAAGCAAACTGTTAACCTGCTCTCTATTGCACAGAAAATTTGAATACTGTTTTCGATTCCCGAACCTCTCCGGGATTGAGAAGCGTCGACGGAAAATGGGGTTGATTCGGAGAATCCGGGAAATGCTGGGTTTCCAGGCAAAATCCGTGACGGTACTGATAGACTGCCCCATCTTTTCCGACCAGTGAGCCGTCAAGGAAATTTCCGGAATAAAACTGCACACCCGGCTCGGTGGTGTAAACCGACAGAACCCTGCCGCTGACCGGCTCGCTGACCTGCACTGCCAATCGCATCGTTCCCTGTTCGCCGTTCAGGACAAAATTATGATCATATCCGAGGCCGTTGGCCAGTTGCACGTCATCCGCATCGATGCGCGAACCGATGGTTTGCGGTGTTAAAAAATCGAACGGCGTACCGGCGACCGCTGCCAGCTCACCGGTGGGAATAAAAGTCTTATCGATCGGTGTATAGCGATCGGCAAGAATCTGCAGCGAATGGTCGAGAATCGGACTTTTGCCGGCATCTTTGAGGTTGAAATAGCTGTGGTTGGTCAAATTGCATACGGTCGGTTGATCGCTTTCAGCTGCATAGTCGATGATAATTTCGTTTTCCCGGGTAAGGGTATAGACAACGGTCGCGGTGAGGTTGCCGGGATAGCCCTCTTCCCCATCCGGCGACAGATAGACCAGTTTGAGCCCCACCGAATCGGAGGTTTGGATCGGTTCGGCCTTCCAGACTCGCTTGTCGAATCCCCTGACGCCGCCATGCAGATGGTTAGGACCGTCGTTGGTGGCCAGGGTATAGCTCTCTTTCCCGATCGAGAAACGCCCTTTGGCAATGCGGTTGCCGTAGCGGCCGATCAGACAGCCGAAATAGGGCGAATCGGCGATATAGGCCGCCAGGGAATCGTACCCCAACACGACATCGCCGAAATCGCCGTTTTTGTCGGGTACGATGATTTCGGTGATGGTGCCGCCGTAATTGGTGATCGATACACGCATGCCTTTTGCATTGCTCAACGTGTAGAGTTTGACCGACTCGCCTTCCGGCGTTGTGCCAAATTCTTTTTCATGGATAGTCATTTCGCCTTTTCTCTCTTTTTGACAACTATTCAACACTGTTGTGATTAAAACCGCAAAAAAAACAAACAACCAAAAGCGTTTCCCGGGTTTCATCTCTCAGCCTCCTGACCTGATAAATTCAACACTGATGACAGACAATTTGAATCTAGAAATTATTTTTCAAAAATACAATCGACACAGCACGGCTTACCGGATTTTTCGCACCGCACGGTTTTGATCTCCCACGGCCGAAACTTGAGATCGATCGAGCGGCCATCCACTGTCAAACGCGTCTTCGCTGTCAGGCCACCGCTCTCCTGCAGCCGCAGGATCAGCCCCTTTTTGTCCATAGAGCGCCTGACAGCCAGGACACGGACATTTTCATCCGCCACTGAAATGGTCAAGGGCCGGTGTTTTTTCTCCTTTTTCCTCTTTGTCACGGTCAAATGCGCCAGCGCAAACGGCGGCGCGTTCAGCCAATCCGCATAGTGAGGGGCCAGGCGAAGCAGTTCCTCATAGCGGCCGGGCAGAAGCAGCAAGCGAATCTCATGGGTTCCCTGATCCATATGCGGTTTGAGGGGCAAACGGTCGAACGGATAGAGGCGCTCATGGCAGTAGAGCGGCGTGCGCAAGACAGACAACCCCAAAGTCCCCTCCTGCAGGTCATAGCCGTGTTGACCGTTGCTGATGATCGCCAACGCCGGACCGCTCTTTTCTTCCTGCGAGAGAATCATCCAGCGGCCATAGGGATATTCCTGCTCTTGTTCGACCCGTTTGATGGCACCGCCGGGAATTTCGCAGAGCAAATGGCGAAACGGCGTCGGGATTTCGAGTTTGAGAAGGCGATGTTTTTCATGCACTGTAACTCGTGCCCGGACTTCCAACATTGGGAGTTGTTTGTAGGTTATCCACTCCACAACCATGCTGCTGGTTTTGGAGGTCATCCGCGTTTGCTGAATGCGCCGAACCGGGCCGTCGGTGATCATTTTGGCTGTTCCGCGCGCTCTGAACTCTTCAGCGACGGTGCGGTATTGGTCGCAGCTGTCTCCCCAGCTGTCGTTTTTGTCCTCCATCCAGCGCGCCCGGAGCGGCCCGGTCAGGCACGGTTTGCCATCGGCAGACAACTGTACGATCGAGCCTGCAGCCGGATCAAAGACGGCCTCTAGTTTGGTCGGTGTGGGATCCTTGACTTTTGGTGCGCCGGACCTGACACGGATGCGATAGTCAGTGGCACCGATCGCTTTCGGTTCTGTCACAAAAGCCAATTTCCGACGCCAGCCGTTGTAGGTGATGCTCGCCGTGGGCGGTTCTTCCTGGCTGGGAACGACATGACCGTCCTGATCCATCAACTCGAGATGCCATTTGCCGCTGAAACGGGGCCGATAGTCGAGCATACACTCGACTTCCACCGGCATGGCTTGCGTAAATGGCTGGTGGTTCAGAACGCAAAGCGCGATGTCTTCATGCGGTGTATTGCGGGTCATGCCCACGGCACAGTCGAAGCGCAAACGTCGGGCGATACGGGACGATTCGCCATAGCCGTCCAATGCATCTCGCTCGACCAGGTGGGTGCCGGATCCTGGCAGGACATCGTGGAAATCGTTGAATAAGTGGTAATGCCAGGCCTTTTCCAGTTTTTGGGCCGGCCATTTTCCACCCCGCCACCAAAGCGCGGCACAAAGGGCTTCGGTTTGCAAAAGCAGTCCGAGATTCTCAGCCCGGCGGCGTTTGAGTCTGGCCATCGATGTATAACAGCCGGTGAAACAGCGCTGCAGCTCGCGATCATAGACAGGCGCCTGGTCGTAAAGTTCTTTGAGATCGGTATACAGTTGTTCCGGCGAGCTGTAGACCAGTTTGACCCGTTTTTCCTTGCGGATGAACGATTCTAGCATTCGCAAATCCTTGCGTGTCGCTCCGCCTCCGTGATCGCCCATTCCCCAGAAAACCGGCACCGCCCGGCCGACCTGCAAAGCCAACTCGATGGCCTGGGTCAGATTGTCTTCCAGATGGTCGGTTTCATGGTGGTAAAAACCGAAAAGAGGACGATATGCGGCGATTTCGCTCCCATCGATACCGCGCCAGCGGTAGAAATCGGCCGGCAGTTCAAGCTGATGCGGCTGCGGCCGCATGTGGATATACATCTCATAGCCGGAAAGTCGCAGGATTTGCGGCAGCCCACTGCTGTGACCGAAAACATCGAAATTGTACGCCACTTTGGGCAGTGCACGAAATCGATCGTAAAAATAGCGCCGACCAGCAATGATATGCCGCAAAATGGTTTCGCTGTCGGTCATGTTGAGATCGGGTTGCAGAAACCAACCGCCACTGATGCACCATCGCTTTTGGCGAACCAGCTTTTGGATGGCGCGAAACAGGACCGGATCAGCCTTTTCGACCCACTGATAGAGCACCGATTCATTGTGGGTAAAGACAAAGTCCGGGAATTCGCGCAGCAGCTCGACGGCGATGCGAAAGGTGGTAAGAGTTTCGGCACACCCTTCTTCCCATCGCCACTGCCAGACCGGATCGAGATGGGCGGTGCAGATAAGATGAACCCTGGGTTTTTTCATAATTTTGTCCCTCGCTGAAAAAGCGCTTCTTCATTCCGCGGCGGCAATTGGCGGTACCAAGTGAAATACAACACAGCCGAAACGACGACAAAGATCACACTCCACAGCACCACTTTGGGCCATTGGCGCAGAAAAGCATAAAAAGGGATCAACGCCAGAGAGAGCTGAAAAACCATGGTGATCAAGCCGTTGATCCAGTCATAGGTCGACTCGTGGTTATCCGGATCGATACGACCCTGTTGAATGGCGAGTTTGCGGATGGGTTGCCAAACTCCGAAGGGTCGAACCCGTGAATAGAAATCGATCAGAACCCCGGTATCAGTCGGCGGCACGCGAAATCCGATGATCACCGTAGCGATCAGGCTGAGGCCGATATCAACGGCAAGCGTCACCGTGATGGGCCACTCCGCGAAAAACACTTTCTGCGCAAGAATAATCGCGGTGGAGGCGATCATGCTGTAGACAAAGGCTTTGGCGCTGAACCGCCACCAATGCCAGCGCATGGTTGCAGGTACCAGAATCATGGTGACGACCACAAAGATCATCGCTTCCCAGGCGGAGATGATCTGATCAAAGAGCAGGCTGAGGCTGAAACCAAGGGCCAGGGCGACGATGGAAGCGATCTGTCCCAGGCGCACCAGCTTTTGTTGGCTTAAATTTTTGGTGAAATATCGTTTAAGGAAATCATTGACGACCACCGAACTGGTGACGTTGATCATGGCATCCAGAGTGGACATAAGCGCCGCCAAAAGCACGGCCAAAAACATACCGCGCAACCCAACAGGCAATTTGTTCAATACCAGAGGCATGATCTTTTCGGCATCAAAGCCGGCTTGCGAGCCGAGATAGGTCAATCCCAGTATAAGAAAGGCGCACCCCATGATCCAGCGGATGGTATAGCCCACTGTCCACATGCCGCCGGCAAGGGCCGCGTCGCGCGAGCTGCGCGCGGTGAGAAAGAATTGAAAATCCCATACATTCGGACCTGCGAGAAGGCGAAAAATCATCCAGGAAAAACCGGCGAGCAACAGTGGCCCGAAAAGGTAAAAATGGTGATAACTTTCCGGTGTAGCGGCTAAATAGCCGTCCCACAATTTCCAAACCGGAGTCAATGATTGCCAGCTTTCCGGCATCCTTTGCAGCAGTGGAGAGAAATCGCCATTGTTGAAGACCATAAAGCTTAACAGCACGGCCCCGATCGCCAGCAGCAGCGTTTGCAGCAAATCGGTCAGCACGACCCCGAAGAATCCGGCGAGAGTGACATAGATGCCCACGATGGAAAAAATAAGCAAAGTCGACAGCCAACGCGACAGCGGCAAAAACTCCTCGGCAAACTTGCCAATGCCCACGGCCATAAAGGTGAGATTGCTGATCATCAACACCAGCAAAAAAACGGCGGCGGCGATTCTGGCATATTCTGCATCGCGGGTTTTGCCGAAGCGGGTTTCGTTCCATTCGGCAAAAGTCATGACTCCCGAGCGGCGGATCCACTTGGCCTGAAAAGCCATGTAAAAACAGATCATGAACCAGCCCCAAAAGATATGGGTCATCCAGACCGATTTCAAACCGAGGTAATAGAGAGCGCCCACCATGGCCATGGTGCCGCCGATATCGATATAGCTGGAACATCCGGCAAAGCCCAATATCCACCATGGCAGATTGCGTCCTGCCAGAAAATAATTGTCGAGTGTGGAAGTGGCGCGCTTTTTAACCCAAAATCCGATGAGCACAACCAGAATGAGATAAATCGCAATGATGGAGACATCCTGCCACGGGAGATTCATCGATCCGCTCCTGCTTGATGAGATGGGGTAGTGATCTAGTCGATATCCTTGACGCAACGAAAGCCGACGGTTGCGCTGCGGTCAAAGCCAGGTGACACCAGCAACAGCATTTTTTGCTGGTTGACCGGCCAGGGTCCGCCGGTGATGTACCACATGCTGCCATCCGGAAAATAATAACTGCCGCCCCGCAGCATTGCAAAGGTGTAGGTGCCGTTGTCGTAGACATCATCCATCATCTGCCAGACATTTCCGACCAGATCGCAAACGCCGAAAGGACTGGCGCCGGACGGAAAAGCATCGACAGGCGTGGTGGATCCGGACTTGAAGTTGCAGCGGGTGCTGTCCATTTCATTGCCCCAGGGGTAACTGCGGCCATCGGCTCCCTGGGCGGCGTATTGCCACTCGATATCGGTGGGCAGGCGCTTGCCGGCCCAATGCGCATAGGCTCGGGCATCTTCCAGGCTGACATTCACCACCGGATGATCGAGCAGGTGTTCAGGAGGCCGCCGGTCGCGCCAAAGGGCGAGAAAGTTGACCGTGTCCTTTGGCACATAATCTGAAGCATCGATGAACTCTTTGTAGTGCCGATTGGTCACCGGATAGATATCCATATAAAACGATTTGATTTTCAGTTCACATGGCGTTTTAAAATCGGGATAGGGCAGAACGATATTTGGCTCCTGAGTTTCAGCGAGCTTGAAAACCATGGGTCCGCCGAGTATTTTGACCATCCCCTTCGGAGCCCGACTCGACGGGGCCGTTGGTTGAACGGTCGAGATCAAGCGCGGTGTGGCCAGCATCACCTCCAGGACCAGTTCATCGAGCAACTCCTCTTGCTCGAACAATTGCACAACGAATTTTCCTTCGTATCGACCAAATGCATCGCGCAGCGAGAGGGTTTGACCCGGTAGCTGGATCTCGATTTTTTTGCTTTCATAGCCGGGATCGCCGACCCACAGTAGCAGGCGATCGCCCTTCTTTGCCTGTACTGACAAAGAGTCGTGGTTTACCTGACCATCGATGAGGCGTGGGAAACAGGCGATACAATCGACCTGGCTTTCCATCCGTGTGCCCAACCACGCGCGATCGAAAGCCAGAGTTGTGACGGGAATTTGCCAGCGTTCACCGACCTGGACCGGCTCGACTTTCTGGTGATGCCAGAGGCTGACATAGTGGGCGGACTCTTCCGGCTGCACGTCGATCAGAGGCGCTGAAAAACCCTGCGGCACCAGGCTATAGACGGTATGGATCGTCTTTGTTTCGTTTTGCCATCGGTTGACCCAAATGCTCTCAGCCTGCACGGGAACCAGTGGTTGATAATCTGGCAGCGAAAAGAGACGTGAATTGTCGCGCAGAATTTTGATGATCCTGCCCATGTAGCGAAACTCTTCCTCCATCCACGAGGGTCTGCCTGCGCGCATGATGTTGAGTTCCATGCCATAACCATTAAACAGACAAACATTGGCTTCGCGATGCAGCCGACCTTCGGTTAGCTGCAAAACGCGAAAGATCTGATTTTGCGGAAAAACATATTTATTGAGGTTGAGCGGCGGCGGCAGATAGATCGCATCGTGCACGCGACCCGTAACGATGGTGGGCATATGCTTGGGTATCGCCATGCCTTCGCTGTACATGATCACACCCGGCTTGACTCGATCAGCGGTTTCCTGCAGTTCTTTGCTGGACTCGCCGCGTGTATCCAGCACAACGCCATCCGCATCGGTCATTCGCAGCAGGCGCTCCATCCCCTGCAGATGGTCTTCGTCGCGGGTATCGGTGTCCCAGGGATTATAGGAGATGAAATAGCGGGTGCCGCGCTTGCGGGCATAGTCGACCTGACGGCGCAACTCGGGCAGGCCGCCGGGCAGATCGCCATAGAGATCCCATTGGTTGCGTTGATCGAGTCCCAGGCGCGGCCAGGTCGGCCACAGAATATAAACATCGATTTTCCCCCACAACGAGTCATAGCGCGAAAGAAAATCGTACCAGGTATAGCGATCGTCAAAGCGGGCATAATAATCTTTGTCCCAGGCCATCTGAATCATCATAAAATAGGCATCGCGGATCCACTGCAAATCGCCTCGCCTATACAAACTGGTATCGAATTCCGGCAAATCATATAGCCAGCGATCGTGATAGACCAGACGCAAACCCGTGCGCCAATCCGAACCCGAGTGGGCATCGATATAAAACGTGTATTCGACAAAGCCTGTCGGTTCCAGCGTCGTCCAGTATCGCCGCCGTTCGCAGCGTTCCGAAGCTGTGCGGCGCGCCACTGCCGTCAAAGAATGGTCTGCATCGATGGGCAGAGTACAAAAGCCCGATTCCCAGGCATTGTCCGGCACCACCACCCCGACAGGCGACAAATCCGGTGTAAAGAGGACAGTGCGGCTGAGGTAATTGGTACGGTCGAATGAACCGGCGCCGGTGATGTAGGCGCGATCTGCGCCTTGTCCAAAGGGTACCACATTGGCGACCTTGATCGGCTTTTCCGTGCTGTTCCTCAAACACAACTTTAACAAGTATCCCGGTTCAAACGACGGATCGAGATGAACAACGAGCGATAATCCGCCCATTCGGCCGACGATGCTGTCGTTGATTGCGGCGGTACCCTGGTTGCTGAACTGCAGGGAATCATCGATTTCCAGCGAAAAGAGCGGCAGCAGCTGCTGCAGTTCTATTCTTTGGCCGTCGATGATGCAGGAAGCGATTTCCACGCCGTTTTTGGACGAAAAAGAAAGCGACTCCAATTCAGGGGCCGATTGCACGGCCGCAAAGGCGATCAGCAACAAAAAGACGCTTTTTTTCATGGCAGTCCCTATTTTTCGGCAGCCTGGCCATAGACAGCAGGCACCAGAGTGAACGTTTTTTCCGGCATCGACCGATAGGTAATCTCGATTTTCATTTCAGAGCGCAGAGTGCCGGATACAATAGAACCGCTGACGTCGCCGGAACCAGACAGAATCCAAATCTGTTCGAGCGGCCAATCGCTGTCGTCACGGACCTGAAAAACCACATCCAGCGGTTTGCCCTGAGTCAATTTCAACGTCCAGATCACCTTTTCGCCCTTGTCCATCTCCAGATCAAAACGGGAATCGCCGACGCGCAGGTTGCTGACCTTGAAGAAAGGCCAGTGCGCCGGCGGTTGCGGCAACAGCCGCACTCGACGCTGCAAGGCATCAGGCGAAAATCCCAGCATGCCGGTGATCAACGGATAGACGGCATTGGTTTCGGACCAGCATTGATGGGAACAGACACCGGTGGGTTTGTAGATCAACCCATTCAAAACTTCTTCGGTATAGCCCAAACCGAAATCATCAAATGCATAGATGGTGCTCATGACATGTCGAAAAGCCTGTTCCGCCCAACCGTAGCGGTATTCGGCCGCCGCAGCCCATCCGGTAAACAATGGCCAAATGGCGCCGTAATGATAGCCGTGAGGACTGAATAAAGGCGATTCACTGGTGACGATGCGCACGCCCCAATCGGTGGAAAAACTGGCGGTTCCCCATTCCTGCAACATGGTTTCGGTCTTGCTCGAATCGAGCAATCCCAAAAGCATGGGCACGGACGGGACCACGGTCTTTTCGCGGTGGTAGACGCCGCCGGGATAGAGTCCCAGGCTGTAGAACTGCAGAGAATCGAGATAAAAATCGGTGTTCATCATTTCGTGTATTTGAACCGCCTGTGCCAAAAATTGGTCGATGCGATCGGTTTCTCCCAAAGCGCGACCGATATAAGCAGCGTCCCTCAACGCCTGGCACCACAATCCGGCCATATAAAAAGTCGTGTGAGCACCGTAGAGTTTGCCTCCCTCTATCCAGCCGTGACCGACGCGGGTGTTCTCGATCAAACCATCGCCGTCGGTATCGGTGCTGTACAAATACTCCATCGCTGCCATCAATGACGGCCACAGCTCGCGGATGGTCTGCAGATCGCCGGATGAGCGGAGATAATGGGCTGAAAGGAGCACATAGAGCGGAGTTGCATCCGCAGCATCGAAATGCAAACCGCCGCTGGTCGACAGTTCATGGAATATTTTGCCGTTTAGATCCTGGAATTTGGCAAAGAAATGGAGTTGTCGTTTCACCGACTCAAAATCGCCGTAATTGTCGACCGCAAAGCACGACCAGACTGCGTCACGGCCGAAATACCAGGCATAGCCGGGACGGCCGCTGATGCGGTGGTTTCCTCCCCAGCCGCGCTCTGTGGTTCCCATGCCGGCAAACATGGCGGTCCCATAAGGGGGTGTCTCGACAAAAAATCGATCGATCGCCACCAATTTCCACAGATAGCTTGCGTTGAACAGAGAATCCGGGGAATGAAAAACAGTTGTTTCTTTAAACAGGCGAGTGTAATAATCGACAGAAGCGTCGTAATGCTCTGGCCCGTGTTCTGCCAAAGCTTTAAAAGCAGACACCGCTTCATCCCGGCCCTGATTGCTAGCGCTAAAGAGAACACGCAGAGTCTGTTGCGCCGGCACCTCGTAAACAGCGCGAAAGCGCACTCCATTTTCATTCGCAATCGAGAGCAGTGCCGGAGCCGAGGCATGTGGCGAATCAGCTATGCCGCTCAAGGGCTGGCGATCTGTACCCAACAGGCAGTAAAATGAACCGCTGACGTCCCTGATGTGCACGGTCTGAAGCAGCGAATCAGCTCCGAAGTAAACCGGCCCGAGCACGCTCTGTTCGTAGGGCCACATGAGCCGCTGATCGAAGACACTCTCGACCCTCAACTGCATCGCCAGCTCGGTTTTGTTCTCGAGCAGGATCACTCCGGCCGGCAACTCGCGATCGGCGAAGACAGTCTCGACAATTTGTCCCTGGGGCAAGGAATAGGTCCGCTCAAAGGATTCGGGACGATTGACAAAGGCACAGGGGAGTTCCCGCAAATCCAAAACCTCATCGCCCTGGACCAGTCCGATGTGCAGATCCTGGACTGCCCGAAAGGGGTGGACCCAGATTTCGTCGATGGCGCCATGCTCCTTGCCCATCACCAGGATGCGTTTGCCTGAAGTTTCGCAATAGGCTTTTTGCCCCGGATTCCGACCGATAACAAGATCCGAGCGTTTGAGAGCATCGGTCGGCATCGGTTTCCAGCGGCAAATGAAAGACGCCGGAGAAAAGGGTTTTGGCCGACTGTCGTGCGCAAACCAAAAGGTCGGCTGGATGCCGAACGTCTCGCCTTCGAGGTAACCCAGTGCGTTTTGCACCAGCCGTTGGGCTTGCTTGTGCTGCAGATTTTCGCGGTCAAAATGCAAGAATCCGCCGATGCAGACGATTCGGCCGCCGCTGTCATCGGCATATTCCCAAAGCGCCTTGGTCTGATGCTGATAGAAAAAATGGTGCTTCTCGATGGCGATCACTTTGCCCTGTTGAGGCCAAAGCGAGTCGAAATAGGCAGTGCGCCATTCAGTAAAACTCGAATCGGTATGTAAAGTGTGCACTCCCCCCCACAATCCGGCAAACACCGGGTGATCGCGAAAGCCCTGAAAGCCGTATTTGGTTCCCATGTCGCTGATATCGATCTCGATCGAACGAGCCTCAGGGGCGACAGTTTCCAGACCGATCATCGAGGGGATCTGGCAGGCAAAACCGGACAGCAGCATTTTACCGCCGTTTCGAAACCAATCGGCCAATGGTGCAAAGTCGATCGTTTGGCAGTGTGCCTCCCAATCGGATTTTTCGGGGATATGAATCCAGATGCTGGCGCGGTTGCCGAGCCCAACAGAAAGAGACGAGTCGGTCAATGCCATGGCGACGAGGATTCCGGGCTCAAAGGCCGAGATTGCCTTTTCAGATTCCGGGCTTTGCGGATCGACAACCAGCAGCGTTGTTTTCCTTTGCGTCGAACAGGCACAGGCAAAGCAAAGAACCAGAACAATCCACAGTTTTTTCATTTCATCCTCTTTTCAGTGGTTTCCCAGCGGGGAACACCACGTTCTTCTTTTCTCATCAGAGTCGATCGATTCGCCATTCGAGAATACCGGCGGTATAGCGCGGCTGCAGTTCGATAATCAAGCGAAGGGCGGTTGTGGTGACAGGTTGAAATTCGATTTCATTGAATCGATTTTTCTCAACCGTATAGGTCTTGCTGGTTTCAACCGGACGCCACTGCTCCCCGTCCAGATATTCGACGTGCCAGGCCTGGGGAACACGGGTCAGGCCGCTGCCCTCATCGTCGTACCAGAACACCTTGCAGCCCCTGATCTTTTGTGGTTTTCTGAAGGTATAGGCAACCCATTCCGTGGTCCCCCGGTGATTCCAAAAAGTCAGGCGTGGCACCCGTGCGTCATTGGACTTTTCAGGCACGATGTCATCATAGAGTGCGGTTATCGAATCCTCTTCGTAGCGATGCGAAACCGACGCTTCGGGTGTCTCCCACTGACCCCACGCCAGCGCATCCGGACCATCACCGATTTCCGGGAATTGGGTGATACGCAGACGGGCGCATCCAGCCGGCACCAATTCCACAATCTCGACCGGCTGATCGGATCGCACCGGACCTCTCTGCAAACCACCGACCATACCGTTTTCTTCCTGATTCCAACCGGAAATTTTCTTCGCCTTCACCGTTACCGCCAACGGCGCATTTTCCAGCGCAAATGGCTGCCTGGCGAGCTTTTCAGCCTGCCGAGCAAGTGTCAGAGAGCGGCCGAGATCCGATCGATCGATGAGCAAGCCGTAATTCCAGGCGCTGACCGGAAAGACTTCATGGCCTGGCCACTTGGGTGAGTCGCTATAGGGTCGCCAATCTTCCTCGATCTTGAGAGAAAAGAGCAGCGGCCCGCGATGGATTGAGATGCTGTTTTTGTTTTTCGCCCAGGTTTTTACCGCGAATTCAGCCGGCAGGTGCAAAATCACCCGGTCGCCGTCCCGCCACAGCCGTTCAAGTTTGAGCCATCCCTCGCCTTGTGTTGCGATTTGCTCCTCGCTGCCGTTGATCGTCAAACTCGGTTCCCAGCACCATCCCGGAACGCGCAAAACCAGAGGGAAAAAGGCCGATCTGGGACTCGAAATGGCAAACTCGATCGAATCGTCGAACGGATAGTTGGTTTTCTCTTCGATGGTAACTTTTATACCTTCTGCCACTCTCGCTTGTACGGTAGAGGGCGCGAACAGCACAGCGGCCAGGCCGCTATCGGCAGTCGCCATCCACATATGCTCGGTGAAATAAGGCCAGGCAAAAGCGACATTGTGTTGGCAACAGCGATAGCGCCAGGGCGTATAGCTGAACATGTCACCTGAATTTTGGATCATCGGCGCCTTGTTTCCCCGATCCAGTTGAATTTGGTTCGGAGCGGTCAGGTAGTGTAAACCGCGCAAATCAGGGGTCATGGATGCGGGAAGATTGTTAAAGGCGACCTCTTCACAACGGTCGGCCCAAAGCGCACGGCCGGTAATCGCGGTCAACAGCTCGCAGCTGAACATCATTTCCGCCATCGAACAGGTCTCGGCAGCCTGTCGCGGTCCGTAATAGCCAATGCGGCAGTTCTCATCGGCCCCGAACATGCCCCCAGGAACCTGACCGAACAAGTCCATAAAGGTTCGATAATTCCTCTCGGCAGCCTGCAGGTAACGGATATCTGCCGCCTGTTGGAAATATTGTGCCGGTTCTCTGAACCCCTGACAGAGGTTGACGCCGTGCCAGGTGGGAATGGTGCCGGACCAGTCAGCTGTGCGCTCGTGGTTGATGCGGGCCAAATCGAGAAGCCAGGATTCAGCGGTGAGGTTGTACAACCAATAGATCGAAGCGAGGTTGTCCCCGCCGCGCCATTTCTGCCAGCTCGACGGCAAAAAGTTTTCGAACGGTATGCTCATCTGCCATTTGAAATAACGGGTCATAAATTCGATGACTGCAGAATCGTTGGTGGCCTCAAAATAGGAGCGCAGAACAAACAGCATGACCATGTTGGGCCAGAGATCGGTATTTTCCCGATTGGCCGCAGACCCGAAATAGCCGTCTGGCTGTTGCGACTCGAGGACAGCCTGAACCCAACGTTTTGATTCATCGATGATGCGCTGATCCTGCAAAAGGTAACCGAGATTTTGAAATCCCTTAAGCCAGTAGGGCACCTCTTCCCATCCATGCTCACCCCCGCCATCCGCACGCGTCCAGGCGTTGTTTTCAAACTCACAAAAATCGCTCAATTCCGCCAAATGGCCTGTAAAGCCATCAGCCATCAGCGCGAGCTGGGTGTGCAACCACCCCTGCGCGCGCACCGAACCGAGAGGCAGCTTGACCAGCGGCGAATTCATCAGCGGCGGGCGGTTCGAGTTATAGTGAGCGTTGGCGCCTGCAGCAGGCAGGGTCGAGTGAAAGGAAAGAACGGACTGGGCTTTCATATCCGGACAACTCGAAAAGTCGACGGCATAAAGGATAGCCATTATTGCGATAAAACGCCTCATATTGTTCCCCTCGCAGTTCAATTGACCAAGATTCTTCACTTGATCAACAAAAGTTTGCGCGTCGTCACCTCTTGGTCCGTCTCCAAACGGTAGAAATAGATGCCGGAGGTCCAGTCGGTGGCATCGAGCAGGATTTTATGCCGGCCAGCGGCATGCGGACCATCGGCCAGGCGAACCAATTCCCTGCCCCGAATATCAAATACGGTCAACCGCACCGATTGGCCAACCGGCAGAGTAAATTCAATAGCGGTTTGGTTGTTGAAAGGATTGGGATAGTTCTGTGCCAGGTTGTAGTCCCGCACCGGTGCGCCGGGCGTTTGTTCGATCGCCGTCCAATTCGCCGCTTTTTCGACCGCACCCTCATAGTCATAGAAATAGTTCCACCAATTGTTCAGCACACCATCGGTGACACCCTGGTAGCGCGGAATATGGCTATACCACCACCGCAGATAGCCGAGCTGGGTGCATCCCCATTCTTCGCAGTTCAGAACGCGAGGGATATTGAAGAGATAGGGGTATCGCAGCCAGTTGTCCGCATAGCATTTGACCGTGGTGCGATTGCTGTAATCGTAATCGCTGACCCCGTTGGGCGGAAAATGAATGTTTCCGACATTGGCCATTCCCGGTTTGTCCTTGTCGATATAGGTAAACAGTTCCCAGGCATTGGGATTTACGGCGTTGCCGTCCCAGCGGCCATAGATATGGCGGATGGCGCTCTCCATTCGATGACCAAAGCTGTGCACACCCTCGGGAAGACCGCGTTCGTAATTCAGGCCCATGATCGAGAGCAGTTTATGGCATTCATTGCCGTGCAGCGGCGGCGAATTCCACCAAAAGGCGTTGTCGCCGGTGAGCTGGCTCTCATACATGCCGCCATAGGCCCAGGCGTAGACCCAGACCTCATCGATCAGGCCGGCTTCGCGTTTGGCGCACAGGTCATAATAGTCGAGCATGGCATTGTAATCAAAATAGAGTGTACCTGCATTGTGCGCATCCTTGAGAGATTGCCAATTGGGCTCGTCGAGATAGGCAGCCACCTCTTCTGGGGAAAGAAACTTGCCGTTCATGATGGTGAAGAGAGTGTCGTCCTCCAGTGTCTCGACCACCTTGAAATTGACTACCCCTTCGCTGGCTTCGGCAAAGACATCGATGATTTGCGACACCAGCACGCGCGGATCAAACCATTTTTCCTTTTGGTGCAGCCGAATACCGCCAGCCGATGAGATGATCGGGTTTTGATAGACAACGGCCACCTTGATGGTGGCGGGTTCTGCCAATTCAGGGCGAAAATCCTGCAACACCTCAACCGGCGCAGTGCAGCTCAATGCACCCCAGGTTACAGTGACCATCGCTTCACCCACGCTCTGCCCCTGCAGGAGGCCGTCCAGGTTCACGACCACCACATCTGGATTGGAACTGGTCCAGATCATGTCTGTCGTCGACAGATCCGTCGGATAGACATTGCCGCTCTCATCGATCCTCTCGACCTCCATCTGCAGAGACGTTTGTGGCAAAAGCCGAAGCGGGTCAGGAAGAATCTGCAAAGCGGTGATCGTGTGCTGCTCGGTGATCTGCCACTCGCCGACGATCACCTGACTGCCGGAGGCGACGACTTGCAGGCGAAAAGCGCCGACTCGAGTGTTGGCAAAGGCCAGACTGTCCCATTGAAAAAAGTTGCATGCGTGGTCAACAAAGAGCTTTTGCCAGCTGCCGGATTGCTCCTCGAGTTCCTGCATGGTTTCAGCGACTTCCAGGTCGAACTGGCCGTAACTCCACCAGAAAAAGCGAATCTTGTTGATGGGAACGGATTCGGCCAGTTGCAGCGTGATCGTCACCTGAGTCGTGTTGAGCCAAATGGCTTCAGTATAGGGATTGCCGTCAAAGGCCCGCAACAGTTTGGTCAGTTCCAGGGCCGGATCGGCAGTCAGCACCATTGACCCTTCTTCAACGCCGGAAGCGACATCCATGATTTTGCTTTGGTCATATTGAGCCGAAGCGATCGAGACCAAAAATAACAGGCACAACAGTTTTTTCATAGCGCCCTCACTTCTTTTCCATCCACCATGCTGGCGGAGCACCTTTCGACGACTGTCCGCCCGCTCTTCTTGCTTTTCTATTCGCCATACACATCGATCAGCACTTTGGCGATGATCGAATCCCAGATATAATTGGATGGGCATTCGAGCACGGGATAGTCCGGACTAAAGGATTCCCAAAAACGGTGATTCGTTGACAATTGCGATTTGACCGCCAGCATCATCTTGTCAGCCAGCTGCCGTTTTTCGGTTTCATAGCCATAGAAATCGAGCCCCTGCAGGACCATGTAATCCCAGAGCAGCCAAATCGGACCGTTCCAGCGGCAACAGCCGTCGACAAAAGGTGTGTAGTGCGGATCGTCCGCCGCCAGAGTGGGCACACCGTATGTCCGCCAGAACGAGTTCGGGTTCAACAGATGGCGGAGCAATTTTTCCGCGCGATCGGGCGGCGCTACCCTTGCCCACAAAGGCAAAAAACCGATTATCTCTTTGCGTTTCAGACTTTCTCCTTCAAAAAGGAAAGTGTTGTCGCTTTGAGCGGTGTGATAATAGAATTCATCCTCCGGGTCCCACAGAGTCTGGTTGATCAGCTCGGCGAGTTTTTGGTGTTCGCGCCGCCAGTGGTCCGCACCCTGTTTGTCGCCCAACTCGGTTGCCATTTTTTCCAGATAAAACATCTCATTGGCGACTTGCACGGAAAGATCGAGCGCCTCCAGTTCAGCGGAAATGTCCCGGCCTTCATCTTCGCCGTCGGAAAAGAGCTGAAAGACCACATTCCAGCCATCGCGCACATTTTCGATGATGCCATATGGTCCCCATTCAAACAGACCGTCGCGATCGTCGTCTCTTTCGCGTTGCAAATAACCGACAAACGCGGCGCCCGAGCGATAGGCCTCGTTTAAAAATTCTTTATCGCCGGCGACGCGATAGATCTCCCAATTGGTCCAGGTGAAAAAAGGTGCCGAGGTCGTGGCTTTGCCTTCGTGGGGATAGACCTGCGGGCCGCGCGGACCGTGCCGATAGCCGATCAGCCCATCGGCATACTGCTGTTCCATATAGATGCGCTGCGAATCCATGGCGGATTGAGGATCGAGATAGACATAGGGCAGCATGGAAAGCGATTCGTGCATGACCTGATGGCCGTGCCCCCACCCCCATTGCGGCTCACGCGAAAAAACGTAAAAATTATAGCGGGTCTTACCGGATGGCGGCAGCATACACTGGCGCACCAGATTAAAAGCTCCGAGGTAAACCATTTTATCCTGTCGGGAAAGGTTCAACCGCGGAACAGAGCGAAACAAATCGGCATTTGCATCGAGGTGTTTCTGCAGAGGAGTCAGCAGGGCTGCATCGACGTCCTGAACGAGTTCCGATGGGGGTTTCTGCTCGTCCTGTACACCGCGGACGAAACGGATCCTGACCGTCATTCCGGGTTGGAGGTCGATATTCTTATGCAGCGCAATGAAATTCACTTTTCCCTTTTCGATTTCATTCAGATGGAGCACATTTTCGTGCACCTTGCTCAGGCGTTTGGCGGCAAAATAGAACTGCTGCAAATCGCAGCCGACAAAACCGCCGAAAGAGTCAGGCCGTTCGCTGCATGCCAGCATGTCGCGAAAATCGGTCGGGTAGCCTCGGGTCGCGTACAGATTGCTGTGCAGGCGCTCGAGGGGTTCATGGTGTTCGGCGACAGTGCGGCCGGTTGCGGAGTCAAAATCAGCGAGGACAAAAGCCTCCTCGTTTTTGAACAAAAGCGGATAAAGAACAACCGCAAAGGCGCGGTTCGCCGCATTGGTGATTTCGAGATCGATCACCGCGGCCGCTGAACTGTAAACCAGAAAGGTTTCGTTGACGCGTACATCCTGAAACGGTTCATAGTTCAGGACCGCCATATCCGGAAACGAAGCAGTCACCACGGGAGCCTTGTAAAAATCTCGAATCCGGCTGAATACGACATTGTTGATCTTCCAGATGACCGTGAATTCGCCGGCAAACTGACTGGAATAGGTAATGGGCTTTTCGGGGGAAAAATAATCCATAAAATAGGCCTTGTCGGCAAAAAAACGCGACCTTTCCATTGCAGCGGCATATGTGGTGAAAAGCGGGTCATTGGCAGTCGCATCGATTTGAAGATAGGAATCGCGGATTTGTGCAATCGGCTCAGCGTATAGCGATAAAAATCCCAAAACCAGCAGATCAATCAAAAACCATCGTTTCATTGTTTGCTCTCGCTTTGTTTGGTGGCGGACACGGTGAGAGAATGGTCCAGATCGAGAACTCTGGCGTAAAAAGAGTAACCGCCGAAATTGTTTTCAATTTTCAGCAGCAGCTTGTTCCACCCTTTTTTGAGTTTGAGGGGAATCCGCTCATCGTCGGGAGCGGCGATGCGAACCTGCAAGAACCGATAAAGTTGCTCATCGTTTAAAAAGACCTTGCTGCCGTCATCAGAGCTGAACAAGAGCGGAACGGTTTGTTTTTTTGGCGAATAGATCCAGGTCAAGGCATAGGCGGTCACCAATTCGTAAGGTTTGAAGAGGTTGTGCAGGCTGAAATAGCCCGACATTGGAGTTTGGATTTTTTGCCACCGCACCGGCTGCCCGTCGACGCCGCTATAGACGGCATCGAGATCGATTTCTCGTTCCGGCGGATAGATTTGATCGATGCCGAGCCGTTCGGTTTCCGATTTCCGCGGATTGGGAAACGGCCCGATGACCTGCCACTCGGGGATGAAAACCCGTATGGGTGTCAGGTGCAGGGCATCGAGACCGACGCGCACCTCCGAATCGGTGTTAGAGTGTCCTGCGATCGCAAATTCGATTTCGATATAGCCATTTTTCGCCAAAAGAGGTTCCAACTGGCAATCACCTGCCAACGCGATTTCCTGGGCTTCTCCCTCAAATGCGGCGATTTGCCTGCCCAAATGGTTGATGGTCACTTTACCATATTCCGGTCCTTTCGTATAGAACAGTCTCGCCTGATAGCGATCCTCCAGCGCTGGAATGCGCAACACAAAGCGATCGCCCGTCTTTCCAGCGAGCAAAAGCTGTTTGCCGCCGCTCCATTCGGCGCCGAAATCGGACATGTCGACCACTTGGGCATCGATCGCCGGTTTGGGCGCCAGCAGTGTTTCCGCCTCAAGGCAACCGGGCGGCACAACGGTTCTCAGAGGAATCCGCAAACTCGCTTTAAGCATGGCCGAAAAAGGTTTATGCGGCTCTTGCTGGTACCAGTAGGCGGTGCTGGAAAAGTCGGCGATCTCTTCATTGCCATGACCGTGCTCGATGGTAAACAGGAGAGATGAACGGAAAGGAATCGGATCTTTGATATGCAGGCGATAGGCGGCGATACGCGCCAAAGAATCGTCCTTGACGATCAGCCCGTGATAGGGGGCAAAAAACTCACCGCGATTAAAGTACCAACCGCTGGTGAAATAGTCTTCAGTACCGGTGCCGTAAATGGACGGCTGCGATTCGCCGTCGACAGTTACCATTTCATCGCCTTCCAGATACCAAAAATTCCCCCGCAAACCCTGCATGGACATATTGAGACCGACAAAATGACCGCTGCCTTTTGCTTCCAGGACGGTATAATTTTGAGGGTAATCGGTGCGGGAGTCGCGTCGCCAAAAGGCGTGGAAATATGCGGTATCATCGGGAAGCGGGTCATCGAGGCGTTGCCAGCCGATATGGTAATAAAAGGCATAGACCTCTCGACCGGTCTGGTTTTCCACTTCCAGACGCGCTGATTTCCGGAACGGCATGGGGAAATAGCAGTAATAACCGCCGCTGGTCATTCCGACATATTCGGAGACGGTTTGATGATAACCGAATCCGGTGCCGAAAAAATCCCCGACCGGCACCTCGACGGACGGCTGCGCTTCGCCGTCCCAGAACATCCGCAACACGATTCGCCGCAGAAAATGGGGATCGCGGGAATCGATGGTGATCCAGATCCGCACGATACGGCCCGGGCCCTGCAAATCGGCGATCACAGCGGTTTCACCTGCCTGCAGATTGATGCGGTCGTTGTTACCGCCGCTGGTGTCGGTGCTGGAAACCTGCACCAGCTTGTAGGGTTTCAACTTTTCGAGGGCGATTTGGTCATCCGGTTGGGCCCACAGAGGGCAAACGGCGATGACGGCGATCAGCAAAGCCTTTTTCATTTCCACCTCACGGATTGCTCGGGCCTGTGCCGTTGTAGACATCCAACAGCATGCGGTTGATGATCCCTGCCCAGATATAGGTTTTGTGATAACCAGCCCATTGATCGTCGGGGCTGTAAAATTCCCAAAAATTGTGATCTTTTTTCAGCTGCGCGATCATGTTGGCTGCGACGCGTTCGGTAAGCTGACGCGCCAGATCGGCATGCCCGTATTGCAGCAAACCGTGGTGGATGAGATAATTCCATTCCACCCAGACTGGTCCGTTCCAATATCCTTTGGCGTTATAGTAGGAATCGTCGGCTGCCAACGAGGGGACGCCGAAGGGACGCCAGAAACGGGTGGTATCGGTCAGGGTTTGCAGCAAAAGCTCGGCGCGCTCCTGGTCAACAATGCCGGCCCACAAGGGCAGAAAGCCGATGATTTCGCGCCGTTTCAGATCATTGGGAGTTTTCCAGGTAAAATCGTGGTCGTTTTTATCGACATGATAAAAGAAAGCGGTTTCGCTGTCCCAGAAAATCTCGTTGATTTTTGCCGACAGTTCATCGGCAAATCGGCGATAGCGCTCGGCTTCCCCGGCATATCCCAATTCATCGGCCATGGCTGCCAGAGCTTTGGCTTCCATTACCAGCATGGTGTTGACGTCGACACCTTCGAAATGGCTCGGCCAATCCACCTCATCCCATACCGCTACCAGCGCATCGCGCACGCATTCCAGCACAGCGTGGGCACCCCACTCAAACAGTCCGTCGCCGTCGCTGTCCCGTTGTGAAGTGTAATATTCGAAAAACGCCTTGCTGGAGGCATACATCTCGCGCAGAAAGGCGGCATCGCGGGTAATTTGATAGACCATCCAATTCTGCCAGGCATACCAGGGCGCCGAAGAGGTCAGCTGGTTGTTGTGCTCGATGATCTCGTCCAGGTAAGCACCGGTGCGATAGTTGATGTAGCCGTTTTCGTACTGTCTTTCTCGATAGATGCGCTGCGAATCCATGGCGCTTTGCGGATCCATATGGGCATAGGCCAACATGGTCAGGCTCTCGTGAAAAACCTGGCCGCCGTGGCCCCATCCCCAGGTCGGTTCGCGCGAAAAGACATACCAATTGTAGCCGCATCGGTTTTCCGGCGGCAGCATGACCTGGCGCATCAGCGAATAGGCGCTGTGATAGAGCATCTGAACGTCGGGATCGCTGCAGTTGAGCGCGGGAATCTCGGCGAAGAGTTTTTCATTTTCGTCGACAAAGGCTGCCAATTCGGTCTCTTTCAGCGCGAGCGCCTTATCGATGGTTTGCCGCCTTTCCTGCTCATCGCGGGCAAAACAGCGCATTTCACGCAGGCGATAGCGCTCACCCGGTGCCAAACGAAGCGTTTTTTGCGCAGCAATAACGCGGGCAAAATCGGAGACAAAAGTCGTGATCTGATCCGGATATTTGACATCGGTGAGAAATTCGCTGAGCGCAATATTGGTCACCTCTTCGGTAGGCATGGACATTTGACCATCCGCATAGACAGCGGTGACCACATAGCCGTAAATCTTGTCTTTACTGAGATTTTTGTCGGTGAAAAATGTACGCTCGATCCTTTCAGCCAGGCATTCATAGACCCCACCGCTTCGGTAATCGCGGCGATAGACATTGTAGACCGCTCCGGGTTGTCGCTTCCAGAAAAGCCGAATTTCGGTGCCGTCGCCCCAGACGTCTTTTCTGAATCCCTCGGGATGTGGAGCCGTTGTGACGCGCTGCAATTGCATGTCGCGACGAATCTGATCGACGGAATCGATCCCGGTGATCCGGCCCGCAAGCGAGCCGATTTCTCCAGAAGTGCCGCAGGCGAAAATAAGGGTATAACGATCGTTGTCTCGCAGATCGCCAAAGTTACCCAATTCGATGCCATAATAACCATTGCCACGGATATTCAAATCCGTCCCCCCCCATCGAGGCGCTGTTTCAGTCAACAGTCGGGAACGGTCGCCGTTGCGCACCACCATGAAGCGCGCGTCCGGCGATTTTTTTGTGCAGCGTTCGCCCTTGCTGTCCGTCACACGTCCCCAAAGATAGCAGCGCCGCGGCTTTTGCACATCGACAACCTGAGGCAACTGGATGTTGCCCCACTCGTAACTGCGAAAGCTGGTCACCCGGTCCATGCTGTCTGAAAAAAGCCAGCCGTCAAGAACATTGGCAACATAAGGCACATCGTGGCTGAGCACCCAACTGTCCGGCAGTTCTTCGTGCTCGAAAAGAACCAGATCGTTGGATTTTTCCGCCTGGATCTTCTCAAAGGTGCGGTAGGAATTTCGCAAAAAAGTGTAAAAGGTCAGTTCCTTTTTCTGCCGACCGGTATTGGTGATTTCGATTTCGCGCAGAGCGAGATCGGAACTGTGGGCGAGGAAAAAAACCTGGACTTGCACATCCGGCAAAGGCTCGCAGTCATAGCGGACCAGGTCGGGATAGGAAGTGGTGATCACCGGCGGGTTGACCATGTCGCTGACGGCATAGACATAATCAGCACCCATCTTAAACGCCATGCACCAGTCACCTGCGGTGTCGGTGGTAAAGTCGGCCCCCCGGCTGGAGTCATAAAAAACCCATTCAAATCCCTGATCCAAAGTGAACTCGGATCGCTGCAGAGCCGGTGCAAAGGTCGCAAATATCGGATCGTCTTTGGTCGCGTTCAAATGGGACAAAAACGGTTCCGCGGCATCGCCAACCGAAACAAGGATCAGCAAAATTGACCAGGCAGACAAAACAGTCCGAATAAACCTCATGATCACCACCTCTTATTTCACCAGACTCATTTTTTTAACCGCTGTTTCGCCCTTTGTATCGACAAGCCGATAAAAATAGATGCCATTGGCTGCCGGTTTGCCGAATGCATCCGTGCCATCCCACTCGATCTGATGCAAGCCAGAGCTCAAACGCGAATGAATGAGCGTTTTAACATGGCGGCCCGCCAAGTCAAAAACCGACAAATCGACGAATTCCGATTGCGGCAGGTGGAATTCGATTCGAGTGCACGGATTAAAGGGGTTTGGATAGTTTTGTTGCAAATGCAGCTGTTCCGGCACTGCAGCCGGATCCTGCAGAGCGACCGCTGCAGAGCTTTGCAGGCTGAACTCCACAAATTCATACAGGTCAAAGGTGGTCGCCCAGTTGCTTGAATTGCCGTTTACATTGTGGTAGATAATATTCAAGGCGATCTTGTCGCCGGCATTCAGATCGAGACCGGCATAGGTCGATCGGGGGATCGCCATCTCGATCTGCGACACCGGCGAGCTGCAGGTGGTCTGCAGGAGCACCTGCGACGGATCGATGACCCGGCGTTTGAATTTGGCGGCATAGGCGGCATCGGTATCCCACATGCCTCCCGCTCCACCTTGAGAAAGTGAATAATTCTTGACTTCTGTGCCGGCATCCCAGGATTGAAACGAGTGAAAACCGTTCGACGTCGGGTAGATCGAGATTACGGTGTTGCCCGATGACCACCACCAACCGTCGGCATCAAAATCGAAAAAGAGCTCGGGAGTGGCGATAACCGGCAACTTGAGAGCGATATAGAGCCGTTCCGCATCGTATGCCAAATAGAGTTCAGGAGCAAAATCGCTCTGCCGGTAGGCGGCAAAAGCAGTGGCACAGGTCCACCCTTCCTCGATAACCCCGTCGACAACAGGCGAAAAAAACGGCACCTCTGTTCGTACCGGATAACGCGGATAAGCATCCTGCCCGTCCGGCAAACCATCGCCATCGCTATCCGCGCACGCTGGATCGCTGCCCCGATAGATACCGTCGAGCGCCTCCTGCCGGTCATCGAGGCCGTCGGCATCGGTGTCGTGCTTGTGCGGATCGCTTAAGAAGCGCTTTTCATCCAAAGGCAAGCGCGGATCCTCGTCCGGAAACCGATCGCCGTCCGCATCAGCGGTTTCGTAAAGATCTCCCCATTCGGTCAGCAACTCTTCATAGGCTTGAAAATGGCGAAACATTTTGCCCTGAAAACTGAAATGCTCCCCACAGGCAACCGGAAAAGCCCATGGCACATCCCCGTGGTAGAATTCGGGATAGCCATTGGTATCGTAAAGCGCATCCAGCGCATGTTGCACCTCGTGGACAAAGATCCAGGTGAGTCCCATGTTGGCGGAATCGTGACGTTCCGGGTACCGCACACCCGTAGACACCGGCCAATGGGTGTGGGAAAATCCGGTTGCGCGTTGCGGACCGGGCAGGTTCAAAACCGGCGTACCCACCGACCAGTAGCCGTTGATTGCAGGCATGATGCGAAACATCACATCGTATTGGGTGTTGATCACTCCCAGAGTTTGTAAATCCCCGGCCGCTTGCTGAAAGTAGAGGCCGTTGGGATCGCTGTAGCTCTTGTACTCGTCGATTTCATAGTAAAAGAGTTCCATATTGAGCTTGAAACCCGAATTGATCCAATAAAAAAGACGCGCCTTTTCGATCATATGGCGGATATCGGCAACCGCGGCGGCGTCGATTTTGCCGCGATTGGTGTTTTTGTAGATCAGAACTGCAGTTTTCAGGTTGGCATAGGTGTAAAGGCCGGCATTGGGACCCGTGGTCTTAACCAGAAGCTCCTGCGATTCGCCGTATTCCTCAACAGCAGAGATTCGACCTTTTACAATATACCGATATTCGGTGTCCGGAGAAAGCCGGGTATCGGTATAGACCGTATCGAGACCGGTAAAGGCAATCGGACCACCCGGATAATCGCCCGAGGTTGAGCGATAGATGTTATAGCCTGTAATTTTTTCACCAGAAACCGCTGACCAACAAAGGGTGACATTGCGCGTGCCAGGTACGGACGACAAATTGAGGGATTGATGGAAGCGGAACACATCCGCCGAAGGCATGCTCAGCAGACCTTCGGCATTGACGGCAAACAGAATATATCCGTAACGGGCATCTCCGGCAACATCGCTGTCGATAAAATGGTCGGCATCGATGCCCTCGGCCAGCAGCTGGTACTCCATACGCGATCTGCCGTCCGCCAAGGTATCAGCCAGATCTCGGCGATAGAGAGCATACGTCATCTGGACATCGCGGCGCCACTCTATCCGGTTGGTACCGTTTGCCAGCGCTGACAAGCGGATATCTTGTGGCGACGGCGGGATGTTCTTTTTCTCCAGATAGAGCAAAAGCGGAAAGCGATGCCAGGGCAGCGCAAATACCCGTTCGCTGAGCATGCCCTGTTGGCCGGAGATAGCGGAAGTGAACAGAACACTGACCGTGTCTCCTGTTTGAACGGCGGTTGTAAAATTTCCCAATTCGACCCCGAATACTCCTTTCCCGTTGATGTTCGGGTCGGTGTTCGGCTTCCATCTCGGAGCATCATGGGTGAGAATTCGGCTTCGATCATGGTTCATAAAAACGATATAACCCGCATTCGGGGGCTGGTCTTTGCAAACCGAACCATCCTGTGAATAGACAAGATTTTCATAATAGATCAAATCATCTGTCTGGGCAAATCCCCAGGCGAAGCATAGACACAAAAACAAAATGATGTTGTTCTTCATACAAACCTCAAAGATTCAACCATGCGGAAATGGTCATCCAAACACCCAAACCAATGATGATGACCGATCCGATGATCGGAATGATGTGAATACGATTGTCAAGGAGTTGGTGTTGCAAGAGATGAGAAGCCTTGATCATGATCACCCCGATAGCGGTCAGGACAGCAGCCAGCCCGAGGCTGAAAACTACGATGATCGCCAGACCCAGGGCGATCTTGTGCAGGGAAATCGCCAGGAACAAAATAACCAGGGCTTTCGGACAGGGAACGATACCGCTTGACACGCCCAGCAATACGGTTTTCTTGAAACCCAATTTTCCGTCCGCGTTCGGAAAAGGATGAGAGTTTGAATGGGGATGGGTATGGACAGAGGTATGGGTATGCGGGTGATCAGAGCTGTGCACATGGGAATGGGCTGTTCCCTTTTTCCAGTTCGCCATCCGTGTCACGAGCAGCCACAAACCGATCAACAGAATCAGAAGGCCTGAAACGAGCGATATATATTTGTTGAGCGTTTCAGACCAAAAAAAATCGGTCAATACCAGAGCGATCAAGCCAATTGCAAAAACACTGAGCACATGCGAAAGTGTGAAGCCGATCGTCAGAATCAAAACATCCTTCAAACGGCCTTTGGTGCCGATCAGATAGGCGGCCATCAAAGACTTGCCGTGCCCCGGGCCGAGAGCGTGGAAGGCTCCGATGACAAAAGCTGCCGCCAAAACGATTAGCAGCGTCAACGGTTCCAGACCTTCGGAATAGAGAACTTTATTGATAGTGTCTTGACTCATGACCCTCTTTCACTGAAAATGAGATACGCATCTTGGGATAGCTGGACTCGTGCATTTGCAGCAAAGTCTGATCATAAAAGACACCGGAAAGGGTTACCATTTCCGCTTTTCTTCGAATATATCCCGGGAATGCGGAGACAAATCGAAAAGGATCAGTGGTATGCATCTTGAATTGCAGCACACGGCCGATGGCTTTTTCCTGCTCCCGGCTAAACTCAACTTCTTCCTGAGCCAGGGAGATCAGCAATGATCCATTCACAAAAAACATTTTAGGCGGAATCGAGAGGTGGTGTTCGCCGCTGGTGCAGCTGTCGATTGCCGTCTGAAAACGCATGCGAACTTGCAGCGAAGGTGCCAGCAGGCTGTCCTGCTGAATCGACGGAAATTCGACCTGCACACAGGTGAAATAAATCGAAGCGGTATCGAGCGCCACCGCATGGCTCTCGAGTTCCATGTTCAGCCGGGTTTTGTAGCGGCTGGAGAATGAGTCGATCTCGGCATCGCTCAGCCGAGAATCCTTATCGGTGTCGATCATCAATTTGATGTGCGGAACGATCTGGCCGAGATACTCACTGCGATAGTCGAGCACCAGCAGGCCGGGAATCAGTTGTGCAGCGATGGTGTCTTTGATCTCTTCCGGGCATTCCGACAGCGTATAGTAATGGGCCGAAACCGTGGCAACCGGTCCAAAGCACAAGATCAGCACCAGCAAAATCCATAGACCTCTATAAATTTTTTGGTTGGGACGATTATACATCCGCTGGTATCCTTTGTAGAATTTTTATCGCAGCAACAAGATCTTGCGAAATTCTGTTATCTGTTCGCTTTGCAGCACAGAGAAATAGAGACCGGACGGCAATTCGGTTGTCCACTGGATCCGATGAGAGCCGGCGGACAGGTGTCGGTCCACGAGTGTCGCCACCAACTGTCCCGCGAGATTGTAAACAGACAGTGTAGTTTTTCCGTTGCGCGGCAAGGTAAAGCGAAATTCAGTGGTACCATTGAAGGGATTGGGAGCGTTTTGTTGGAATGAAAAACGGCAGGCCGAATCCCCTACACTGTCGATGCCGACGCCGGTTTGCGGAATCGAGTACCAACGGCAAATCGCTAGTGTATAGCGAGCCGAGTCCACTTCACCGCGCCAATAGGCGACGTTAAAGTCACAAATGTCCATAAATTCATAGGCCACTCTTTCCGGCAGAGCGATGCGCAACAACAGCGAGGCGTTGGTTCCGACGACGTGAGGTGCGTCGGAATAGAGCGTTGAAAAAGGATTTTCCGCATTCAAGTCCGTATGATACTCGGGTGAGACACGATGTGGAAAGCGAAAGATCCCCTCCGCATCGGTTTTGGCCTTGAATTTTGCCTTGTTCGGCACGACGTTGTCCTGTTTCTGGTAAATCCACACATCGGCATCGGCAACAGGAATACCTGAGGGGTCCACAACCAGCAGCAAATTTTCTGTGGGAATATCGGCGAGATACTCGCCGTAAAAACCGCGCCGTTTGGCCAGATTGCGCGCCAGGGCACCGGCGGAATGGTCCGAAAATCCGGCACGGAAGTCCGAATGCATCAGTGCTTTCTGCCGGCTGGAGTAGTACAGGACCTCAAAGACGATCGGCGTCAGCGGTATTCTTGCGCCCGTGCGCGGTTCGATTACCTGCACCTGATGGAGATGGACATCCTGGTTGTAGAGATCGATCAAGCCGAGCTGATGGCCGAGTTCATGCAACAACGCCCAATCGATGCCGCCTTCGTTTTGCAGTACTGTTGTTTTAAAATAGTCATAGCTGTCGTTATCGCCCATGAATCCCCATTGACCATCCCAAAGCATGGCGTCAGGCGCATGCGTGCCGCCTGAAGGCAATTCCCCGCGTTGATAGTAACTGACGGTGTCAAGAAAAACCGATTCAAATACCGCTTGTTCTCCCTGAGGATAATCCGCTTCGCGAATGAACCGGTTCAGATAGTCCAGATGGTAACGCGACCAATCTTCAAAAGAGTACGAGCCGACGGGATTGAGATGGGTATCGAACAGCTTCTTTATCGGTTCCTCGACATGAAAATGAAACGACAATGCGTTGCTGCGAATGGTCAGCATGTCATTTTGTTCTGTCATCTGATCGTCCGTGCCGACGAGCCGGCAGGTGATCGATTTCGGCGTCTGGGGCCAGGGCAACTGAATCGTTGAACGTCCTTTCTGCCCGGCCAACAATCCGGATTGGTTTTCGGTTTTGACCACAAGTGAATCGACAGACCATTCGATTGCAAATGCAGAAACCGCAGCGCCGCCCTTGTTCTGAAAAGTCGCTGTAAAAGTGACGAGCTCTCCGGCTATCGGAGCGTGTTTGAGGTTAAGAGTCGACGGATCAATTCGTGGATTGTAACCGGATGGCTCATAAATGACAGAGAAACGAGGGTATTTGGGCGATCGCGAGAGAAACAAGAGATCCAGATCGCTCAGATTCGCGACTGGCGGCTCGGCCACAACCTGAATCGTTGCCGGGTCGCTGGCATTGCCGGCGGTATTGACAGCCACGATTTGGAAACGATATGAAGCGAACAGCTCGACGGATTGCTGATAACTCGGGTTTCCGTTTTCGCTCAGCAGCGAAACTTCTGCAACTGAATCGCGATAAACGCGAAATATCACATTTTCCTGATCCGGATGAAACCACGACAGAGCAAGAGTTGTGTCTGATCCGATTTCCACTGCAGTCTGGATGTCGCTGACAGGCTCAGGAAAATCGATCTGCGGGCCAGAATGACGGCCCAGAATTCCGTCTTCTCGCGCCAGAAGGATATAGCGGTGCCGGCCGGTCTGACAGGTTGAATCGATAAAACTCGATTGCACCAGGCGGGCGGCGATCCGTTCGTAAATATGGGGATCGATGCCGTTCGGCAAAAGAGGTTTGACCGTGCTGCGGAAAAGATCGTATTGAACACCCACTTGCACGCGCCACTGCAGGTGCCGGTGACCGGCAGCATCGATAGTCAGGGAGAAATCTTCCACGGCCGCTGGCAGATCCTGGTGATGCAAAATCAGGTGCATTGGCCAGCGCTGCCAGGGAATCGAAGCGACGACATCCAAGGCGACGACCTGCTCTTCGGTGGCAAAACAGGAAAAAACCGTGTGCACCGTATCGCCGGGCTGCAGCGAGGGTTGGACAAAATTGCCCAATTCGACACCGAAATAGCCCTTGCCGCTGATGTTCTCGTCTCGGCTTTCGCTCCAACGGGGAGCATTTTCAAAGAGCACATGTGAAGTATCTCGGTTGATAAAGACCAAAAATTGTGCTTCCGGCTGGCGGTATTCGCACAATTGCTTGTTTTGATGAGCGATGAAATTGAGAAAATAGAGAAAATCAGAACCTAGCACAAAAACAGGAACAGCACTGATTAGAAAGCAACAGAAAAAAAACAACCTCTTCAAAATATCCACCTAAAAAGAGAGTCCAATACCAACCCGATGTGCGCCGCCCAAGAGCGAATAGTCGCTGTAGGAATAGTCGAATCGTGCCTGACTTCCCACGACGGGCACCTGAATGCCGCCGCCGAAGGTAAATTTGGCAATTTCGTGGTTCAAATTGTAACCGCCCCGCAGAAACAACAACTCTTTCAGCGCCCATTCCATGCCCAACAAGCCAATCGGCACACCATCATTGGGTTTGATGGCATTGACGCTGACCAAAAGTTGTTGATTCGGAAGCTGCAAGGCGTTCATGCTCATGCCAAATGTAAAGTTGGTCGGCGGCGGATAGGATTCATTGACAAATTTGATTTCCGAGCCAAAATTTGCGATTTTCATGCCGAAGCGAAAACCGCGATAGTCGGTGCGATAGAGAACCGCAATGTCGGCGGTCACTGCACTGGCGGTAAAGTCAGAGTAAAGGGAGAGATGAATGGTGTTGATCGAGCCGCCGATCGAAACCCGGTCGGTGAGAAAGCGCGAATAGGCCAAACCGATGCGATAATTGCCGGCATAGAAGGATTCCCCCGTGCCGTCCGGCTGCAAGGGCGTGGTCACAAACATCTCGTCGGTATAGAGAGCGGTAATCGAGACGGCAAACGTGCCCACAAGGTCATTTACAGTATAGGCGCCTGCAACATAGTCATGGCGGATGTCGGCAAACCATTCGGTGTGGGTAAAGGCCAGGTCCATTCTGGGGATCCAGGCAAGGGCAGCGGGATTGTAATAGGCGGCTTCAGCCCCTTCGACCACACTGATATAAGCCCCTCCCATGGCGGCCGCACGCGGACTGGTTTCGATCTTTAAAAATTGCGCGTCGGTGCTGCCGGGGCGCTCATACTGTCCGTATGCCGTGACCAGCATGGATAAAAGCAGAATGAGGACGATTCTTTGCAACATGGCGTCAACTCCCGTTAACCATAAACAATGACTCAAAGGCGTTCTGAACAGATACGCCTCTTGTTCAACCCTTTTTGTCTAAGAAACCAGACCAATCGCAACAAAGCCTGGTAATTTGATGATCGGATGCCGATTAACGTCGTTCATTTCGACTGGCCCGGCAGCCGTTCAGCCGATCTATTTGATGATGATGAACTTGCCCGTTTGAACATTGGAGTTGTTCAAATCTTGTACCGTAAAAAGATAAATGCCGCTGGACAAAGCCTGGCCGATGCTGGAGGTCAAATTCCAGTCTTCAAAGCCTTTGTCGGGATTGTCGTGTCGGATCTGGTCAATCAGATCGCCTGCCAGCGTGTAAATTTTGATTTCGCATTTTGCCGGCAGATTGATGAACTGAATGCGTCGATCCTGTTCCATCCATCTGTCACGGCTTCCGCCCGGTTTTTCCCAGGGTGGATTGTAGCTGTTGTAGCCCAAATCACCGCGATAGGGATTGGGAACCACGGCAACCTTGCCCACGGTCTCCGGTGAGGCAGTACCCGGTATGATCGTGATGGCATTTGCTTTCAGGCTGGTTTCCTGACTGGGAAACTGGCTTGCCGGGTCGGGTTTGGAGAAAGCGGTCAGGGCGTAATAATACTCGACATTGTTGAGCAAGCCAGTGTCGACATATTCATATTCCAAGCCGGTGTTATAGCCAATCTCATTGTTCGGAAGATCGTACTCGGCCAAAAGAGTCCAGGGGCCGTCGGTGCTGACCGTACTTTTGTACAATCGATAGCCTTCGAAAGGCTGGGCTTCTCCATCGCCGCGATAGGGATCTTGGTACATCTCAGGATTGTTGTCCGGAGTGGGAGGCCAACTCAGACGGACCATCTTGTTATCGATGCTGTAGCTAAAAGTCGGCACCGGTGGCGGTGAAGGCACGCGAAAATTCTTGCTGGCCAGGAAATCGATGTATTCGGCATTGGCCAGCAAGCCGTCCATGCCGAATCCCAGCACTTCAGCCATGATAAGATGCAGCGTATCGCCGACTGCGAGACGTGGAATATAGCCGAACGCCAACATGATGTGTCCGCGCGCAGGATCGACGCGGTCTTGCATAATCAGGTTTTGCGACATTTCGGCATAGAGGTCGACATCGCGATTGACCAAATTTTCGTGCTCATAGTATTTCCATGTCCAGATCATGTCTTCATCTTTGGGCTCGATGATTTTATAACCGATCGGGGAAATCGCAGCGCCGTCATTGCCGGCCGCTTCATCCTCGGCAACCGTCATCTGCTGGTTGGGAAAAAAATAGACGTATTCATCGATAAAGTTATCTGAGGCGTTGATAGTGCCGATCTCACTGTGCATCCAAAAAGCGATATAGACATCGACAAGATCGTGCCGGGTAGGTGTAATATAATAGTTGAACAAAATAAACTCATCCAACGGTGCGGAGGACCAGGCATAACTGGTCTGAATGACGTCGAGGTAGAGTGGCTTGTGGTCATCGATGTTGAGCAGGTTGTAATCGCTGTATTTGCAGACAAAGTCCTGGTCCGAGACGCCGACATAACCGGGCCAATAGGGTATGTTGGCCGTATCGCTCTTGCCGACGACCCAGATGGTATCGTCTTCGGCGGCGGTAGGATAGAATTCGTGCGGCGTGTAGTGGGTTTTGGTCACCGAAACCAGCGTATCACCATCGGGATTGATCGCCCCAATCCACAATCCGCCCTGATAGAGGTGTTCCTCCTTGCTGCCGGGAGGAAATTCACAATAGACCAAACCCGGGAAATCGGTCAATGCCGGATCCAGGGTGCCCATATTGGTGAGCACCTGACGCACTTTGCCGACGTTGTGAACTTTATAATCGAGATTGGTGAATTGCGCAAAAAGGCTGGAGGTCAACAGCAAAATAGATATGACTATTTTTACACCGACTTTCATATTCATCGCCCTTTGCTTATTTGATCACGATAAATTTGCCCACCTGAACATCGCCGTTGTGCAGATTTCTGACAGAAAACAGATAGATACCGCTGGCGATGGCTTGACCCACAGCTGAGGTCAGGTTCCAGTTCTCATAGCCGATATCCGGATGGTCATGATTGATCACCTGCACAAGATCGCCGGAGAGCGTATAAATCTTGATCTCAGACCTGGCGGGCAAGTTGATAAACTGAATCTTGCGATCTTGCTCCATCCAGCGATCGCGGGTGCCTCCCGGTTTTTCCCATGAGGGATTGTAGGAATCGTAGGCGATATCGCCGCGATAGGGATTCGGCACCACAGACACAGAGCCAACATTTGCAGGCGGCCGCGTTCCCGGTGTGACAGTACGGGCGTTTTTGGTTTTGCTCGATTCCTGCGAAGGAAAATTGATGGTCGTATCTGGTTTCGAAAATGCGGTGACCGTATAATAGTATTCGAGATTGTTCAACAGCCCCACATCGCTATAGGAATAGCCGAGGCCGGTGTTGTTAAACCACCGATTGCCCGGCAGATCGAATTCGGCGAGCAGAGTCCAGGGACCATTTTCGCTCTCAGTGCTCTTGTAGACCCGATAACCCTCGAAAGGGACCAATTCCTGATCAGCCCTGGCTTCATCCTCATAGGTCTCGGGATCCACCTCCCCACTCTCGGCTTTCCAATTCAGCAGGACGCTCTGGGCATCAGCCGTCACCTTTAGCGGAGGCATCGGAGGAGGCGCCGGCACCTGATAATTGCGTTCTTTGAGCCACGAAACGATGGTTTCGGAATGCAGGACTCCTTCGAGCCCTTCACCCAACAGTTCAGCAACCGAGAACCGCAGGGTATCGCCGACTTGCAAATCGAAAGGCCCGAAGGAGATGATGAATTGCGATCCAACCGATTCGAGCTGGTTCTGCATGACGATGCCGGCAGCCATTTCGAGATAGCGCTCGCCGTCACGGCTGGGCGGTGCGCCCATTCCCTGGCCGGAATACCAGTTGAAGGTCCACCGCAGGCTGTCGGCTGGGTGGTCGTCAGGGGGAAATATTTTAACTCCGATAGGGCTATAGGCATCGCCGTCATCGCGGCCATGGTCATCGGCCGCCACTCCCAGATGCAGATCCTCGTAGTAGAGCGAATAGTCATCCAGTGCGAATGCCCATGATCCGCCTCGATAGCCGACGTTGCCATCCAACCAGAACGCGATATAGGCTTTTTCGAGATGATAGCGGGTCGGAATGATCGTATAGTTGAAGATAATCATGCCGTCGAGAGGCGGTGAACTCCAGGCATAACTCGTTTGGCGGACATCGACGAAAAGAGGCGTATGGCCGGCAATGTTGGTCAAAGCGTAATCCTGATAGCGGCAGACGAAATCCTGATCAGAGACTGCTGTATAGCCCATCCAATAGGGGATATCCGCGCGTTCCCCTTTGTTGACGACCCAGACTGTATCCCAGGGTTCACTGGTGGGATAGAACTCGAAAGAAGAGTTCCAGCTGGTCGTACAGGACACGAGCGTATCGGAGCCGACAAGGGCACCGATCCAGATTCCGCCCTCGCCCACGTGCTCTTCATTGCTGCGCGGCGGATATTCGGAATAGATCAGACCCGGATAGTTGGTATAAGCCCGCCACCAGGTTCCCATATTGGTCACCAGCTGACGGACGGATCCGACATTGTGGACTTTATAATCCAGGGTAGCGCGCTGAGCCACAGCAAATGTGGAAATCAGCGTCAACAACAGAACAATGTAGAGTAAACGTTTCATATCCAGAGCCTACCAATCGATTCGAATGCCTGCTTTTGCGATTCTTCCGGTGGAGAACCTGCGTGGATCAAGATAGCGAAAAATCGTGAAATAATCGTAATACTGTTCGGTCGGCATGATCAGATCACCATACTTGAAAGGTTTGCCGGTCCAATTGTTAAAACCATAGTAGATCGAAACGTTGCGCTGATTGAACACATTGAAAACATCGAGAAAAAAGGAGACCGAAACCGGTTTCACGTCGAAGGTTTTGCTGAGTTTGATGTCGGTATTGGCTGTCGAGGGAGCAATGGCTGAATTCTCCTTTTTTTGCGCTTCGACAGGATCCGTGGTGCCCGGCGTATAGGGAGAACCGGTGCTGAAATTGGAGAGCACCGTCAGGCTCCAATAATCCGGAATTTTCAGGCCAAAAAGCTCGAGCTTTTTCCCTTTTGGCACCTCAACACTGCCCTGAAAAATGATCTGATGGCGCACGTCCCATTGCAGCGGCCGTTCGCGAATGGGCAGCGGGAAATCGTTGATGCTGCGCACATAATCGTCGAATGCCGAGGATGAATAGCCATTGGCCCACTGAACCGTGTAAGTCAACTTGCCGGAAGTGAGGTTGGCATATCTTTTTTTCAATTCCAACTCGAGTCCGCGAGCTCTGCCGTATCCCTTGTTGTCGTGCAATTGCACCGGCAAGCCCAGAGCAGCGCGAAGTTGGGTGGTGCTGACTTGTTGCGAAATGTCCTTGGTATAACTCTTGATGTCAAATGCCCAATTTTTGCCGAGCCGCCGGGTCAGACCGAATTCATAGAGAATAGTCTGTTCATAGTCTAGGTGCGGATTGCCGGTAAAAGATCCGGTATAAGGATCGCGGTAATAATAGTGCAGCTCAGGCAGCTGATTGAAGTGGCCATAGGAGAAAAAGACCACGGTATTGACGGATATTGGAAAAGAGATTCCGAAACGGGGGCTGATTTTGTATTTGAACATGCTCCAGTCTGCGCGCAATCCGGTGGCGTTTTCCCAGGCGGTTTTCCAGCTCTCGTGGTTGACCGTTTCTCCAGGCACAAACCAATCGAACCGCATTCCCGCATTGATGATCAAGCTCTCTTTTTCAAACTTATCCTGCATGTACCAGCCGCCGATAACCGGAAAGGCTCGGAACACCCATCGGTTTTGCCCGAATTCCGGAAAAGGGCCCGGCGGAGCGATAAATTCGACATCGCGATTGAAGCGATAAGCACCATAATTGGAAAGCTTGGTTCCACCGTCCTGGATATCGATATAACTGAGATCATTGTATTTGATTTCGAAACCGGTCTTCACCATATGTTCGCGATGGACCTGTGAGGTCAGATCGGCCTTTATGGTAAAGGTCTTGGTGTCATCGTCGCGCCAGACACTCTCATAGCCGCGACCGTCATAAAAGCCGGTCAGCGGTTCCAGTTGCGGGGCAGATATGCGGGTTCGAATCGAGTCTGGAGCAAAATTAAACTGGGAAATAAAGTCCGCATAGGAATAGGGTACGCCTTCGTGATAGAGCGTCCAGAAATCTGCAGGCGAATTGCCGTCAAGCGAGCCGCGATAATCGACCAAAAGATAGCCAAAGTTGACGTTATAAAAAGTAGATCTGCTCAGCACGTGGTTGAGACGAAAATTGAAATTGAGGTTGTTGCGCGAATACTTGATCATATGGTCAGGATAATTGCGCCAAAGCCAATCGAAACGGCTCCATTTTTTCCAGCTACCATGAAAACTGAATGCGGTCTCGATGTTTTCGCTGATTCCCCAATTTATTTTGCCGTTGAGATTGAGAGCATTGTCCTGTTTTTCGCTCAGCTTCAGACCAAGAATATCGAGATCGGCCCGCGTTTGCCGATTGTTGTAAGGCGTATTGGTCAGATTGCCATTGCCGGAGATGAAATAATTCATCTTGCCGGGAATTTTTATTCCGAGTTTGGGCAATATCGACCGGCTCAAAGGTTCAGGGCCGCCGAGATAAAAAGAAGTATAATGCGTTGATTCATAGTTGCCGAACAAATTCATCTCATCGCTTTTATACTCGATGCCGCCCATGAACACATCGCTTCCGGATCGGGTGGTGATGTTGACCACACCCGACTGTGCTTGACCGTATTCGGCACTGAAAGCGCCGGTGATCAACTCCATTTCCTGCACATCGACGACATTCAGATCGAGGACATCGCGGCCGCCGTAGATCGGATGGGTAATCGGCACGCCATCGACCATATAGAGAATTTCACCGCCGCGACCGCCGCGCACATGGATATCCTTCAGACTTTCGTCCCGCACTTGCAGCTGGGTGCCGTCCTCAAGGCTGATCATCTGGGGTGCGCCGGACATAATGGTGCCGCCTTGCAGACGAAAAATATCCATGGTATTTTCCATGCCTGGAGTGGATTGAATCTCCTGATTGGAAACCGAGCGCCTGGTTGCAGTTAGATCCGATTGCAGCAATTCCTGTTCGGCGCGGACGATCAATTCAGGCATTTGCAGTGCGGCCGGCACCAGTTCAAAATTGATTCGAATGGTGCGATCGACCTGAATCCGAATATCGGTTATGGTCTGGGGATGGTAGCCCATATAACTCGCTTTCAGAGAGACCACCCCGGGTGGAACCCGCAGAATAAAATATTCCCCGTCGACATCGGACATGGCGCCCAAATTGGTGCCGACGATAACAATATTGGTACCGATAAGCGGCTCACCGGTGCTCTTGTCGATGACGGTCCCCGCTATTTTTCCGGTATTGCCGGCGTAGATGGGAATTGCCGTCATGATCAGCAAGGCGATAAAAATTCGTGCGCACTTCAAAATGTGACTCCTCAATAACGGTTAATATCCCAAACTGCTCAACACTTCCTGCCCAAGCACCAATGCATCCTGTTTTTCGATAAAAAATATGGGAAATCCGAAAACCACTGCATCAAAACTGGTACCGAAATAGCGCAGGCCGCATGGTCGACCGCGGTATTGCCACAAATTGCTGTTGTTTTCATTTTTATAGGTATAGATCGCCTCGGTAAAACCTGCCCGTGATGGAATGATATTGATCTGATCGAGCTTGCCAAAATAGGGAAAAGCTGTCGCCAGCTTGTTTGCATCGACTTGAATATCGCTATAGTCGCCGACGCCGTTGGCACCGATAAAATCGGGCAACGCCACCGTTTCATCCACAATATTGATATGCAAATAGTCGTGAATGAACGTCCCTTCCAGAAAAGTCAGAGGGAACGGGGTCTTGGGTTCAAAAGATTTCAAAATTCGCCAGCCGCTCATGATCAGATCGCCGCCGGTGTTCAGATAATCCATGATCACCTCGATATGGTGCGACAATTTATGGGCATCCGTCGGGTTGCTAAAGGTGTTGTCGGCATGCCAGATGATCATTTGGTAGCGAGCCAAAGTATCTTTGGGCGGAATTCCTTTTTGTGAAAAATCCCATGTAAAATTCGAGCCAAACACATCGGAATAGAATTGGTCTACGTCCGCATCGGAATAGGTCACGCCGAACGGGAAACTGGACTCGATGGTTTCATCGATGATCAGAATCTCGCGGTCGCGAATCGGTCGGATGGTTTTAATGACAGCCGAATCGCCAACGGGATCGACGAGATTGGTGTTGTCTCGCGAGGTGACGCGAATGGTATGGTTCCCTTCAAGCGGGCTGAAATGTTCAGGCCCTATAAAAACAGTCGTGTCCTGTGTCCACTGCCATGGTCCATCATCTACAGCCCAGGCATATTCGACCACAGCACCGTTGAAATCGAGATCCTTTGCGGTAAAGGTTATGGGAAGGCCCTGCCACCAATCGGTCACACCATCGATGATAAAAAATTGCTGGTCCGGCACGGGCGAAAGCAAGGTGGTAATGGGAAATGTCGTTTGGTAGGTAAAAAACCGTTTTTCAGCCGGTGTCGGATCAACTGCCCCTTTATCGTCGATCGCGCGAATTTGAAAGCGTTGATGATTGAGCTCATCGCTCGATTCAAAGGCAATCGTTTGACTTGTCTTGTCGATCCGTTGCCAGGGTTGGACCAACGAATCCCCAAAATAAATATGCCTGGTGATGTAGCGATACTCAAAGGCAGCAACAAAACCGTCATAATCTTCGCCGTCCCAGTGCAAAGTAGCCAGGGCAAAGATGGTATCGTTCTCCACCGGAATGTTAGCCAGCGTGGTGTTCGGCTCCAGATTGGCGATTTCCGGTGCGGTCGGCCGTTCACAAGCCGTGAAGCGAAGGATCATCAACGGCAAAACAATCAAGAGGGAAACTTTGAACGATTTCATGGCATACCTTCAGTTGGAGTAGGTTACGTCCGTTATTTCTAACACCGGTCGAAACAAATAACTGTCTTTATATCGGGCTACCGATTCAAATGGACTGATCTGCACCGTTATCTCGGTACGTTTGTTCTCTTCGACATTAAAATCGGCTTCGAGAGTCTGGGTTGGCGATTCGCCTTCCGGCATTTTCACCGGAATATCGAAATAGCTCAATTTCACCAGATCGCCTTTGATGCCGAACTGAATGCGATCATAAGAGCCGGGTGGAACGTAAGACTCGAAAATTTTATATTTTGTATATTCATGATCGATGCGTTCGATAATGTTGTAGGTCTTGTCTTCCTGGCGAGGATTGTCTTTTTCGTTGAACAGGAACGCATAGTTTTTATCAGAAAATACGCGTCCCTGAAAAATCACGGCACCGAAATAGTCCTCCGGCCCCACGATCAATGTATCGCGGATGATGACGATCAGGGTATCTTGAGGATTGGATTGCAGGGTGATCGTCAGAATACCAGGCATGGGAGACGGTTCGACGGAAGTGGTGCAATTGGCAAAATAGCCGACAACAGACAGCAAGGCGATGAGCAAAAAAACGGCTTTCAAGTGTTTGAACATGAGCCTTTATCCTTTCATGAGCATGCAAAGACCCAGGATAACAATTTGGGGCCGGGTCGATTGACCCGACCCCATTTCATGCCCTTATTTGATGAACAGCATTCTGCGGATACGAGTCTGATCTGCGGCTTGCAAGCGGTAGAAATATAGACCGCTGGTAACCGGTCTTCCATTTTGATCCATGCCGTTCCAGATAACGGTATGTTTGCCTGCTGCCATCTTGCGATCCACCAAAGTCGTCACATGTCTTCCCAACAGATCGAACACATCCAATTTAACCGACTGATCTGTGGGCAGGCTGTAAACGATTTGTGTAGATGGATTGAACGGATTGGGATAGTTCTGCTCGAGAGCAAAAACAAGAGGCACAGACGGATCCAGATTCTCGATCCCGGTTGTCAGGCCGGCTGCGGGATAGTTGTAGAAATTGAACTCATCCATCACGCCGCGGAAACTGCGGTCGCCCCAGTCCGGGCTGCCCGTCACATTCGCCGCATTGCCGATCCGCAACGGCGCCGTCGTGTTGATCGGCTTGGCCGTCACCGCTGCCGTCTTCGTCTCGATCACCTCGTCGTTACTCCCGCGCAACTGAAATACCGCACTGTCCGTTGATACCTCGTACAGCAAATGATACCAGTTGCCGTAGACCAACGGCGTGTCCAAAATAATCGCATTGTCACCGCCGCCTACCTGCGTGAATCTCGCTGATATCAGATTGTCCGCCTCATAACGGATCGCCCACGCACTGTTGCCCCAGGCTGTGTAATCTTCAGGACGGAATATGACCCGGCTGTACGCCACCATCGTGTCCGGCTGGATCCATACATCAAGCGTAAACTCCTCGCTCGACAAAAACGGCGTGTCCACTTCGACGCGACTCGTGTCGCCAGGAAAATACAATCCCTTGCCCACCTTGCCTGCATCGATCGGCGCTACCGTCCCTACCACTTGCACATCATGACCGTACTCCGATGCGTCCGTCGGAGGAAGAGCACCATCATCGAAACTCAACGACAATATGTGCGAGTTCGGCTTGTAGACGTAAAACGTATAATAGTCCGCATCTTCGACTGCCTCGGCAGTCGACGGATCCGTCGTGTGATAACCGTCGCTGTCATCCGCAGATACATAATAATCAACCTGCGAACCATACGTCTGGCCAGGAATCACCGCCGTATATACACCCTCGGCTCCTCCCAACATCGACTGCGTCTGCCAACCTCCTTCATTCACACGATAATGAAGCTCCGCACCGAGTACCGTGCCCGATGCCCCGATCTTCTTCACCGTCGCCGATACCGAATACTCGTTTACCTCTGATGATTGATTCGGCAACTGCGTCACTCCCGTCACCGTCACCGGTATCTTGAAGCTGCGCACCACATCGCTGATCCGAATCTCGTCGACAAATCCGTCCAACCACGAATCTCCGCTCGGACTTGCAATCCCCTTCGCTCCGGCCCAACCAATGTGAACCGGCTGATTCGTCGTGACCGGAACCGCTTCCTTGATCGGATCATAGGCCACTGAACCGTACCACACCAATTCCCGGTTCGCATCGTGCACCATCTGAATCAACAAATGGTTCTCACTGTCACGGATAAACGTCAGGTGTGTCCACTTACCCGGCTCAAATACATTCGCCGGTGAATTCACCGCCGGCCAACGATCCTGATCCGCATTGTGGAATCCCGTCTGGAACAATCGGGCGTCGCCCCACATCTCTACCCAGTAATTCGGCTGCCAGAATATCTCGTCACCAGGCTTCATCACCAAACGCGGTACCCAACGAAAATCATCCGACGCATCTCCAAAGGTGAATATATTTACCCACCCCTCGATCGTCCAGTCTTCGGTCAAGTCCAGCGTCGATGTGTCTGCCACCGTGATATAAGCCGAATCCTGCGGCGTCGAATTGCTCAACCTGACGCATTGTCCCAAACCCAACGCCTCATTGGAAATGAAAAAATGCGTCCCGTGAATCTCGGCATCACGCGAGTTGTTCGTTGCATTCGTGAAATCCCCGTCAAAATGCAACAACATCATCGTGTGATCATCAGACACATAAGGTCCGCCAAGAACCTCTTGTGAATACAAGGCGGCTGTTGAAAAAGCAAACAAGAGGAGACACAACAGCGTAAAAGTTCTCATACCAACCCTCCTTTGGGTTTAGTCGTTGGCCGACTGGAACAAGTTGTTGCATTCAGCCTGCTGCAAAATTATGTGGACAAATTGTGGGGACCACCTCCTTTAAAGTTAGATGAATTGTTTATTGGAATAAAGAATCGAGACGGAATCTCGAATAATCAGTTCAGGTTGAAGAACAGTTTTCAAATTGGCCTGGTCGACTTGATATCCCATCTGTTCCAGCAACAAGTTGGCAGCCTGACGGCCGATTTCCGCCATGGGTTGTCGAACGGTTGTGATGGGTGGATCCAAAGAGCGCATGAAAGGGATGTCATCATAGCCGACGAGCGCAATATCTTCAGGAATCGAAAGACCGAGGCTTTTAATTTTTTTATAGGCACCAAAAGCCACAGTGTCGTTGACTGCAAAAATTGCCTCCGGCGGATCGGGCAGGTGCAGCAAAGCTTCGGTATGGTCATAGCCATCCGATTCGAAAAATCTGCCAAAAGTGACATAATCGCTGCGATAAGCAACACCCTTTTCTTGCAGCGCGTCACAATAGGCTCTGTATCTTTTTTTTGCAGTGGAAACATGTTGCAGGCCGGCCAGGTGGGCAATTTTGCTATAGCCGCAATCGAAGAGATAGCGCATGGCTTCAGTGGCCCCGGCATAATTGTCGACCTTGACCAGCGGTGCGTCGACGCCTTCGCAGTCCCGGTCGAACAAAACCAGAGGAATATTCTTTTTCTTGAGTTGTTTGAAATGGTCGAATTTTTTCGTGGTTTGTGAAACCGCTGCCAGCAGTCCAGCGACACGATTGGATGTCAAGGCCTGAATGTTTGAAAGCTCGCGTTCATAGGACTCGTTGGATTGACAGACGATGATGGTGAATCCCGCGCTGAACAGGACATCCTCGATGGTGCTGACGATTTCGGGGAAAAAATAGTTTTGAATGGCAGGAACGATAACTCCGATGACGCGGGATTTGCTGGATTTCAATGATTGGGCGATGGAGTTGGGTTGATAGTTCAACTCGTGGGCGAGTTTGATCACTCGGGCTTTGGTTTTTTTGCTGATATCGCAGTGATCGCTCAGAGCGCGCGACACAGTGGAAGGGGAAATATTGAGTCGGCGAGCGATATCTTTAATTGTTGCATGACCATTCATGAAAAAATCCATTATCAAAGAGGTCAGCCACCGACGAAACCGCAAACGAAACCGCAAACGTTTGCACTATGTTAAAATTTAGGCAACCAGATGTTTCATGTCAAGGAAAATTACACTCCAGCATAAAAAATATTTGCTCCACTCCAAATTTCAACCATTTTCCCGCTACCAATCGCACATCGAGCCTTTGGCTCTTTATTCTCCCTTTGCTTTTGTCACTGTCGATAAACGCCCCTCTTCCGATTCGGTGCTGCGGATCGAATCCCATTGCAAATCAATCTGATGGTGATACACAAAGGGTGCCCCGGATTCCGGTGCTGCGCACCGAATCCGGGTCCCTCATTTTTAGCCCACTATTTCAATAGAATCAATTGCCGGACTGCCGAATAAGGCCCACTCTTCAGCCGCAGCAGATAGACACCGCTGGAGACTGCCCGACCGCTA
Organism: bacterium; assembly: GCA_029565675.1. GTDB lineage: Bacteria > Zhuqueibacterota > Zhuqueibacteria > Residuimicrobiales > Oceaniaggregativiventaceae > Sulfursilanivivens. Next base: position 49,422 of record JAKQNP010000052.1, read on the forward strand.
TCATCGCTGCCATCCCAGCGCACTTCGTGGCTGCCGGCTTGCAGCACACCATCGTGCAACAGATAGACACGCTCGCCCTTGAGGTTATAGATCTCGATCCGCGTCAACAATTGGTCTTGCGGCAAATGAAATCGAATGACGGTCTCGGCGTTGAAGGGATTGGGATAATTCTGCAGCAAGGCAAACTCTTGCGGAGTCGCCGTCGCCTCTGCAGCCACCTCGGTATAATCGATGTGCGCCAGCCGCAGGTCGTCGATCACGATCGAGCCGCTGGTCGCAGCGCCAGGCAGATGGCTGAGATGAATGCTGTCGAACGCCAGGGTGCCGTCGAGATTGCCGTCGCCAAGCCATTCACCGGTCCCGTCTGTCGCCATATCCCAGCTCACCACTCTCCAACCGAGCCAGTCGATGACAAACCAGGGGCTGACTTCGTGGTTCGACGCAGCTGCGGCGGGCACCCGGTCGTCGACGGCGAAGCGCAGAAGATTGCCGCTGCCGTCGCCGAAAACCACCGCCTGCATGCGCCGGTCGCCGATAAAATGAACTGACTTGGCATCGCCGCCGCTCAGGTATTCGCGGATCAGCCACTCCCCTGCCGCTTCGTCCCAGCCGTAATCGAGGCGCATGGCTTTGCTGCTGTTGCTGCTGCGATTGACCCGCTCGGTCTCTTCCGCGCGGCCGGTCAGGTCGGTGATCATACCGGTCGTCGAACCGCTCGCCTGCGGTGTCCACCAGGCGCCGAGTCCGGCTTCAAAATTGTCGATAGAGCGGAAAGCGAGCACTTCCAGCCCTGTGCGAAAACGGTAGCTGACCGCGGATTGCGCTTCATTGCCGCGCAGGTCGCGCAACCCCTTTTCGATGCGTACGAGATAATTTTCATCCGCCAGCAGAATTTGCCGGCTGAAAAACGTCAAGATGCTGCGGCCGTTGACCACGGCATGCGACATCGCGCCCTCGACCGGGCTCCTGTCTGTAAACCGTTCCAACGCGATCTGATTGTTCTGAATCGATGCGGGATCGATTTCTTCATCAAAGATGAGATTGACGATCGGCATCCGGTCGTTGTCGCGCGAATTGGCGATCGGATAGACACTCTCGAGTACAGGCGGGTGCATGTCCGCCGGTCCGGTCTGGAAGGTCAGGATGAACGAATCACCGCCTGTACCGTCACCATTGCCGTCTAAAGCGTGGCCGTATGCATCGACGGCGGTCGAGTCGATGGTGATCTGATAAAAGGTTTCAAAGGCCAGAGTATCGGGCGTGAAGGTCAAACGCGTACGGTCCTGGGACCAGGCAAAGCGGCCGGTCATCGGCGGTTGGCTGGAAAAAGCCGCTTCAGTGCTGGCGGGATCCATCGGTCGGCTGAAATCGATGACGATCGAGTTCCAGGCAGGATAATTGACAGCCCCGATGGCCGGTTGAGAGTCGACCACCAGCGGCGGTTTGCGTGAGACCAGTCCGATGTCGAAGAAAGTGAAAAAATCGCTCTTTGGTTTGATCGTTGTGGAATCACTGTAAAAATCCTCAGCCTCAACGACCAGCGTATAGACGCTGTCGCCAAGATCCGCAAAGTAATAAAAGCCGTTCGCCAGTTGCGTCGGGTCATTCGAATAGCGGCGGAAGAGCGATTCATAGGTATCGGTGACATAAAGACGGTCGCCCAGCTGCAAGCGGGCGCCGTTGACCGGTTCGCCGGATTCCTTGTTGTTAACGATACCGGCGCAAACCCCGAAAAACGGCCGTTCGACTCCATGAAAGTCGAGAATGGACCAATAGAACGCCCGCGCTTCCAGCTTTTTCCATTCGGCGTTCATGTTGCGCTGGTTCTGGGTGGGATTGGTGTGGAAACCGGCCTCGCTCAACTCCGAAGGCATGGTCGAGGCGCGGTTGACATGCAGATAAGGGCCGGAAGACGTGCACCCGTAGAAGGAACAATCGCCGATCGAGCCATGGACCGTATAGGTGCGCATGGCGCGGGTGATATCGCCGATCATGATATCGCTCATGCCCTTGCCGCCGTTCGGCACTTTTTCCCGTCCGTCGCGATATTGTCCCCACAGCAACAGCGTGCTGTTGTTGGTCGGGCTGCCGGCATCGCTGTGGATGGAATGAAACCAGGCAGCACCGAGGGAATTTGCCCGTGTGGTGCGCTGATCGAGGCTGACCACCTGGGTATCGTTCGTGCGCGACAAATAGACTGTATCGATATCGGTGTTGGTGAGCAACAGATCGCGCAAGTGCAGAGCAACGCGCAGGTTTTTTTCTGCTTCCGAATAGTTAAAGATGCCCATGTTTTCTTTTTGACTGTGCCCCGGATCGAGAAAAATATTCCATCCGGATAAACCGGTGATCGGTGCATCGCCGGCCACTGCCGCAAAACCGCTGATGATGAACAAAATGGCAAAACAAACACAAAATATTTTCATGATCGTTTTCCTTGTCAGTCTAAGGTGTCACCTTCCGAGACAAAATGTGGCTCGCCGGCTTAAAAAAACTTCCGTGCAGCCGTTCAATCAGTTACCTTTACCGGGATCAGCATCAGTTCTCCCCGATCGATGTCATCACAGACGATCGTCGAGCCGTCCGGCGACCAGGCGGCGTTCATCTCCAGGCGATCGGGGGTATCGGTGATCTGCAGGCGCTCTTTGCCGTCGATGCTGACGATATAGAGATCGGCCGAGGTATATTCATGGCCGTCGTCCAGCGCCAGGGTATAGACCAGATAGCGGCTGTCGGGCGACCACGCCGGCTGATAGCCGACGCCGAGATCGATACAAGTCTCTTCCTGCAAATCATAAACGCAGAGATTGCCGCCATACACTTCATAGGCGAGCAACCTGCCGTTTGGCGACAGAGCTGGATTGAGAAACTGATCGCCCACGGGCAGCGCCAGCGGTTCAAGCCGATCGTCTTCCGGGTGCCAGAGAACCAGGCGGTCAAAGTGCAACAGCGGGACCGGATAGATTGGCAGCGGTTTCTGCAAATCAGCTGCTTTTCGCTGGCTGTGGGCGATCTGCAGGTCATTCTTGTCAAAATACACGACTTTCGTTCCACGGCTTTCGAAACGCGGCAGACTCAGGAAACGGGTCGTATAATCGCAAATCTGCTCTTCTGTGCCGGCTTCCAGATCGAATATTTTGATGGCATTCAAGCGGCGCCGATCTTCGAATTTGGCCACCCTGGCGAGGATGGCGCGCGAGTCTGATGACCAGACAAAACCAAAACCGGCGCCGTCTTCGTCGCTGATCTGCTGAATTGCGGAGGAATTCACGTCGATCACCCAGATGCCGCGATAATGTGCAGAGGTGTAGGCGATCAGGCGGCCGTCCGGCGACCATTGCGGCGCCATGCGTATTTGTTCTTCTCCGCCCGCCAGGAGCGATGGTATGCCTGCCAAACGCACATCAGCGTGCAGCAACACAGGGAAAAGGACCATGATCAACAACCAGATCACTCGATTATAATACATGTCATCTCCTTAAACGAATCCATATTTAATTTGCTTTCTCGCATCATGCTATTAAACGCATCTCATCACCGGGTTAAAGAGAGGTAAAAAGCGTTGGTGGTTTTTTTCGCAGCAACCCGGTAAAATATACGGACTAAATCGCAATGAGTCAAGCTTCGCAGCCACGGGGCCGTGATTTTTTCAGCCCACTTTATCGTGCGACAGTGGTTTCGTCACAACAAAAAGAGTTTGAAAATGGCCGCACTTCTGTTTAAATTAGGCTTTATGAATAGAGGAAACTCAAAACGAGCAATGCGATGTCGGACTCTTTGACCCCAACAACCGTTCTGCAATTGATCGAGCGCATGCGCAACCAGAAAATTCTGGTCATCGGCGATGTCATGCTCGATCAATTTATTTACGGAAAAGTCTCGCGCATTTCGCCCGAAGCGCCGGTGCCGGTGGTGCACGTTACCCATGAGACCGCCTATCCGGGCGGCGCGGCGAACGTGGCGCGCAATCTGGCGGAATTCAGCGTTGCCGCCGTGGTGGCCGGATTGATCGGCGACGGATATGCAGGGCAGAAATTGGTCGATTTGATGCAAGCCGGGGGCATTTCAACCGAAGGGCTTTTCACGATTCCAGGATATTCGACCATAGTCAAAACCCGCATCATCGCCCGCCAGCAACAGGTCGTGCGCGTCGACCGGGAACTGCCGCTGCAGCCGCCCGAATTTTTCTTGCGCGACGCGCTCCCCCGGCTGCAAAAAATTATCGGTCAAGTCGATGCGGTGATCATCGAGGATTACGGCAAAGGATTCATCACCCAGCCGCTGGTCGACGCGGTTATCCAGCTGGCCCGGAAACGAAACCTCATCGTCGCTGTGGATCCAAACCCCAACAATCCGCTGAATTGGAGCGGCGCCACCGTGGTCAAGCCCAACCGGCAGGAAGCCTTTCTCAGCGCCGGTTTGCCCTACAGCGAGGACGAATCCGCATTGCAGCGAGCCGGCGAGATGTTGCTGCAGCGCTGGAAGATTCCCTGTCTGTTGATCACCCTGGGTGAAGAAGGCATGGTCTTGTTTCAGCCACCGCAGCCGCCGCACTATACTCCGACCCATGCGCGGGAAGTCTATGATGTATCAGGTGCCGGCGACACGGTGATCGCGCTTTTCACCGCTGCCATGGCTGCCGGACTCGATGGCATCCAGGCCGCCCAGGTTGCCAATCACGCCGCCGGTGTGGTGGTGGGCAAGCTGGGAACCGCTACCCTGACGCCGCAGGAACTGCTCGAGAGCTTTGGCCATGAATAAAGCAGTATTTTTCGATCGCGACGACACCTTGATCCGCAACATTCCCTATCTGGGCGATCCCAAACAGGTCAGATTGTTGCCCGGAGTGCGGCGGGCATTGCAACGGCTGTCTGCACAGGGATTTCTCCTGTTCATCGTTTCCAATCAGTCAGGCGTGGGACGCGGCCTGATCACTCCTGCACAGGTGGCGGCCGTTAACGAGGCAATCGTCCGCCGGCTGGGTCAAGATTGTTTTGCCGACATCCTGGTCTGCTTCGACAGCCCGGATGGTCCGCAAAGCGGTTGTCGCAAACCGGAACCCGGCATGCTTCTCAGGGCGCAAAAAAAGTTCGACCTCAGCCTCAGCCGTTCGTTCATGGTCGGCGACAATGCGGCCGATATCGAGGCGGGCAGGCGCGCCGGCTGCCGCACCGCCCTGGTGATCCATCCACATACAAAGGAAGAAGCGATCGAGCAGGCGGATTTCTCTTCCGCATCGATGGCCGAAATCATTGATTGGATTCTGCAATTGGACACCGCAAGACCGATGTCCTGACGGTCGGGATTCAACGTTTCGCACCTGATTTCACAAAAAAATCAATTCGATAACCATGCACCAAGGTTGACTCGCATTCGATGCAAAGTGCCGAATAGGGGCAGAAAGCCGGATGAAGGAAGGCTATTTTCCGAGTCACGCAAAGGCAATCAATTGCCATCATCTGCACTCCGAATTCGGCTGAACAGAGAGCAACAACCTCAACACGACAGAACTGTTTGCATTTATGACGAGAATTTGATATCTTGAAAAAAACACATCGGAGGGAGAACCACGAATGGAAAGAACAACCATTTTTCGCTGTGAGAATTGCGGCAATATCATCGAATTGGTCCATGTCGGCGGCGGCAAACTGGTCTGTTGCGGCCAACCGATGACCCGGGTGGATGAGAACAGCGTCGATGCCGCCAAGGAAAAACACGTGCCAATGGTCGAACACAAGGATGGTATCCTGCGTGTGACAGTCGGCAGCGTGGCGCATCCCATGGAAGAAAAACACTATATCCAGTGGGTCGAGGTGGTGACCGCCGACCGGATCTGTCGCAAGTGGCTCAAACCGGGAGATCCACCGGTTGCGGAATTCGCCGCCAAGGAAAAACCGATCAAAGTGCGGGAATATTGCAATTTGCACGGATTGTGGATCGCCAGTTGACCAAAAAGGTTTATCGAGAACACGGCAAACCAATCCAGAGGAGTTATCGATGAAACCGATCATCGTTCTTTTCCTCGCCATGTTGGTTGTGGCTGATGTAATTTTTGCCCAGGAACTTCCTGCCGGTGCAGCCAAGCTGGGCACACACCGCTACGACGAGTTTGAAAAACCCGAGGCATGTAAAAGCTGTCATATTGACATCTATTTTCAATGGCAACAGGCCATGATGTCGGAGGCCTATACCCATCATTGGGACGAGATCGAATATTTCGATCTGGCGGTGGAACACGCCAAAAAGGATCCTTCTTTCAAAGAGCCGGTCGACGGCTGCAACGGCTGTCATACGCCGATGGCTTATATGGCCGGCGATGTAACGCCGCCGCGGCCGAGTGAAAACTCGCGCGCCAACGAAAGCGTCAGCTGTGAAGTCTGCCATACCATCGTGGGCTGGACGGGCGAGGTGCCTTACAATTTCAGTTTTCAGACCTCGCCGGGCCGGGTCAAATACGGCGCCAAACCCGGACTGGTTTCGCCGCATCACGAGACCAAATCTCTGTCTCTCTACAATCAGGCCGAATATTGCGGCAATTGCCACAACGAACAGAGCCCATTCGGCATCTGGGTCAAGTCGACGCAAATCGAGTGGAAAGAAGGGCCTTACAGCAAGGAAAACGTCCCCTGTCAAACCTGTCACATGCCCAAAGCGCGCGGCCGCAATGCCATCATGGCCGAGGAAGATCTGGTGGCACAGCACCTGTTTCACGGCGCCCACGACCCCGGCAAACTGGCCAGCGCCGTGGAACTGCGCATGCACCCTGACGAACGCGAACTGCCCTATGATGCAACGGTGGTGATCAGCGTACAGCTCTTCAACGCCAAGGCCGGGCACAAATTCCCCACCGGTTCGGTCGAGGATCGCATTGCCTGGTTGCATGTGACGGCCACGGATGCCGAAGGCCGCATCCATCATCTGCCGGTCGATCGCAAAGGGTTTACGGGTGAAGAATACACCATTGGCGCCGATGTGCTCGCCTATCAGGATATGGGCATTCCCAAAGGCATCGCCGATTTCCCTGGAGTGCAGCGCGACGGCGTACCGCTGGGGGATCGCATTTTCCGCATGCCCTATTTCGATCCCCAGGGCCGCATGACCATCATGCAGTGGAACACAAAATCGCTCGGCGTCGACTATCGCATCGGCCCGCGCGAGACCAAAATCGAAACCTTTACCTGGAAATTGCCCGACGACATCCCGGTGGGCAAAGTCACCTTTAAAGCGGAATTGTTCTATCAAAAACTGGTCAAGCCGGTAGCGGATTTTCTCGGCGTCCCCGAAGATGAGAGTGAAATCATGCCGATCAATTCCGCTGTCACCTGGATCGAAGTGTATGAATAGCTCTGCAGAATTCGGTACATGAATGGAGGGTTGCATGGACAACAAATCCCGCTTCATATTCATCTGCATCGCCGTGCTCTTTTTTTCGTTTCTGACGTCAGACACGCTGGCCATTCCGGCTCTGGCAAGGCGCTATAAAATCTCGTGCAGCACCTGCCATGCGCCCTTTCCCAAGCTGAAAGAATATGGCGAAGAGGTGGCGGGCAACGGTTTTGTGATTCTCGAGGAAGAAAAAGAACGCGATTACGTGGTGGCCGGCGATGACCTGCTGTGGCTGAACAAAGAGTTTCCGCTCTCGGCGCGTTTCGACGCCTATGGCCTCTATGACGACACCAAAGGCGGCGAAGGCACCGACCTGCAGACACCCTGGGGTGTCAAACTGCTCTCCGGCGGCGCCCTGTACAAAAACATCGGCTATTATTTCTATTTTTACATGTCTGAACGCGGCGAGGTGGCAGGCGTGGAAGACGCCTATATCCACTTCAACGATGTCTTCAACACTCCGCTGGACATTATGGTCGGCCAGTTTCAGACCTCGGATCCGCTGATGAAACGCGAACTGCGCCTGACTTTTGAGGATTATCAAATCTACAAAACCCGTCCCGGGCAGTCGAGCACCAATCTCACCTATGATCGAGGGGTGATGCTGGTCTATGGATTGGAAAAGACCGGCACCGATCTGGTCGCGCTGCTGGTCAACGGCAATGGTATGCCGGAAGGCAGCTTTGACCAGGACAAATACAAAAATGTTGGGCTGCGCCTCAGTCAGGCGGTCGCGGAAGTGTTGAGCGTCGGCGGGTTTGTCTACCGGGGCAAAGAAGATCTCGGACCACAGACGAACGAGATCACCTATTGGGGTCCGGATTTCAATCTGGCTTTCGGCAAGTTGGAAGTCACCGGACAGTACCTCATGCGCACGGATGAAGCCAAGGTAGGTTCAGGAGCAAACCAGTGGACCAGCAAAGGGGAAACCAAAGGCATGGTAGTGGAGGCGATTTTTGCACCGCAGTTAGACCGATCGCGCTGGTATCTGACCGGACTCTACAACCGGGTCGAATCGGATTGGCAACCGAGCAATTATGAAACCGCCACGCTGAGTTACACCTATCTGATGGCGCGCAACCTGCGGTTGATCGCTGAGTTCACCCGCGATATCCACCACGAAAACAACCGGCTGGTCTTCGGTTTTGTCAGCGGATTTTGACGGCAAATCTGTCAAGTACTTAAAGCCTAATAAAAATGCCCGGCAAAAAATCGCCGGGCATTTTTTGATAGTTTTAACATCATCCGTCGAGCTACTCGCCTGCCACTCCCCTTGCTTCGATTTGCTGCTTCGCATCGTCGATCCGCATCAGTCTCTGGCGCATGGCTTCGGCCATGACAATGCTGGCCGAATGGGTAAGCGAAAGAGAGCCGATATCGGTCGACATGGGGATATGGATAAACTGGTCGCAATGCGAGCGCACCGCCGCCGAGAGTCCCCGTTTTTCGCCGCCCAGACAAAGCAGAACACCGCGAGTGAGATCCACATCATAGATCCGCCGTTTCACATTGGCGATGCAGCCATAAATCGCTACATCGTAATTGTGCATTTTGGGCAATATTTTTTCCGGTTTATCGAAAAGCAAAAGCGGCATGCGTTCGAAGGCGCCTGAAGAAGAACGCGAAACCGCCGCTTCATCGAAATCCCACAAATGCTTTTTCAACAGGATCGCCTGAACACCGAGCGCTTCGGCGCTGCGGATGACAAAGCCAAAGTTTTGCGCATCGTCCACACCTTCGAGCAGCACCAGCATCGGCGGGCGCGATGAAGTTTTGATGAATTCAAAAAATCGGCCGCTGTCCCAGGGTTGGCGCGGCGAACACAGCGCCACAATCCCGCCGTGGGTTTTGCCTCTGGCCATGGTGTCGATCTCTTCGTTGCTGACCGTTTTGACCGGGATCTTCTGTTCCTCGGCCGATGCAAAAAGCTCAGGCGAGTTCTCCCTGTGCAAACCGTTGCGCATGAGAATCAGTTCGATTTTGCGCTCGCGAGCCTGCAGAGCAGCCTGAACACAGATTCTGCCTTCCAGAATGACCATCGGCGAGTATGCCTTTGTTGTTGTTTTTAAGGATCAGTCGACTACGCCAGGCCCGAAAGGTTGCAGCATTGCTCTGGGCAACCGGGAGAAATCATCGATCCGCAGGACGGCGAAATCATCGCCGTTGGTTTGTTTCGATCAGCGTATGCCGGGGTAGGGCTTTTTTTTCTGTGGCCGTGCCGACATCAGCAAGGGCTTGAAACGGCTGGTCAGCGCCTGACAATCTTCCCGGACTCGGACATAGTTCTCCTCATCGGTGCGGCACCAGAGGATAAAAATCAGTTCGCCGCGCGGCAGAACCGTGACCACCCAGACAGGCGAACCCGGTTCCGGCAGGATCAGGGCAAAATACCAGCCCTGCAGAATACGGTGGGCCGGACCGGACAGCGGCTGCAGCAAGCTCACCCTGCCGTTGGAATCTTCTGCGCCATCGATCATTCCGTCGAGGATGGAGATCGCCAGATCTTTGGCCGTCAAGCTGTCACCGAGCGCCAGCACTCCGAGGCGGGCATCTGCCAGATCGGGCCGTTCCAGATCGGCCAGCCATTTGACCTGCGGCAGCAAAGCGGTTCCCTCGTCGCAGGGGTGCACGACTGTATCGTCAGAGACTTGCACAAATTGCCAACCCGGTGCAGGCAGCGGCAAGGCGAAATGAAACGGATAATGGTAATAGACCGAATCCATGATCCCGGTCATCCGATCGCCAGGCAGAGATGGATGATCGGCGGACAGATCCGGCAGCATGCGCTTCATCTCGCACAACAACCCCAGAACGATAACGAGCGCAAAGGCGCCAAATATCAGCGCCAGCCATTCAGTGCCTTTTTTGCGATAAACTTTATTTATATCTGGCTTAAGCATGTAAAGACATCACCTCTTCCATGGTCCATTCCGGCACCGCGCCTTTGCGGGTGGCAATGAATGCGCCGAGCCGGTTGCCGAATTCAGCGATCTCTTCCAGGTCGGCGCCCTGCAAATACTTGATGATCAAGCCCGCGGCAAAAGCGTCGCCGGAGCCTGTGGTATCGATCGCTTTGACCTGAAAGCCGGGGTGGCGCACCTCGCGATCGCTGGTGACCAGACAACATCCATCCGCTCCGTAGGTTATCGCCGCCATTTGAATGGCATAGACATCCAGCAATTGACGGCAAAAACTGACATCGGATTCGGTGCTGCGATAGGATTCCTTGAGCAAAGCGAGCTCGTCGCCATTGAGTTTGATCAAATCGGCCAGGGTCAGGGAGGCCTTGACGATATTTTCCGTTTCTTCTGACCAGCCGCGCAGATTGATATCGTACAGTTTGAGCGCATGATCGGACGATTTGAGAAAGGCCTGGATGGCGCGTCGTGAAACAGCGTGGCGCTGCGCCAGAGTGCCGAACAAAACCGCATCCACCTGCTCGGCGAGTTTTCGCCAACTGATGTTCATTTCCATATAATCGAAAGCAACATCGACACTGCAGACAAACGAAGGCTGACCCCTGGCATCAAGAGTCACCTTGACGGTTCCGGTCGGTTTTTGCGTATCGATCTGTATGCCCGAAACATCGAGGCTGCGCGAGATCAATTCGTGCATCAAAAGATCGCCGAGCCGGTCGTTGCCGATCCGGCTGAGAATCAATCCATATTCGCCGGCCTGGTTGACATGGGCGGCAAAGTTGGTCGGCGCGCCGCCCAAAAACTTTTTATCGTCATAGATATCCCACAGAATTTCACCCAATCCGGCTATCTTGAACATTTTCTTCATGCAACCGTCCTTATCTTAGCGGGTTCATTTAGATCCGGCGCGAACAGCGACCGTAATCACAGGGCCGCCCGGCAGAGGTCCGGTACCGGTGCGCGGGTCGATTTCAATGAACTCGATGCCTGGCGGAATTGGGAAATCCGCAAAAGGTTCACGGGCCAGTGCGCGTTTCATAAACAACGTCCAGATCGGCACTGCGCCGCTGGCGCCGGTCAGTTCGCGGCCGGTCGGAGTAACCATTCGGCGGTTGTCATCGAAACCGACCCAGACAGCGGTGACCAGTTCAGGGGTAAAACCGACAAACCAACAATCGCGATTGTCATTCGACGTGCCTGTTTTGCCGGCACACGGCCGACTCAGGCCCAGAGAACGAATGGACTTTCCGGTTCCTTCCTCCACCACGCCGCGCAGCATGTCTAGCAACAGATAGGCAGTCTGGGGATCGATCGCCCTGCTGCTCTTGTTTTCATGCCGCTGCAGTTCGACATTCTGATCGGTGCTGATCCGGGCGATCAGATAGGGTTCGCGGCGAATGCCCAGATTGGCGATTGTACAAAACGCCGCTGCCATTTCATAGGGAGAGACTCCGGCAGCGCCCAAGGCGAGCGACAGGTTTGCCGGCAGATCGCTGGTGATGCCCATCCGATGCGCATAGTCAACGGTTTTTTGCGGTCCGATGCGGTCGATCAGCTTGACTGCGATCACGTTGCGCGATTCCATCAGCGCCCATTTTAGCGTCATTGGACCCAAATAGCGCTTGTCAAAATTGCGCGGTTCATAATATCCCTGGTTGTTTTCGAATTTGACCGCGTCATCCACCAACACTGCAGTGGGAGCAAACAGGCCCAGATCCAGAGCGGCGATATAGGTAAAGGGTTTGAAGGACGAGCCGGGATGGCGGTTGTTGGTGAAGGTGCGGTTGTAGGGGCTGCGGCGATAATCGCGGCCGCCGACCACCGCCTTGACCTGGCCTGTGTGCGGATCGATTGCGATCAGCGCGGCTTGCGGATAATCGCCCCACGTTTCGCGCTTGGCGTTCGCATAGGGCGGCAGTTTGAAAAGGCGATCGAGTTCCTGCAATCCTTCCTGCACGGCCCGTGAAGCCTCGTACTGCAGCCGTGTGTTGAGGGTGCTGGCGATATGCAGGCCGCCGTAATCGACCGCCGCGTCGCCGAAGGTCTCCCGCGCTTCTGAACGCACCCGTTGGATAAAATAGTCGGCGTGTCCCAAAAAGGGATTGATGTCGCTCAACACCAGTTCTTCCTCAGCTGCGCTTTGCTGTTGCTCGGCAGTGATAAACCCCTCTTCTCGCATGCGTTTGAGGACAAAGGCCTGGCGTTCTTTGGCGATATCAAAATTGATATAGGGACTGTAGCGCGCCGGCCAACGCGGGATACCGGCGAGCATGGCCGACTCGGACAATTTCAGCTCATCGGCGTGTTTGGCGAAATAGGTCTGTGCCGCCAGCTCCACTCCATAAATGCCGGAACTGAAATCGATTTGGTTGACATACGCTTCGAGGATTTCCTCTTTGCTGAATTGGCGTTCGATCTGAAAAGAAATAAAGATTTCCTTGAATTTGCGCGACCACACGCGATCAAAGGTAAAAAAGAGGTTTTTTGCCAGCTGCTGGGAAATGGTGCTCCCTCCTTCGCTCACCTTGCCGCTAAAGAGATTGCTGACCATGGCGCGGAGAAAAGCCCGTTTGCTGAATCCATGATGGCTAAAAAAATGGTTGTCCTCAAGGGCAATGATCGCATCGAGCAGGTGGGGTGAAATATCCTCGATCTGTACCACCTGCCGGTTGGCCATCACTTTGACAATCTGTTGGTCATCGGCATAGATGGTTGTCGGTGTGCGCAGGGCAATGGCATTGAGATCGCTTGGCAACTGCGGCAGCGAAAGCATAAACACCAACAAAACGATTGCAGCGATTGCGACAGCGATTATAATAAAGTTGCGCAGACGAAACATGCTTTTTGTCGCGGCCATATCACTGCCCTTTCTCAATCGGCATCATCAGAGGAGCGGTCTCGCCCAAGGCGTTGAGTTTGGTGATCAGCGAAGAGACCGCTGCAGCATTGGCATCGATGATCACCGTTTTGAGCACATCGGTGCGTTTGACTTCAAAGGCCAGTTCCACCCGGCCAAAATCGGCAACGCGGGAGATCGCCACCGCCTTCAGGTCATTGCCCCACTCGATCAATTGATAGAGATCGGGCAATAGAGCCTGTCGCTGTTTTGCAGACAACCGGTCAAAAGCGCGATAAAAAACCTGTGCAGGTACGATTCGGCCGGCGAAACGGTCATCGCTGACCAGGGTGGAAAAACCATACGATGACTCCGACACGCTGTAGAGTGAATCCACCGGGACATAGGTTTCATGCAGCAGCCGCTCGAATCCATCGACAAACAACACGGCCAACTGATCGCCGTGCAAGGTGAAATTCACCCGTTGCCATTCGGGATTCCGAAAGAGTGAATAGAGCTTTTCAGCCCCCACCAGAGTTTGCGCCTCCTTCTGACCGAGGCGGCGATAAAACTGCAAAAATTCATCGCGTTGGATGGTTTGGCGCTGCCGCAACGACAGCACGCCGAGCAGATCCCCGAGATCGCGCAAAATCGTCCCTGTCGCACTGCTGTCGGCAGGCAGATCTTCCAGCAATTGGGATACCCGCTCTTCACCGCTCAGATCTTTGGCTTCTTCTTCCCATAACCTGCCGATTTGCGGTCGAAACCGGTTGGTCAAGCGCATGACTTCACCCATCCCGATTTCGATCCAGTCGAAAAAGCCCTCTAGAACGACCAGAAGCAGGAAAACAGCCAACAAACCAAGTATCTTTGCGGACAGATGTGGTTTTTTCATAATCGCAACCCTGCATTCAGAAGACACCACACAGTCAAATAGAATCCCAACCACAAATGAGTCCGGCTGGTGGGCACCAGGTCAATTGACCTGTTATTCAAGATCAGCAGTGTTCCGTCGTCAGACGGAACACCTATCACCCATTTCAATACTATCTAAAACCTGAACCGACCTTTGACTTGCATTGCAGTCAGATCGATACACAAGTCATTGATACAACCCAGATTCGGTGTTAACCGAATCAAAAATCATTCAATCACTTATTCCTGATGTTGTTGCACAATTGGCAGTTTTCACCCTCTGTGTATCGCTATCAGATTGATTTTCTGTGAGAATCGGTGCTTCGCACCGAATACGGGTACACGATGATTTGACTTTTTGTTGCGATCCAACGCGCAATTGATGAGCCAAACACTGACATCCCGATATAATAAAAGATTTTTCTGCATTAATACAAGCACAAAGCGCGGCGGCAGGCCCTGAACAAAAAGAATCTGGATGGCGATCAAGCGATGTGGTCCGCCCGATAATCTCGAATCTGTGCATATATTTCTTGCAGAACAGCCGGATCTTTTTCAAAATCAAAGCGGTCGGCGTCCACCGTGATGATGCGAAAATCTTGTTGCGCGCGGGCCATCCACTGCTCATACGCATTGTTGAGAACATGGAGGTATTCCGTGGTGATGGTCTTTTCATAATCTCGTCCGCGTTTGCGGATCCTGGTAATCAGGGTCCAAGTCGAAGCGCGCAGATAGATGATCAGATCGGGTTTGCGCAAATAGGATGTCATGGTGTCGAAAAGATCACGATAATTTTCGTAATCGCGATCGCTCATATAATGCTGTTCATGCAAGATTCGGGCAAAAATTTCTGCATCCTCATAGATGGTGCGATCCTGAACACAATCCTGATCAGCCTCGATAATGGCTTTTTGATCCATGAATCGCCGCGACAGAAAATAGACCTGCAGATGAAAACTCCAGCGCTTCATGTCAGCGTAAAAATCTTCCAAATAGGGGTTGTTGATCACCCGTTCGAAATAGGCCTGCCACTGAAACTTTTCCGCGATGCGTTGGGTCAGAGTCGTTTTTCCCACGCCGATGTTGCCGGCAATCGCCATAAAAAAAGGTTTACCGGGTGTCTTTTCCCCTTGCAAGATCATGACATCTCCTGTGCATCGCGAATGAACTCTGACTCAAATAGCCCGCAAGGCCGTCTCTGCGTTGTCCCGCCAAACCCAGAACCCGGCAGTTGGCCAAATCAAAAAGTACCGATAGCGCTGGCAGGCGGAACGATTAAATGCTCTGATTGAGAGTCTTGATCCAGAGCAGCAATTCCTGACAAAATTCGTAACCATACAGCGATCGCCAAAGCGGAAAAAGCGAAGAGTTGCTCAGCAACGGATCCCGATGGTCCTCCCATTCCTGCTTTGCGACAGCCAAAGACCAGGAGCGGGTTCCGGGGATCGGTGAAAACGAGGCGGCACAGATCCGTGCTCCCAGCTCGTGCACCAGCAAACAACTCTCTCGCACTTCTTCCGGCGACTGCTCCGGCAAGCCAAATAGGACATATACTCCCAGCTTGTCACGCTGATATCCGGCTTTTTGCAGAAGGTGCAAAGCCGCCTCCAGATCGTGTGGAGTGACCTTGCCGGAGATATCCGCCTGACGTTCGGGTCGTGAGGACTCGAAGCTGAGCCTGATCGTATCGGCCCGGGCAGCAAACAGCAAATCCGCCAACTCGCGGTCGATTTGACGCGGCTGGATGCCGTTGGGCAGATGCAGGTGCACGGGCAGACGATCATTGATGATCCGTCGCAGGATCGGTTTGATCGACTGCTCGCGATGCACGAGCAAAGCGTCGTCGTAAAAGGCGGCATGGCGTATTCCGGCGTTTTGCACCCAATGAGTCAGCTCTTCGACGACCGATTCCGGATGTCGTTGGCGGAACTTTTGCACCAACAGATGCGACGCGCAAAAACTGCATGAATAGGGACAGCCACGGCTGGTTTCGATCGCTATCGAATCGAGCTGCGGATAGAGATCGTACGCCGGAAACGGCAAGGCCGCGAATTCAGGAGCCGGCTGCACATTGCTGCCGAACAACCGGCCAACGATTGCCGGCAGTTGGGGTTCCGCTTCGCCTTTAACCAGAAGATCCGGCTGCACCTGTTGGCAGGCGTGTTCCGGCAAGAGTGTTGCATAGACGCCACCGAGAACGATTGGACTGGTCGGGAAAAAACGGCGCAACAGCTGCGCCATCTCCGCTACCGCCGGGTACCAATAGGTCATCATGGAAGTGAGAAAAATCGCATCCGGTGGTTCGATCTCTGCCAGGAGCTTCTCAACGATTTCCACCGGCAAGCCATAACGGCTGTAATGGCGAGGCACATCTTGCAGACAGGCCGGTTTTTGCGCGATTTGGCGGATGAATTTGCCGCTGCCATCGGGATGATCTGCGGGTTGACAGCCCTGCCAAGCGTCGAGAGCCGGATGACGTCGATCGAGACAATCGAGCAGATCGACCGCAATGCCCCACTCGCGCAGGAGAGAACCGATTCGCAGCAAACCCAACGGCTTGATCCAAAAATCGTATGCAGCAAAATCGATGATCCATGGATTGACCAGCAGAATCCGCCTGGTGCGGGATATCATGGCCCTGTAAACTCCGCTGCAAGGAACAGGACATCATCGCGCAGCTTTTCATCGCTGAAAGATTTTAGTTCTTGCACCAAATGATCGGTAAAATCATTCAGCACCAGATGAGCCGAGCGATTAACGATTTTCTTCAGCCCGGAAATCCCCAATGGTTTTTCTTGTCGATTTTCGGCTTCTATGGCGCCGTCGGTATAGAGCAACAAGCGATCACCGTCATGGATGGTCATCTTGAGTTGTTGTGGATTGTCCATGACCGGTTCGAAACCGACGATCATATTCTGCGAGGCCAATTCGACGATCTCGCGGGTCGCTTTTTTCCACAGCAAAGCCGGCGGATGAGCGCTGCCGGCGAAGAGGAGCTCTTTGCGGGCGGCGTCGACGGACACCACCTGTGCGGTTAAAAAAAGACCGGTTTGGGAAAAGGAATCAAAAAAGAAGCGGTTGAGTTTTTGCAGGATCTCAGCCGGCTGGAAATCCTCGCGCATCAATTTTCTGCCTTCGCTGCAGACGCGATTCACCAAAAGTGCGGCAGAAACGCCGTGCCCCGTGACATCGATGATCGAAAAATTAACCCGACCGTCCTTGTGGGCGGCAATATCGGCAAAATCTCCGCCCAAACCGATCATGGGCAGATAGCGCACATTGGCAGCCAGGCCGGGCGCGGCAAAGGCTTCGGGAACCAGTGATTCTTGCACCCGTTTGGCCAGGGCCAGATCTTGATTCAACATCTGGTGATACCGATCGAGCCGGATCTTTTGCTCTTCCAACTGCCGCCCCAACTCGCGGCGTTCCAGGGCATTGCGCACCTTGAGCAAAATCGATTCGGAATGGACCGGCTTGGTCAAATAGTCGAATGCGCCTTTTTTCATGGCGTCAACAGCGCTCTGGATACTGCCAAAGCCCGTAAAAATCAAAACCTGTGTGTGTTTGTCGATTTGTTTGGCCGCTTCGAGCACCTGCATGCCACCGATTTCAACCATATGGAGATCAGAGATGACCAGATCATAAGCTTTTCTTCGCAAAAGGCCAAGAGCGGTCTCACCATTTTCGGCTTCATCGACTTGATAGGATTCCCGTTGAAATAGCTGCCGCAAAAAGCGGCGGACGTTTCCATCGTCATCGACAACGAGAATTTTTGCAGAACCAGGGATTTCTGTGGGTTCCATCGAAGGCATAGTTCTCTGGGCCGGCTTGTTGCCGCGGAAGTGATTCGGATTGTCCTTGACCCATCGCGCGCCATCAAGACAGGAGCATGAAAATGGGCACGAAAGACTCAAGATGATTTCACACGAGGCGCACGCCGA
Organism: bacterium; assembly: GCA_029565675.1. GTDB lineage: Bacteria > Zhuqueibacterota > Zhuqueibacteria > Residuimicrobiales > Oceaniaggregativiventaceae > Sulfursilanivivens. Next base: position 67,418 of record JAKQNP010000052.1, read on the forward strand.
GTACCGTCAAGTCGTCGGGCAAAATCTCCGATTCGGCAAATTCGCGAACCCGTTTGAGCAGCTGATCGACGATTTCCTGAATCGGGCGATCGCGGTTGCCGACAAGAAAATCGCGAACTCCCTGTTCGCCGAATTCTTCATCGCGCGGATTGCGAATTTCGGTTACGCCATCGGTAAACATAAGAATTAAATCGCCTTTTTGCAAAGAAATTGTTTCTGCGCGGTAGGTTATACCCGGTAGGATGCCCAGAATCAAACCGCCTTGGTCGAGGCAGTGCATCGTCCGGTTGCGGTGCAGCAGGATGGGCGGGTTGTGGCCGGCATTGACATAGGTGGCTTGTTTTCGGTCAGGATCTATCTCAATATAAAACAGTGTGATAAACTTATCGTCGCTGGTCCGAGAGTGGATAAGGTTGTTGATTTGGGAGATCATTTCGTCGGGATGGCGATGGATATGGATCAGGCTGTGGATGCTGGCCTGGATAATGGCCATGATGAGCGAAGCTCCGACCCCTTTGCCGGAGACATCGGCGACCACACAAGCGACCCGGTTGCCTGTCAGCGGAATCCAGTCAAAATAATCGCCGCCGACCTGGCGCGACGGGATATTCAAACCCGCGATCTGCACCCCGGGGATTTCCGGACTCTTGGTGGGCAGCAGGCGTTGCTGAATGTCATGCGCCAGCAAAAGCTCATCCTCGATTTTCTGTTTTTCCAATGCCTCCTTGAACAGGCGCGCATTTTCCAAAGATATCATGGCGCGATTGGCAAGGGTAAAGAGGAATTCGATTTCATCGGCATCGAAGGGTTGGCGATTGATCTTTTGGCCAAGCAGCAAGACGCCGCGGAATTCCGCTTGAATTCGCATCGGAATGGCCAGATCCACTCCCCAGGCGGCAAGCGACTGCAAGAGATCGTCGGGCGCGACACCATTGACCAGCAGCGGGTGCAGCTGAGAGGAAAGGCGTTCTTCCAGGGCACGGTTGCCCGGCTCGGCCAAATCCATCGTCGCGATCTGGGTGCCGCGAGTCGCAACCATCTGCAAAACACCGTCCCGCTTGATCAACACCAAACAGCGATAGATCTCCATCTCCCCCATGACGGCATCGCTGAGCATGGCGATAATTTTTTCCTCATCCAGAGTGGAATTCAGCTCCTTGCCGATGGCAAACAGAGTGTTGAGCTCTTTGATTTTTCTGTCCAGTTGTCGATTCACGGTTTGGAGTTTTTTATACATCCACGCATTTTGCATGGCAGTGGCGGCGATATTGGAAAGCGAGGCGAGGTATTCGAATTCACTGTTGGTAAAAGATTGATTGCCGATTTTTTCGCCGAGGCCGATAAGTCCGATCAGTTGATCCTGATTATGAATGGGGAGAAGCAGGGCAATTCTTTGGTTTTGGACAAACGACTTCAATTCCCCCTCGCGGTCGGGGATATCGTCGGTCAACAGCGGCCGCTGCAGATCGTCGTTTGCCAAAAGGCGCATGTGCAGAAACTCCCGCGAAAGGCCTTTGACGATGATCACCTCAAATTGGTCGTCGTCTTGTCGGACCATGACAAAACCGCGGCTGATCATCATGCGGCCCATGAGGGTGAGCAAAAGATTGTTGAGGATGGAATGCATTTGCAGAGATGAATTCAAGATGCGACTCATCTCGAAAAGCGATTGCAGCTCGAGCAGTCGCTGCTCCAGCTCTTTCTGAACGCCTGTTCCGGGCGAATTCCTTTGGCGGTTCATTTCATCTGATTTTCTGATTTGATCGCGCGAGAATTTTTTTGATCAATAAAGTACTTGACCATTTTGACCTGATTGCGGACGCCGGGTTTGATATCGTAATCGACTTCATCCATCAGCGTGCGCATAAGGAAAATGCCGAGGCCGCCGACGCGCAATTCGGCCAGGTATTGCTTCATATTGGGTATCTTGATCTTATCCGGTTGAAATCCTTTGCCATGGTCGGTAACCATAACCGTAAATTTTTGATAGTCGAGTTTGATCAGCACATCCAGGGTCTGATCTTGTCCTGGCTCGTAGGCATGTTTGATCACATTGGTGCATGCTTCATCGGTCGCCAGTTCGATCTTGCCGATATCATCTTCAGAAAATCCCACCTTTTTGGCTACCAGGCCGACAAAATGGCGGATCAATTCCAGATTTTCGGTTTGGCTGGGGATGCGCAATTTATATTCTCTTTTGCTTTTCACGTCGTCACTTCTCACTTTTAGTTATCCTGCCTGTCAACCCGACCTTGTGATGATTGAACGAACTTTGCCCGAGCCATTTCTTCATCGGTGACAATATCATACAAAGTTGGAAAGCCGAGAAGATCGAACACGCGATAGATCTTGTCATTCATCCGGCACATTTTGATATCGCCGTTGTTTTCGCGGACTTGCTCGATATAGCCCATAAAAACCCCAAGGCCGGCGCTGCTGATGTAGCCTAGTTCAGCGAAATCGACCAGAATTCGATAACGCCCTTCCTCCAGCAGTTTTTCGATCTCTCTTTCCAGCATCGGTGCCGTATGGGCGTCAAGAAAACCGGCAATACGAAGGGTGGTCACCTTGTCGTCATCGTTGCGTATGACCTGAAAATTGTTCATCCATTAACCTCCATTGCGATGGAACCGACAAATATCCTCTGCGGCAATCAGATAACTCTTACCTGAAAATGCGAGGGCAATCAGCAGAGCGCTGATTTGTCGATCACTTGAATGAGCACAAAAGTCAAATCGTCGTGCACTGTTGACTTGTCGGAAAACCGGTCAATGGCGGCGAGCAAGCCGTCGCGGATCTGCGCGGCCGGCAAGTGTTTGAGAGAGGCAAAAGTCTCGACCAACCTCTTTTCGCCAAACTCTTCCCCTGCCGGATTGCGCATTTCAGTCGCGCCATCGGTATAGAGCAACAGGGTCTGTCCGGGGCATAAATCGATTTGTTCTTCGACCAGTTTGGTATCAAAAATCGGACCGTCATCGAGACCGACACCCAATCCTCTCGGCTCAATGACTCTGATCTCATCGCGATCCGGCTCCGCCAGCAACAACGGACAGTGGCCCGCCCGACAAAAAGTAAAACACCGGCGTTTGCCGTCAATCATCCCATAAATTAGAGTAATGAAATGGTTGGATTCAAGTATTTTGCTGATGATTCGATTGGCCTTTTTCAGTACCTTTGCCGGCTCACCCAGGGTCCGCGCCAGGGCACCGATCATTCCCTTGATTTCGGCCATATAAAAAGCCGCCTCGGCTCCTTTGCCGGAAACATCGCCGACCGTGACCACCAGACGATTGTCGCGATCCAAAGGGATAAAGTCATAATAATCGCCGCCGACTTCATTGGCAGTTTTGCACACCGCTTCGATGGTAAACCCGGGCAGCTTCGGCATCTCCTTGGGCAACAGGTTCATTTGGGCATCATGGGCCAGGCGCAACTCATGCTCCAGGCGATCCTTGAGCATGGAGGACTCGATCAGCTTGGTGTTTTCCACTGCAATGACAGCCTGAGCGGCAAAGGCATTCAGCAATTCGACATCCTCATGTTCAAAGCCAAAGGTCGCTTCTTTGCCTGCATAGAGATAGCCGATTGTTTGTTGAGTCGAGCGCAAAGGGACCACCACAACAGAGCCGAGATTCGATTTCCACCGGCTGATCGTTCGCAGGCGTTTGTTGCGCAGCACCTGATTTTCCACGATCGTTTGTTTTTGCGTCAACTCTTCGATGTCGTGTTCATAGGTCGAATAGGCCCGGCGCTTTGCCTGTTCATTATCGGAAAGGTTTTGCCACGCTACCAGATCGAGTTTTTGCTTCTGCGGGTCGATCAGTTCCAGCCAGCAACAATCCGATTCCGTCACTTCCGCCGCCAATTTGACGATCTGCCGCGCCAGACGGTTCAAATCGAATTCGACGCTCAATGTGCTGCTCAGCGCGTAGAGCGATTCCAACTCTTTCATTTTGCGGTCAAAAAGATGGGCGGTGGGCAGGTGCGCAATCAGGGAAAAAAGCGCCAGAGTACAATAGATCGCGAAGAATAAAAAGGAATAGCAGATAAACACGCCGAGAAAAGGGCTGAAGGTCTTGACGATATTGTTTTGCGAAAAATGCGAAAACAGCTGCCACGCAAAAGGCAACAACAACAAGCCACCCCAAAAGCAAGCCAATTTTTGCCGGCGATTAAGATAGTGGATCCAACTGACGCGAAACGAATTGGTGACGAACAAGACGACCAGAATAAAAGTCATCACCCCGAGCAAAGCCTCAGTTCCCAACCACGACAAGGGCGATTTTTTTAAATATTGAGTGCCGGTACCTTGTAAAAAGGCGAACAGCAGCTGCAAATAGAGCATCCATTTGAAATTTCTTGCGGTGGCAGGTCGGCGTTTGATATGGATCAAATGGCGAAACGCTCCGAACAACACCAGGACGACGCTGATGCTGTACAACGTCCAGAACAGCGCCACGATCGAATCCACTCCAGCAAAGGCAGCAGAGTCGATTCTGGCAACCGCGAAGGCGAGCAGGCTGGTAAAAATCAGGAGAAAAAATATCTGGCGCAGGCTGTTGTGGTTGCCCTGTTGATCCCGCCATTGTTGATAAAAAATAATGGGAAAACAGAGCCAAACCGCGACGGTGAGGACGGCTTCGCGGATGAAGCGGATCGAGCCCCCTCCAAAATCCAATGTGTTCAGCACGATGACTGCGACAAAAAGCGCGAACGGAAGCAGCAGGATCAATTTAGAAAGCGTTCGTTTCATGATGCAGATGCATTCCGGCATTGAGGTAGGTTTGACAGGCCTGTTTGTACGTCTGATACGCAAACAGCCTGCAACAGTTACAGTGTTGTGCGAACTGCGGCGATGAAGCGACCGCCGCGCACAGCCATCGCCGAATCGCATGAGAAGCGCGACGGGATTGCTGTCTTGTTGTTGCCTGACCTATTGGTTCGAAATCGTTGAACGATCTGAAAAGATTTGCGCGCTAAAAATCGATAATTCGGTTCCTTGTTTCTGCCAGGCGTCCGGCTCCAAACCGGCTTTTAGACAGGTGTTTTGCAGAAAGCGAGTGCGATCCCATTTTTGTTCCACTGCCACTTGCGGCAACAACAATCCGCTGCGTACTCCGCACTCAACATAGAGACCGTGCTTACCGACGATTATTTGATCGATAGCGCGAATTTTCTGCAACGGCGTCAAGACCGAAATTTCAATTTCCAGCAAAGGAAGCTCGTCGCTGCGCAAAGAGGGAAAGCGCAGATCATGCGAAGAAGCGTGTTGCGCCATTTCGACTACAGTATGCCAAAGCGGATAGCACGCTCGAATGTAGCCGACACAGCCGCGCAGTTCTCCCGACACGTGCAGCGAGACAAAGGCTCCACAGAGCCGCAACAGGTTTTGACTCTGGCCTGAATAGTCAGGGGAAGGTTCATTCTTAAGATTCGATACGATGGCAAGTCGGGCCAGCTGCAGGAGTTCCTGTTGCTCGGTCTGATTCAATTCTGCACTGGAGTTCGGTTGTTGCATCGCTTTTTCCTGACAAGATGAATACCGCCAGCAAACATGGCTTTTGAAAAATCAGCGTTTGGGTTCGAGCACGCTTTCATCAAATATCTGAGTTTTGTAGACCCAAAACTCTGCATCTTTTTTCCAGGCATCGGGCGGCAAGCCGGCTTTGTGGCAAAGCTGTTGCATCTCTTCCTCTTTGGTCCGCCAGCCTGCTTCGATGGGCACCTCTGGCAAAAACGTCGCTCCTTTGCCGTTTTTGAGCAAGATGATGCCGTGCACCCCCATCTGAAATTCCTCGATAGACGAAATGCGGTAGACATTGGTCAGATAGACTGAAATCTTGATTTTAATTTTGTCCAATTCATCAGCTTGCAACGGCTGAAAGCGCGGATCAAAAAAAGCCGCGGCAACGGCGCGATCCGGAACCATCTCGATCAACGGTCGATCGGATTCATGGACGCCGATACAGCCGCGCAACTGGCCGTTGCGGGTGAGGGTGACAAAGCAACCGCGTTTTTGCTGCAGAGCGGCCTTTTCACTGGTAAAAACGCTTGTTTTGCCGGTCTGCAAATAAGTGGCGATCGCCTGCCGACTGTATCGCAAAAGCTCGCGCTGCTCGTCGAGATTGAGTTCAGGATAGGTGATCACCGGTGAACCGCTTCTGTAGACCACACCGCTGCCATAGCCCACCACATAGCCGCCGCGGGTGCCGGTGGCGTCATTGGAGTTGGTGCGCGCGACAACTCGCGCATTGTCGGCTCCCAATTCCCGACAAGCCATTTGCATGATCACCGCAGCCGCCCCACCGCAAGCCTGGCACCGTTCTTCTGCCCATTCGCGCCAAAAAGCTTCCGGTGCAAAGCGTTCCAAAGCGGCCAGGGTGTATTCATCGCTTTTTTTGCATTGTTCATAAGAATGGCCGTGATAAAGATCAGTGCTGGCGATCAACAGGCTGCGTTTATCGGCGAGCACGCGGCCCAGGGCGTCGGCTGTTTGGCGACTGGTGATCCAATCGACCTGGCCGACCATGATGGGAAGAAGGGTGGCGTCGGGAAAAAGATGCTGAACAAAAGGGAGCTGCACCTCGAGGCTGTGCTCCGCGCTGCCGTGACCGAGATGGGAAAATTGGGCGGCTGCACAGGTTTCGACAAACGCTTTGGCCGTTTTTTGATCGATGGCGATTTCGCCCAGCGGTGTCCTGTACGCTCGACCCGGGTAAACCGTTACCCCCGCAAAGGCGTCGCGATGGCTGGGCGCCAATACAACCACAATATCGACATCTTTGCCCATAACCCGGCTGTATGCAGCAGCCGCAGTGCTGGCAGAGTAGACATAGCCGGCATGCGGAACAAAAAGGCCGATAATCTCTCCTTCCGAAGCCGCGACATCTGTTGCCTTGATCAACTGATCGACCTGCGCGCGCAACTGAGCGCCGTCAGCCGGATAAAAGGTACCCGCAACCGCAGGCTGCCGCACGAGACCTTCAGCGGCAGCTGGATGATGAGTGGCTCTCAGGCCAAAGATCAAGACTGCACTTAGCGTCAAACCAGCCAGAAGAATGAGGCGTTTCGGCATAGAAATCTTCCTTGTTTGGCAATTAATTCACTTATTGCCAGATACCGGGAATTCTGGTACCACATCCATCGCAACAGCCGTTCTGCAAATGGTTTTCCAGCACGGCGAACCCCATGCGCCGAATCAACAGTTTTTGACAAGCCGGGCAAAAAGTGCTTTCCCCGATATCACCTGGAATATTGCCGGTATAGCAGAAATGCAGACCGCTGTCCAAACCAATTTGCCTGGCTTGCCGTAAAACAGCCAGGGGTGTGGACGGGAGATTTTTCAACAGATATTGCGGGTGAAACCGGGTAAAATGCACCGGTGTATCCGCGCCCAGCTCTGCAACCACCCAGGTGCACATCTTTTTCAGCTCAGCTGGTGAATCGTTCTGCCCCGGAATGACCAGGTTAACGATTTCAGTCCAGATTCCTTCGCTTTTCAACAAAACCAGCGTATCGAGAACCGGCTGCAATTCGCCATTCACCAACTCGTAGTAGAAGCGATTGCTGAAGGCTTTGAGATCGATCTTGACGGCGGTGAGGACCTTGCACAACTCGCGCATCGGTTCTGGATTGATGTAACCATTGGTGATCATCACATTGTGAATGCCCAGCCGTTTGGCCTCTTTTGCGGTATCGATCACATATTCCGTCGAAATGACAGGCTCTGAATAGGTATAGGCGATGCAGGCGCTATGTTTGCTCCGTGCCAACTCGGCGGCCTTGGCAGGTGGCAAATCGTAGGAAGGCACGTCTTCGGGGCTGGCCTGGGAAATCTCCCAGTTTTGGCAAAACGTGCATCTGACATTGCACCCGGCCGTAGCCATCGAAAAGGCGGCTTGTCCGGGCAAAACATGAAACAGCGGTTTTTTTTCGATCGGATCGATATGCATGGTACAGGGACGGCCGTAGACCAGGGAATAGAGTATGCCATTGCGGTTCTCTCGCGTGCGGCAGAACCCGCGCTCCCCTTCTTCGATGGTGCATCGGCGCGGGCATAGCAAACAGCGCACCGTTCCATCGCCGAACGGTTGGTAAAAGCGCGCTTCATTGGCGGACGGACGTCCGGCAATGGCATGCGGAGCCAGCCCGAAAGTGCCGGCCAATCCAAGAGCACACCCGCCAGCCATTTGCCTGATGAACGAACGGCGATCACAGTCACTGTTGGAATACTTCATCGCTTTACCCGGCAGACAAGGATAAGACAATGGATTGATAACCCTTTGCGGTGTTCCCCAGTTGAACGCCGGAAGGGGGCCAAAAGTTTTGCATTATGGTAAAAAAAAACCGTGCTCCATCCATGATGAACACTTGCGGGCACGGTCAGAATCGACAATCGAATCAGAAAAGGTGAAATTGGAGCCTAGCGCAAAAACTTTTCGACCAATTTGCGCAGCCCTCCACCGGCATAATCATCCTCTTTTTCTTCAAACACCTCTTTTTCCGTCTCCTCGGCGGTTTCTTCTGCTGGTTGCGGTTCGAGGTGTTCTTTTGTCTGGACGTACATCACCCGATTGTCGATGGCGATAGCGATCTGGTTTGCCATGATTTCGAGATTGCCGATGGCTTCTCTGGTCGGCATTTGGCCGTCCAGCGGATCGTCGGCCAACAGGAAACCGATGATCTTGCCCTCGCGCGATTTGATCGGTATGAGGATCATACCCCATGCTGGCCAACCGCCGTGAAAAGGTTTGTTCAGGTTCGAGCCATAATAGATGAGCTTCAAATGGCGCAGAACCGCTTCTTCGTTGTGAATGAAATAAGAGCGGCCTTGCCGATATTCATCGCGCAAAATTTCGCTGAACTCTTTTAGATCATATTTGATTTCGCGTATTTGCAGCAGTTTGATCTTGTCGTCGCAGGCAACCGCCTTGGTTTCCAACAATCCCGATTTTTTGCTGATCAAGACCAGGGAGACCAGGTTGAAATCGAGTGAAAATTTAACCGACCAGACCACCTCTTTAAGCAGCTCGTTGAGGCTGAGATAAAGCTTGAAAATATTGCTGTTGACCAACATTTGCCGCAGACGGCGATTGCGCTTTTCCATGGTTGAAAAACGATAATAGTTTTCGATAGCCATGGAAATCAGGGCGGCGAACAGTTCGAGGTTTTGAAAGGTGGCACGGGTTGGGTAGGTGTTGTCCAGAGGGTTATCCAGCGAAATATAGCCAAAAGTGTTGCCTTTGTGGTCCATCAGGTTGAGCAAGATCAGATCGCGTTTGTTCCACTGTTCCTCAGGCAAACGCTTGCTCGTGCGCCGCTCCGGCATGCCTGAGGTGAGATAGGATTTTACGTCCCGCTGATCCTGATTGTGATAGATGACCTTCAGCCGGAAGCGATCGGAAAAGATGCGATCGATCACTTCCTGAGGCACCTCAATGGCCCGCCGCTCGATCGAAGTGTTGCTCTCCTCTGCGTATCCCGCCATCGCTTGTTTGACAAAGGTGCGGCGGCGACGGTCCAACAGCGCCACAGTGGATCGCTGAAAGCCAAAGATCTGGCAAATGCTTTCAGAGATTCGCTTGAGCAAAAGATTTAACGGTTCGGCATAGCCGAGGTAGATGGTATCGATCACCTGTTCGACCATCGCCATTTGGTCGACGTGTCCCTGTTTGGCCGGCAAGGTGCTTTGTTTGGTTTGGACCGGGATGAGGTTGCCGCGAAAGCCGATAATCGACTCGGACGCTTCCGCCATGATCAAACGGACGCGAATTTCCACCGCATGGCGTTCCCCAATTTTATCGACGATTTCGGTGGAAAATTCGATAATGTCCTCGTCCTCGGCTTTGTTGTACAACTCGCCGAGAAAGTCGTGGGCGATCTCTTTGGACATCAGATCGGTGATTGCGAGTTCGAGAATTTCTTCTTCAGTATAACCGGTCAAGGAGAGCAAAATATCATTGGCAGAGAGGAATCTTCCCCTTTTGTCACAGATAAAATAACCCGTATTTAAACTGATGTTTTCGTTATGCACCTTTGTCGCCTTTTCCCTTATTCGTTCCCCAGAATCTAACCTTCCCGACTGGTAAGCCTGACAGTGTTTGCAAACGAAAGCAATGTCGTATTCCGCACGATCGACACAACAAAGGCTGCTTCACCTCGCCTTCAGTCTGAAGCGGATGCAGTATGCCGGATAAGATTGTCCTCGAAATTTGATACAGACTGGAGATAACTCGCCAACGGGTGCCGATTCTGGGGTTGCGGGAATCAAAGTCGAGTCGTGGAGCGAAAGTTTACAACAATTAACAAAATCTTTTAATATTTGTCAAGTAAATTAGTGTTTTTAATAGACAAATTTCACTTTTCCCACGCCATCCAGATTCGGTGTTAAGCGAATTAAAATACAATCAATCGCATATTCTACATACGGTTGCGAAAAGCGCATTTTTCGTTCTTTGTGTGCCAACATCAGATTGAGTTTTTTAGGGCTTCGGTGCTGCGCACCGAACCCGGGATGCCATCCAGATTCAGTGTTAAGCGAATTAAAATACAATCAATCGCTTATTCTACATACGGTTGCGAAAAGTGCAATTTTCGGCCTTTGAGTGCCAACATCAGATTGAGTTTTTTAGGGCTTCGGTGCTGCGCACCGAAGCTAAAATAAAGACTATATTCTATTCACCATCTGTTTCGGGCTCGACTTTAGGCATCGCTGTTTCGGGCATTTTAATTTTCAACACAACAGTGGCAAGCGGCGGCAGCTGTAGATTGAGCGAATCGCTGCGACCATGCCAGGGAACAGGTTCGCTGTGGATGCCGCCATGGTTGCCTTTGTTGCTGCCCCAGTAATAGGCCGAATCCGAGTTGAACACTTCTTCGTAGAAACCGGCAACTGGTGCACCGATTCGATAGGATTCGTGATAGTGCGGGGTAAAATTGCATACAAACAGCAGCGTATCATCGACGTGGTCGGTCTTGCGCAGAAAAGCGATGACGCTGTGATCAGAATCCTGAAAATCGATCCACTCGAATCCGCGATAATCAAAATCGAGAGAGTGGAGAGCCGGCTCTGTTTGCAGCAGACGGTTCAGATCACTGACCAGGCGCTGCAAACCCTGGTGCGGCTCGTAATCGAGCAAATGCCAATCCAGACTCTTGTTTTCCTGCCATTCCTGCCATTGGCCGATTTCCGCACCCATGAACAGCAGTTTCTTGCCGGGATGGCCAAACATGAAAGCCAAAAGAGTGCGCAGGTTGGCGAATTTTTGCCAAAAATCGCCGGGCATCTTGTCCAGCAAGGAGCGCTTGCCGTGCACCACCTCGTCATGGCTCAAGACCAGGATGAAATTCTCATGAAAAGCATAGAGCAGAGCAAAAGTGATCATGTTGTGGTGATATTTGCGATAGATGGGATCTTTGGAAAAATAGGTCAGAAAATCGTTCATCCAACCCATATTCCATTTGAAATTGAATCCAAGCCCACCGAGGTAGGTGGGTTTGGAAACGCCCGGCCAGGCGGTCGATTCTTCGGCGATCATCATCACCCCGGGATAATAGCCGAAAACCAACTCGTTCAGGCGTTTGAGGAAATCGATTGCCTCGAGGTTTTCGCGGCCGCCGTACTGGTTGGGAATCCACTCCCCTGCTTTGCGCGAGTAATCGAGGTAGATCATGGAAGCCACGGCATCGACCCGCAGCCCATCGATATGGTACTTTTCCAGCCAAAACAAGGCGTTGGCGACGAGAAAATTGCGCACTTCGTTGCGGCCATAATTGAAGATCAACGTACCCCAATCCTTGTGCTCGCCTTTTCTGGGATCCTGATGCTCGTAGAGATGCGTACCGTCAAAACTGGCCAGGCCGTGAGCATCCCGCGGAAAATGGGCCGGTACCCAATCGAGGATGACGCCGATACCATTCTGGTGGCAGTGATCGACAAAAAACTGAAAATCATCGGGGGTGCCAAACCGGGCGGTGGGGGCAAAATATCCGGTCACCTGATAGCCCCACGACCCGTCCAAGGGGTGTTCGGCGATCGGCAGCAACTCAATGTGGGTATACCCCATTTCCTTGACATAGGCGACAAGTTCCCGGCCGAGGTCCCGGTAGGAAAGAAAATCCTCTCCCTCCTGCCCTTTTCGTTTCCACGATCCCAGATGCACCTCATAGATCGAGATCGGTTGTTGCAACGGATTTCGGCGGCGCCGTTCTTCGAGGTACTCGGTGTCGCCCCAGGAGTAACCGTCCACATCGGTGACGATCGAGGCGGTCTGCGGTCTTTTTTCAAAAGCCAGACCGTAAGGATCGGACTTGATCATCCTGTTGCCGGCTTGATCCTTGATCTCGAATTTGTATTTTTCTCCAACGCCGATATCGGGAACAAAGAGTTCCCAAATTCCCGATCCGCCGAGCACCCGCATCTGATGTTTACCGCCATGCCACTGATTGAAGTCGCCGATTATGCTGACATTGCGGGCATTCGGCGCCCAGACAGCAAAATAGACACCAGCTACACCTTCGACGCTCAGGGGATGAGCGCCCAATTTTTCATAGATCTTGTGGTGATCGCCCATGGCAAAAAGATAACGATCCAAATCGCTGATCTGCGGTAAAAAGAAATAAGGATCGTGTATATATCGTTCGTGGCCATTTTCAGCGATAACGCGGAATTGATAGACACTCAAATCTTTCCAATCGCTCATCACGCATTCGAAAAAGTGGGGATTGTGCGTTTGGTGCATCGGATATTCAGAATGGTCCTGGGGTCTGCGGACAAAAACTTGTGCCGCGTCCGGGAGCCAGGCTCGGATGACCCAGAATTCATGGTTGCCGACCGTTACCCGGTGCGGACCAAGTATGGTGAATGGGTCGTGGTGCAAATTGCGGGCAATCTTTTCGACATCCTGCATTGAGACCGAGGGGGAAGTCGAATATTCTGCATCAGCGGTCATGATTCGCTCCTATGATTTGGGCCTAGCCCTGACAAATAGATGGTCTCCGCGCAACCAACCGCACTCCACCAGAAACTCGTCCATTCGTTTGAGCAATCTGATGAGCAGTTGTCGGTATTTGTTGCGAACGCGCAAATCGCCGACAATGGCAGAGCGAAAGCCGATGGCGGTGTGTTGGCGCTTTTCGATCAATTGAAAGTGTTGCACAGTCAGGCGAAACAGATTGCCCTCAGCCACCCCTTCAAACGGCGACCGGTTTCGCATCTCGACCTGGATATGGTCGATGCCGTAAAAAGCGATGCGCAATTTTTCGCGATAACTGACATGGGTAGGGAGCATAAAATAAAGCACTCCGCCGAGCAAACGATTTGCCAGCGGTTGGCCGTCGGTATCGGAGTAGATCATTTCCCCGCCACGGCGCAAAGCTCCAGCGATCTGTCTCATGAGCCTGGGCAATTGAACGATGTGATGCAGACCATCCCAGGCAACTATCGCATCATAATGACCAGCCGGAAGAACGATGGTGTTCAGATCCGCACAGCGATAGGTCACATCGATTGGCCCTTCGGTTTGCCGGCATTGATCTGCAAAATCGCGCGCCAGACGCAGCGCCCTTTCACTGATATCGATACCGGTAACCCGGTGTCCCTGCCGCGCCAGTTCCAGGCACAAACCACCCGCGCCGCAAGCCAGCACCAGCACTTCTGCAGGTTGGGCAATGGCGCCAACTGCAGCAAACAGCTGGTTGTACCATTTGCCGTTCATCAATCGCTCAGCTGCAGGATCGTAGCTCTGCAGTTGCGGCAAGCCTTTTCCACGAAAAACCTTCAACCGCACGGCGCGCTGTTGGTCAGCGATAAAGGGGATGCCCGCCGCGGCCGCTTTCTCAGCTTCTTCTCCCCAATAATTGGCTTCTTGCACCAGGGCCTGGTGATAGTTTATAGTTTTTAATTGCTTGTATTTTTTATTTTTATCTACCATTTAGCGAAGGGAAAACAACACTCCCAGTGTAAAGACGATAGTCGTAGCGTCGCTTTCAAGATCGATATATCCATCAGCATCATTGTTGACAAAAGACCTTTTTACCGCATTGTTGATTGTCTGATATTTGAATCCGACATCCAGTCGTGGTCCGATTCGGATATCCACATTAAAACCGGCAGAGATATCCCAGCCGAAATTGGTCTGGCTGGAGGTCGTTTTGGATCCATAAAGGCCGGAATAATAGTCATAGAGCGAGGTAACCGATCGATAATTAAAGACTCCCGCCATCGGCGCCAAATAGAAATAAAACGCCCGCACCTGTTTGCCCAGCTCAGGCCCCATGGTGAGCTGAAAGGATTCATTGCGCGTCTGGTAGGTGGCCATTCCATAGCTCCAAAAATCGCCTTCGCCAAATGAAAGATAGGCCAGATCGGCGCGCAGATGCAGCCAGTCCCGGCCAAGCGGGTCAAAGAGCAATTTCGCTCCCAGCCCTTCACCGAGGCCGGAAACATTGGCAAAATCCTGCTGTGGAATGGAAAAAACCATTTGTGGGCCGAGCGCCCAATCCGGCAAATCTTGCGCCTGCACCGCGGCAACCGTCAAAGCCAACCCGAAAACAAGAGCCGTGAATTTGCCTTTCATTCCCTTTCTCCTAAGCGAATCAGAAAACCAATCTCGTGCCAAGATCGAGATAAAACTATTTGCGAAGAGTCCGGGAATGCATCAAAATGCTCCACTTGAAAACAGAGAAGCATTCAACATTTGCCGGGAATTTCAAGATAAACTATTTTTGCGCATTGGGCAAGGGTATTTTTACTTTTGAAAAAACTACACCGGTTGTCTGCAGATCGGTTCAAGCGCGCACGAGCACGAACGTTTTTTTGCCTTCGGCAGGAAACTCGATCAGAGTTGTTCTGCACGCCGCTTGCCCGGCGCAGGTACTCGCCAGATCGTCGCCACGATATCCGGTTTGTGGCGGTTGGGATCCGGAGGACTCATGCGTTGATCGCGATCACGCAGATCGGGCTGATAATAGACCGTCAGCACTTTGCCTGGCTCCAGTTCGATTGAAGCTGGGTAGCCGAGATCGGAATTGATCGTGTCATCGCGCAAGATCACCTCGTCGGCAAGATCCCAATTCACGCCGTCGTTGCTGATGCAAGCGCGCTGGCCGTATGGCGGTCGGCGATATCCGTAGGAGCAGAGCGCGCGGCCATCCTGCAGCAAAAGCAGATGCGGAGGAAAGCCCCAGAGCGGTGTCTGGAAAGGCTGGGCCCAGGTTTGTCCATGATCGTCCGAATAGGTTCCCCACATCCGGCACTTTTCATCCTGGTCATGATAGGGTATGGCCGTGGCGCGCATCATCATCACCACCCGTCCGGAAGGCATCTGCAGGATGTGCGGTTCGCCGAAGCGCAGCGAGTCGGCCCGATCTGCAGGTGGAGAGATGAGGGCGAGAAACTCCGGCGCATCGTCAACAGAGTCGAGGCGATAGACTTCCACGGATTGAAATTGATTGCGGTAGGAAGCGAGCAGAATCCTGCCGTCGTTTAATTGGATGCCGCCGTGGATGGTATCCAGACCGCGACGGGGGTTGGACCACGTATGGCCGTTATCCCTCGATTCGATCATCCAGGCGCCGGCCATATCGACAGCCGTGCGATAGTCCTCTTTTTCGACATGCTCTAGCCACCGATCCAGGACTTGCGGTTCGTAGGCGTTTTTCGGCAATTTTTCATAATAATCGCGGGTAAACTGGTAGGTGTACAGATGCACAAGGATCCGGCCGTCGCGCAGCACGGTCATGCCGCATTCGCGGTCATCGAGAATCGTATCAAAGATCACATGCGGTCCCTGCCAGGTAAGACCGTTGTCCGATGAACGCATCAAAACGATTTGACCATCCGGAGCCAGATGTTCTTCGCTGCGGCAAAAGGTGACGAGCAGATCACCGTTGGCCGCCCGGATGATCGACGGCCAGGCGCAATACTCCGATCGGGCAGAATAGATGGTCACCTGATCCTGCACAGAAGATGCGCTTTGCCGGCATTCGCTCAACAGCACCACCAGTGCGGCAAACAGCAACAGAACAGTCAGTTTTTTCACGCAAAACCTCCATTTGGGAAATAGGCGGCGCAGTTAAATTTCGCGCTTTATCGTCGGAATTGAACCAAATCGGCCATTCGATCGGCATGCAGAGCACCAATCCGCTGCGCATCCAGACTCGAAACAACAGGAACAATCAATTCTCTTGCACTTTTTCCATTTTTTTTCGACCTTGCTTTTTCCTTGTCAGACGCCGGTCGCAGTCTCAAAATCTGAGGAAAGGATCACCGATGCAGATGCTCGATATTGCCATCATCATGGGCTACCTAGTCCTGGTTATTGTGATTGGATTCTGGATTTCCCGACGCGCCAGCCAGAATCTGGATACCTATTTTCTCGGCGGGAAATCGGTTCACTGGTCGTTGCTCGGCATTTCGAACGCCACTTCCATGAACGATCTGAGCGGCACCATGTGGCTGGTCTTTGTTGTTTTCGTCTATGGCATGAAAGGCCTCTGGATGCCGTGGGTTTGGGTTACCTTTAACCAGGTTTTTTACATGGTCTATCTGTCGATCTGGATTCGGCGGTCCAATGTTTTGACCGGCGCCGAATGGATTTCCACCCGTTTTGGCAACGGCATCGGCGGTAATCTGTGCCATATCAGCGTGGTCTTTTTTGCCTTTATCAGCGTGATCGGGTTTTTATCTTACAGTTTTCAGGGAGTCGGCAAATTCGCTGCTGTTTTTTTGCCCTGGGACTGGTCTCCGCACATGTATGCCATTATTTTAATGTCGATCACGACACTTTATGTGATCCTGGGCGGCATGTACAGCGTTGTCCTCACCGACATTGTGCAATTCATTATCATGACAATTACATCTGTGGTCATCGGCGCCATCGCGATAATGCGCATTTCGCCGGAAATGCTGCGCGCTGCAGTGCCGGAGGGTTGGCTTAATCTCTGGTTTGGCTGGCGATTGAACCTCGACTGGTCGGCTGTCATCCCATCTGTGAACAGCCAGATCGCCCGGGACGGCTATGAATTGTTTACGATCTTTATCGGCATGGTGCTGTTCAAGGGGATCCTGGTCAGCATGGCCGGCCCGGGGCCAAACTATGACATGCAAAGGGTGCTGGCCGCTCGTGATGCGAAATCGGCCGCCTTGATGAGCGGAGTCGTCAATTTTGCCATCCTGCCGCGCTGGATAATGACTCCTGCCATTGCGATCATCGCCCTGGTCTTTTTTCGGCCACAATTGCTGGCCATGGGAAGCAACATCGATTTTGAACAGATTTTGCCTTATGTGATTGCCGAGTTTCTTCCCGTCGGACTGATCGGTTTGTTCATCGCCGGACTGTTGGCTGCCTTTATGTCCACCTTTGATTCCACAGTCAACGCCGGAGCAGCTTATCTGGTCAACGACATCTACAAGAAATATTTTCGGCCGCAAGCTCCGGAAAAGCGCTACATTGCAATCAGTTATGGCGTCAGCATCGCACTGGTGGCGCTGGGCATAGGCTTTGGCTTGATGTCCAGTTCGATCCACCGTATCACAGAATGGTTGGTCTTTGGGCTATACGGCGGCTATACCGCGCCGAATGTGCTCAAATGGCATTGGTGGCGGTTAAATGCCTTTGGCTATTTTGGCGGCATGATCGGCGGTGTCGTTGCGGCTCTCTTCCTGCCGCTGCTCTTTCCATCGCTGTCGGCGGTCAACAGCTTTCCGCTTATTCTGGCGATTGGTACTTTGGCCAGCATTTCGATCAGCCTTGCCACTCCGCCCGACCCGGAAGAGGTGTTGATCTCTTTCTATAAAAGCGTGCGGCCCTGGGGCTTCTGGCAACCCATTCATGTCAAAGCAGTGGCACAGGATCCGAATTTTGTCAATGACTCGTGCTTTCGGCGCGATATGGTCAATGTCGGCGTGGGAATCATCTGGCAGTTGGCGCTCCGCCTGATTCCCGTCTATCTGGTCTTGCGTTTGTTCGGCAATCTGGCAGCCTGGCTTGTGGTTGCGCTGTTGACCAGCTGGTTTTTAAAAACCAACTGGTACGACCGCCTGCAAAAGGATTGAATCCGACCGCATCTTGGCATTGGATCAGTAGGTACAGAGTTTGGCTTCATCGGCATAGGTTTTGATCAGTTCCACTTCGGCATCGAAAAAATGATCTGATGGCGAGAGGATGAATCCACCGCCTTCGCCGGCTGCTTTAAAGGCACGGCGGACCGCTTGCCGGGTTTCGGCGGGTGTGCAGCCCAGGAAAAAATGGTACTGATCAAATCCCCCGATCATGCAGACCCGATCGCCGATGCGGTGTTTGGCTTCTTCCAGATCCACATCGGCACCCATGTCGCGGGGAGTAAAGGTTTCCATTGCGTTCGGATGCATGGCGGCAATATCCTCCAGAATAGGCATCATGCCGCCGCAGGTGTGATAGACGATGCGCTGGCCGGCCTGTTGCGCCGCCTCGATAATGGGGGCGTCATAGGGCGCGACGAACTCATTGAACAGGCGCGGGGAAATAACCGTGGTCGAAGCATCGCCGCCGCCGAGCTCGAGCAGATCATACCTGGCCCCGGCAAGCGAGCGGGCGAACGCGATTTTGCGGCGCTGCAAAACAGCCAAAAAAGCATGCACCCATTCCGGATCATCCAGCGTTTGCATGATCATCGCTTCGGTGCCGAACAGACAGCAAGCGTCTTGCCAGCAACCCGGCTGCCCAAAGACCTCAAATCCGGGGATGTGGCCGCGCACCAGCCCGCGCTCGCCATAGGCACCAGCAACACCATTGACCGCAGCCACATTGCACACCGGTGTTGGAGCGCACTCGGCGATCACATCGATATCGGATTTTTCCTTGATCAAATGCTCGAAAACCCAGGTGGTCTGCTCATTGCACTGAGTGACCATGCTCAGGACCTTCTTGGGCGTAACAAAGTCATGGCGGATCGTGGTATATTCCTGATCAGGAATGGGATGGCTGTCGATGCGCCAATGATCGCTGATGATGCGCTCGCTCTCCAGAAAACCGGGTTTCCCCTGCCGGGGGTCGATAGAATCGCCCGAACCCGGTCTGGCCATATGCGGCACGGTCCAGGTGATGGGATCGAGGCCAAAATAGTCAAAAAAATCCTGTGTGCCTATCCCGTTCATGTAGGTATCAAGAAAATATTGCATGATGTGGTGGGTGGTGACCGGCATACGATCAGGGACTCGCCTGTCTAGAGCAGCGATCATGCGCTGTTTGGATGTCATCTTACACTCCTCCTTAATGGACATGATGGCAAGGGTATCGAATCGGGATCGAGACTCGCAAGGTTCAGGGATGGTCACAGATATCAGCGTTTGGGATCGATCTTATTCCAGAAACAACAAGCGCTTCTTGGGCGCGCACCGCAATGGGAACCCAAGATCGCCAGAAAAGTAAGCAAAAAGCGGCAAATGTCAAAACACTTTCCCAGCTTTGGGTTAGCTGTTTTTATCCCCCCAGGCAACAAGCGATTGTATTTTTAAAAAATTTGTGTATATTCAATGCAAGGTTAGGCGTCAAACACAATGGAAGGGATTTTCACATGATCATTTGTCGGTATTTTATTCGTCTGGGGATGGTGGCGGCGATTGTGATGGTTGCTTTTTTGCAGAGTGCATGTGATGGACAAAAAAAACCATCGGCAGAGAGCCGTTATAAAATCGCCGGTATGGTGTTCCAGGAAGATCAATTTTTTCGTTTGGTGCGCTTTGGCATGCAAACAGCAGCGCGCGACTACAACGCCGAACTTCTCGAAGCCAACAGCCTGAGCAAACCAGACAAGGAAATCCAGTTGGTGAATACCTATATTGCCCGCGGTGTCGATGCCATCGTGATCTCGCCGCTCAGCGCCACAGCATCCATAACCGCGCTGAAACGAGCGCACGCAAAAGGAGTGGTGGTGGTGACCTACAATTCCACCATTGAAGGCGATATTCCCACTTCGTTTGTCGAAAGCGATCAGCGCGACCTGGGCCGCAAAACCGGAGAAGCGGCGGCGCGTTATATCCAGGAACGGCTTGGCGGCAAGGCAAAGATCGCCATTTTGGCTTTCAAATCGAATTTGCCCGAACAAAGCGATGCGCGAACCGGCGGTTTCAAAGAAAAGGTTTTGCAGCTGCCGGGGGTGGAAATCGTCGCCGAGCAGGATGCCTGGATGGCTGAAACCGCGGTAAAAAAGGCAGGTGACATTCTGACCGCGCATCCGGAACTCGATATTCTGTTCGCTGCCAACGAAGGCGGTACGGTGGGATCGGTCATGGCGGTAAAAAACAGCGGCAACGCCGGCAAAGTGGTGGTATTCGGCACCGATGTCAGCGAGCAGCTGATCAACTTTTTATTGTTCGAGGACAATATTCTGCAGGCCATCACCGGCCAACAACCGTTTGAAATCGGTTACAAGTCGGTGGAAAATGCAGTAAAGGCATTGAAAAAGGAACAGGTCGATGCAAAAATTGCCCTGCCGGGGGTGTTGTTGAGTCGGCAGGATCCGGAAAACATCCGTCTTTTTCAGACCAAGCTGCAACAACTGATCGCCGGGAGCACCGATTGAGCATCGCCAAGCTGGAAACCTGCGGTCTGAGAAAAGAATATCCGGGTACAGTCGCGCTCGATTCAGTGTCGCTGCAGTTTGAGGGCGGGAAAATCCACGCCTTGCTCGGCAAAAACGGCGCCGGCAAAAGCACATTGGTCAAGCTTCTCTCCGGAGCCATCCAGCCGACTGCCGGCAAAATATTCGTCGATGGACGCGAAGTCTCTTTCCATGGACCTTCAGAAGCATTTGCCGGAGGAATCGCTACCGTTTATCAGGAACTCAGCCTGGTCCCGCAGCTGACGGTGGCGGAGAACATCTTTTTGGGGCGAGCGCGGAAACGCAGCGGAACGAGAGGTTTGTTGATCGATTGGCGGCAGACTTTTAGCGATGCGCGGCAGTTGCTCGCCGAAATGGAAGTTGAACTCGACGTGCAGCGGCCCGTGGCAGCGCTCGGGGTTGCCCAACAACAGATCGTTGAAATCGCCAAGGCGATGTCTTTCCGACCCTCTGCTCTGCTGCTCGATGAGCCGACTTCCGCCCTTGCGCAGCATGAAACGCAGAGTTTGTTCAAGCTGATCAGGAGGCTGGCCCAAAACGGAGTCGCTATAATTTATATTACCCATCGCTTGCAGGAATTGGAGTGGATCGCCGATCAGGTCAGTGTTCTGCGGGATGGCAAGCTGATCGGCACTCTGGAAATTGCCGATGCCAGAGCTGAAAAAATCTCCGAGATGATGTTCGGCCAAACGGTGCAAAAAAACCGTCCAGCCGATTTCAAGGCAACCGGTGAGACGGTGTTGATGGTGCGCGACTTGACCCGCAAACCTGCGTTTCACGACGTCAGTTTCTCGCTTCAGCGGGGTGAAATCCTGGGCATAGCCGGCCTGCTGGGTTCGGGTCGCAGTGAGCTGCTCAAAGCCATCTATGGCGCCGAACCATTCGATTCAGGTGAAATCGAGATCGCGGGTCGGATTGTGCGAAAAACCGATCCCATTCGCATGAAAAAATTCAAATTGGCATTCACGCCGGAAGATCGCAAGGCGGAAGGTTTGATACAGATTCTCAGCACTCGCGCCAATTTATGTCTGGCTGGGCTCAAGGTGGTGGCGCCAAAAGGATGGCTGAATAAAAAGCGGGAAAATCAGATCGTCAACCGCCTGGTGCAGGATCTCGATATCCAATTGGTGAACCTCGAATATCCGGTTGCCTCGCTGAGCGGCGGCAATCAACAAAAGGTGGTGATCGGCAACTGGCTGACCACCCATCCGCAGATCATTCTTCTCGATGAGCCTACCCGCGGTGTCGATGTGCAGGCCAAACAACAGATTTTCCAAATTATGTGGGATCTCAGCCGGGAAGGGATCAGCTCCATTTTTGTTTCCAGCGAACTCGAAGAACTTGTTCAGGTTTGTCACCGCATTCTGATCATGAAAAAAGGCACGATCGCGGAACAAGTCAAACCCGATCAACTCACCGCCGATGCACTGTTCGTTCGCTGTCTGGAAAAGTAGCTCAACAACACCTATAGATCGCGGCGCCACCCCACCATTTGAACCATCTGTAGCCGCAAGGACCAGCAAGGAGTCGTTGACCATGACGTTGGATCGCATTCATAGGCAAAAAAATCGCGACAACAAGAGTGAGAACACCTTCAACTCCTCGATCAGCCACACTGCCAATCGGCTTAAACACCAACTTCTGGAAATTATCTTGCTGGCGCTTTGTATCTTTTTGGCTTTTCGAGCGCAGGGATTCTTTTCAACCCAGAATCTCTTCAATGTCCTGCGCAACGTTTCCATGCAGGGCATCATTGCGTTTGGGATGACGATGGTGATTATCAGCGGCGAAATCGATCTTTCAGTCGGCTCAGCGGTGGCCTTTGCCGGTTGCCTGACCGCCTATTTGACCCAATTTCTTACCAGCCCCGCCGTCGGTCTGCCGCATGAAGCGGCAATTCCACTGGCCATCCTTTGCACCCTGGTGGTGGGGTATCTGCTCGGCATCCTGACCGGGCTGATCCGCATGCGGTTCCAGGTGCCGACCTTCATAACCACGCTGGCGCTGATGACCGCCTTAACCGGTGCGGCCGAACTGATCACCAACGGATTTCCCATCACTCCCTTTCCAGAATGGTACAATTTTTTGGGCGGCGGCTATGTCCTGGGTGTTCCCTTCCCCGCGCTGATTTTCATTGCCGTTTTCATTATCACCCATTTCCTCATGAGCCATGCCGCCTTTGGCCGCTCGATCTATGCCGTGGGTGGTAACATCGAGGCAGCGCGATTGAGCGGTATCGATGTCAAATCGGTCAAAAGACAGGTCATGGCAATCGTCGCCTTTCTGGCAGCGTTGAGCGGAATCATGCAATCCGCTGAAATCATGTCGGGAACCGCCACCACCGCCAAAGGTTGGGAATTGGACATCATCGCCGCTGTCATCATCGGCGGAACCAGTTTGACCGGCGGCGAGGGAAAAATTAAGGGGACATTGATCGGGGTGATTTTTCTGGGAGTGCTGGTCAATGGCATGACACTGCTGAACATCAACGAATATTGGCAACATGTGGTGCGCGGGCTTTTGATACTCGCGGCGGTGCTGATCAACCGCGCGCAACACGCTCGAGGTTAGGCAGTTTTTTTGCCTTGCTGCACAACCATCGCAGCGAGACGGGAACGGCTGAGACGGCTGGATTCTGTCAACACAAGAATCCCTTTCAGTGGCGCAGAAAATGGAAAACCGCTGAGTCACTTTAATAATTCTCTTACTTTTATTCATATACTAACAGGAGCAGTAATGGGTTTTCCGAAGAATTTCGTCTGGGGTGCAGCTGCAGCCAGCTATCAGGTAGAAGGCGCTGCTTTTGAGGATGGCAAGGGTCTGTCGGTGTGGGATATGATGTCCCATTGGCCCGGCCGAATCTGGGAAGAGAACCATGGCGACGTTTCTTGCGATCACTACCACCACTACCAAAAAGATGTCGACTTGATGGCGGAAATCGGCTTGCAGGCTTATCGCCTGTCCATCAGCTGGCCGCGAGTGTTGCCAGAGGGAATTGGACCTGTCAACAAAAAGGGTCTCGATTTTTACGACAAGTTGATCGATGCCTTGCTCGCCAAAAAGATCGAGCCCTGGGTAACCCTGTTTCATTGGGACTATCCCTATGCATTGTTTTGCCGGGGCGGTTGGCTCAACCCGGACAGCCCGGATTGGTTTGCCGAGTATTCCGGGGTTATCGCAGACCGGCTCTCTGACCGGGTGACCCATTGGATGACCCAGAACGAGCCGCAGTGTTTTATCGGTCTTGGTCATCAGTCGGGTGAACACGCACCAGGATTAAAGCTCGATTTCCCGCAGATTCTGCAGATTACCCATCACGCCTTGCTCGCGCACGGAAAATCGGTTCAGGTCCTGCGCAGTCGCGCAAAAGCCAAACCTTTGATCGGCGCTGCGCCGGTAGGGGTTGCCCTGATCCCGGCAAGCGACTCCAAAGCCGATATCGAGGCCGCCCGCAAACGCATGTTCTCGATCACCGAAAAACACTACTGGAACAATACCTGGTATGCTGACCCGATGATTTTTGGCCGTTATCCCGAAGACGGGCTTGCGGTTTTTGGCAAGGCCGTTCCCGACTTTCCGGCGACAGATATGGAGACCATCTGCCAACCTCTCGACTTTTATGGCGCTAATATGTATTGGTCTGACCCCGTTCGTGCCACTGAGGACGGCGGCAGTGAAGTCGTGCCTTTTCCGACCGGACCGGCAGTGACCACCATGGGGTGGAAAGTCGTCCCAGAAACGCTCTATTGGGGACCGAGATTTCTCTATGAGCGCTACAAGCTCCCTATTGTGGTCACGGAAAACGGCATTGCGAATATGGATTGGGTGCACCTGGACGGCAAGGTACACGATCCACAACGCATCGATTATCTCCGCCGCTATCTGCAGCAATACCGACGGGCGATCGAGGACGGTGTGGAAGGCAAAGGCTATTTCAACTGGTCAGTGATCGACAATTTCGAGTGGGCACATGGTTATCGCCAGCGCTTCGGGCTCATCTATGTCGATTATGCAAGCCAAAAGCGTATTCTCAAAGACTCTGCATTTTGGTATCAAGAAGTGATTCGCAGCAACGGTTCGATTATTTAAGTCTGCAGTTGCGCCGGAAAATGACTGCTCGTGGCGACCTAAATTCAGACAGATCACTCTAATCGACGGTAAGATCGATGGTGGGCGGCAATCGTGCTGGCAAGATGAAAGAGCTGGCTGAAATCATAACGGCTGTGGATGGTCAGCAGATTAAGAATCACCTTTTCCATCTCGCCAAGGACCCTCTGCCCTGCCGTTGTCTCAATGTCAGCCGGCCGGGAGTCCTGACAAATACTCTGTATGAGGCGGATCGCTATTTGATCAGTTTCATGCAGAGTTGGGGTTATCGCATCGAGCGCGAGATCGTTGCTGTGCAGGCTTTTCAACCCGACACAGCCGTTGCGTGGGGTTTTCGCAAACCGCTGCCCGATGAACCGTGGTATGCAGCGCTCAATATCTGGGCGACCCGAGCGGGACAGGGTCAATCACCCGGAGCGATTGTTTTGGTCGCCCACAAGGACAGCCAAAGTTGGCTCAAGTGCGCACCGGGTGGCCATGACAATGCGATCGGCGTGGCTGCTTTGCTCGAAATCGCCAGAATCCTGGCCGACAAACTTTTGAACAGCAGCCTGCGCCTGCTTTTTTGCAACGAAGAACACTGGCCGTGGACCAGCAGAGCCGCTGCCCAACGTTTTTCGCGCTCCGACACCAAAGCGCTGGCGGTATTCAACGTAGACAGCATCGCAGGTCAGAGCGAAGCCGACCGGTTGGCCGGCCGAAGGCCGCATGTGCTGCGCTATGGTACATCTGAAGGAGAAGAGCTGGCTGATCAGATCATCCAGCTCAATGCAGAGTTGGAACTGGGGCTGGAAGTCAGAAAGGTTCACTGCCCAAAGCCGAATGACGATGATGGTTCGTTCCTTCTGGCTGGTGTACGGCCGACTCTGTTGCACATCGGCAGCTTGCCCTATGCCGAGCCGCATTATCATACTCTTGACGATTGTGCGGAAGTGGTGGATATCGAGCTGGCCGCGCAGAGCACGCGTCTGATAGTAGCGGCGGCTGTCGATTGCGATCGACGAGCTGCGGCGGATCTAAACGGCGACATGAGCCCCAAGCGCCACATCCTGCAAACAACAAGTGACTGATTTTCGCACCGTTTTTAGAGGAAACGATCATGAGCCGATTGGCCATCAACGGCGGCGACGCAGTAACCAAGAACTGGCTCGTTGCCAAGGGATTGAAGAAACGCCGCGACCTGGAGCGGCAATTTTTGCTCGAAGCCTATGACAGCGATGTATGGGATGATTGGCCGGAAACCGAGTCGCAGGCATCGCGTTTTGCTGCTGAATGGGCGGAATTCTGTGGGTCAGCTTTTTGTGCGCTGCTGACCAACGGCACCCACACCTTGCAGGTGGCGTTGGAAACCCTGGATATCGGCGCCGGTGATGAAGTGATTGTGCCCGGACTGACCTGGCAAGCGACTGCCAGCGCGGTATGCGACGTCAACGCGGTGCCAGTTATAGTGGATATCGAACCCGACACTCTGTGCATCGACCCGGCGCTGATCGAGGCGGCGATCACTTCGCGCACCCGGGCGATCATTCCTGTACACCTCTATCACCGAATGGCTGATCTGGATCAGTTGAGCGAGATCGCCCGCAAACACAATCTGGCGATTGTGGAGGACTGCGCGCATACCCACGGCTCGCGGTGGCGAGACAAAGGTGCAGGTACGCTGGGAACCCTTGGCAGCTACAGTTTTCAGCGCTCCAAGTTGCTCACCGCCGGAGAGGGTGGCGCGCTGCTCATGCAAGACGAACAGATTTACTGGAAAGTGGTCAGTCAGCGCAGCTGCGGCCGGGAATACCGCGCCGGCATCAAAATTCACAGCGGCAATTATCGGATGACCAGTCTGCAGGCGGCGGTGTTGCGCGGACAATTGATGGCTTTTCGGGAGAATGCCTCGCTGATCGATGCGCGCGGACGCGATCTGGACCGTGCGGTCGATGCAGCGCCAGGCGTGCGCTCTCTGCGCCGCCATAAAGCCATCACCCGGCAATGCAGCTATATGTACGCCTTTCTGCTTGAACCGCAAGAATGGCCGGATATCCCGGCAACCGAGTTTCGCCGGGCGCTGGCAGCCGAGTTGGGTATCGAATTTTATTCCCCGTATACCCCCCTTTCCCACAGCGAAGTCTATTACCCGCACAGCAAAAAACGGCATCATTTGAATAAAGCGTATCTCGGATCGATTTCGCCGTCGCGCTGGGATCTGCCGATTTGCGACGATATTTGGCAAAACCGTGCGGTTTTGGCATTGTGGCCTGTGTTCAGCGTTGCGGCCGAACAGGTTTCCCTGCTGACCGATGCGATCGCCAAACTACACAAAGAACGCGATGAATTGCGCAAGGGAATTCGACGACGAACGAATCACCCTGGGAAGGCTATCGCGGCGCTGTTTCTCTGACCTTTGATGACGGCACCCGCGATCAGCTGGAAAACGCGGTACCAGCTCTCGAGCGTTTTGGCCTGCGCGCGACGTTTTATCTGCTGCCGCAGGGCGAGCACTGGCGTGAACGTTTAGAACCATGGCAACCTGCTGTAGCCCGGGGACACGAAGTTGGCAACCACTCGCTCAGCCATATCTGTTCGAATACGCTGGCAGGCCGGCGCGGCGGTCTGGAAGACCGCACAGTGACAGAAATTGCAGAAGATGTATTCGAAGCTCAAAGAAGATTGACCACGATCTTTCCTGATCGCGAAAACTGGACCTTTGCCTACCCCTGCTATTGCACGTTTGTCGGCCGGGGGCGCAACCGGCAGAGTTATGTGCCGCTGATCGCCGAGCATTTTTTGGCCGGCCGGGGGGGCGGTGAAAAGGGATTCGGCAATCGACCTGAACTGGTCGATCTGGCTTGCGTCTGGGCACAGCCGGCAGAAGGCATGAGCGGCTTCGAGATGATCGGCCTTGTGGAAGCCGTGGCTGCCCAGGGACAATGGCTGGTATTGGTCTTTCACAAAATAGACGGCGATCGACTGAGCGTGGCCAGCACCGATCTGCATCTGCTCTTTCAGCACCTGCAGCGTCGGCAGCAGGAAATTTGGACCGCACCGTTGGTCGATGTGGCTCACCAGGTGAGCCGGTGGCAAAATCAGCAATGGGGTTAATCACAAAGGAGGAGAAAAATGTTACAAGAGTTTAAAAAATTCGCCATGCGCGGCAACGTGATCGACATGGCTGTCGGCATCATCGTGGGTTCGGCATTCGGCGCGATCGTCAAATCGATCGTCGACGATGTCATCATGCCGCCCATCGGCCTGTTGCTCGGCAACGTCGATTTTTCCAATCTTTTCGTCACTTTGAAACAAGGCCTCACACCCGGCCCCTATGCCTCGCTGGCCGATGCATCAGCTGCGGGCGCAGTGGTCATCCGATACGGCATCTTTATCAATACCATTGTCAGTTTTCTGATCATTGCCTTGGTGATCTTTTTCCTGATCCGCAGCATCAACAAACTGACGGAGAAAAAAGAAGTTCCGGCCGCACCGACGACCAAAGCTTGCCCCTACTGCCTGTCGACCATCGCCATCCAGGCAACCCGCTGTCCGCATTGCACCTCGGAATTGAAATCGGCATAAATCAATGCTGCGGCGCATCGACTCGATGCGCCGCAGATCCATTCTTTGTTTTTGCTGCTGTGCATCTTGCCAACCATTCCTCTCGTTCGATCCTACTTGTAGGATGTTTCCATTGATCAGCTTTTTATGGGAAGCCAGACAGGAAACAGAAGACCCGATTTGCAAACAAATAGGACGTGCACGAGAACAACCTGTGCCTCAGCGTCCGGATTCGATTGCGGCATGGAGTGCTGGATCGTCCGAGAGATCAAGCGGGGACGATCCGAATGTCGTATGCTGTACAAAAATGGTTCATTTTTTCGCAGCGTTTTCGCCGGAGTGAGTCATGATCTGAAAGATCTCTTGCGCGTCCTTAGCCTCCAAGAGTTGCCCGCGTTTTGCAGCGTCGCTCAAAGTCCGGCTGACCTGCGATAGAAACTGCAAAAAAGGCGAGTGTTTGGATTTCGGCGTCAGGATAAGGACAAAAATCTGTGCCGGTTTGCCATCAATCGAGTCGAAATCGATTCCTTCATGTTTGATACCGATTGCACATACGATTTGGGATACACAATCGGTTCGCGCATGCGGAATCGCGATTCCGAATTCCATCCCTGTCGACATGCTCTTTTCGCGTTCCCAGATAGCCGCCCATGCCTCATCAAAGCTCGCGATCTTGCCTGCCTGAGACAGAACCGTCAAAAGCTCTTTTATGACGCCTTCTTTGCTCTTGGCAGCCAGGTTTGCCAGGATCATACCCGGAGAGAGGTACTCAGCCAGGCTGTATTTTTTCATCGAACTGGTGTCGGTGGCCAATAGTTGTTTGCTGATTTTTTCCTTGTCGATCGGTTTTTGCAGACTCTGGATGGTTTTTTCCATTTCCGCAATCACCTCGTACATAAACGCATTGATCAGCTGAATTTCGGTTTCATCGCAATTGAACACAAGTTTGGAGGGGTGCTCGGTAAAATTGATCACGATGTTTTCGCGCCGCATCTGGTACTGCTGACGCTCCACATCGATAAGGCTGACAAAAAATCCCTCGGCCTCGATGATTTTCAGCACTTTATTCGTCAGTAAAGCCGTAACCTCTTCATTGGGAAACGGGAAGACGAGTTCCTTGATCTCGCGGATTTTAATTTGTTTGCGCATGACCTTTTTGGGACTTTTCAGCAATTTGACCAAAATCGGCGGAGCGGCCATGGTGGTGATAACCACCATCAGAACAGCGACGCCGAACATTTCGGGTGCAAATGCGCCGGTAGCCAATCCGACTCCGGCCATGATCAGGGCCACTTCACCGCGCGGAAGCATGCCGAAACCGATCCGCAGGGCGCCGCGCAAGTTGAAATTGAAAAACAACGCCGGAACTCCGCAGCCAATCACCTTGGCCAAAATGGCCATAACCGAATAAACAAATCCAAAGATCAGCAAAGGAACTGAACTGATGGCTTTGAAATTCACCAGCATTCCCATCACGCAGAAGAAAATCGGCACCAGGAAAGAATAGATGTTGTGCAGCTGTTCCTGGACGACATGGTTGATATCGGTTTTGGACAGAGAAAGGCCCATGACATAGGCGCCGATAATCATCGCCAGGCCCACCTGCTCGAACATGCCTGCAAGAAGCAATGCCAGGCTGAAAGCGATTAAAGCGATCGCGACCTTGCCTTGAAATCTTTTCAACAGGGTGCTGATGCGGCCGGAAATTGCCAGGCCGGCGATCGTTGCGATCAGCCAGATTCCGATTGCCCGGGCAGCGATGAGTTGAATATCCGACCAATTGATAACCCCACCGGTTTGCGAAACGTTGATTACCCCCAGGACGATCGCCAGCACCACAATACCCAGCACATCATCGATCACTGCCCCGGCAAGAATGGTTACCCCTTCAGGCGAACCGATTTGGCGTTTGTCGGAGAGAATTCGGGCGGTAATGCCGACCGAGGTAGCCGAGGATATGGCACCCAGGAAGAGCGCTGAAGGATGCATATGATCGATGCTGTAGCCGAGGACGTAAGGGGCAAAGGTGACCATACACATGACGCCAAAAAGGAAAGAAACAATCACTCCGCCGAGACCGACCGCCACGCCTGCACGATAAAAGTGGCGAAACAAATTGACATCGGTCTCCAATCCGACGATAAACAGCAGCAGAATGGAAGCGATCGTCGCAAACCCATACAGCTCTGGTGACACCGGAAAAGATGAATAGAGGGGAAAAAGCCCTTGCGGGAATCCGGAAAAAGGCAAGGAACCGAGAGCGTAGGGTCCGATCAACATACCCGCGCACAGCTCGCCTAAAACCGCCGGCAGTTTCAACTTGTCGAACAGATTGCCGCCGACTCTGGCGGCGACCATGATCAGCCCGAGTTGAATGGCGAGCATCATCATTCTGTGGGTCATATTCGGCTCTGCCGCCGAGTTTGTGGTCTCCATTGCCAGGGCAAAGGAGGGCAAAAAGAGAAGGAAAAGAGATAAAAATGCGATGATTTTCTGCATGCGACACATCTTTGTGGTTTGGCCAGCCCTAAAAATAAGTCGGTCATCGCTAAACAAAAAGCGATGACCGACACGTTTTAAATCGGTCGATCGATCAAATGATCTGATCACAACCGATGGTGGTGGTTAATGCACACTGCTTGACAGCTGCGTGATATAAAACGGCTCAAACACCTGAAGGCAATGCCGTCATGGTGAAAACCATCACGAACAGAGCCACGGTTTCGATCACACCGACAACCATGATGTAATTGCCAAATCCTTTGCCGGTTTCAGTCAGGGCGTCTGCTGCTTTGGCGCCGGCTTTGCCTTGCATCCAGGCAGAAAGGCCGAGAGCGAAGCCGGCAAACAAACCGACCAGAGCCTGTTGCAGATAAGTTTCAGGCGGAAGATTGGCGCTCTGGATGGCATTGCGCAAAATCATTCCATAGATCGTCTGCGATAAAGGGGCACCCACAAAGGCGACAAGGATAAATGGGGCGGCTTTGTTCAGAGAATAGGCCTTTTTCCACGCACCGATGGCCGACATACCAGCAACCCCGGTCCCAAGGGCAGAACCGACAGCGGCCAACGCCAGCGAAATGCTGAAATCACCAAATCCTGAAATCATTTCTTTACTCCTTTCTGTAGTGGCGATAATTGAACCATCTATACTGCGATATTCATTTTACTGTTTAGCATCGACAGACGATGATACCCTCGCTAAAGAACAGAGTCAGCGGATACGGAGCTTTAATAGCCGTCGATCCTGACAATCTATTCTTTAAAAGGCTCGTATTTTTTGCCAGTCCACTGCATCCCGACATGGCTGGAAAACTCGAGCATGTTGAGGCGGACGCCATGCACCAAAACCGACATCATGGCGAGGGTGATATTCAAACTGTGCCCCAACAACAAGATAAGAACGGATAAAATAGTGCCGATGATTGAACTTTCACCTGAGCCGGAAGCCATTTGATTAAAGTTGGATGCGACGATCACCGTCGACATACCCACTGCAAAAAGCCGAATATACGAGACGATATCGGAGAAACTGTTGATAACGCTCAACGGCAGATTGGCCACAGAGGTCAAAATCCCTTTAAAGATATTCTTTTGAAAATTGGCAAAGATCCCGATTAACGCCGCGCCGAGGATAAAAAGGACTGTGGTCATCTGCGGGATTTCCTTGCCGAGAATCAAGTTGTTGGCGACAAAAAACACCGCCCAGAGCACGGCGATCCATCCCAACTCGGCGAGAGCGGTAAGCGAATTGATCTTCTTGAACGCCGCCAGCAAGTGGCCAACCGAAAGATGCAGAGTGCCGATGATAAAGGTCAAGCGCATCACCGTATCCTGGTTGACATCGGAAAAGCTGTAGATGCCCTCGATGACCAGAGAACGCAAAAAGGGCAATTGCGACAGCTGTTCAGAACCAAAATAATTGCCTGACAAGACCCCCCAGACAATCGTACCGAAACTGAGCAGGTACATCAGGCGAAAGAACTCGCGTGGGGCGGTTTTCTTCTTGCGGCTGAGCCAAAACGTTGCGGCCAGAAAAATCAGGCCGTATCCGGCATCGCCGACCAGCATGGCGAAGAAAAGGCTGAAAAATGCCAAAAAGATAAAACTGACATCCAGTTCGGCATAGCCGGGCAGGGTACCCATAAAACTGAACAGCGGTTGGATGATGCGCACCCACCTGGGATTGCGCAACAGGGTTGGCACCTCTTCCGGCCTATCAGGGCCTTCGACAACAAAGCCCAATCCCTGTTCGGCAGCCAATTTTTCGATGGCAGAGATCGACTCTTCCGGACAATATCCCTGGAGAAATGCGATATTCTCGATACCGGTCATGCTGGCGGCAACGGTATTGAATTGCAGGGTTTTCTGCAGTTCCTGGCGACGAGCGAGCAAAACTTCTTGAGCAGCGGACAAGTCACCGAGCCGCTGATCAATACCATCGATCGACTTCTCCAGCTCTGCGAGTTCAGCCAGCAATTTTTTGTATTCGATCTCGGGTATCGGATCTTGTCTGAAATCGAGCTGTTCATCCGGCACACGGCTGATCTGGATAAAAGAGACCAGATTTTGCCCTGCATGGATGACCTGAATCATGCTCTTGTCTTCGATCGCTTCGAACTCGTTTTTGCTGGCCTGATAAAAGCGGCAAAAGACCTGCGCGGCAGCCAGTTCCTGTAACGTAGCAAACGAGACTTTGCCCCAGCGTTCGAACCACCGTTGCTTTTCGAGCAATTTTTCCATTTCAGCGGTCAGATGCTCTTTTTGCTCGGCCATTTCGAGTATCGTCGCGACGACTGTGTCTGCATCTTTTTTCACGGATTTGGATTCTGGCTTGCTCTCCAGGGTGAGCAACGACAGCGCTTTATCCAGCTTTTCGATCATGGACTCGGTTTGCTGGATTTCATCGGAACTGGGCCGCTCGACGATGTGCGGATGCAAGACTCCGACTTGGCGCAAACGGAGCAACGCCGATTGCTGGTCTTTGGCATCGGTCAACAAGGTGACCTTTTTCATCTTTACAATCATGACAATGCGGCTTCCATCTTCTTTTTCTCGATTTTGCTCTTGGCGATTTTTCCACGCACCACTTCTGCGGTCTGTTGATCAGCCAAAAAGATCTGAATGACGCGGATACTTTCCCGGGCTTCGGGAATTTTGACTTCTTCAAACAGCTTGATTCGCTGAATGGTGATGCGCAGCTCGTTGCGAATGATCTGTTGCTGTTTTTCCGCGATCAGCAAAAAAGCCCTTCGATTGATCTGTTCTTTAAGCACTTCAACAGCGTTATCCACCCAGAGCGGTGTATGCAACAGATCCACTTCCACCGGTGAAAAAATCACTTCTTCGAAAATGGGTATCTCGATACCTGCGATATTGCCGTTGCTGATCTTGATATCTTCGATGCCGATCAAGGGTTCCAGGTCGACCTCTTCTGCAAAAACATCCACCCATGCCGCAACTTTTTTATCGTTACTTTCGATTTCAGATACAACCCGTTCGATGTGGTTCTGTATCTTGTTGATCTCCAGCAAAAGCTGTTTCTTTTTCAACTCCAGGGTCGGCAAGTAACGGGTAAAACGGGCGAGATCGTCCTTCTGCCTTTTCAGTTCATTCTTGGTCAATTTGACTTTTGCCATAACGATTCACCTGTCTATTGTGAAGCTTCTTGTGGCCAAAATTCCTTGACCAGTTCAGAACGCAGCCCGGTTTGTTCGGGAGAAAAACATTCCGCCAAAATTTTCCATCCGCGATCCAGAGCCTCTTCGAGCGGGATATTCACCTTCAGGTCCATCATCTGCGATTCAAAGAGTTTGCCATATTGCAAAAGCTTTTTATCCCAGCTGCTCATTTGAAAACCCATGGCCCGTTTTTCCTCGGATTCGAGGAATTGAGCATAGAGCTGAATCATGCCATCCATGATCGCGCGGTGATCTTTGCGTGTATCGGCGTTGACCTGCTGTTTGAGGCGGCTCAGGGAGCCAAAGGGTTCGATGCGTCCGTTGCGCAGATAGAACTGGCCTTCGGTGATATAACCGGTATTGTCCGGAACCGGATGGGTGACATCGTCGCCCGGCATGGTGGTTGCCGCCAAAATCGTAATCGATCCTGCACCTTCAAAATCGACCGCTTTTTCGTAGCGGCGGGCCAACTGGCTGTAAAGATCGCCGGGGTAACCGCGGTTGGACGGCACCTGTTCCATGGTGATGGCGATCTCTTTCAGAGCATCAGAAAAATTGGTCATATCGGTCAACAAGACCAGCACATCTTTGCCTTTCAAGGCGAATTTTTCCGCCACTGCAAGGGCAAGATCAGGCACCATCAAACCTTCGACCACAGGTTCAGAAGCTGTGTTGATGAAAAAGATGGAACGGCTTAAGGCCCCGCCTTCTTCGAGGGTGTTCTTAAAAAACATATATTCATCGAACTTGAGGCCGATACCGCCCAGGATGATCATATCGACTTCTGCCTGCAGGGCGATGCGCGCCAACAGAGCATTGTAGGGTTCGCCCGAGATGGAAAAAATCGGCAATTTTTGCGATGCGACGAGGGAATTGAACACGTCGATCATTGGAATATTGGTGCGGATCATCCGTTTGGGGATGATGCGCTTGGCGGGATTCACCGAAGGTCCGGCTATTTGAATGACATTTTCCGCGATTGAAGGTCCATTGTCGCGCGGCAAGCCGCTGCCGTTGAAGACGCGTCCCAGCATATTGTCGGAAAAAGAAACCTGCATCGGGTGCCCAAGAAAACGAACTTCGTCCTGGGTTGAAATCCCGCGGCTGCCGGCAAAGACCTGCAAAGAGACCAAATCGTCTTCCAGTTTGATGACCTGGGCCAATGATTTTCCGCGTGAAGTGGTAATTTCCGCCAACTCTTCATAGGCGATGTTTTCTGCTCTTACCGTGATCACATTTCCAGAAACGGATAGGACCTTATCATAGACTTTTTTCATCTTTGGTTACCATCTTTATTTTGTCGTCGATTTGTTTTTCCTGTTCTTTGAATTCTTTGCCGTCAAAAGGCATATAGTTCCAATCGATAAACTTTTGCCGCAGATCGTAGAAAAAGTCGCGGGCGCCTTCTTTATCATCGAATTGGAGATCGGTTTTGAGAATCTCATTTATTTTCTCAAAAACATACTTTTGCCGGGCAGGCGAAGTGGCTGCATCGACTTTGTCGAACGCGTTCTGCTGCAGGTAGACATGGTCGAGAAATTCCGATTTCAAATAAATGATAAAATCCTCTTGGGAAGTGCCCTCTTCGCCAACCACCATC
Source organism: bacterium (assembly GCA_029565675.1). Lineage (GTDB taxonomy): Bacteria > Zhuqueibacterota > Zhuqueibacteria > Residuimicrobiales > Oceaniaggregativiventaceae > Sulfursilanivivens. The sequence continues at coordinate 102,950 of JAKQNP010000052.1, forward strand.
ATCATCTGGTGTACTTGGTTGCCCTTGAACAAAAAACTGCGTCCGAATTCGACCATCTCGGAAGAAACGATGCTGTCATATTTCGACCAGCTGTCCAGAGGATCGATCGAAGGAAAACGCCGCGCATTGGCGCGGTTGCGCGACAGGCCATGAAAAGCGCCAACCACTTTCAGAGTTCCCTGCGTAACCGGTTCATCAAAGTTGCCGCCGGCCGGGCTCACGGTTCCGCCGATGGTCAGACTGCCCGTCTGGTCGTTGTAGATTTCCACCAAACCGGAGCGCTCATAAAATTCAGCGATGCGGGATTCCAGATAGGCCGGGAAAGCTTCATCGCCCGGAATCTCTTCCAGGCGGCCCGAAACCTCGCGCATCGCCTGGGCCCAGCGGGAGGTGGAATCCGCGAGCAACAAAACGTTCATCCCCATCTGGCGATAATATTCGCCCAGCGTGGTGGCGGTATAGACCGAGGCTTCGCGGGCTGCGACCGGCATGGAACTGGTGTTGGCGATGATAATGGTGCGCTCGATCAAAGGTTTACCGGTTTTGGGGTCGACAAGAGTTGGAAATTCGCGCATCGTTTCGACAATCTCTCCAGCGCGCTCGCCGCATGCAGCGATGATCACGATATCCACGTCTGCGTAACGGCTGGTGATCTGCTGCAGAACCGTCTTGCCGGCGCCAAACGGACCGGGAATGCAATAAGTGCCGCCGCGGGCGACCGGGAAAAAGGTGTCGATGATCCGCACCTGGGTTACCAGAGGTTCACGGGGCAAGATTTTTTCTTTATAAACCGAAATCGGTATTTTCACCGGCCATTCGAACGACATGGTCACGCCGATCGAGGCGCCCTTTTCGTTCTTCAGGGTCGCGATAACCTCCCTGATCGTATAGTCACCCTTTTCGGCAACCGACTCGACCGTCATCTCACCGCTGAAATGAAAGGGAACCATAATCTTGTGATCAAAATCGCTTTCCGGTACTGAGCCGAGGAAATAACCGGCGCGAACCTTGTCGCCTTTTTTGACCAGCGGCGTAAAAGTCCACTTCTTCTTGCCATCCAGCGCCTCCAGAACGACGCCCTTGGGGAGGAAAAATCCGTGCTGCGCGGCGAGCTCCGGCAGCGGATTTTGCAGCCCATCGTAAATCTGTTTCAGCAGCCCGGGTCCCAATTCCACCGAAAGCATATCGCCGCTGAATTCAACCTGGCCGCCGATATACAATCCCTTGGTGTCTTCATAGACTTGCATAAACGCCTTGTTGCCCTGAATACGGATGATTTCGGATTTGAGGCGTTCACCATCCTTGATCGCGTAACCCACTTCGTTCTGGCTGACGCGATCGCTGAATTCAACAGTGATCAAATTGCCGTTGATGGCTCTGATCGTTCCCATATTTTTTTTCATAGCGAAACCTTGTATAGTGATTGATATTTTTCCATTCCACGTTCTTTATTGAATTGAGCCAATCTCTGCAAAATCTGTAATTTGAGACGGTACAACACGATTGATTCGAGATCAAAGTGATGACCGCTCTCCATCTCTGACAACAGGTCCCACCGCAGCTTGAGCAGATTTTTTTCGACCTGCAGAGGATTGCCTTCTTTGACAACAGAGGCAGCAAAAGCAGCGGGTTTATGTTCCCTGCCCGATTTCTTTTCCCGCCGCCATGCCACCAAATCGCTGCGGATTTCCTGCTCAGCCTCTTTATAGGTCTTGAGCACTGCAGGATCCGCCCGTTTGGCAGCCATTTCGGCCATATCGAGGGTGGATACGAGAGCGAAATCTTTTGGACTCAGCCATTTTTCCGCCTCGGCCATAAAATTTTCATAAGAAATGGCCGGTTCCTTGTCAAAAAAGAGCATCGGCAACTGGGAGACCAAATAATAGTACTTATCCATTATCTTTTTTCCAGACTTGGATTCAGTGCCAACAGAAATCCAACAAAACCGAATGTTTCTTTTTGGCGGTTTATGGTTTTGCCGGTTGCTGTTGGCGCACGACCATGCTATTTAGTGTTGGGTGTGGAACTGCGCGACGAATCGAAGTCCAAAATTTCTTTCACCTTTGGATTCACAAAGAGCTGAAAAATCTCGGCGATATTTTCATCGGTCAGATCATAATAGAGATCGTCATCGGTCAGGCGAATGCGAAAACCCTTGCTGACGCGATCGCTGACTTTGAGAGTGATCGAACCTTTGAGTTCCTTCTTCAAACTGTTGAACAAAAGAGGTTCGAGTTGCTTTTGGTCTTCCTTGCTGAGAGAGATTTCCGCCGATTTGCTATCACCCCAGTTCTCGATGAGCTTGAGAATCATTTTTTGCAGAAATTGCGGATCCAGAGTCTCGGAAACCTGCTTCTTGAAGGCGCGATTGAACAGCTCGGTGAGTTTTTCTTTGACCAACAGCTGCGTATCGCGAGCAGCCAACTGCAGGGATTGCTTGCCCTTGTCGGTAAAATCCACAGCCTTTTTTTCTGCATCACCGACGATTTTTTCAGCCTTGGCGCGAGACTCTTGCACAATTTTCTCCGCCTCTTTCCTGGCATTTTTGATGATTTCATCGGCTTTGGCATTTGCCTGCGTTACCCCATCAGCCTTGATCTTTTCAATAATATGGTCCAAATTGACTTCCATCGATCTTCCTCCGTCTTGATTAAAAACCGGCGCCTCGGTTCGGCATCGAACCGCCGGCACAGCGATCCTCGCGTGTGTTCATTACTAAAGGGGAATAAACTCTTTTCGGATAATTGCCGAACTGGATAGAACTCGCGGCCCCGAATCTTGAATATTTTTTCGCGTTCCAGATACCAACTGAGGCAAAGCGGGCAGAGATAGCACAAAATGGTATTTTTTGCCACAATTCATATAATATACAAAAGTCAAACAAAAGAATAAAGTCAAAAATTGACAAAACCTGCGGGTTTTTGTATGGGTAAATTCACCAGCTATAGATCTCACGAGCCGAATATTGACCTAGTCAGCCCAACCGCTCAATCTTGTTTCTTCCCAATTCAACCCTCAACAAGTATCAAGGCCTTTTGCATTGCCTCACACCATTTTTCTGAGCTGGCTTTTTGCTTGCTGATATCCCTTTTCGATCAATTCCGGGACTTGCTTGATTTCTACCAAGTTGAATTCAGATAAATCCGGGGCGATGAGCAGATCCGCTTCCTGGGTTAGCAGTTGCGTGGCGCTTCGCAAAGCAAAATTAAAGGTGTGCAACAGAATTTCGACGATATTGAGCGGTTCTTTTGTGGTGTGCACCGCATTCAAATCGACGGCAATCACCTGCCGGGCACCCAGTTCCTGAACCGCGGTGACCGGCACGTTTTCCACAATAAAACCATCCACCAGCAATCGACCGCCGATTTCCACAGGCACGAAGACTCCGGGTATGCAGGTGCTCGCCATTACCGCAGTTGCCACATCCCCCTTTTGCAACACCACCCTGTCGCCACTGGCGATATCGGTCGCCACCATGGCCAGCGGGATGCGGCTGTGAGCGAAAGTCTTTTCACCCACCACTTCCCGAATCCTGTCGCCCAATTTTTTATTCGATAGCAGGCCGAATTTGGAAAGCGATAGGGCTGAAATGTCGAGCCAATTCAAATCACTGGCAATCTCTTCGATTTCATCCGCCTTTTTTCCAAAAGCCCAGAGCGCCGCGACAAAAGCGCCGATGCTGGTACCGGCAATGCAATCGATTTGGACACCGAATTCTTCGACGGCGCGCAAAACACCGACATGAGCGGCGCCGAGCACCGCGCCGCCGCCGAGGGCCAAGCCGATTTTTTTTTCGTTGTTCTTTTTCAAGAAGTTGCCTTTCCTGAAAAAATGATGGTGCCGAATCGGTTTGGAAAATGCCATCGTCGTGTTCAAGACTCCAGTTGTCCCATGTCCTTCGCACTGATATCGACAACCAAAAGTCAACGGGCCAACGTCTGTTTACAAAGCCATACCATGGGTATTCGGCCACACGACTCGATCAAACGCAAAAAAGAAACCGACAAAAATGCTAAAACTCAGAAAAAGGATCACGCCAAACAAGCTGGCGACAATTCATGAAAGACCAAAAACGTCGAACAGGCGCTGATACTGTTCGCGCACCTTAGACACATCCTCGGGGTGACTCAGCGCCTTTACGGCAAGCTCCAGCGCTTTTCGTGCATGCTGGAGGGCCGCTTCACCCATCGCTTTATCCCCCATCGATGCCAGCGCCGACAGCGCTTTCTGCAGACGGAGGGCCACCTCGATTTGACCGCTGCCGTCCCGCTCGATAGCTGTAAAGGCATCATCAAACATATCTTGCACAGACAGGACTGGAACAGTGACCCTATCGAATTTCACCTCCTGAGAGGAATCTGGATCAGTTTCAGAACCCCAGAGAACAAACAGCCGCGACAACACGCCGATCACATCGATGGCGGTTCCCGAATCGTTGACTGCCGGCGATAGAGCGCGGTCGGCAATTTGGGCAAGCACAACCAGACCATAGCGCGGATCGTCATCGAATAGGCGTTCCGTACCGATGCGAAAAGCATCGATGACTTTCTGCATGTCACTGAGAACCAACTCTGAGGATGTTGATTCGATGTGAGCCACGGGGCGATTAGGAGTTATAAAACTTCCCGGCAGAACCCCCACTCTTATCCGCACATCATTTTTTTCACCATATTCCTGCAATGCAGGGAGTTCTATTCGCTGCAGATATCCGACTTTATCGCAAAAAAGCGCCTGTCCATTGCATGGACCGGAACGCAATTGAACACCACCGAGGGTAGGAGCCAGGCGGCGTTTTTGCATCGCTGCGGCAGTGACTTTTTCCACTCTGCTGATGGTGTTGCCCAATCTTCCGAGTCGCGCTATCCGATCCACCCAATGTACAAAGGTCAATATGACCAGGCCAAAAACGATCAGAGTAAAGACAAACATCACGAAATGGCCGGCGCGGTGAAAATAACTATTTTTTGTCGCGATCGCGCCTACGGTACTGAAAATAAATGCACCTATAAATGTGGACAGCGCTCTTTGGGAAATATCATCTGAAATGACGAGGCTAAAGGATCGCGGCGATGCGTTGTTGCTCGCTGAAGAATAGGCAGAAACCATCGAGGCCACGGCAAAAGTGGCGATCGGCAACATACTGGTAGCCATGATCGACAGCAAGTTTTCCAGGGCAGCGGACGAGATCATGGGAAAAGCATGTCCCACTGAGGCGGAATCGGCGATTTTTGCGGCAAAAACGATCGCAATAGAGAGCACGCCGATCAGCAAGGGTTTCACCCACAGATGTTCTTGCATGCGATTGATCCAGAACCGAATTCTGTCGAAAAAACCTACTGCCATCAATTCTTCCCCTTTCCTCGCTCGATTCGATCCGCAAGGGCTTTTTCGCAGGTTCCGTCAGACAATTTCCGTGATATATTTCTTCTTTATCAGCCGCCAGAAGACCACAATAAAAGCGGTCAAGGGAATGGCCAGCATCATGCCAAGTACACCGTCAAGGGCAGCACCCCAAAAAAAGACCGCAAAAATAATCAAGGCTGGATGCATACCGGTACGGCTGCCCATTATTCTGGGAGTGAGCAGATAAGCTTCGATCGTCTGGACCAGGCCAAAGACCAGGAGAACCAGGATGAGGCGCAATGCGCTGCCGCCGGCGCCGAAATAAGCCATTGGCAGCGCGACCGCAAGGCCGATGACATTTCCCAAGTAAGGGACGATATTGAGTAGCCCCAGCACCATGCCGATGGCAATGCCATAAGGCAATCCCACGAGCGCAAAACCGGTCGCAAACAGCACACCCTGGGCCAGAGCAAGGACAATTTGGCCGCGAAAGAAGGTAAGCAGAATTTCGATGAACTGGTCGATCAAATAAATGACATCTTTTCTGGTTTTCTTTTTGAGAAACGGCAATTGTTCCTCGAGCTTGCGGGTGGTAAAGGGTTTTGCCATAAGGAAAAAAACAAAATAGATCGGTAAAGCAGCCCAAGCCAACAAGCTCGCCGCTGAGTGAAAAATCTGCTCTACCGAGCGGGAAAGGTGTTGCCATGAGCTTTTGATTGCGTCAGCCGCCAGAGTGCCTGGATTGTCGATCAACGTGCCAAGCTCGTCGAGCAAACCATACTTTTCCATCAGTGCTGCCGCCTGCGGCCAGTGCGACTTGACAGTTTCGAGCATGGTATTGATCATCGACGGCAGGTCTGCAAAAAACCGAACAAGTTCATCGACGATCAACGCCCCGGCAAACCAGAAAAACAGGCCTAAAGGAATCAGAGCGGAAAGAATAAACAAAAACAGCGCAGCTGGCTTAATCCCTTTGACCATCCTGAGCAACAGATCGTAAAAAGGCCGCAGCAGCAGGGTCAAAATCACTGCCACAATCGGCGGCAACAAAATGTTTTTGAAAGAAGCAACAAAATGGGCGACGCCCCATATGACGGCGCTGAACACGGCAACCAACAAAGCTGCCGCACTGAGCGTCAGTGCAGCTGCAATGGTGGCGCGTTGTCTGGGAGTCAAATCGAGTTCTTTCAACATCCCCATTCCTCAAAAAATATTTCAGTTTATCTGCCCTGCCAACATCCACCTGGACAGCTTTTATCTTTGTTGAAAAAAGTCGCCAATGGTGGAGATGACAAGGGTTGTTTATTGCATTTATCAAGCCCAGATCAACAACTTGAGTCCGACAAGTGCAAGAAAGAGGCCAACAAAAATGCGAAAATACCTTTGTGGCAACCGATCCAAAAAACGTTTGGCAAGATAAGCGCCGAAAAAAGAAACCGGAATGCTGAGCAAAAGGGCGGTCAACAATTCTCCATCCAACTGCGTTCCGCCCGCAACATAACGCGCAACCCGGGTAATGTCAATGAACAGAGCGATTATGCCGGAGGTAAAAATGTAGACCTCCTTGGGCAGATTAAAAGCGGTGAGAAAAGCGCCGCGAACCGCGCCGCCGACGCCAAAAAAACCGGCGAAAAGGCCGGACAGCAGACCGCCAAATACCGCCGTGGTGTCTGTCTTGGGCAACGTCCAATCGTGCTTGAGGAATAATAAAATCACATATTATCTTATAAAATAGCCACCCACAAGCAAATATCCTAACTGTAATTTTTGCGCTATGCAACATAACGTTCACTTTGGCAGGCGATAAAACCTGAACCCGTTTTTTTTCAGCCGTTGGCAGCCCAAGCCAGAAAACCGCTTTGAATTTTAATGCAATTTTTTGTATAATTTTATATATTATTGAAATCGGTGATAGGTTCCCATCTGGCGACGGGACACCACATCTTTTCAACTTTGATGGATTCATACACATTGGATGGACACCGGCATAGACCCAAACATGCAAAGAGCGCAATGCGATCCATAACCTACCAGAAAGGAGCTGTAATGATACACCGTTTTTATCTGACCATTCTTGGCTTGCTGCTGCTTCTCCTCTCCCCGCTTCCCGCCGAGACCCAAAAAATCACCAAAGCCGATTATCTGCAATATGCCATCGAGGCGGCCGAAGATTATTGGTCGAATTACGACGAATCGATCAAAGCATGGGCTGACCGAATCGACGTCGCTTATGTATTCGGCTACAATCCACCGGGCGATCCGCTGTCGCTCTGCTATGTCAGCGCGAATCTGTTCAAGATCACCGGTAAAAAAAAATACGCTGAGCGGGCCAAAAAAGTTTTGCTCGAATATGGTTCATTCCGCGATTATTACCCCAAGGATTTCTGGTCGCACAAAATCGGCTATGAACACGGCTTGCCGGCGCTGCCCAATTTCTTCACGGCGCCGCAATATATCAAAGCCTATAAAATATTGCTCGATGCCGGGCGGCTGTCGAAAAAAGAGATCGAACTCATCACCGACAATATCGCCGGCAGCATGAACAGCCAGGTTCGTTTTCAGGAGTGGGGCGCGATGAATCGGGCGATATTGCGCGCGGAAAACTTTATGATCGCCGCCGCTGTTCTGCCGAATCATGCAGATGCCCGGACGTGGAAAGAGATCGGCGAATCGATTCTCGATGACTGTTGGGGCGCCTGGCAGATCGAAGACGCCACCCATTACAATCCCATCTACCTCTATTCACTCATCTCGCTGGTCGACTTTCTCGGCAAGGATGATTATTGGAATCTGGCAGTAACCCGCTATACCATGCAATTCTTCACCCGCCTGTTGGCGCCGTATGGGATGATCCCTGAATACGGCGATGCTGACCTTTACGGCAACTATCACCGTTGGCCGCCCATTCTTGAGCACGCCGCAAGCGTTTACCGCGATGCGGAAATGAAATATGCCGTCAACCGGATCATCAACAGCCATTGGGATCTGCAGGCGGAGAAAAAATCGACGTGGATGGCCACCATCGCTATCGATTGCTATCGATGGGCATCCGATGAAATCCCCATGCAGGAACCGCCGCAACAGAGCGAAAAAGTACTCGAGGATGTGATCGGCAAAAAGATCGTCTTTCGCGACGGCTATGAACCGAAGGACACCTATCTTTTGCTCAATTACAAAGATGAAGGCCAGGCCGGCTTTCTGTCGCGCGATTATCTGCGCCGGACCATCTGCGTCGAAGAAGAAAAAATGACCCATGGCCATTCCGATGAAAACGATATCGCGCTGTTCATGACCGACGGCTGCATTCTGCTGCACGACGGCGGCTATCGCGATTATATGCCAAGCGGGCCGTTCGGCGCGTATCGCGCTGATTACTTTCACAACCGGGTGGTGGTGCGCGAAAACAAGATCTTCAAAGGCCAGGAAGCCGGACTCTTTCGCTACAGCTCGCCGGACAGCGCCGCGGTCGAAGGACAAAATGTTCTCGATTTTATCCGCAATTCCGGTGCTTACCGCGAAACAACCACCGAACTGATCGACTTTCTGCGCAGCGACCACTTTGATTACAGCCGTACCCGGGCGACCGACGTCAAACTCAACACCCAGCACGATCGCATCGTCACCTGGATCAAACCGCTGAATATCTTTGTGGTCTTTGACGCCGTGCGCTTTTTGCAATCCGATTATTACACCACCGTCAACATCTGGCATACACGCAAAGTCCTGCAACAGGGTAAGGACTTTTATCTGACCTCCTACGACAGCCTGCGACAGCGCGCGCTGCCAACCCATAAGGCCCTGCTGATCTATTTTCCGCAGGGTACGAACGCCGGCAGGATGATCGGATCAGATCCGGAGAAACGCTATTATCAGGACGAAATCGCCATTCACCAGAGCCTGTCGCGTTGGCACCACGCCGGGGAATTGGCCACCTTTACCACCATCCTGGCGCCGGTGGACTCGAAAGGCGCCGACATTCAAAAGCTGATGAACAGCATTCAGATGGTGCAAGTCGACCGCCATCTTGGCGCGGTGGGAATCAAAATCCAGGCTAGTGGCAAAACCATTTACGTCTGTTCGAAACTCGATCGCGACATGGATCTGCACCACCTCGACCGGCGGCCGCAATACGACTATGAGCACGGCAAAGTCAAATATGACGATTTTGAGACCGACGGACATCAGTTTTGGGCGATCCTGGAGGGCAACACGCTCGACTATCAGTCGATCAATACGGTCAAGATCAAATACAAAGATCGCGTCTTGTTCGAGCAGCCGCCTGCGGACCACGGTCTGCAATACGAGGACGGCATCGACAAGCCCGGCATCGGCAAACTGCGGTATTGGAAGGACAGGGTTACCATTCGTTAAGACGATGGCAAAAAAAGGCTCGGCAGAAAATAGTGCCGAGCCTTTTTTTTAGAACGAGTTCACACCCGCAGAGCCTCTTCCAGCTTGTAGCAGGTCAGATCCGGCACCCGCCACATGAAATGCGGATCGATATAGGGCTCATCGTCTTCATGCCCCTGCATCAAGGCGATCTTTTTAGCCAGATGCTCGCCGAAATTCTCCCCTAGTTGGTGCACCGATTCGCCGCTTCCGGAAACCACCATGAACTCGGTCTCGGTGCGATGCCAAAAATCGAGCAGCTGTTGCGAATTTTCAATCTCCGACAGAACCATCTTCCTCAGATTTTCCCGACATGTTTTTTTGGTTTCCATATCGTCGGTTTGCAGGTAGCCGTGCACATTGGTGATCCAGATCTGCACGTTGCGCAAGGTGATCAGCCAATAGACCAGGGCTTCGATGCGATCAGCCAGATCGACAAAAAACGGTCGCGTTTTGGCGTCATCTTTGCATTTGGCGATAATCTGATGGATAAATTCGCGCGTTTCCTGGATGACTGGCAAGACCTTCTTTTCCATGCGCTCGGCCAATTTTTTCGCTTGCTCACAGCCGACCAGTTCGAACAACACATCTCGATCCAGATCAACCCGGTTTGGATTGTGGGTGGTGGAGAGCAAAAATCGTTCATAATATTCGCGGTCTTTTTCTGGTATTTTTTCGATATCCGGAACGAGGGGCCGAATCCACAAACGATACCAATCCATGCCGGTCATGCTGTAGAGTCCCAATCCCGGAAAAGCGCGCAGGCCTTTGTCGAGCAGCTTCCATATCTGCAGCAAATCTGCAGACAAATCAGGGCCAACCCATTTTTTGGCCACAGAGTCAAGGGCATCCTCCACAGGCAGATCCGGCTGGTGTTGAAAAAGAGAGACGATTTCGCGGTTGATGCACCATGGCGCCAGAGAGGGTGGTTGAATGCCACCGGAAGCGGCGATAGTGTCGGCGCCGAGATCGCGCAGGGACTGCAATTTTTCATGGAGCATAAACGGGTACGGGATACCCAGCAACGGGTCGAAATTGATGTGCAGACCGCACGAATAAAAGAGATGCCCGTGCGAACCGCGTTTCTCGAGGAAATTGAGAAACTCGCGCTCTGAAGAGTCGACTTTTGTCTGCCAGGCGGTGCCGTTGACCGCAACATCGTCGTACATTTCGTGCATATAAGCGGCGCCATAACCCACCGGTTTGAACGAGGCGCCTTCGACATCGATGCGATCGCCGATTTCTTTTAACAGATGATCGCGTTCGGTGCTAAAGGGTTCGAGGCGGATCATGACGCGAAAATCGGGATTGATTTCTGAGGCTGAATCGCGCAAAAGCTGGAAGAACCTGATCGCATTGTGCGCCGCTGCTTTCGCCACTTCCTCCACCGATTTCCACTCACGGATCAGATAGGGACCGCCGTTGGCGCCCGCATAAAGCGAGCGGGTATATTCAAAGCCGGCACCGCTGTCATTGGTGGTGATGGCGATATAGCCGAGTTCAGGAATTTCGCGCAACAGGTTTTGCATCAGTTCACGGTAATGCATGCGCACAAACGGATGGGCCAGGGCCAGGGTGAAGCGCGGTTTCAGACTGCGAAACGGATGGTCGACTCGGGCACCGCGCAACATCGGGTATTTTTGCAGCACCGAATCCGGGGCGTTGCGCGGCTCAAAGCTGAGCATGCCGGGCGTCATGCCATATCTGATCGCTTCTGCGGCATAGGTCTTCATCAGGTTGAGATTGGCCGACAGATATTCTTCCGGATATGCGCCTTTGAAAAGCCGGCTGGAGACAAACTGATCCATCCCGGCGCAATAGGTATAAAAAACCGGCAGCACTTCATGTGGCACCCGCGGTTCCAGGCCATGCGGCGTTGCCAAGGCATTGACCTCCACATGGGAAAAACCGAGACGGGCGTATTCGCGGATATGCGAGCGATAGTCGAATTTGCGCGCCGTGCGATCGAGCTGAGTCAGCACACAATCAAAGACCGGCCGGTTCCAGCGAAAAGCGATTTCACCGAAACGGCCGTTGCGATAATCGTCGAGGCTGCGTTGAGCCAGCCAGTCGAACAGCTGGCAACAACAGCTGAAGAGCAAATGGGGTGCTGAAACGCGCAATTCGCCGGTGCCGTTGGGCTCCAACCGCAAATAGAACCAATCAACATGCTTGGGACCACCGGATGGATGATCCTCGCTATCTGCATCGATGAGCAGGCGGAATCCGTCAGCGCCGCCGGTCTTGATTGTGCAAGTGCGCGACAAGCGCGTCTGCATTTCCTGGGCGACTGTCTGGTAAACAGGTCGCTGACAATCAGGCAAAATTATTTTTTCAATTCTCGACAAGGCTTCTTTTACAATCATCGAATTCCCTTCTCCAGTTATAGACGACAAAAATTCATTTCACCTGCACACTGGTGTCTCTGAACACAAGATGAAAAGAGCGGATTTCATAGGGTTTGACGTTGAAAGACCAGCTGCTTTCTTGCAGGTCCAGGGTTGCTGTCTCTTCTTCGAGCAAATTGACTTCGCTTACCTTTTGCAGAGGCAGGGCAACCTTCACCTGCGTATCGCCGGCCATGCCCAGGCGTTCCACCAGGCGCAGAACCACACCGATTCCTGATTCCGCCGGTTTGAGCGCTTCCACGGTCAGCCGGTCGCTGTCAAGTTCGAAAAGTGAATCGATTGGTTGCCGCGATCCGTCGTGCAGCTCGGTAACCAAGACATCGAGCGGATCATTCAGGTCCAGCGCCTGAGAAATTACGCCGGCATCTCGCCATGTACCGGCGTGCGGAAAGAGCGAATAGGTAAAAAAGTGTTCTTCCTGATCGGATTGCGGATCGGGATTGGTCGGCCCGCGCAACAGCGACAGCGCCATCATCGCGTCGTAGGATTCGTGGCCGTATTTGCAGTCGTTGAGCAGAGCCAGACCGGCATCGGGCTGTGAAAGATCCATCCACATGTGGCCGTTCACTTCGAATTTGGCTGCATCGTAGGAATTGTTGTGGTACGTGCTGCGCTCGATATGGCCGTAAGCGATATCATAGACCGCTGTACGGGTGACGAGATCGGTGTTGAACCGCACTTTGAGCAGTTTGTGTTGTTCGTGCCAATCGACCCACGTCTGGAAATCGACCCGCTGCCCCCAGGCGGTCAGTACAATGCGCTGCACCATTTTAGAATGCAAGAATTCGCGTTCGAATTCGACAAACGACAACACCGGACCAGCTTCGACGCGCCGCACTCGGGCGTGGCCGAGATCGAATTCGACCTGAGTGTAGGTGGCAGCGATATCCCAGGCATCGTGCTTGCCCGGCACATCTTCGTAAAGGTGCAGGACATTGGCTTTGCGCGCAGAATTGACGAGTTCGCGACCGCTGTCCTTGTCGAACAGGGAAACCACCTCCCCCTGCTCGTTCAGCACCACCCGCAGATGATCGTTTTCCAACCGGTCAGCAGCGGCCGCCACAGGGTTGAATTCGGTTTGCAAAGTTCGGGCTTCGACATGAAAAACCGCATAGCCTATGCCCGGCACATCCCGGGCAGGGAAAACCAGCCGGCGTTCGCCGGTTTCGAAATCATCGATCCATTGATGCGGCACGATCCGCCCTCTTGAATCGCGCACGGTAACTTCACCTGCCGGCCAGGCGAGTTGAGCCAGGCCGGTGCGACCATCGGCCAGGCTGTTAAAGACGACCACCGGCTGTCCGGATCCACGGGTATCGATCGTGCTGCCAAAGGAGGAAAGCGCTCTTTGGAGCAGATCATTGCCGATCGTCAACGCCTCGTCATAGCCTTCCAATAGATCCAGGTAAACCGGGGTAATATGCGAACCGGGCAACGAGTCGTGAAATTGGTTGGTCAACACAATCTTCCAGCCGCGGTCGAGTTGCTGACGGTCTGGAGCATGAGGTGCCAGGCAGGACCACAGTTCGGCTTTGCGATAGAGCCGCTCGCACCGGCGGTTGAGTTTTTTCAACCGTGCTTTGGTGGTATGGACGCCGCGGTGTTCCTCGAGATAGAGTTCGTCGTTGTGTATGGGCAGATCAGCGTTTTTGGCCCGCCTGGCGATCGAGTCGAGCGCCTCTTCGATGAGGCTCGGGCGCGTCGGCACCAGGCCGGGAAAACGGCGATAACGCTTGTGGTACTCGAGCATCTCGGCATCAGGACCGGCGCCGCCGTCGCCCCAACCGTAGTTGTACAGGCTTTCGCCGATGGTGGATTTATCGCTGAAATTGCGCCAATTTTCCGCCAGATGATCGGGCTCCAGGCTGCCGATGAAATGAGTCGGCGGCACCACCGCCAACACGCGGGAGCCATCCGGCGATTGCCACCAGAAGGTGTGCTTGCGCCAGGGGTTGGTGTCGTTCCAGGTGACCATCTTGTGGGTGACAAAATAGTCGATGCCGGCGCGGCGGAGGATCTGCGGCATGGTCCAGCAATTGCCAAACACGTCGGGCATCCAGCACGTGCGCGGCGTAATGCCGAACTCGGTGCGAAAAAACCGCACGCCGTGCAGGATCTGGCGTACAAACGATTCACCGGCAACCAGATTGCAATCCGGCTCCACCCAAAACGCACCGATCACCTCCCAGCGTTTTTCTCTAATGCGCTGTTTGACTTGCTCATAGAGGGCCGGGTAGTGATTTTTCATCTCCTGGTAAGTCAGTGCCTGGCTTTGTGAGAAGGTATAATCGGGATACTGTTCCATCAGCCGCAAAGTGGAGGCGTGGGTACGGCCGATTTTGCGGATGAATTCGGCGTGCGTCCATAAAAAGACCACATCCAGATGCGAATTGCCACACAGATGCAACAAACCAGGAATTTGCAGGTGGTCGCTTTGGTAGATCTCGCGCCGCAGGATTTCGCGTGCCTGACTGGCCTGTTCCTTTATGCGTTTCACATCGGTTTCGTTCTGATCGATCAACCAGATCGCTTTGTCGAAAGCGGCTCGCAGAAAATCCCGCATTTCCGGAGCCAATTCCGGCATGACCAACACGTTATAGGCGGCGCGAAAATCCCAATAGATGTCGTTCATCTCGTCATCCATGACCGCGAAATGGGAACTTTCAATGGTCTTGACCTCGGTCTCGCCGAAATGCCAAAAGATATAGGATTCGACATCGAGGCGATAGCTCTCATCTCCGCGCGCCGATTCGGAAAGCAGCACGGTATCCCTGAACGGGTCGACGCCGTGATAAGGAGCACCGTCGAGATAAAGCAAGCCGTCGCCGCCGAAATAGATCTTGAGCACAACTTTTCGGCCACGAAAGCGCTGCGGCATGCGTGCCTGGCAGCGGAACAGCGCGCTGTGGTCAGGGCCGCCCCAATGGCCGCCGACACCGATCGGCTGCCAATCGCTGAGATACCGCCGATCGCCTTTGCGGCTGTAGATAAACTCGCGGAACTCCCAACCGTCCAGGGGTTCGCTTTGCGGAAAGATGACCGGTTTGAGCGATTGAATTTTAAGATTGACCGTCTCTTCGAAAGAGATGATCTTGCGCTGTTTGGTTTTGATCTCGTTGCGCCAAAATTGCAGGATATCATCGATACCGTGGGTGGTGTCAGCCATGGTAACTCTTTTCCTGTTTTTAGGTGTCATGATTTGTCAGGTTTAATCGGGTATGGCAAGGCATTCGATTTGTTCAGGCACCTGCATCTGTGCAATATGCGGAAAATATTTTTTCCGTTCAAGTGTTTGTGAAAGAAAAAGCCTTCCTCGAAACCATTGTGCATTTGCCAAATCTTGTTATATTTCAATCAGAAGCAAATTCGAAGCGGACCGTGCCGCCCAAACGGAAACCGCAATTAGCTGATCACCTGGTGTCTGATTGCTGGACATCGGTGAGAGAGAACAGAACAAGGAGAATACCGTGAAACTCGGAATTCACGCTTATGCCTGGTGTTCAGAGTGGAGCAACGAAACCCTGGATTTGATCGACCGGGTCGCGCGCATGGGACTCGATTTCATCGAAATACCGTTGATGGTGCTGGAGACCTTTGACGGCGATGCGATCAGCAAGAGACTGGACAGCTCCGGAATCGACGTCTGCACTTCCACTGTACTGCTCGGCGAAACCGACATCACCCATCCTGATCCGGAAATTCGCCGCAAGGGCATCGACTATCTGAATCGCTGTGTGGAAGCCACTGAGCAAATCGGTGCCGAAAATTTCTCCGGCGTCATCTATTCACAGCATGTCAAACAAGCGGAACATCGGCCGACCGAACAAGAGTGGGAATGGTCGGCCGAAGCTTTGCGCCAGGTCGCCCGCCATGCGCAGGACTATGGTGTGCGAATCGGGCTCGAGCCGGTGAACCGCTACGAAACCTACCTGATCAACACCTGCGAACAGGCAAAAAAACTGCAGGAGATGATCGGCGAAAAAAACGTCAAGATCCATCTCGACACTTATCACATGAACATCGAAGAAAAGAGCTTTTACGAAGCCACCAGGCTGGCGGGTAAAGACCTGATGCATATCCATTTATGCGAAAACGACCGCGGCATTCCAGGAACCGGGCTGGTGGATTGGGAAGGCATGTTCAAAGCTCTTGGCGAAATGCGCTATGACGGCTTTGCCGGACTGGAATCGTTCGTCGATGTCACCGGCAACATGAACACCTGGGTCTGGAGGCAACTGGCGCCGAGTGGCGATGTGCTGTTGCGAGAAGGGGTGGCGTTTATCAAAACCATGCAAAAAAAATACGCTTTGGATTGAACGGAGCGATGATCGTCCGCTCTAGAAAACATTCGAAAAAATCTCGAACATTCCCACATAGGTACCGAGAGCACTGCCAAGGCCTGAAAGAATAAAAACCAACAGGATGCGCAGCAGTTTGTTGCGCCACCAATTGGAAAAACGGTTGACGTCTTCTTGTACCGACTGAAACTCTTTGACCGTTGGCGGGCGGAAATAGGCCTGAATGAAAGCAGTCACGTATCCTGCGCCGATAACCGGCGTCAAACTGGTGAAAGGCGCCGACACCAGCGCCGCAACCACGGTCAGCGGGTGACCAAAAGCCAAAAGAGCCCCGATTGCGCAAGGAATGCCATTTACAAGAATCCAGAAAGCGAGATTGTCCCCCGCAGCCGCAATGCCTTTGTCCCAGCCAATGTATCCAATCGAACCAAGGATCATCAGGGGGATGGCCCAGCCGATCCATTTCCATATCGATGAGGTTTTGGGGATGGTCTCGACCGCTTGCAGATCGATCGGTTGTCCCTGCTTGAGCAATTCGACGATGCCGGCGACATGGCCGGCGCCCACAACGGCAACCACTTTTTTACCGGGAGTTTGTCTGATCTTTTCTGCCAGATAGGCATCGCGCTCATCGATCAGCACGCTCTTGAGGACAGGCATGGCCTGCCCGAGTTCGTTGAGCATCTCGTTGAGCGCGTCTTTTTTGCGCATTTCGGCCAATTTTTCTTCGGTGATCTCTTCTTTGACAAAAAGGCCGGCTAAACCATAAGAAAGCAACATCATTTTTTTATAAAATGAGGTCAAATTCCATGCACGGCGCAAGGTGATGCGGACATCGCGATCGACCAGGAAAAATGGGATGGACAACTTTTCGGCTGTTCTGGCTGCCTGTAAAAGTTCACTGCCCGGCATCACCCCCATCTTATCGCCCAAGCGCTTTTGGTAACCGGCAAGCAACAAATTGATAAGCAGGGTACTGAGCTGTTTGTTGCGAATGACCGTCTTCAGATCCAGTGATTCCCAATTTTTGCGATCGACAAGGGTTTGGTAGCGGCGCTCGTCCAACTCGAGACAGACTGAATCCGGCCTTTCGGTTTCGATTACGCGATCGACGAGATCAACGGATTGCTGGCTGACATGGGCGGTGCCCACAACCAAAATTTCGCGTTCACCGACAGCGACACGTTCAAAATCAGCGACATCATTCGGTGCGGCAACAGGATTGGTTATCTGATCCAGAAAAGTTTCCTTTCGCTTAGAGCAGGTTTTAAGCCGAGGGATCCTGCAAGGGGACATCGCTGATCCCGACAACAATAAACCGAGCCGGCTTGTTCTGGCGTTTGGTTTCTATGCTGGTCCGGTTGATGGAATCTGATAAATCAGCCGAAATTGTCCAGGTCGAGAACCGGATTCGGTGCATAGCACCTGATCTCACAGAAAATGAATCTGATACCAATACAGCGAGGATGAAAAGTGCCCTCATCACAACCGCATAAAGAATAAGCGACTGGACGTTTTTTGATTCTCTTAACACCGAATCCGGGTGAGATTCAGAGAGCGATAATTGTAAGGAATTTTAATCATTTTAGCAAGCGCATCTTGATGCGACATCAGGCCAACCACCGGCAACAGAGTTGACCCGCACGGCAAAAATCACTTTTGCACTTTTTTTAGAATATAGAGAACTGCTGCGATTGCAAACAGCATGCCGCTGACTGCATAATAAATCCCGGTCTTTTCGAGATCGTGAGGTGCAAGTCCCAGCAACAGTGACAGCAGAGCCAGACCCATGGCAATCCCGCTGATGAGCTGAAACATGTCTACCTCTTTTTCCGCATGAGAGAGCACCTCCTTTTCCACATCGACCGGAGTCGACAGCCTGGTAAAAAACGCGATGACTTGTTCATTTCTCGCGGACAAGTCGTTGGCATAAAGCCTGGAAAAAACAGCTGCCAACACGGCAAACAGTGCCGCAGTGAGGGTGATCCAAAAAAACGGCGCAAGGGTTCCCGGTTGCAAAGGGTGCAATCGGCTGAGTTCGAGGTTTGGATTGGCATTAAAAGCGAGAAAATAAAACCAAAGCAGCAATCCGATCACCGCACTTGCGGCGATGGATAGCAGACGATTCCTGCGATACAACCGGCCTTGCGGGAAAGAACCGAAAAGAAAAAAGACTGTTACTGCTGCTGTGAGGAGATACTGTGGTCCAAGATCGTACTTGAGCACAAAGCGCGCAACCGATGCGACGATGATGCCGGCAATGATCGAAGACATGGCCGACCAGCGGGATATCTTGCGGGTGAGCAAACCGAGGAGAAGCGGGATCGTCACGGGTACACCGGTCAATCCGAAAAAAATATTGGAAAAGGTGAAAATACCATATTGGCTGTGAATGATGATCAGCGCCATCACAATTGCAAAAGCGCAGAGTCCGATTGTTGCCAGACGGCCAACGCGCAGCAATTGCTTTTCGCTTGCCTTGGGATTAAAAAAACGTTTATAAACATCGATCGAAACAATCGAAGAGGCAGCATTCCAGGCGGAGTCCATGGCCGACATCGAAGCGGACATCATGGCAGCGAGAAAAATTCCAACCAGACCGGCTGGCATATAACGCATCACCACGGCGATAAAGATATTTTCATCGGCCTTGGCGACCAGGGAAAAAGGTTCGATCAGCGAAACCTCAGGCCAGAGCATTTTGCCGACCAGCGGCGGGATGCCAAAAAGCAATGGATTGAAGAGAAACAAAATAAAGACCAGCCAACCTACCTTTTGAGCGGAACTTTCATCTCGAACGCTATAATAGCGCTGTGCATTGACCCCCACGGCGCTGCTGTAAACTGAGGTGATCGTTACACCCAACAGATACCATAAATCATAGCGGGTATTGCCGTGCAGCATATGAGTCATTTTCAGAGGAGGAACCGCCCGAATAAAATCGGTGATTGAACCGACATCACCGGACAGGAATATAACCGGAATGAGGACCACACAAACAGCGATAAAGATCAAAAACTGCACAACATCAGTCACGCAAACCGCCCACAGTCCACCCGTAAAAGAATAAACAAGAATGACCAAACCCGTCACGATAATCAAAATGTCGACAGCAAACAGCGAGCCGGGAAACAGGGTTGGCGCGGTGATTTTGGCCAGCGATGCGAGATGATGGGCCGGCCAATAGGCAGTGCTGAAGATCAAAAGAAGACTGAGAAAGAGATGGGTGGCGCGGTTGAAACGAGTTTGAACATACTCCACGGGTGAAACAACGCGGCTGCGCCGCCAACGCCGGGCGGAGAGTTGAAAAGCGATGAAATACGAAACCGGGCCGGTGATGAAATAAAGAATCCCGTACCAGCCCGTTTGGTAGGCGAAACTTGCCGCACCGGTGAAAGTCCAGGCGGAGAACATGGTCATGTACTGCGACAATCCAGCTACCCACCAGGGGATTCGATTGCCACCAATAAAAAAGTCCCTGCCGGTTTTCATCAGCCGCGAAAAATAAAAGCCAACGCCGAGCATGAGCAAAAGATAAAAAGCAATCACGAGGTAATCGACAACGGGAAGATGCAAGCGCATTCGAGCTTCCTTTGAGAAAGCGATGGGTATATTGAAGGGTTGAATCGCCAGAGTCAGCGCAAACCAGAATTTGGCGATTCATCCCTTTGCGAACAAAAGACTCGGGAGCCGCTTCTCACCTCGCGCTCTGGTTGCCATTCTGCTGTTGACCAGACCACCCAGCGGCAAGAAAAGTACAAGTGGCTCCGAACTCGCAGCGATCGACGGTAAACCCGGCGAAAGTTGATTGGCATCATGCTTTTCGGCTTGTCAATCTTTGCAATCCGAACATCAGCAATCCGATGGACATCAGCATGGCGCTGACCGCATAATAGATGCCGGTCTTATCTGGATTGTGCGGCGTCAGAACCAGCAACAACACCAACAGAGACAAGCCGGCGGCGATTGCGCCGATCAGGGTAAGCATGTTGATCCCTTGGTCTGCAGCCGTTGTCAACTCTTTTTCGACGTCAACCGGTGTCTCGAGTTTGGTAAAGAACTCATCAACCGGCTGCTGATTGCCGAGCAGATCTTTGGCATATAGACGCGAGAAGATGATGGATACGGCGACGAACAACACAGAGGCGAGGGTAATCCAGGCCAGCGGCGCCAGAGACTGCGGCTGCCAGATCTGCAGCTGCGCGAATCCCAGGTTATCATTGGCATTGAAGAGCATTGAATAGAACCAGAAAACCAAACCGATTGCCACGCTTGCGGCAATCGCCTGGACGCGGCTCTTGCGGAACAGTTTGCCCTGATAAGGTGAAGCAAACAGGAAAAAGAGGGTCACTCCGACGGTCAGAAGATATTGTGGGCCCAGATCGTATTTGAGCACAAAGCGGGCAATAGAGGCGACAAGAGTTCCACAGATGATCGACGATATGGCTGACCATCGGGAAATTTTGCGGGTAAGGATGCCGAGCAAAAGTGGAATGTTGATTGGAATGCCGGTCAGCCCGAAAAAAATGTTTGAAAAACTGAAAACACCATACCGGCTGTGAACAATGGTCAGAGCCATTGCCATGGCGAAAAAGCAGAGGCCGATCGTGGCCAGGCGGCCGACCTGGAGCACTTTTTTCTCATCAGCATGAGGATTAAAAAACCGTTTGTAGACATCTATGGAAATGATCGCCGAGGTTGCGTTCCAGCCAGAATCCATGGCCGACATCGAAGCGGACATCATGGCAGCGAGAAAAATTCCTACCAGACCGGCAGGCATATAGCGCATTACCACGGCGATAAAGATATTCTCATCGGCTTTGGCGATATGGGAAAAATGTTCGATCAGCGATACATCAGGCCAAAGCACTTTACCGACCAGGGGCGGGATACCGAACAGCAGCGGGCTGAGAAGAAAGAGCAAAAATGCCAGCATACCGACTCGATAAGCCGATTTCTCATCGCGCACGCTGTAATAGCGCTGTGCGTTGCCGCCCACCGCGTAACTAAAGGTGAATGACGCAGGGATACCCAAAAGATACCAAAAATCATAGGTGGTATTATCCTGCAGGATATGTGTCAGTTTCAGTGGCGGCACGCTTTGCAAGAAATCGCCGATCGATCCGACATCGCCGGAGAGGAAGATGGTCGGGAGCAAAATTGTACAGATACTGAAAAAGATGAGAAACTGCACCACATCGGTGACGCAAACCGCCCACAGTCCGCCGGTGAAGGAATAGATCAGAATGATCAAACCAACCACCACGATCATGATGTCTATCGCCATGATGGAGTTTGGAAAAAGAGTGGGAGCGGTTATTTTTGCCAATGAGGCGAGATGCTGAGCCGGCCAATAGGCGGAACTGAAGATCAACATGATGCTGAGAAAGGCATGGGTGGTTTTGTTGAATCGGTTTTGCACATATTCGACCGGTGAGGTAATGCGGGTACGCCGCCAACGGCGGGCGGAAAGCTGAAAACCGATAAAAAACGAAATCGGCCAGGTTAGAAAATAGAGAATCCCGTACCAGCCGGTATTATAGGCAAAGCTGGCGGCCCCGGTAAAAGTCCAGGCGGAAAAAAGAGTCATATAGAGCGACAAGCCGGCCACCCACCAGGGAATCGAGTTGCCGCCGATAAAAAAATCTTTACCGCCTTTCATAAAACGGGAAAAGTAAAAACCGATGGCGAGCATGAGAATGAGATAAAAAACAACCACCAGATAATCAACCAGAGGGAGTGAAAGATGCATCAGACGGCTCCTGTTTGGGATCCATACCTGCAGAAAAATCGAAGAATGGATTTGCGCAATATAAACGATCCGGGGGACAAATGCAAGTGACGAGCGCCGGATTCGCTTTTTGGACTGAACGTCAAGATCTGGCGTCCGAACTTTCTTCGGGAATGCCTGAGGTGGATTCTTTGTTGTATGCTGAACATAAAAGATTAAAACCGAACTCTATGAAGCAGTCTATGCTCAAACACACAGTTGATCAATTGCAGCAAGAAAATGCTCAGCTCAAATCGATAATCGCCAGTTTGGCTGAGGGAGTCATTGTCGCTGACCAGGAGGGTCGATTTGTCTACTTTAATCCTGCAGCCAAGGAGATTCTC
Organism: bacterium; assembly: GCA_029565675.1. Classification (GTDB taxonomy): domain Bacteria; phylum Zhuqueibacterota; class Zhuqueibacteria; order Residuimicrobiales; family Oceaniaggregativiventaceae; genus Sulfursilanivivens. Next base: position 125,502 of record JAKQNP010000052.1, read on the forward strand.
GGAATCGGTATGCTCGACATTGCCGCTGCAGAGTGGACTTTTGCTTATGGTTGCTTTCTTTCCGATAAAGTGACTCCATTTCCAGTTGAGCAGCTGCCACTTGCGCGCGCGATAAGAGGTGAACACGTTCATGAAGAGCGCATCTATATCCGCAACGGAGCAAGGCCGCAGGGACTCACGATCGAAGTGACCGCCAGTCCGCTGGTGGATAAAAATGGTTTTATCCAGGGTGGCACGATCATCTTTCGCGACATCACCGCTGCTATTGCAGCCGAAGAGCTGCACCGAGAGAGTGAAATCCGCTTGACGGCACAATTTCGTGGTTTTCCCATTCCTACCTATGTCTGGCAAAAAAAGAGCCGCGATTTTATCCTCATCGACTATAACGACTCTGCCGATCAGATCACCAACGGCAACATCAAAAATTATCTGGGCGTCTCTTTTTCCAGGCTTTATGCCGATGCTCCGGAAATTCGCGCTGAGATTCGGCGTTGTTTTCGCCAGAAGATGAATATCAAACGTGAAATTTCCTATCGCATGCACACCACCGGTGAGAACAAAGTCATGTCGGTTACCTATGTTTATATCCCGCCCGACTTGATCCTGGTGCACACCGAAGACATCACTGATCAGCGCACGAAGCAGCGTGAGCTCAGGCAGCTTTCCAGCGCTGTCGAGCAAACCGCTGACAGCGTCATCATCACCGATCGGGCCGGAGCAATCGAATATATCAATCAAGCTTTTGAAAAAACCACCGGTTTCAGCCGACAGGAAGCCATTGGCCAGAATTTGCGCATCCTCAAATCGGGCAAACACGATCAGAATTTCTATCAAGCGATGTGGAGCACCATTCTGCAGGGGAATATTTATCAAGGTCTGATCATCAACCGCAAAAAGAACGGCGAGCTGTACTGGTGTGCTGAATCGATCACTCCCATGCGCGGCGACAAGGGTGAAATTGACCATTTTGTCTGCGTTCTCAAAGATGTAACCGAAACGCGCAAGCGACACGAGCAGGAATTTCAGATGCGCATCGCCCGGGAAGTGCAGCAACGCTTGTTGGGCAATTCAATGCAAATACCGGGTTACGATATCGCCGGAGCGACATTTTCAGCAGTGGAGACAAGCGGGGATTATTATGATGTGATTTCGCAGCCCGGTGAGCGGCTGTTGATGGTCGTGGGAGATGTAAGCGGCCACGGCATCGGACCGGCGTTGATCATGGCGGAAACGCGGGCATTTGTCAGGGCGCTGGCCAGGCATCAGCTCGATCCCGGGAAATTGCTGACCGAATTGAATCGTGAATTGACCAGCGATCTCGATGCGGAAAATTTTGTCACCCTCGTTGCAGTGCAAATCGATCTTCGGAACCGGTCGATGCGCTGCAGCAATGCCGGCCATTTACCCGCTACCGTTATTGACAGTGCCGGTCACATCGCGCATACCATGGAAAGCACCGGTGTACCGCTGGGCTTTTTGCAGAATTATACCTACACCACCTCTGCAGCGGTGCCGTTAACATGTGGGGATCTGTTGGTCTTGCTGACCGACGGTGTTACCGAAGCAATCGGAGCAGACGAATCACCTTTCGGACTGCAACACGCCCTCGATTGGATCATCCGAAACCGGGAGAAAAAAGCAGGAGAAATTGCCGGCGGTTTGAATCAGGTGGCCAGAAATTTCTACACCGATGCATTGGCGAGTGACGACATCACGTCATTGGTTTGCAAAGTTGAATAAGAACAAATCCGCCGCAAGGGCTGCTGCGGCACGGCAGGTCGATCATCTCTCGATTGCGATGATTTCGGCCACGTTCAAGGCGTGTTCCTTAATTCGGCGAAAAGAGCTCAAAATATCGACATAAAAAAGGCTGAGCCCCGGTGATCCATACTTTCCCCCCAGACGGTCCAGATGGATTTTGCGAAACTTCCGCAGTTTCTGATTGAACAACTTGCCATCCTGATTTGCCTTTTTAAAAATCTGACGATCTCCGCTTTTCACCAATTCGTTGATATTGGCCACATACGACATAATAAACGCATGCAGGTCGAGAAGGTTGGCTTTGTCCTGATCGGTCATTTTTAATCCTGCCTTGACGATCTTGTTGCGCAGCTTGACAATGATCACCACATGATCGCTGATCGATTCGTATTCATCGGCAAGGCGGATTTGTTTTTGCAAGGCGATTCGATCTTCGGCCGATAGATTGTGCGACAATAAAGCACTGATGTATTCGACCAGATCCTTTTGCAAAAGGTCGATATCCTGTTCATCCTGTTGAAGTTTTTTATCGATAGGGTCTTTGGGTGAGACCAATGTCTTTTCCAGACGTTCGAGTATCTGTTGTACCCTGCTCATCAAGTGCTCGATGCCGGCCTGTGATTGCTTAAAAGCAACAGCCGGCGTATCCAGCAGTCGCGTATCAAAAAAAGCGAGCCGGGCATCGACTCTGTGCCGCTCCGGCACCAGAAAAACCAGAAAATCGGCTAAGGGCTTAACCATCCAGATAAAAATGGTGACCAGAAAAATATTGAATCCGGTATGGGCAAATGCAATTTTGTTGGCGATGGGGATGGTGACTGGCAAAAGGCTGTTCAACAAAGCGATATAGCTGTTGAACAGCGGCAGCATGAACAGAACGGCGAGAATCTTGATCGAAATATGGGCGTAAGCGGTGCGCCGTGCCCAGGTGGTCGCGCCGAGAGAAGAGAGGAAGGCAGTGATCGTGGTGCCGATATTCTCTCCGAGCACCAGTGCGACTGCCGCATCATAGGTGATCATCCCGGTCTGAGCCAGAGTGATGGTGATGGCAACCGTGGCCGATGAGGATTGGATCACGGCAGTGACCAATGCACCGATCAACACGCACTGCAACAGACCGCCAAAGCTGTCGGGGCTGAAACGGGCGAGCAGAAGGATAAAATCCTGATTCTCGCGCATCGGCATAAAACCCAGCTTCATGATCTCAAGGCCAAAAAAGATCATGCCCAGTCCCATGGTGAACAAAGCGATAAAGCGTGTACGGTCATGACGGACAAAGAGATAGACCAGCGCTGACAGGCCAAGAAGAGGCAGGCCATAGTCAGCAATTTTAAAACTGATTATCCAGGCGGTGATGGTGGTACCGATGTCAGCGCCCAGGATGACGCCGATGCTCTGCCGCAGTGTCATCACACCGGCATTGACCATTCCCACAACCATTACGGTCGTCACTGAACTCGATTGAATCAGAGCAGTAATCGCTGCGCCCACACCGGTGGCAACCAGGCGATTATCGGTCACTTTGTTGATCATCTGGCGAAGCTGATCGCCGGCCATAGCTTGCATGCCGTCAGACATTTGCCGCATACCGAGCAGGAAAATACCCACCCCGCCGATCGTCTTGATGATCATGTTGATGATGAGATGATGATCCATCCAGTCCTTTCGAAACTTGTGGGCTGCAATGCAATAGATGCAAAATAGAAAAATCTGATGAAAAGATAAAGAATTTTTTCACCGATATCAGCCTTTCCTGTCTTTGCGCGATCTCCTTTGCTTCCGGCAGTCGAACAGTCCAGAGACAACACTCTTGTCAGAAGAATTGATTTTGCTTGCGAAGGATAAAGTAAATGGCTATATCTGGTCGAGGTTGATCCCAGCAACTCACAGCAAAGCCATCAGGCCAGGTCTCTCCGAGGCAGAGACGGGAACAGCCGACCAGCTTGTAGCGAAGGCAAAGTCCGATCACAAGGTGGGCAGAAAATCTAGCGGAGAAATGCAATGAGACGATGGATTGCACTCTTGTGGCTGGCGGGATGGTTATGCTGGAGTGAAGCCAAAGCACAGGGCGATCTTTTTGCCCGAGACAGCCTGCGCTACAAAATCGGTCAAATGCTGATTTTTGGTTTCTATGGCAACACGGTGCCGGATGAAATCAAGGAGGAAGTCCGCGATTGCAATGTTGGCGGAGTTTTGCTCTATCGCGCCCATCAGAATTTGACCAGCCCCGTGCAGATGCGCAATTTGATCGCCGATCTGCAGGCCGCTGCGAGAATACCGCTGTTGATTGCCACCGATCAGGAAGGCGGCAGAGTGAGCAACCTGAATGCCAACAACGGTTTCAGCCAATCCCCCTCCGCCTATGCCATGGGTTTGCGCACCGCTGAGCGCTACAGCGAACAAATCGGCGACGAATTTGCGCACTGGTTCTGCGAGGTCGGTCTCAACACCGATTTTGCACCGGTGGTCGATTTGCGGCTGCAACCGGGCAACGTCATCGGTGATCGCAGTTTCAGCGCCGATCCGGATACCGTCGTGCTCAACGCATCGTGGTTCATAGACGCCTTTCGTCGCCGCCATCTCATCACCGCGTTGAAACATTTTCCCGGCCACGGCAGTTCGATCGGCGACAGCCATGCCGGATTTACCGACGTGTCCGACACCTGGACCGAGGCGGAACTCGAGCCGTTCAAACGCCTGATCGACGCCGGTCAGGCGGATCTGATCATGACGGCGCACATCTTCAACAGCCGCATCGACAGCCTCTTCCCCGCCACCCTTTCGTACAAAACCCTGACAACCCTGTTGCGCGATTCGTTGGGTTATGAAGGTGTGGTGATCACCGATGCCATGGCCATGCGCGCGATCAGCGATAATTACGGATTTACGGAAGCGATCACCCTGGCGATCAACGCCGGCGCTGATATCCTGCTCTACAACTGGGACGACGATTTCCAGGGGCATCGCCTGGCGCCGCTTTTTATCGACCATATCGAAGCAGAGATTTCCAATGGGACCATCGCCCGGGGGCGAATCGAAGCGTCCTACCAACGGATTCTGCACCTCAAGCAGGATCTTGTTTCCCCGGCAACCGTCGCCGCCGGCAAAACTGCTGTGCCAAATCTGTTGAACCTGTGCAGTTATCCCAATCCCTTCAACGCCCGGATACAGATCCGTTATACCTTGAGTGAATCCGGACAGGTATCTGCCGTTATTTGCAATATTCTCGGTCAGCCGGTGCGCAGACTGGTGCAAAATGTTCAAACCGCAGGAGAACAGCGCCTGTCGTGGGACGGCAGAGACGAAAGGGGCAAAATGATGAGCAGTGGATTGTACTTTTTTGTTCTTCAGACAGAGCAACAAGGTCAAAGGATACAGCAGTCCATCGGTTTGCATCATATCAAATGATTTGCGGATGGATGACATCGGCCCAGAAAGGCAGAGGGAGAATGGCAAACCAATGGCAGTGCCTTGGGTCAATGGGCAAAATAAACCGCGCGATCCGTGAAATCGCTGAACAAACCATCGACATTGCAGCCTCTGTAGAGCAGATGATACCCACCGGCTGCGCTCTCCATGCCTTCTGGCAAGGAATCATCCGTGATGGTGCAGGGATAGGCCCCCAGACCGCGTTCATGTGCACGCTGCACCAGTCCCGTATCTCGCCACTCCCCTCCTCGCAACTCGGCTGTGAGCCGCCAACCGGGACCGATGGCATCGCAGACCTGCGCCAGTGAATCCAGTCCAGCAAAAGTGGTCATCCAGCACTATTGAAAAGAATCCGCACCGATCAGTTGCATGAGAGACAAATCAGTGGACAAACAGCAGCAACATTCAGTCGCAGGTGAACTTATTTTTTTACCCATCGGCAGCGCACGGCGATGATCAAAAAGAGGAACAACACGGCAGCCAGGCTGTAAAACAAAACCCAACGCACGATATAGGTCGATTTGCCTTCAGTCGGATAAAAGCTGAAAGCCAGCGGCGGTTTGAACAAATATCGTTCGATGTTGCCCCAGCCATAGGCCGCGTCTTTAAACAATCCGCGGTAAAGAGTGCGCACATCCTCGACATTGGGAGGCCGGCGGTATTTCAGTATCGAATGGGCAGTGAACTGCTCGCGCACCACCCGATTGCACAGCGCGAACGGCACCGTGGCCAGAGAATCGGGACCGGTTGGCGCCTGCAAATGCTTCCATTCCCAGTCCTGATAGATGCGCGCAAAGGTGCTGTCGAAACTGTCGTGCTGATTGAGGAAAAAGAGCTCGGCAGTGTTGAGCACCTGGCCGTTTTTATTTAAGATAGCGATGTGGCTGTGGGAAAGATCGACAAATGCCCAACGCTGTTGTTCAGCGATCCACGATTCCGCCCAGGTGTGGCCGGTATAGACAAAATTGTTATCTTGAGTACGCGCACCCAGCATAAGACGGGTGGGAATACCGGCGCGATTGGCAAAGAAAACATAGATCTGGCCGTGCTGGGTGCACCAGCCTTTGCCCGTGCCGGCAACCATCTCCTGATAGATTAGCCAGGGATTCATCCAGCGAAAGTCGTCTTTGGGAACGCCGCGGGCATGGATCAATTGGCGGCGCAAAAAGCGGGTCAGTTTTTCCATTTTGACCAGAGTCGGCTCATCGCCGCGGATACCTGCCGCTTCGGCGATCAAGCGGTCAGCCTCGGCCAGTCCAGCCTCGCCTACATAGCTATAGTCGTCGGTCCAGTAGCTGATAGGGTATTGTTTAAAGTTACCGCAGGGCGCCGTGCAGTCGATGGAATAGACATCGGTATGTTTCATACCGCGCTCGGAATAGTACTCTTTGGAAATGTAGCGCGTGGTCAGTTCAATTCCTTTGCCGATTTCTTCGGGTATTGGCGTGATCGCATAGGTGTGAAAAATCAGCTCGTCATCGGCCAGACGAAAGATCGGATTGTTGCCGCTGCTGATCTGCGGCTCGAGGCTGTCACTGGTGATACTCCACCCCTGTACTGGTCGGTTCCAGGCAATTTCGGCTTCAATCAAGCGGGTATCGATCAGTTTCCATTGGCGCACAGTGGGTTTATCCAGAGGATAGTAGAGGGTCGCATAGCTGGCCGGATAAAAAGAGGCTTCCCAGTCGCGGGTAAAAAAGACGATCAGATTGGCAATGAGCAGGGCAAAGAGTAAAACGGCCAGGAGAGTGAGCGAAGATTTGCGGAACAGGCACATGGCGTTTCCTTCCTGTGGATTATCAGGGTTCGTTTGCGACGATGTCCGGCGGTTTGGGTTAACTTTTGTGACTTATCCAGAGATTGGTTCTTTTTAGTCGATCAACTCTTGTAATAGAGACGTTTCTTTAATCAGCATGCTCATGTTTAAGCAAAATTTCGACAAACCGCGGGTCCTTGTACAATTTAGACCATCTGGGATTGTTTTGCAGCCAGGCAGGGGAAATCCACGATGGGATCGAGAGCAACTTGTCGAGCCGGGCAAGAGCGGAATCGGTTTCGCCGACGACCAGATAGATGTAGGCCAGGTCTTCAATATAGGGAATGCCATAAAAAGCATCCCGGTCGACCGTCAGCAGAGAGGCTGCTTTTCGTCCCTCTTGCAGTGCAGCTTCTTTTTGACCCAGACTTGCATAGGCAATGCCCAAAGAACTGTGGTAGCGCGGGTCGTCCGGGTGTTGTTGGACCCTGTCCTGCAAAAGAATTTTGGCAGCTTGATAATCGCGCAACGATTTTTCGTTCTCTCCCAAATGGTCATAGGCTTCGGCAGTCAATAGCTCGACAGGCATAGCCCAGCACTTGGTTTCAATCCAATCGATCGAACTTTGTGAAAGCTGATCGATAGCTTGCTGATACTCTTTTTCCATCATGTTTTGCCAGAACCAAGACCATGGCGACCACTCGTGATCCGGCGAAACCGCTTGCAGCAACGCTCTGGTTTCGCCAAACCCTCCCTTCCAGCTCCATAAAGCAAATGTTTTAATGAGGTAAGGCCATGCATCGTCCGGGGCCAATTCGATAGCTAAATCGCAGGTATTGACCGACTCTTGGAATCGCCGCAAAACCCAATAGATCTCGGCTAAATCGACGGCAACCGATGCGTCGCGCGGACTGAGTTCAAAAGCTTTGCGGCTGCTCTCCATGCCGCCCTGCCAATCGCCGCGCAAGGTTGCGACTGCGGAATGAGCCAGATAAATTTCAAAACTGTTCGGCATACCTTTCTCGGCGATCGCGAATTCCGCCTCTGCCCGGTCGGGATTCCGATAGGCATAGATCTGATAGTAACCGAGAGCCAGGTGCACAGCAGCGGATTCAGGGGACAGTCTTTTTGCTTGCTCAGCGGCTTGTACAGCTTTTTCCAACCGTTCATCCGAATGATCTTGCCATAAATAGTAAAAGCGGGCATGGGCGCGCGCCATTTCGGCAAAAGCCAGGGCGAATTCGGGGTCGAGCTGAACCGCTTGCGTGTAGCCATCCACTTCCCGGTACCAGTTTTCAACCGTAAAATGCGGTCGTCGTTTATAGTAGCGGGCGCGCAAAAAGGCTTGATAGGCGGCAAGGTTGTGCGTCGGCGCCATGGCAACGCTCTTGTGTTCGTCTGGCAGCAGCGCGATTCCCAATTTTTCGACCACCCTTTGGGAGATGTCGGATTGCACCAGAAAAATGTCATTTAGAACGCGGTCGTAGGTTTCAGCCCACAAGGTGGTTTTATCGGAGATGCGCACCAGGCTGGGTGTGATACGCACTTGATCAGAACCGTCCGCAGCCTTGGCCCAGCGCACCGCACCGGCCAGGGCATAACTGACCTGCAGCTCCTTGCCGATCTGCTCGATCGACTTGTCGGTCTTGGCATACTGTATCGCGCTGGTGCGCGAGATGACGCTCAAACCGCTAAGCGAAGCCAGTCGGGTGATCAATTCGTCCGTTACGCCGTCCGTGAAATAATCATTTTCAGTTGGACCCAGATTTTCAAAGGGCAAAACGACCAACCGAGTGCTCGGAATAACCGTCGAGTGATGCAAAGCTGTTCGATTAAAAATCGTAAACACTGTAGCAACTGCAACGAGTAACAGCAATCCACCGATCGCGGCGATAGAGATTCGCCTTTTATCGGTCCTCGGTCGCCGTTCAGCTGCTGAAAGAGAATTGGAGGATACTCTGTCGGCTTTCAATGCCTGCAAATCCGCTAGGAGCGCCCCTATATGCTGATAGCGAAGAGATGGCTCTTTTTGCAGACAAGTATCGACAACCTTAACGAGCAGCGGCGGCGCATCGGGCCGCAAAGTCGATAGCGGAAGCGGCTCTTCATTGAGGATGGAATACAAAACGACTTGATCGTACTCACCTTTGAAGGCAACGCAGCCGGTAACCATTTCATACAGTACGGCACCTAGCGACCAGATATCGGTGCGCTGATCGAGTTCATCGCCGCGCGCTTGTTCCGGCGACATATAAGCCGTGGTGCCGAGCGTTGTGCCTTCTCGGGTCAACTGGGTCTGGCCGGAAAGTTTGGCCAGGCCGAAATCCAAGATCTTGGCTTCTCCCCTGGTGGTCAGCAATATATTGGCGGGTTTGATATCGCGATGCACAATCCGCTTCTGATGCGCTTCATGCAATCCTTCGGCGATCTGAATAGCGATGTCGATTGCTTTTTCGATTGCCAGCAGGCCATTTGCGATAACTTGTCTGAGCGTCTCGCCTTCATAGCAGCTCATGGCAATGAACATCTGCCCCTCTTCGGTCGTATCGATTTCATGGATGGTGCAGATATTGGGGTGGTCGAGAGCCGAGGCGGCTTGCGCTTCCTGGATAAAACGCTCTCTGGCCTTGGGATCGCGGGTGAGGTCGCGGGGAAGAAATTTCAATGCAACAACTGTATTGGTTCAGCGAGAAATGGAATAATCGTTCTTTTCAATAAGGTGGCTGAGGATTAGGCTGCTTGTTCAATTCTTTGAGTTTTTCTCTGCTGCCGAGCCTTTTCGAGTTTCATTTTGCGTTCTCTGATAATTTCGT